>JANPEF010000105.1:0-7747 GCA_031431875.1 Candidatus Eiseniibacteriota bacterium | reverse complement strand
GCCTCCAGCCCCACGCTCGCGACCATTCCACTGGCGATGACGAGACCCGCCCAGATGAGGGCGAAGGAGGTCGCGACTTGCATCAATGCGGGCGCGTCGGCCTTCAGCCGTTCGTGGAGAGCCACGGCCAGGGGCACCAGGACGACGCCGAAGACGACGTAGATGAACAGGGTCCACGCCTGGAAGATCGTCTTCCGCTCGAGGACGAAGGAGAGCTTCTGCGCCGGAGTCCATCCCTCGGTGCTGCCGGGGTTGAGCAGCGTCGCGAGGACGACGAAACCGACCATGTAGGCCGACGCCTCGACGAGTGCGGCGATGCCTCCAGCTTTCTGCAGACTGGGCATGCGGGATTCCGTCCTTTTGGTGTCAGGGGCGCGTTGAGAGCGGTGCGGCACTCGCATGGATCGATCGATTTCGCCTCTTCCGTCGCACCGCCCAGGCGATGGTCGGCACGGCGACGACGATCACGAGGCTCCCGATGGCCATCCGGCGAAGCATTCCGGGGATCGCCATCGCGAAGGAGAGGAAGTCCACGTTGCCCGTTTCCCAGAAGACCCACTCGCCGCCCAGCCGCGTCGCAAGGAGGGGCGTCCCCGTCTCGAGCATCACGATGCCGTTGCCGGTCACCGGGTTGACGCGTGCGGTGGTATTGATCGGCGGCTCGCCACGGTTCCCGTCATGACCGACGACGAAGCCCCCCTCGTTGTTCTTCGCGTACAGGCAGGTGCCGAGGCCCCAGATGTCCTCCGTGAACTTGGAGCCGTGCGGCCGCCACATCTCTTCGATCGTTGTCGGCGCGAGCACTCCACGTCCGATCGGCTCGCCATTCTTTCCCGGCAGGTGGGCCTGCAGGAATCGCGTGAGGTCGGACACCGACGTGTACAGCGACACGGCGGCGACGGCCGAGTGGCGGTAATGAGGCGTCGGCTTCGAGTCGACATCGTAGAACGTCGCGAGTGTCGATCCCTCCGCAGGTGTCCAGGTGTACGACGAGCGAGTCATGCCCAGCGGGTGGAAGACGGCGCGCTGCATGTAGGCCTCGAACGATTCGCCGCTCACTTCCTCGACCAGCAGCTGAAGGATGGCGTAGCCGCCGCCCGAGTACTGCCACTCGGCGCCGGGCTCCGCGCCGACCGCGATGACGCCGCTGATGCCGGGATCCGCATCCGGCTTCCTGAGGGCCTCGTCGAGGCTCGGCACCTTCGCATCGGGCGCGAAGCCTTGATAGCCGAGTCCGTCGGTGAGTCCCGCGGTGTGACTCAGCAGACGACGCACCGTCACCTTGCTGTTGTCGAACGTGCTCTTTGGAAGCGCCCATCGCGTCAGGTACTTGCTGACGGGTGCGTCCAGGTCGAGCTTGCCCTCCTGGACGAGCGTCATCACACCCCAGGCGGTGATCCACTTGCTGAGCGACGCGGTCTGGAAGACGGTATTCACGTCGACCGCTTCGCCGACGGAGAGCGCATGCACGCCGTGCACGACTCCATCGTCGAGGACGGCGAACACCGCGTTGCCCTTGTTGCTGGAGTCGACGAGCTGGGCGGCGGCGGACATGAAGGCGGCGGTGTCGCCACGAGGGGCGAGCGACTTCCTCCACCAGCCTTCGGAGGTGCCGACGAAGATTGCGGCGACCCAGAGGATGACCGCTGCGAGAGTCAACAGGGTGACGCGGAGGATGGTTTTCACTGCATGACTCTCCCACGATGCAGCGACCCAACATCGTCGTGCTCGGGCGGTTACGCCGGCTGCGAGGCTGTCTCGACGAAGGCCCCGTCGCGCACCCGATCGGACCAGCCCCGCGGATCGCGTCGACCATGGAATACCGCAGATTCGAGTTCCCGCTCCGCCTCGGGCGCGAGGTGGGCCGAGCGCCTCATCGCCGTTCCTCGAGCCTGCGCTTGACCTCCTCCCAGGTCGGGTATTGGCCGGGATTGGCCTCGTGCGCGAGAAGCCGGCGTTCAGCCTCCTCGCGCTGGGCTGCGGTGAGCTCGACGTCGCCCGACGAGCGCGCAATGTCGTCCCAGAGATCCTGCACCTTGAGGATCTTCTCGGGGACCGAGAGCTCCTCGGGGTCGCTGTGTTCCCGCTCTTCTTTCATGGATTCAACCTCACTTCTTCAGCCGGGGGCGGGTGACGGAGGCGCGATGGGGGACCCGCCAACATGCCTGCCGATTCCCGTTGAGTATCTTCGACGATAGCGGCGGGTTCAAGTTTGCTCCCGGGCGTGGGCGTTCCGCTCAGGTGGCCTCGGCGCCCAACCCCCGACCGGACGCCGATCGTCTACACTCCGCCCATGCTCACCCCGCCGACAGCCTTCGACATCGCCGTTATCGGCGGCGGCCATGCCGGCTGCGAGGCCGCCCTGGCCGCGGCCCGCATGGGCGTCCGCACGGCGCTGATCTCGGCCGACATCGCGGCCACTGCGCGACTGTCGTGCAATCCGGCGGTGGGGGGGCTGGCCAAGGGCCATCTCGTGCGCGAGATCGACGCGCTCGGCGGCGTGATGGGGCGCGTGATCGACCGCGCGGGCATCCAGTTCCGCATGCTCAACACGGGGCGCGGGCCGGCGGTGTGGTCGCCACGCGCGCAGGCCGATCGCGATTTGTATCCGGCGGCGATGGCCCGTGAGCTGCGGGGCGAGGCGCGGCTGACGTTGATCGAGGCAATGGTCTCGGATCTCGTGTTCGATCTGCCGGTCGGGGACAGGCCTGGCGCCATGCGCGGCGTCCTTTTGGAGGACGGTCGCGAGATCCTTGCGAGCGCGGTCATCGTCACCCCCGGCACGTTCATGAACGGCGTGCTGCATTGCGGGACGCGCCAGGTGGCGGGCGGGCGGCGGGGCGAGCGCGCGAGCGCGGGACTGTCGCCGGCGCTGCTGCGAGCGGGGCTGCGGCTCGGGCGGCTGAAGACCGGCACGCCGCCGCGCCTGTCCCGCGGATCCATCGCGTGGGATCGCCTCGCGGTGCAGCATGGCGACGAGCCGCCGCGCGGGTTCTCGCACTGGCGCACCGCAGACGATCCGCCGATCGCCAATCGCGCGGTGTGTCACCTGACCGCGACGACCGAGAAGACGCACGAGCTCCTGCGCGCGAACCTGCATCTCTCACCCATGTACAGCGGCCAGATCACGGGCGTGGGCCCACGCTATTGTCCGTCGGTCGAAGACAAAGTTGTCCGCTTCGCGGACAAAAGTTCTCATCAATTGCATCTCGAGCCCGAGGGCCTCACGACCGACGAGATCTACGTGAACGGGTTCTCGACCTCGCTGCCGGAGGAGGTGCAGCGCGAGGCCATCGCCACGGTGCCGGGCCTCGAGGACGCGGTCATGCTGCGCCCCGGCTACGCCGTGGAGTATGACTTCGTGATCCCGACGCAGCTGCGCTCGACTCTGGAGACGCGCACGGTGCGGGGCCTCTATCTCGCCGGGCAGATCAACGGGACGTCCGGCTATGAAGAGGCCGCGGGGCAGGGCCTCATCGCCGGCGTCAACGCCGCGCTCGCCGCGAAGGGCGAGCCCGCGTTCGTGCCGAAGCGCCACGAGGCGTACCTCGGCGTCATGGTCGACGACCTCGTCACGCGCGGGGCGGAGGAGCCGTACCGGCTCTTCACCTCGCAGGCCGAGCACCGCTTGCTTCTGCGGCACGACAATGCCGACACGAGGCTCGCGGCCCATGGCCACCGGCTGGGGCTGATCACTGCGGAGCAGCTCGCGTCGGTCGACGCGAAGGAAGAGCGCATCAGCGGCGAGTCTGCGCGGCTCGCGCGTACGGGCCTCCCCGGCGGGGGCGGGCGCACGGCGGCGGACCTGGTGCGCGATCCTTCCGGTGGCTATGAAGCCGTCCGCGCGCTCGGGCTCGCTGCGCTCGATGGGCTCGAAGCCGAGTCCGTCGAAGTCCGCATGAAGTACGAGGGCTACCTGGTTCGCCAGGAGCGGCTGGTCGAGCGCGTGCGCGGGCTCGAGGATCACGCGCTGCCCGAGGCGCTGTGGGACACGCCGCTGCGCGGCCTGTCGCGCGAGGCCCTGGAGAAACTCCGGGCGGTGCGGCCGCGCACGGTGGGGCAGGCGGGGCGCGTGGCGGGCGTGTCGCCGGCGGACGTGACGGTGTTGCTGATTCATCTGAAGGCGGCGGCGGGGGTGGGTGCGTCGGCGTCGGCGTGATCGGCCGATCGACATGCGCCAGCGCATGCTGATGTGCAGATCGACTTCCCACGTGGGAAGTTGATGTGAAAGTTTTCACGAGGTTCCGGAATCCAAGACTGTTGACTGCGGATCTGGCCCTGAGGATACTTTGAACATCTCCGCCAGCCGAGACCTCCTAGGGGTCTAGCTGGTACCCCCGGGTTGCTGACCCGGGGGGTTTTTTTTGCCCGCCCCCGACGAAGAGTCCCGTGCGAACGGTCTTTCTCGTCGATGGCTTCAACCTGTACCACTCCCTGCGGGATGCGAGCGTCGACCTCGGTGGTGTTGGAACGAAGTGGCTCGATCTCGACTCCCTGTGCCGATCACTCCTCGGCGACATCCGCGGTGGGGCGGAGCTCGAGGGGATCGACTACTTCTCGGCTCTCGCGACATTTCGGGAGGTCGCGGATCTCGGGACAACGGACAGGCACCGACGCTACATCGAGTGTCTCGAGTGGAGCGGCATCCGCGTCCACCTGGGAACCTTCAAGGTGAAGCAGAGCCTTTGTCTACACTGCGGGAGGGAGACCCCCCGCCCCGAGGAGAAGGGGACGGATGTCGGCCTCGGCATCCGACTGATGGAGCTGTTCTGGACGAATGCCTGCGACGCCGTCGTGCTGGTCACCGGGGACAACGATCTCGCCCCGGCGGTCAGGATGGCCCGGAAGCACTTTCCGGAGAAGCCCGTGTACTGCTACTTCCCTTATAGGCGGATCGGCTACGACCTCTCTTCCGCCGCCACGAAGTGCTTCCGCATGCGAGCAAAGCGCTACCTGCGGCACCAGTTTCCGGATCCCGTCCGGCTGGCCGACGGAACGGAGCTCAGCAAGCCTGAGTCCTGGTAGGTGCGGTGCCACGGTCGATGGACCATCGCGCGGCAGACGGAGACGTGGGCGTGTGATTGACCAATCGACTTGCGCCGGCGCAAGTTGATGTGAAAGTTTTCACGAGCAGCGCCATCCTCCAATGACCGTTGACGCCCCATCGCCCTCCGCCCAAGGAGCCCCCATGGACTTCAAGAGCCGTGCCGTCCGCAATCTCGTCGACCTCCACGAGCGCGAACTCCGCGCGTTCCTCGTGACTTGGCGCAAGTTTCTCGCCGCGAATGCACCGATGCCCGATGCCCGTGGCGACGAGAGCTACGCGTCGCGCGATCACCTGATCGGGCATGTCCTCATGGCTGCGCGCGGGTACATGGTGCGGTCGTGCGAGTGGGTGGGGCGCCCGGTGACCGACGTCGACATGACGACCGACGCCGCGGCGGTCGCTGCCCGGTTCGAGGCGTTCGCGGAGGAAGTGCTGGCCGCGTACCGGCGGCACCTGGCGGCGATGTCCACCGAGGAGATCGAGGAGCAGAAGCACAAGACGCGCTGGGGCGCCCTCATGAGCGTCGAGATGCTGCTCGAGCACGCGGTCGTCCACCCGATGCGCCATGGAATCCAGCTCGAGCGGATCCTGGCCGGGCAGCCGGACTGAGCTTGTCCACCCCGCGATGCCGTGGGATGCTGCGACGCGAGGGAGGACCCGCCACCATGAGTGATTCCAGCCAGGACCGCGACCCCAAGTGAGCCCCCGCCGCGAACCGCGTCCCGAGACCGTCGCGCGCAAGGCCCGATACCGCGCCGAGGCCGAGGGACCGCCGATCGTCCGCTCGCTGTCGGCGGCCGAGCATGCCGTGCTCGACACGATCGCGCCGACGGCCGTCGCACCCGGCGGCGGCCCCGACGCCGACACGCGCGCCGAGTCGACGCGCATCCGAGCCGAGCTCGAGGGCTTCCTGCGCGAACTCCTCGGCTGGAACAAGGACAGCAACCTGGTGGCCGCGGGCGACCTGGGTCGCCTGGTCAGCCGCCACGTTCTCGAGTCGCTGGTCGTGCTGCCGGTGCTGGATCGCCTCGCCCCGGCCGGCCCAGCGAGCGAAGAAGTCCGCCTGGTCGACGTCGGCAGCGGCGCGGGCTTCCCGGCCGTGCCGATCGCGATTGCGCGGCCCATGTGGCACGTCGATGCGATCGAGTCGCGCCGGCGCAAGGGCCTGTTCCTGCAGCGCGTCGCCGAGCGCATGACGCACGCCAACTTCACCGCGCACATCGATCGGGCCGAGCGCGTCGTGTTCGAGCCCGAGCAGCGCGCCCACCTCGCGACGGCGCGCGCCGTGGCCGTGCTCACCGAGCTCCTGCCCGCGATCGCCGCGCTGGTGCGCCCGGGCGGGCACGCGGTCCTGTTCAAGGGCAGCTCGCACAGCGAGGAGCTCGCCGCGTGGGCCACGACCAAGGACAAGCACTGGACGCACGTCGAGACCGTCGCGGTGCCGGATCGACATTTGTGGTTCGAGGTGTTCGTGCGGACGGCGGTGGACTAGGTCCGGGTCGTCGGAGCGGCCGGAGCCGCACCGGCGTCATGAATCCCGTGAGTCAGTCGGAAAGCATGCGTCACTGATCTCCCGTTCTTCCGAAGGTCCGCAACGCCACCAGGATCGCCTCCTGGATCGCCGGATGCGGCGCGAACATGCCGTCGTCGTTCAGGATCCAGTGATCCGGCGCGGGCGCGTACGAGTCGGCGACGATTCGGCCGCCGGAGACCTCGAAGAGACCGATCACGTCGGCCTCCTCCTCGGTTCGGCCCGCGTGGGCGGCGCGCTCGTCGAGCACGAGGAGCTGGCCGTCGCCAGCTTCGGCCGCGGCGTTCACGTAGTCGGGGATCGTGGGCACGGCACGCCGAATCACGCCGTGAATGAAATCCACGAACGCCCGATTGCGCGCGAAGTTGTCGGGCACGATCCCGCCCTCGGGATCGAACACCTTGCCCACGATCGCGTGCGGCGCGAGCCCGCCGACCGCGTCCAGTTCCTCGAGTGTCAGGAACGTGAGCAGGTAAACTGGCCCTTCCGGCTCGCGCGCTTCCATCAAATAGAGCGGGAACCGCCGTAATGCATCAGCTTCGCTGGATATCACGCGGCGGTCCGAATCCAGCCTGCGCCACCGCGATCAGCGTGCCGAGGAGGCCGAGGATGCACAGCCCCGCGCCCGGGACCGCGATGAACTGCAGCGAATCCTTCGCCACGCCCATTCCGCCCATCGCCGGCCCCTTGAGCCCGGCCAGCAACCAGAACAGCGGATAGAGGATCGCCCCCGCACCGAAGGCAAGCGCGCTCAGGTTGACGAGCAGCCCGGCGCGACAGAGGAGCACGAGCGCGAGAATCGAGGCCAGCGAAGCCGTGCCGATCGCACCGCCGTGCAGGTGGGCGCGCTGCAGATACGTCCACGAGCGGCCGACGACCGAGTTCTTTCGCTCGACATCGCCGTCGTAGATGGTGGCGAGGACCGCCGTGCCCGAGGCGTCGAGGCGTGCCTTGACCGCGTCCTCGGCCACACCGAATGCGCCGCCGAGCGAGAAGCCGAGCTGGATGCCGAGCAGCGACAGGCCGGCGCCGAGCGCGACCGGTCGTGTCATCGTCACGCCGCCGCCGGATCCGGCTGCATCATGCCGAGGATGTTGCCGTCGGGATCGATGATGTAGGCGAGCCAGCCCATGCCCGGGATCGGCATCTTGGGCACCGCGACCGTCGCG
>JANPEF010000104.1:0-15845 GCA_031431875.1 Candidatus Eiseniibacteriota bacterium | reverse complement strand
TGCGCCGCCAGGTCATGGGACGCGAGGTGGTCGTCGCGATCACCGCGGGCAAGCTCGACTTCGGGACGTGGGAGCAGATCTTCTACGGCGAGTTCGACGGCATGCGCGACAAGCGCGTGCTGGTGAAGATCATCGGGGAGTGATCAGTCTCACTTCGCAGGCAGCCCTTCGTCGCGGTCCAGAAGTTCGAAGTACTTTTCAGGCGTCATTGAGACACTGCGCGGCTCGAGCCCCAGCTTTAGCCGTCGGTCCACCGCCTCCGAGATCCGATACCCAAGTTGGTGTAATGCCCTCGACATCGCGCGTCGCATCGCAAAACGTCGCGGCGCTTTCTCAAGATCAACTTCCAGTAGTCCAACAGACGTGAGCGCGACGGAGTCAGAGTCGGCACCGAATCGTACGATTGCACGGAGCTGGACTAGCGCCGCCCCCGTCGCCCCATCCCCAAGAATTACTCCCAAGATCCCGAGCGCTGCGTATCCGGAGACAGCCTTCCCTGGATCCGCCAGGACTCCGTAATAGGACTGCTCCAGATCGACCGCGATGGAAATCGAATCGCTGCATCCCTCGCCTAGATCGGCCAATCGGATTGGGTTCTTCCGGGCTCGAACCCGTCCAATGCCAATCCCGCTGTTCGCCTCGATGAACTCGCCGTGCGACTCGCCCGACAGCGTCCGCACCAGAAGGGAGTTCAGCGCCGGTGGCACGTAGGCGGGATCACCCGTCAGGTTGAATGCCTCCAAGACAGACAGTCGGACGCCGCAACTCTTTCCAGGTTCCGCGGCCCAAGCCTGTCCGGAAGCGAACAGCAGGCTAGCCACGCCTAAAATCCACGTCATAGCTGTCACTTCGCGCGCCCCCCCCCGGGACAGCCACAGCTGGCTCATCGATCTCGCAGCTGCCCTTCAGACTCTCACAACCTAATCCAGCATCACGAATTCCGTCGCCGCCGGAGTCAGCCCTTCGCCAGATGCGCGCGAAGCGCAGGCGCGCCCCCGGCCGGCCCTTCAGGCAGTCGTACTACACATTGAAGGCATCGACGTAGACGATCGTTCGCATCGAGCCGCCAGACGGGAGCCGGAACGAAGCAGAGGCCGCCCCCTTTCGGAGACGGCCTCGCGCCCTGCGCCGAAGCGACAGGGGTGATGAACTGAAGGAAGCCTAGCGCTCGATCACCAGGTGGTCAAGCGCGGGTGGACCCGGATCCGCGGCACCGTGATCAGTCGATCACGACCAGCTCCGGCACTGCCGGAATCAGGCCCTTTGCCGCGCCGCGCTCGAACAGCAGCTGGAGCGCCGCGCGCCCCGGCTGGCCCATATCGACGGTGTCCTCGCTCACGTACATGCCGACGAACTTCTTGCCCAGGTCGCGGTCGAGGCCGCGCCCGAACGTCAGCGCGTAATCGATCGCCGGCTCGAGGTTCGCACGCGCGTGCTCGATCGAGGCGCGCAGCCCGCGATTGATCTCGCGACAGAGCTCGGGGCCCAGGTCGGCGCGCACGACGTCGAGGCCCAGCGGGAGCGGCAGGCCGTCGGTTTCGGCGGCCCACAGCTCGCCGTAGTCGGCGATCTTGTGCAGGCCCATGCCGCCGTAGGTGAGCTGGCCCTCGTGGATGATCACGCCCGCGTCGACCTCGCCCGAGAGGATTGCCTGCGGCACCTGGTCGAACATGACCTCGACCGGGACGTGGCCTTCGACGTAGATCGACGTCAGGAGCGCGGCCGTGGTCCACGGGCCGGGGATCGCGACGCGCTTGCCGCGCAGGTCGGCGATCGCCATGGGCACACGAGACGCCAGGATCGGCCCATAGCCGCGGCCCATCGACGCGCCGGTGGCGAGGATGTGGTAGGCGTCGGCGATCCGCGGATAAGCGTGCGCCGAGATCGCGGTGACCTCGAGGTCGCGCGCGATGGCACGGCGGTTGAGCGACTCGATGTCCTCGAGCACGTGCTCGATCCGGTAGTTGCGGATCTTCACCGCGCCGTGCGCCAGGCCGTAGAACATGAACGCGTCATCGGGATCGGGGCTGTGGCCGATGCGCAGAACGGGTGCGTCGGTCGCGGTGCTGCCGATGGTGGTCGTTGCGTCGGACATGAAAAAAGCCTCCGTGGGGTCGGAGGCAGTGTACGCGGAAGGTCATCGCGCGTCCGCGCAGAACGCGCGCTGGGTGGCCGCAAACGGCGAAAAACGAAGCCGCCGGCCGGAATGGCTCCCCCCGAAGTCAAACCGGACCGGCGTCCTGTCGGTCCGTCTCGCGGACCCGTATTCCATCCATGTCGCTCTGGCAGCAGGACGTGACGCGGAACTCGTCACGCCTGCGGCCATCGAGCGGGAAGACCGAGAGCCGTCCGGGGTGGCTCCCCCCGAAGTCCATCCCCGGAGCAGGCTCCAGCGCCCGCGAACTGCGGGCATTACAAGAGACGCGGGGTGACACCGAAAATCAGCGGCCTCCACACGGTCGCGCGAATCGTCTGCGCGCTATTTGCGGAACTCAGCCGGTAAATCTTTTCGGTGCGTCTTGTGCCCGCTGGAGAGCGAGCGTAGGACCGTCCGTTCCGCGCTGCAACAAATTTCAGCACCCAATCCAGGCGAACCCGAAGCCCCGGATAGCGGTCGAATTCGAACGGAAACGATTGAGGTGCAATGACTTGACTTCATTTTTGCTTTTCCGGGACGCCACGGCGAATGGACCGCGGAATCGCTCAGCCCGTGGGATCGACCCGCAGGAGATCGAGCACGCGCCGGTGGGGCCCGTAAGCGAGGGGTGCCGGCGGGGCGTCGAGGGGAAAGAACCCCGCGTCGCTCGCGTCATCCCCCGCAGCAAGCACCCCGCCTTCGACCACGCCGCGATAGACCAGGAGCACGACACGCGCGTCTGGCGCGCCGCCCGGAAATGCCCCCAGGAGCGCGGTCGGGCGGATGAGGAGTCCCGTTTCCTCCGCGGCTTCCCGGCGGGCGGTGGCCGCGGGCGCCTCGTTTCCCTCGATGAAGCCCGCCGGCAGTGCCCAGTGCCCGACCATCGGCTCGTACTTGCGGCGCACGAGGAGGACGCATCCGGCCTCGACCACAGCCATGGCTACGGCGGGCGCGGTGCGCCGGCGGTGCACCCGGCCATCACCGCACGCAGGGCAGGTCCCGGTGGGCTCGAGCGGGGTGCCGCAGTGCGGGCAGTAGAGCCAGAGGGTCATGTCGGGTAAGATACCCGGTGGCTCCACTGCTGCGCCGTCCGAATGCCTCACCTGCGAGCCCTGGTCCCCGTCCGCCGAGGTTCTAGCCGTGGCCGAAGTCGCACGCCTGATGATTCCCGAGGGGGAGGGCAAGGTCGCCCGGGTCCTCGAGCAATTCCCGTTCAAGATCGGTCGCCTCCCCGAGAACCAGCTCGTCATCCAGGAGGGCGACGTCTCGCGCGAACACGCCGAGATCACGCAGGACGGCACCGCCTACGTGCTGCTCGACAAGGGGTCGAAGTTCGGCACCTACGTGAACGAGAAGAAGCTCGAGGGCCCGCATCGCCTGGCCCACGGCGATCACGTGCACTTCGGCTCGCCGCACCGGCCGCCGGTCGAGTTCCAGCTCGTCACCGACGAGATCACCAGCCGCTTCACCGTCGGCGCACCGCCCGCCCTGCCCGAAGACGCGAAGACGCGCGGCGTGGTCAGCGGTCGCTCGATGAACCTGCTCGGCCAGGCGCTCAAGGCGATGGCCGAAGGGCGCGTTCTCGAGGAGGTGCTCGCCATCGTCGTCGACCAGGCCGTGGCGCTCTCGAGCGCCGATCGCGGCTTCGTCATGCTGTCGCCCGAGGGCGCCGGCAGCAATGGCCTGGTCATCCGCATGGCCCGCGACCGGCGGCGGCGCACGATCGACCCCGAGACCGTGCGCCGCAGCCACACGGTGCCGTCGCGCGTGTTCGAGTCCGGCCGGCTGGTGTTCGAGAACGAGGTGCCGGACGGGCGTAACACGATGGTCGACGGCATCCGCTCCGTGCTCTGCGCGCCGCTGCCCAAGGTGCGCGGCTCCGGCAACCAGCCGCTCGGCGTGCTCTACGTCGACAGCGGCGGCCTGGGCAAGCTCGAGGATGCGGACCTGCACGCGGCGTTCGACCAGCTCGCGGCCGAAGCCGCGGTCGCGATCGAGAACGCGCGCCTCTACCGCGAGGTCGAAGAGAAGAACCGGATGGAGAACGAGCTCAAGATCGCGGCCGAGATCCAGCGCGCGCTCCTTCCGCCCGCGCGATTCGCCGCCGGTCCGTTCGAGATCGCGGCGATGACCGAGCCCTGCCGCGCCATCGGCGGGGACTTCTACGAACACACCGAGCTCACCGGCGGCCGCCTCGGCTTCGCGCTGGGGGACGTCTCGGGCAAGGGGCCACCGGCGGCGCTCATGGCGGCCGTGATCCAGGGCATCCTCAACTCGCACGCCGAGGACGAGCCCGGTCCTTCCGACACGCTCGAACGCCTCAATCACACCCTCGTGCGCCGCTCGATCCAGTCGCGCTTCGCCACGGTCGCCTTCGCCATCGCCGAACCCGACGGGCGCCTGCGCGTGTCGAATGCGGGGCACAATCCGACGTACGTCCTGCGCCGGAACGGCGTGCTGGAGACGCTGGACAAGGGCGGGCTGATGGTCGGCATCTTCCCCGACGCCACGTACGAGGAGGAGGAGATCCAGCTCGATGCCGGCGACCTCGTGATCCTCTACAGCGACGGCGTGACCGAGGCCCTCAACGCGCACGGCGAGCAGTACGAGGAGGAGCGCCTCAAGGCCTGCCTCGACGGCGTGCACGACGCGCCGGCCGCCGAGGTGCTCGATCGTCTCGTCGACAGCGTGCACAAGTTCGCCGGCGCGTATCCGCAGGCCGACGACATCACCGCGCTGGTCTTCCGCTACCGGGGCCCCACGGCCTGACGGGCGACGCCGCCGTCACGGCCGCGCTCAAGGCCGAGGCGCTGCGCCTGGGCTTCGCAGCCGTCGGCGTGGCCCGCCTCGATGCCCCCGATGCGAGCGATCCGCTCGGGCTCGCCATGCGCGAGGCCGGGGATCGCCTCGACGCCTGGATCGAGCGCGGCGATCACGGCACGCTCGACTGGTTCGAGCGCCAGCGCGCAGATCGTTCCCACCCGCGCACGATGTGGCCCGCCGCGCGCTCGCTGCTCTCGGTCGCGTGGAACTACCATCGCCCCGACGAGCCTTCCGGCACCGCCGCCGGGATCGCCCGCTACGCGCGCGGCCGCGACTATCACCGCGCCGTCACGTCGCGCCTGCGCGCGCTCGCCCGCTTCGCGCGGACGGCGCTGCCCGGGGCCGAGGTGCGCGTCGCCGTCGACACCGGGCCCATCCTCGAACGGCCGTGGGCCGAGCGCGCAGGCATCGGTTTCGTCGGCAAGCACACGAACCTGATTCGTCGCGACCTGGGGAACTGGTTCGTGCTCGGCGAACTGATCCTCGATCGCGCGCTCGAACCCGACGCGCCGGCCGACCGGCGCTGCGGCTCGTGCGTGCGTTGCATTGACGCCTGTCCCACCGGCGCGATTCCCGAGCCCTACCGCGTCGACGCGCGGCGCTGCATCAGCTACCTGACGATCGAGCTCAAGACCGCGATCCCGCTGGAAATGCGCCCGCTGATCGGCGAGCGCATCTACGGCTGCGACGACTGCCTCGACGCCTGCCCGTGGAATCGCTTCGCCCAGGCCGCACGCAGCGACGAGGTCCGCGCGCGGCCGGGCCTGCTGACCACGCCGCTGGTGGCCTGGCTCAGGCTCGACGAGGCGGCGTTCGCCCGCACCTTCGAGGGGAGCGCGATCCTGCGCGCCGGGCGAGGCGGCTTCGTGCGCAACGTTTGCATCGCGCTGGGCAACCGCGGCGACCGGACGGCGGTGCCGGCGCTTGCGGCCGTGCTCGCCGACAACGATCCGGTGGTGCGCGGCGCCGCCGCGTGGGCGCTGGCGCGGCTCGGCGGCGAGGTGGCCCTCGCGGCGAGGACGGCGCGCCGGGCGGTCGAGATCGACCCGACGGTGGCCGCCGAGCTCGTCCTCGATTAGAATCGACGCCATGTCCGAACGCCCTGCCGCCTCGGGGTTCTCCGGCGTCGTGCCGGTGTTCCCGTTGCCCGAACTCGTGTTCTTCCCGGACGCGCTCCTGCCGCTGCACATCTTCGAGCCGCGCTACCTCGCCATGGTGCGCGAGGCACGAGCCGGCGACGGGCGGCTGGTGGTCGCGACGCTGCTGCCGGGCTGGGAGGGCGACGAGGGGGGGGCGCCGGCGTTCCACCCGGTGGCGACCGTGGGCCGGATGGTGCACGTGATCGATCGCCCGGACGGGCTCCTCGACATCCTGCTGCACGGCGGCGAACGCGTGTCGCTCGAGGAGGAGTTCACCGATCGCCCGTATCGCTCGGTGCACGCCCGCGCGCTCCCCGACCTGCCACTGCCCGCCGATCGTCCCGACTTCGACGAACGCGTGCGGCGCATGTTCCTCACCTACGAGTACACGGCGCACCTGGCGGGACGCGGCGGCACGACGCTGCTGGCCACCTCCGGTGACGACGAGAGCGCGGCGCGCGAAACCGTGATCCACACCGTGTGCCAGAATCTCGAGGTGCCGGTGGTGGCAAAGCTGCGCGCGCTCGAGGCCAGCGGGCCCCTGGCGCGCGCGGAGATGGTCGAGGCGTGGCTCAGGATGAAACTCGATGCGGCGCTGGCGGGGCGCGACCTGCCGCGCCTGTCGGCCGGGCCGGGCGAGCAGAACTAGATGGGCGGCACCGGCGTCACCACAACCGGACGGCGACCATCTGCGGACCGCGGCGCGCGAGCAGGTTCGTGCGCTGGCAGCGCGCACACTCCGTGGTGAGCGAACCGTCGGGCAGGCGCCGCGCGTCGACCGCTCCCGACTCGACCGCGGGTCCCGGGCCTGCCCCCGCCCCTGCCCCCGCCCCCGCCCCCGCCAGTACATCGCCGCAGCCCAGGCACTCGAGGCGCACGATCACCTGCTCGACTTCACTCCCCGCGGCGCTCGGCCCCGAGCGCGCGAACACCCACTGCTGCACCAGCAGGTCGGCGGGCAGCTGCCCGGCCTGGCGCAATGACTGGCACGACCGGCACAGCGGCAGGTCGTGATCGTCGGCCCAGCCCTGGAGGACGATCCGGTACGGACTGTCCCCGATGCTGGTGCCGCAGTGATGGCAAGGGCGTGGCTCAAGGTTCATCGCACGGTCTCCAGTCCCGGGGCATGATCGGGGCGCCCCGGGCGCGCGTCAACCCTTCACCCGCCAAAAGTTGATCAGATCGCGCCGCGCGACTTGAGCGAGACGTAGCCCCGCTCGGCGACGACCAGGTGATCGAGCAGTTCGATCCCGAGCAGGTCCCCCGCCTCGCGCAGCCGCCGCGTCACCGCAAGGTCCTCGGGACTGGGTTCGGGATCCCCGCTCGGGTGGTTGTGCGCCACGATCACGCCCGCCGCGCTGCCCGCCACCGCCGGGACGAAGACCTCGCGCGGATGGACGATCGACGCCGACAGGCTGCCGACGCTGATCATCGTTCGCGCCAGGAGCTGGTGGCGCGCATTGAGGTAGAAGCCGACGAAGTGCTCGCGGCGAGCCCCCCGCCACTCCGCGAGCCATGGCACGACATCCTCGGGCCGCGACAGGGTGACCCCGGGCGGCGGGCCCAGCGCGCGGCGGGCGAACTCGCAGGCGACGGGCACGACGCGAGCGGCCGCCTCGTCGGCGCCGAGAAGCCGCCGCGCCTCGAGCACGCAGGCGTCGGGCGCAAGGCGCGTCCACGCCTCGAGCGAACGAGCCTCGAGCAGGCGAACCGCAGCGCGGCGGGCGCGGGCGGAGGCCCGGCCGCCGCACAGCAGGCGGGCCAGCAGGTCGATATCGGGAAGCGTGGCCGCGGGCAGCGGCAGCGTCGGAGTCTTGGCGGGGGCGGACGTCAGGGTGCAAGCGAACGAAGCGGGCATGCGGTCGAGCCTCGCGGGGGCGAGTGGCGGGGCGGCGGCAGGATAGCAGATCGAGGGGGCTGGCCGGGGACTGTGCTATCCTTTCGTGAGCCCGCCGACCCGATCTTCGAGGAGATTCCCGGTCCCATGACGCTTCAACGCACCGTCGCGATTCCGCTCGCCGCCTTCGCCCTCGTCGTCGCCATCGCCCTGCTGTTCCTCGCCCCCACTGCCGGGGCGCGCGTGAGCGCCGTCGGCCTGCTCGACTACACGAAGCAGAACTTCAAGGTGGGCGACTGGGTGCGCTACCGGGTCGACGTCTCGAACGACCTGGGAGACGAGGACCTCAACTATCAGGAAGTCCGCGTCGTCGGCACCGACACATTTCGCGGCGAAAAGTGCTTCTGGCTCGAGACCTGGTACGGGCCGGATTCGTCCCATGCGGCGTTCGACCTCACGCTGGTGAGCTTCGAAGTGTTCAAGGACCCCGACTCCGACCTGCGCTACCAGATGTACGTCCGCATGGTGCTCTACGGCATGGATGACGAAGGCATTCCGGACATGGTCGAGCTGCGCCCCTCGGCGGCCAGCGGCAATCCCGACCTCCGCCCGCTGCGCGGCCAGCGCGACACGCTCGGCATCGAGACGGTGCCGACGGCGAAGGGCAAGCTCGATGCGAGCCTTGTCCGCCTCGACCGGAAGCTGCGCAACCCCCGGCAGATGGCCGACTCGACGGTCAATCGCATCACCGAGATGGTGCGCAAGACGTGGATGACGCGGAAGATCCCGGTCACCAGCGTGGCCAGGGAAGAGGAAGTGAACGTGCGGAAGATCCAGACCTACGCGGTGGGCCAGGCGTCGACGACGGCGCCGGAACACATGATCGAGACGCTCCATCGCACCGCGACCGTGGTCGACTGGGGAACCGGTGCCGAGAGCGCGATACTGGCGAGCTGGCGCAAGCATCGCGGGTTCCTGCGCCCGAACAGCGGCGGGCCCGGCATCGAGGCTCCCGCGGACACGCCCCGCCAGGCGGGGACCGCACCGCTACGCGGAGAGTAGCCCGCGCGCGAACGCCGCGGGATCGAACGACGACCAGTCGTCGAGCCCCTCGCCCACGCCGACGAGCGCCACGGGCAATCCCAGCTCGGCCACCAGCGCCACCACCGCCCCGCCCTTCGCCGTTCCATCGAGCTTGTTGAGCAGCAGGGCGTCGACGCCGATCCCGGCGCCGAACTCGCGCGCCTGGGCCAGCGTGTTCTGGCCCAGCGTCGCATCGAGCGCGAGCAGCGTGGTGTGCGGTGCGCCCGGCAGCGCGCGGCCGATCACGCGGCGGATCTTCGCCAGCTCGTCCATGAGGTTCGACTTGGTGTGCAGGCGTCCGGCCGTGTCCACGAACACCGTGTCGATGCCCCGCGCCACCGCCGCCTGCACGCCGTCGAACGCGACGGCCGCGGGGTCGGCCCCCTCCTTCTGCCGCACGAGCGACGCGCCCGCGCGCTCGGCCCACACCGCGAGCTGGTCGGCCGCCGCCGCGCGAAACGTATCGGCGGCGACGACGAGTACGCTGCGCCCGAGCGCCTTCTCACGCGCGGCGAGCTTGCCGATCATCGTCGTCTTCCCCACCCCGTTGACGCCGATGACGAGCACGACCCACGGCTTCGTGCCGGGCGGCGGCTCGAGCCTGCAGGCGCCACGACCGGCCAACACGGAAGTCAACTCCTCGACCAGCGCATCGCGCCACGCCTCGACACCGCTCAGGCCGCGGCGGGCCTTGAGCGCGGTGAGCACCTGGTCGGTGACGGCGGGACCGAGGTCGGCGGCGAGCAGCGCCTCCTCGAGGCGGTCGGCGGTGGCATCGTCGAGCCGCTCGCCGGTCACGCCCTCGAAGGCGCGCTGGACGTGCCCGGTGAGCGCTTCCTGCGTCCGCTTGAGGCCGGAGGTGAGGCGATCCCAGAGGCCCACGGGGGCCGCGGTTATGCGGACTCGCCGGTGCCGGCGCCCACGGGCGCAGCGGCCTCGGCGCCCACCGCGACTCCGGTCTCGCCCGCGACTCCGGTCTCGCCCGCGACGCCGGTCTCGCCCGCGGCGCCCGTCGCCTCACCACCTTCTCCCGCCAGGCGTGACTCGGGCGTGTCGAAGCGGACCGAGACGAGTCTGGAGACGCCGGGCTCCTGCATGGTGACGCCGTACAGCGCGCCGGCGGCCTCCATCGTCTTCTTGTTGTGGGTGATCATGATGAACTGCGTCTTCTCGCTGAAGCGCTTGAGCAGCGCGACGAAGCGATCGACGTTGGCCTCGTCGAGCGGCGCGTCCACTTCGTCGAGCAGGCAGAACGGCGAGGGCTTGATCAGGTAGATCGCGAACAGCAGGGCGATCGCCGTCAGCGCCCGCTCGCCCGACGACAGCAGCGAGATGTTCTGCGGGTTCTTGCCCCGCGGGCGGGCGAAGATGTCGATTTCGCACTCGAGCGGATCGTCGCCCACCATGCGCAGCTCGGCCGAGCCGCCGACGAACAGCGTCTGGAACGTGTCGGTGAAATGCATCTGCACGGCGGTGAACGTCTCGAGGAACAACTCTCTCGCCGTCGTGTTGATCTTCTCGATCGCCTCGAGCAGCTGGTCGCGCGCCGAGCCCAGGTCGCTGACATGGGTCTTGAGAAAGTCGTAGCGCTCCTTCTTCTTCGTGTATTCCTCGAGCGCCAGCAGGTTGACCGGGCCCAGGGCACGGAACTTGGTCCGCACGTCCTCGAGCCGCGCCTCGGCGGTCGCGGGATCGAACGGCCCGCCGCGCTCCGCCTCGTCCCACGGCGTGGGCTCGAACGCCGTCAGCTCGACGTCGTACTCGACGCGCAGGCGCTCGAGCGTGCGGTCGAGCTCGGAGCGGGCGTTCAGGCGGTTGACCTCGAGCGTGTGCACGAGCTCGGCGAGCGCGTTCGCCTCGTGCCGCAGCGCGCGCAGATCTCCCTCCTCGGCCTGCACCAGCTCGCGCTTGCCCAGCGTGCGACTGCGCGCCGTCTCGGCGGTGGTGCGCGCCTCGGTCTCGCGCTCGACCAGTCCCGCCAGGGACGCCTCGGCGCGCCCGCGGCCCTCGGTCGTCTCGCCGCGACGCTCGGTTGCGGCGGCAAGTTCGATCTCGCGGCCGCCCCGGGTCTCGGCAGTCTCGCGCGCGGTCACCTCGCAGCGCGCCAGGTCCTGGCGCAGCGCACCGAGCCGGCTCGTGCCGTCGATCCACGCCGTGCGCGCCTCACCCGCCGCCCGCGCGTGCGCCTCGCGCCGCGCCTCGAGCTCGGCGAGCCGGCTCTCGATCGATGCGGCCTCGCCGCTCTTCTCGCGGCTCCGGTGGGTCGCCGCCTCGAGCGCCGACTCGAGCGTGACCAGCAGGTCGGTGACCTGCGCCTCGTCGTGTGACACCGCGACGTTTTCGGTGAGGCGTGACTCGCGCTCGCGCTCGGCCTGCGCGCCCTCGCGCGTCAGCGCCTCGACACGGCCACGACCGGCCTGCGCCTCGTCGCGCAAGCGCGCGATCAGCATGGCGTGCTCGCGCGTCTCGCCCTGCCACGTCTCGCGCTCGCCCGCCCAGCGCACGCGCGCCTCGACGGCAGCGGCGACGGCCGCATCGAGCACCGCGCGCTCGGCGACGAGGGCGGCGATCTCGTGCTCGCGGCGCAACAGGCCACGATCGGCGTCCTGCGCGCGACCGGCAGTCACGAGACCGCGGGCGAACACGGTGCCGCGGGTCGACACCCAGGTGAACTCGGGGAAGCGACGCGCGGCCTCGGCCGCCCGCTCCTCGTCATCGAGCGTGAAGACGCCAGCCAGCAATGCCTGCACCAGCGCGCCCGCACCCTCGCGCGCACCAACGACGCCGGCCAGTTCGATCGCGTCGGGATAGGCGCTGCGCGCCTCGTCGCCGCGACCCGCGAGCGCCTTCGCCCACGCGGCGGCGGTCTCCTCGGCATGCTCGAGGGCGAGGAAGCCGACGCGTCCGCCGCCGGCCTCGGCCAGCTCGTGCCGGGCGCGCGCCAGGTCGCCCGCGCCGGGCAGGACCACCGCGGAGAGCGCGGGGCCCAGGCCGGCCTCGACGGCGTCCAGCCGCTCGGCCGGAACGGTCAGGAGATCGGCCACCAGGCCGAGCGCGCCGTCGCCGCGGGCGGAGAGGAACGACTTCACGGCATCGTCGACGCCCTCGTAGGCGCGCTTCAGTTCCTCGAGCGTGGCCAGACGCGACGACATTCCGGCATGCCGCGCGCGCACGTCGGTCTCGGCCTCGACGCGGGCGGCACCCTCGAGCTCGAGTTCCTGCCCGCGGGCGGCCAGCACGGCGGTGCGGGCCTCGGCCTCGGTGTGAGCAGCCTGCGCGCGAGCCGCGGTCTCCCCGGCGGCGGCGAGCTCGGCACCGGTCGATTCGATGCGCGCGACGAGCGCCTGGAGTGCGGTCTCGACCGCCTCGCGCCGCTCGGCCAGGTTGGTCAGCCGCTCGCGGGCGCGCTCGCACTCGGCGCGCTCCTTCGACTCGGCCTGGAACAGGTTGAGCGCGAGCTGCTTGACGCCGGTGACCTCGGCGCGCGTGTCCTTGAGCTCGGCCTCGATCGCGGTCAGGTCGGTCTCGCGCGCGGCCAGCGCCTCGCGGCGCGTCACCTCGTCGGCCTCGAGCGCCTCGACCTGCGCCTTGACGTCGGCTTCGCGGGCGGCGAGTTCGGACAGGCGCTCGTTGGCGCGGCCGATCTCCTCGTCGAGCTGGGCGATGCGGCGGGTGAGCCCATCCTCGCGCTCGGCGAGGACCAGGGCCTCGTGCTGCGCGGCGGCACGCGCGGACTCCCGCTCGGCGAGCGTCTGCTGCGCGGCGGCGAACGCACGCTCCTCCTCGATCTGTTCGATCTTCACGGTCTGCAGCGCGGCCTCGCGCGTGTCGAGCTCGGTCTGGGCGCCCTCGCGGCGCACCGACTCGGCCTGGTGCTCCTCGGCCAGGGCCTTCTCGCGCGCGATCAGGTCGTGGTGCTTGAGCGCCGAGAGGCGCAGGTCGAGATCCTGGATCTCGCCGCGGTAGCGCTCGTGCCGGCGCGCCTTCGCCACCTGGCGGGCGAGCGAGCCGATCTCCTTCTCGATCTCGATCAGCAGGTCGCTGACCCGCACGAGGTCGACCTGCGTCGCCTCGAGCTTGTTGAGCGCCTCTTTCTTCCGCTGCTTGTACTTGGTGATGCCCGAGGCTTCCTCGAACAGGAAGCGACGGTGGCCCGTGTTGTCCGACAGCAGGTTGTCGACCATCGAGCGCTCGATCACCGAGTAGGCGTGGCTGCCCATGCCGGTGTCGAAGAACAGGTCCTTGATGTCCTTGAGGCGAACGACACTCTTGTTGAGCACGTACTCCGAGGCACCCGAGCGGTAGACGCGGCGGCCGATCTCGACCTCGGTGAACTCCGTCGGGAGCACGCCCTTGTCGTTGAGCATGGTGAGCGTCACCTCGGCCATGCCGATCGGCTTGCGCCGGGCCGAGCCGTTGAAGATGACGTCGTCCATGGCCTCGCCGCGCAGCTGCTTCGCGGACTGCTCGCCCATGACCCAGCGGATCGCGTCGGAGATGTTGGTCTTGCCGCAGCCGTTCGGGCCGACGACGGCGGTGATGCCGTTGCCGAACGACACGCTCGTCTCGTCGACGAACGACTTGAATCCGCGCAACTCGAGCTTGGTCAGGAACAAGGGTCGGCTCCTTCCGCGGGGAGGGTGGCCCCGGAACGATTCCTCAGGCCCCGGTGACGGCGACGCGCACGAGTCGCGCGACCTCCGCCGGGTCCTCGAACATGAGTGTGCGTGCGTCCAGGAGGACGCGGTCCTCACGAATGCGGGCGATCAACGGTGGACGGCCGAGCCGCAAGCGCCGCTCGAGCGCCGAGGCGGTGCGACCGGCCCACGTGAGCGCGACGACCGAAGTGGGCAGTACCGCCCCGGGGAGCGCACCGCCGCCGACTTCACTCGTCGCGGGCACGACTGCGACGTCGAGGCCGCGGATCGCTCCGCTCGCCCCCGTCGCCGCCTCGTCCAGCGCCGCGCGAATGGCCCGGGCCAGTCCCGCCGCGATGTCGGCGAGCGCCCCGGCCGGGGCCGCGAGCTGGGCGAGCGCGGGAATGTCGCGCCGCGCGATCGCAGGATCCGCGTATGCCGCCAGCGTGGCTTCGAGAGCGGCGATCGTCAGCTTGTCCACCCGGAGGGCGCGCGCCAGCGGATCGCGCTCCAATCGAGCGATCCATTCGCGCCGGCCGACGATCAGTCCGGCCTGCGGTCCCCCCAGCAATTTGTCGCCGCTGAACGTAACAATGTCCGCGCCGCCGGTCAAACTCTCGGCGACGGTGGGCTCGTGTTCGAGGCCGAAATCTTCGGTCGGCACCAGCGCGCCCGAGCCGACGTCCTCGACCAGCGGCAGCTTCGCCTCACGGGCCAGCGCCGCCAGCTCCTCCCGACTGGGCCGCTCCGCGAAGCCGACGAGCCGAAAGTTGCTCGGATGCACGCGCAGCAGCAGCGCGGTCTGGGGCGTGATCGCCTGCCGGTAGTCGTCGATCCGCGTGCGGTTCGTGGTCCCCACTTCGACCAGTTTCGCCCCGGCGCGGGCGAGGATCTCGGGCAGGCGGAAGGAGCCACCGATCTCGATCAGTTCGCCGCGCGAGACGATCACCTCGCGCCCCTGCGCCAGCGACCAGACAGCGAGCAGGAGTGCGGCCGCGCCGTTGTTGACCACCAGTGCCGCCTCGGCCCCGGTCAGGCGCACCAGCCACTCGGCGACGCCCACGGCGCGCTGCGAGCGCTTCCCCTCGGGGACGTCGTACTCCAGCGTGAGGTAGCCCTCGGCGGCCTCGGCCAGCGCGCGGCGGGCCGCCGCGGACAGCGGCGCGCGCCCGAGGTTGGTGTGGAGGACGACGCCCGTGGCGTTGATCACCCGCTCCTGGCGCGGGCGGGCGAGCGTGCGGGCACGTTCGACGATGCGCTCCAGGCGATCACCCTCGGCGTCGACGACGGCGGTTGGGTCGGCCGCAAGGGCGGCGCGCTCGGCGGCCAGCACGGTGCGGACGGCCTCGACGACCAGCGGGCGCGGCGGCGCCTCTCCGACCGAACCGTCGGCCACGAGGGCGGTGAGGGCGCGTTCGACGAGGGGTTCGACGGCAGGGAGGGCGCGATAGCGCACGTCGTTCATCGCAGCAGAATAGCCGACCGCGCGTGGGCGGGGCAGCCTAGAATGCGCGCCATGCCTGCCCGCAAGCCAGTTCCGAGAGCCGCCGCGAAGTCCGCTCCCGCCGGGTACTCCGGCACGCCCCTGCCGAAGAAGCTCGGCATCCAGCCCGGCTCGATCGTCGTCCTGGTCGGCGCCCCGGACGACTTCGAGCGCACGCTCGGGGTGCTGCCCGAGGGCGCGCGCCTGCGCCCCGGCGCCCGCGGCGCGAGCGACGTGGCGCTGTGGTTCGTCGTCACTCGTGCCGAGTACGCGCAGGGCCTGCACGGCTGGGCCCGTCGTGACGACTGGCACGCGCTGTGGATCTGCTGGCCGAAGAAGACCTCGGGCGTGGTCTCCGACCTGGGGGACGAGCCGGTGCGGCGGCTGGCGCTGGCGGCGGGGCTGGTCGATTCCAAGGTCTGCGCGATCGACGTGACCTGGTCGGGGCTGCGCTTTACCCGCCGCAAGCCGGGCCACGCCCACGACTGACGGGCAGCCGGGCATGCGAAACGGCGCGGCTCCCATGGGGAACCGCGCCGTCGCGCGCTGCGCCTGCGTGCCGCTCTAGACCCTATGGCATGACCGGCCCCGAGTCGTACCGTCGTTCCCAACCAGAAGCCCGGGGACGACCGGGTGGTCTGATCCACCTCTGCCGCGGGTTGCTGCCGTAAGCAGCCGAGCCGCATACGAAGGGAGCCGGCCGTGC
>JANPEF010000103.1:0-7726 GCA_031431875.1 Candidatus Eiseniibacteriota bacterium | reverse complement strand
CGCCGGCGCAAGCCGACGCAGGCGGTGCCACAGCTTCCGCGCCCGCAGCGCGAAGACGAGAAACGCGAGCGCCAGCCCGACTTGAAACGCCACTTTCTGCCACGGCTCGATCGGCAAGTAGGGCAAGGACTTGTAGAGTGTCCACCCGGCCAGGAGGAAGGCCGCCTCGAGGGCCACTGCGAGTCCCAGCTGGAGCCACAGCGCAACCCGCTCGGCCGAGGTGAGCGCCGCCGCACGCGCCTCCTCCTCCCGGCGATGCGCGGCGGACCGCTCGCGCGAACCCGGCACGGTGCGGTCCGGGGGCGGCGTGACTTCGATCATGGCGTGCCGGGCAGCGCGGATTCCGCCGCGGGCGGCATTGCAGCTTGCGCGGAATCGGCGGTCGGCGCGACGGAATGCACGACGCCGCGTGGCGTGGCCTCGTGCGCCGACAACGAGTTGGCGCGACGGCCCTCGAGGATCGCGACGGCGCCGAGCAGGCGGGTCGACGCGCGCACGTCGGTGAAGCCCGCCGCGGCCAGGCGCGCGGCGACCACCGCGGGCGGGCCGAAGTCGAAGATGCTCTCGCTCAGGTAGCGGTAGGCCGCGGGATCGGGGGACAGCCGGCCCAGCAGTGGAACGACGTGGCGCAGGTAGAACGCGTGTGCCGGCGCGAACGCCCCGGCCGGGGCGACCGAGTCGAGAGCGAGGAAGCGCCCGCCCGGGACGAGCACGCGCTGGATCTCGTGCGCGGCCTGGGGCAGCGGGACGAGGTTGCGCAGGCCGAACGCGGCGGTGACGACGTCGAACGTCGCGTCGCGGAACGGCAGGCGAAAGCCGTCACCGTGCACGGGGTCGAAGCCGACGCCGCGCGCGGCGGTCCAGTCGCGACCGCGCTCGAGCATGGCGAACGAAACATCGAGCCCGGTGATGCGGCGGCCGCTCCGCTCGAATGCGGGCGCCGACGAGCGGGCCGAGCCGCAGCACAGGTCGAGCACCCGGGCGCCGCGCGGGATCGAGGCGACGAGGTCGCGCCGCCACCCGCCGTCCTGCCCGAGGCTCATGAGCGCGTTGAGGAAGTCGTAGCGCCACGAGATGGCGCTGAACATCGAGCCCAGACGGTCGGGGCGACGCGCGTAACCGGCGAGTTCGGGGGCGTCCATGGCGTCGGTTCCCGGGGAGGGCGAGTCAGGGGGGTGGTGCGCCCGATAGGATTCGAACCTATGGCCTACAGCTTCGGAGGCTGTCGCTCTATCCAGCTGAGCTACGGGCGCGTTCCCCCGCAATCTAGCAGGTGGGAACGCGCGGCCGCAACGTGGTACTCTAGTTGGCGTTCCGCGCTCCGGCCCCGACTCCCCAGGGACCGACCCGCCCGCGCGGTTCCTGATCCGCCTGCTGTGACAACGTGGAGAACGCATGTCCCGATCCCGTCCGCTGACGTCCACGCGGCTCGCTGCGGCATTCCGGCTCGTCGCGGTTGCGCTGTGCGCGCTCGTCGTCGGCGCGGCCCCCGTGCACGCAATCGTGGCGAACGCAGTCGACGTCGGGCCCGGACCGCGGGTACGCCTGCTCGGGCGGGACGCCGCACCCGCCGGCGCGGAGCGCGACGCCGGCGACCAGGCGCGCATTCAGGTTCGCCGCGCCGCGGTCGAGGCCGCGCTCGAGCGTCGGGCCGGTGCGGCTGCCCGCTTCGTGCGGATCGAGTGGAACGAGCGGACCGGGCTTCCCCACCGGCTCTACGGCGTTCCCCTGCCGGGCAGCGCGATGGCGCCGCTCGACGACGCGGCCACAGCCGGGAGTGCGGGGCGCGCGTTCCTCGCCGCGGATCCCGCGCTGTGGGCGGGTGACGAGCGACCGGCGCGCGATGACCTGGCGCTGGTCAAGGCGCGGCGGGTCGGCCGCACGTGGTTCCTCGCGTTCCAGCAGCGGCATCGGGGGCTCGACGTCGTCGGTGGTCGTGTCGACCTGCGCCTGCGTGACGACGGCGCCGTGCTCCTGCTCGGCGCGGACTGGTTCCCGGGTGTGAACGTCGACCCCCTGCCGCGGCTGGCGCGCGGCGTCGCCGACGCGAACGTGCGGCGCGAGGTCGGCTTCGACGCCGGACGCGACCGCCTGGTCGAGGCGGCGACACGCATCCTCCCGGTGCCCGCCGCCGACGGCACGATCGCCTATCGCCTGGCGCACCGCGTGCGTCACCGGATCGCCGATCCGCCCGCGCTGTGGGCCAGCGATGTCGACGCGACGACCGGCATCACGCTGGCCCGCGAGAACCAGTTGCGCTACGACACGCTGGTCGGCGCGGTCACCGGATCGGTGCGCCTCGCCTCGCCCACGGACGTGCCCGTGTCGCGGCCGTTTCGCGATGCGGTCGTCGCCTGGAGTCTCGACTCGACGACCACCGCGGCGAACGGCCGCTACGCACTGCCCAACATCAACGGAGCATTCCTGATCAAGACCGCGCTGCGCGGGCCGTGGCTCGAGGTACTCCACGCGGCGGCGAACGAGGCGGCGCAGACCCTGACCGCACCGGCCAGCGACACGCTCGACTTCACGTGGACGCCGGCCAACAGCGACACCTCCGAGCGGGATGCGTTCTACCACGCGCACGTCGCCCATGACTGGGTGAAGTCCGTGGACCCCGCGTTCACCGCCCTCGACTACCGCATGCCGTGCACGGTGAACGTCAACAGCCAGTGCAACGCCTTCTGGGACGGCCTGGGGATCAACTTCTACCGTTGGGGCCTCCGCCCGAGCGACGGCAAGGCGTGCGCCAACACGGCGAGCATCGCCGACGTCGTCTACCACGAGTACGGCCACGGCATCACGCAGGAGGTGTTTGCGCCGTTCGAGCCTTCTGGCGCGATGCACGAGGGCTTCTCGGACTACACCGCTGCGACGATCACGAACCAGCCGCAGATCGGCCGCGGCTTCTTCGGGCCGGGCACGTCGATCCGCACGACGGCAAACACGCAGCGCATCGACGCCGGGCTCTGTGCGGGCGCGGTGCACTGCGTCGGCAACGCGCTCTCGGGCGCGCTGTGGGACCTGCGCGGGCGATTGGTCACCGCCCTCGGCGCCGGTGCGGGCGTCGAGCTCGCCGACTCGCTGTTCCACTACGCCGGCTTCGGCGGGGCCGAGTGGCACGACGACTACCTGCTCGACCTGCTGCTGGTCGACGACGACGACGGCACGCTGCTGAATGGCACCCCGCACTCCGCCGACATCTGCGCCGCGTTCGGCGCCCGCGGCATCCCCTGCCCCGACACGACGAGCGGTGTGTGGATCGTGCACCAGCCCTTGCCCGACGCGAATCCCGATGCCGGTCCGTTCCTGGTCGACGCATCGATCGGCTCGTTCGCCGGCGCGTTCGATGCAGCCTCCCCGGTGCTGCGCTGGCGCGTCGCGGGCCTCAACGTCCACGCCGTGGCGATGGCGTCGCTGGGCGGCGACCTGTTCCGGGCGACGATCCCCGCGCTGCCGTCGGGCGGCCGGATCGAGTACACGATCGAGGCGCGGGACCTGGGCGCCGGCCCGGCCACCTCGCCCGCGGGCGCCCCGGCCGCGGTGCACGCCTTCCACGTCGGGACGCTGAGCACGGCGTGGAGCGACGACTTCGCGATCGACCGCGGATGGAGCTCGATCATCAACGGGGCCGACACGGGCCGCTGGATGCGCGTCGATCCCAACGGCACGAACTCGGGCGGCACGCCGCCGTTCGAGTTCTCGCCTGAGGACGACCACACACCCGGCCCGGGCGGCGCCTGCTACGTCACGCAGGACACGACCGCGGGGCTCGTCGCCGGGATCGCCGACGTCGACGGCGCCTGCGTCACGCTGCTGTCGCCGCGCATCGACCTGTCGGCGCTGGCCAACGCCCGCCTGGGGTACGCGCACTGGTTCGTCGACGAGACGCGCCGCGACGACACGCTGCGGGTCGACATTTCGGCGGACGACGGCGCGACGTGGCTGCCCCTCGAGCGGCTACCGAGGAGCGAGCTGGGCTGGAACGAGCGCGCCTTCGACCTGGGCTCACGCCTGCCGCTGACGACGCAGTTCCGCATGCGCGTCTCGACCTGCGACTACGGCGGCGGCTCGCTGCTCGAGGCCGGGCTCGACGACGTCCTGATCACGACGCGGGCCTACGGGGTGGTCGGCGTCGACGACCCGCTCGCCGATGGGGCGGCCGTGCCGTCGGTCGCGTTCCTGGCTCGACCGGAGCCGAACCCGACCGCGTCCGGGGCCGCCACGCGAATCGCCTTCGGCGTGCCCGCAGCGGCCGCCGGGTTGCGCGTGCGGCTCGAGCTGCTCGACGTGCGGGGCCGCGCCGTGCGCACGCTGGTCGACGGCGCGCTGCCCCCGGGTCGTCACGCCCGGGTGTGGGACGGCCTGGACGGCGACGGCCGGCGCGTGGCCGCCGGGGTGTACTTCGTGCGGCTGGGGGTGGGTGAAATGACGGGGAGCGAAAAGGTCATCCGGATGGAGTAGGCTGTTCGGCGATTGGTTGCGGGGAGCATCGGAGCGCCGCGGGAGGGAACGATGAACGACAGGAAGAAGAAGCCGTTTCTCGGCGATGAGAGCGGGCTGATCCGCGACTGCGCGGTGGCCTGCGTGTGCGGGCTCGCGCTGTTCGTCCTGGTGATCGCGGGGATCTACGCGGCGGGCTACCGGCTCGCCGGGCTGCCCTTCTGATCGACTTCGCTGCCGCGTCCCATTTGCAGCAGCGTGATCGCAGTGGCCGTGCGCTCGAGCTCCGGTGAACGGTCGCCGCGGGTGACCGCGCCGTAGAGCTCGACCAGCGCGTCCTCGGGCAGCCCCCAGGCCGCGTAGAGCAATCCCTTCTGCAGCGGCGCCTGGCTCGCCTGCGGCCGGGCGCGCTGGGCCGCCTCGAGCAAGGCGATCGCCTCGAGCGCGGCGCCGACGCGCTCGTGGCTGTTGGCGGCGACCGGCACGAGCCGCCCGCGGCTGGGCCGCACGGCGAACGACGCGTTCTTGATCGCCGTCGCATACGACCCCAGCAGGATTTCATCGTTCGGAAACCGCTTCAGCCCGTCACGGTAGGTCGCGAGCGCCGTCGCGTAGTCGAGGCGCGTCTCGGCCGCGCGCCCCGCGCGCGCGAAGCCCGCCGCATCGCTGGCCTGCACGCTTCGGGCCGAGGTCCGCGCCGGGGCTCTGCCGTCCATGAAGCGCGACCAGGCGAAGACCGCGGCCGCGACGATGAAGAACACGATCAGGCCCGCGAGGATCCGTGCCCGAGGACCCGGTCCGCCCCGCCGGCCGTCGGGCGAGCGCGACGCCATCGCGCGCCCGGTCGAACTGCGCTTGGCGCGGCGTCCCCCGCTCATCGCCCCTCCTCCCCGCCGCCGGCGGGTTCGAACTCGAGTCGCCAGGTGGCGCGCCCCGCCGGCAGCGTGAAGCGGCCGTCGGTGACCGGGCGCGGCGTGCCGTTGCTGTCGATCACCGCGCGCACGCGCGCCGGCGGCGGCCACGCGACCGTCGCGGGCACGGGGAGCGTGGCCTCGATCACCGCGCCCACGCCATCGGGCGCAATGCGCGCGGCGAGGTCGAGCGCGCCGAAACGCGTGGGCAACGCGCGCACGACGAGCCCCGCGCTGGCGTCCGCCGCCAGGTTCGCCGGCGCGCCCGCGAAGAGCACGAGCGAGTCGCCGCGCTCGTAGACGATCGACGAGCGGACGAGGTCGACGAACATCGCGGCGAACGTGCCGTGCGGCGGCAGGTTCTCGCCGTAGCGGCCGTCGCGCGACGCGAACTCGAAGCCGCTGCCGTCGGGCTGTGCGTGGTCGAGGATCGCCTCGAGGTCGGCGCGGAACGCGGCGCGGTCGCCCCGACGCAGCGCGGCCTGCGTGCGATCGAACCCGAGGTAGTGGTGGACCGAGTCGGACGGGCCGTAGGTGAGGAGCCCGTCGCGCGTGTGATAGGCCCGCAGGAAGCGATCGAGGGCCACGACGCGGGCGTCGTCCGCCGCCAGCACGCCGCACGGGTAGGCCGCCGAGAGGTTTCCCCAATCACGCCCTCCGCCTTCGAGCACGGGCGGCAAGGCGCGGCCCTGGCGTCGCGCCGCGGCGTCCCAGGCGTCGAGCAGGCGCACCCGGTAGGCACGGATCTCCGCGGCAAGGGTGTCGGCAGTCGCGGCGCGGCCGCGGGCGCGCACGAGCGGCGCCAGCGCCTCGAGCCCCGCGATCGCCCAGGCGTCGTTCCCGAACAGGTGGCCGCGGGCGAGCTCGTTGTCCCGCGGATCGGCGTACGGGAGGAGGCCCGCGGCCGGCCCGCCCCGCAGCGTGGCGCTCGCGCGTTGGAGCGCGATCCAGCGCGCGCCGCGCAGCGCCGGCCCGACGAGCCGGTCGACGAGCGCGGGATCGCCGCCCAGCGCGGCGTACGAACCGAGTGCCCACAGCGCCTGGCCGGTGCCGTCGAGTTGGCCGCGCTGCGAGAGGAATGCGCCACCCGGCCACTGGAACTCGTACAGCGACGTCAGCGCCTGGCCGGCGAGGTCGGCGCGGCCGAGCAGCGCGAGCGCATGCACCACGCGCGCGCCGTCACGCAGATAGAGGTCGCGGTACTGGAACGGGCTGCCGAGGAAGTGCGTCGCACCACTGCGCCGTTCACGGTTGCCGACGAGGAGGCGGTGGGCGTTCACGAGCGCGGCCTGGAGCCGTGGATCGGGATGCTCCATCGTTGCGCCCTGCGCCATTTCAGCGCGCCACGCGGCGACCGTACGGGCGAAGGACGCATCGAAGGACAAGGCGGCATCGGGCGGTTCGAGGTCTGCGGACACGCCGCCAACGGGCGCGAGCCATACGTCGAAGGTGAGAACCGGCCCGGGGAGTGTCGAGGCAGGAACCCGGTCGGTTTCGAGCGAGATGAGTGGGACGCGCCGAAGGGCGGGAGCGATGATCGGGCCCCGCTCGAGGGGCTCCGCCCGGCCCTTGAGGCCAGGGCGTTCCGTCGAAGATGCGACTACGGTGGCCCGCACGAGGGCGACGAGGCGTCCATCGCGGAGCAATCGGCCTTCGCGAACTTCGTAGCGGAAGGAGTCTGCCGGCGTCGCCTCTGGATGGAGCGGATGCTCGCTCTCCCCCGCGGCGCGCAGGCCGATCCGGGCGACGGCGAACGATGATCGCTCCGACGTCACGGTCGGGAGCGTCACCTCGAGCGCGACTCGGGTCCAGCTCGCGGAGTCCGCGTCCCCCCCTGTCCACGGGGCGAAGGCGCGTACGGTGTAGCGCAGTCCGCCGCCGCCGGACGTAGAGGCGCGGATCGCAGCCGGCGCATCGCGATGGAGCCCGAGCTCCCGACCCTGGAACGCGAGCCCGTCGTCGAGCGGAACAGGCCGACCCGCCAGATCGAGGAGCGCGAGCTCGACGTCGCCGTTCCACAGCGTGCCGTCCCCGAGCCAGGCCGTCGCGCTGTGCCCGCCCGGCGCGAAGAGCGCATCCACGCGGCGCACTGGGATGGTGCCGACCGCCGTCGTGAAGTCGTCGAGATGGAGCCGCGCGTCGTCCTGAGCATCCTTCGACTGGGGCCCGGAGCAGCCGGCGAACTGCGCGGCCGCCGCGAGCGCGAACACGGTCCACCACGCGTTTCTCACCCGTCCAACCCCTCACGCTCGACGCGGAGCACTTCCTGCACGTCCTTGTCGCCGCGGCCGCTCAGGTTGACGACGACGCGGGTCCCCTTCGCCAGCGACTTGCCCTCGCGCACGAGCCAGGCGAGCGCGTGCGCCGTCTCG
>JANPEF010000102.1:0-14839 GCA_031431875.1 Candidatus Eiseniibacteriota bacterium | reverse complement strand
GCGATCACGAAGCTGGCGGGCTTCCGTCCGAATCCGTTCGTGGCCCGGACGGCGGTCTCGTTCGAGCTGGCGCACGCATCGCGCGTCACGGTCGACGTGTTCGGACCGGATGGCAAGCGCGTGCGCGCGCTGGCCGACCTCGCCTACGACCCGGGTCGCCACACGATGACCTGGGACGGACGGGACGACGCGGGAGTGCGCGTCTCGGCCGGCGTCTACTTCGTGCGCTTCGCGGCGGACGGGGTGGTCGAGACGGGGAAGGCGCTGCTGCTGCCGTAAGGGACGGCGGCTGAAGCCGCGCAGTTGCAACACGAGAGCGCCCCGTGTCCGCGAGGATACGGGGCGTTTCTTACTTCGCGCGCGGCAGCTTCGTCCAGTCGAGGGCGACTTCGATGTGCATGCGCTGCGGGGCGCCGTTCTCGATCGAGAACAGGAAGCGGCTCCCATCCGGCGCTGCGGACCAGGTCACCCCGCCCACGCGCCGGAAGAGCAGCTGCTCGGGGCCGGCGGCCGCGCCGGTTGCGGGATCGAATGGCAGCGCGTAGACGGCCATCCCGTCGGCGCTCGTGCGGTGGTAGAGCAGTTCCCGCCCGTTTGCGCTCCACTGCACGAGGCCGTCGATCGCCGTGGCGAGTCGCTTCTGGTTGCGCGGCCGATCGAACGGCGCGACAAACAGATCCCCGGAGCCTCCCACGGTGCCCACGGCCAGCCAGCTCCCGTCCGGCGACAGGGCGCCGCCGGTGTTCGAGGCGTCGTCGAGCAGCACCCGGGGCGGAGTCTCGCCTGCCAGGTCGGCTGCCCACAGGTCCCAACCGGTCTCCTTGCCCAGCGCGGTGAACAACAGCGTGCGCCCGTCGGTCGTCACGCTGTTCGGTCCCTTGAACTGGTGATCGGTCGTCTTGACGATCACCGGTTCCCCCGCCTGGGAGAGGGAGACGCGGGCGATCTCGTCCCGCCCGGACCGACTGGTGCGCATGTAGAACGACTCGTCGTCCGGCGCCCACACCGGCTCGTAGCTGGTCGCACCGGCAGGCGAGACGCGCTGCAGCGAGCCCCGCTCCGGGTCGTAGGCATAGATCTCGATCTCGCCCGAAGCGCGATAGCGCGACACGAGCGCCCGCTTCCCGTCGCGCGCGACCGCCAACTCGAAGTAACCGCCCTCGGGCGCCTCGATCGATTCCTGCGCCCGACCGGCGCGATCGACCCACTCGAGGCGCGTGTTGGTCAGCGCCACGGGAAGCCAGGCCAGCCGACCGGTTCGCGCGGCGGAGACGATCGGGTGTCCGGACGTGCTCGACAGCGCGATGGCATCCGCGAGCACGATCGTCTCTTCGGCAAGCCTGCGTGACCCGGCGTCGAACGGGCGGGCCACGAGCTTGCCCTCCCGCGAGTACACGAGGTACCCGGGCGCGGCGTACTCGGCGCCTCCCTGCGGCAGGTGAACCAGCAACTCGGACTTGCCGCTCTTCACCGATCCGACGCGGATCGCGAACCCCTTCTCCGCCGCCGGCAGCGCGGTATAGAGGAAGTGATCGCCGTCGGGAAGGAAGCGCGGCGCGCGATGCGCGGTCTCGCGCGCGGTCGAGTCGAGCACGGTCGCCGGCGTGACGTCGCCGCCGCTGGCGCTGACGCGCAGGAGCGGCCCCGCGGGAGCGGGTGCAAAGACGATCACGTCGTCGCGGTTCCACGCCCCGCCACGCCCGCTGCTGGCGGGCGCCAGCGGAACGGGCGAGCCACCCTCGGCGGCGACCCGCCACAGGCGGCCCTCGTCACCGCTCGTGAAGTAAGCGACCTGGCGGCTGTCGGCCGACCAGAATGGCGTGCGGATCGGGCCCGCGGACCGGTCGACCGCATGGCCGCGCTCGTCGCTCAGGCGACGCACCCACAACTCGGCGCCACTCGAGTCGTTGACCACGTAAGCGAGACTCGTTCCGTCGGGAGAGATCACCACGTCGGCGGGATCCCCGCTGATCTCCGCGAGTCCCGGATGGAGCAGCGAGAGCCGCGCCGGTGCGCCCATGGCACCACCACGGCCCAGCGCGAACCACGCGGCGCCGGCGAGAGCGAGCCCGGCGACGAACGGCAGCGCCCACATGCGCAAGCGTCGGGCCATCGTCGGTCGCAGGCCCGCGCGAGCGCCGGGCCCCGCGCCGATCGCGCTCGCCTGCGAGCCCGAGGCCGAGATCCACGCCAGCTCACGCTTGAGGTCGCCCGCGGTCTGCCAGCGCTCGTCGGGGTCCTTGGCCAGGCACTGCCGGATCGCGCGATCGAGTGCCGGCGGGCTCATCGGCGCGAGCTCGGCCAGCGGCTTCGGCTCGTCCTTCATGATCGAGCTGATCAGGCTCGCCTGGCTGGTGCCCGCGAACACCGGCTTGCCGGTCGCCATCTCGTAGAGCACGCAACCCAGCGCCCACAGGTCGCTGCGCACATCGGCCTCGGCGCCTTCGAGCTGCTCGGGCGCCATGTACTGGAACGTGCCGACGATGTGACCCTGGGCGGTGAGCGGTCCGGTCATCGTGGGCGAGATCGTCGCGCTCGATGGGGCGCTCGCCGCGCCCGGTCCGCCGCCGCGGGCGAGGCCGAAGTCGAGCAGCTTCGCCCCGGCCTTGGTCAGCATGATGTTCCCGGGCTTGAGATCGCGGTGGATGATCCCGGCCTTGTGCGCCTTCTCCAGCGCGTCGGTCGTCTGCATGCCGTAGCGGAGAAGGTCGGCCAGCGGCAGCGGCCCGCGCGCGATGCGCGCCGCCAACGTCTCGCCCTCGACCAGCTCGAGCACGAGGTAGTCGGTGTCGCCCTCCTTGCCGACGTCGTAGAGCGTGCAGATGTTCGGGTGGTTGAGGCTCGAGATCGTCTTCGCCTCGCGCTCGAAGCGGGCCCGGAGCGCCGGATCGGCGGCGAATGCCTCGGGTAGCACCTTGATCGCCACCTCGCGGCCGAGGCGGGTATCGCGGGCACGCCACACCTCGCCCATGCCGCCGGCGCCGAGCGGAGCGACGATTTCGTAGGGGCCGAGGCGGATTCCGGGAGCGAGGGTCATGGGTGGGGAGAGTAGCCCGCCGCGCCCGACGGCGCCAGCCTGCTGCGCGCCGCGCTCAAGCGCTCGCCCGCCCACCGCCCTTGCGCCGCCGGACGAACCGCACCTCGACCACGCAGTCGAGCGCGGTGGCGATCCGGTGAAGGGTCTTGAGCGAATGCCCGTCGTAGTCGGCATCCTCGAGCCGCGAGATGACCGAGGTGCTCGTTCCGACGAGCTTTGCCAGTTGCTGCTGGGTGAGGCCGGCACGCGTGCGCAGGGCGTGGATCTTGCGGGCGATGGCGGCTTCCTGGCGGGCGAGTTCGAGGCCTGCGATGCGATCGGGGTGACCCTCGTAAAAGCGCCGATAGATGATTTCGATGGCGTCTGTCGTGGGCCTGCGTTCCTTCGGCATGATCAGTCCTCCCCGTGCGTGTGCATTCTCGAATCGGCTTGGAACTGCAGCCGCCTCCTGCGGGCAACCTCGATGTCGCACTTCGGGACCCTTGCCTCCTGCTTGAAGATGCCGTGCGACAGGACCACAAGTTCCCGGCCATGGAAGAAGTAGAGGACCCGGTAGTTGAGCCTCTGGCATCGGAAGCGCAACTCGTGGATTCCATCGACCAGGTAGTCCGACTCCGGACGACGGAGGAGGTGTCCATGTGTTCGGAGACGGGCGATGTTCACGGAGACATGGTCCCTACCCTTCTGCGACAGCCCCTCAAGCCAGCGAACGAACGGGACTTCCCCATTAGGCTTCCCGAAAGAAGACGACTCTCGGCACGACGACAGCCTTCCGACAGTATTCGCAATATTGCGAATAGCGTCAAGGCCGGGGGCGGGGTCCGCGGGGGCGCGATCGGGACGCAGACGGCACGCAGGGGGCGCACAGGGGGCGGGCCCGGCGAGCCTATCACCCCACCGCAGAGCCGTGATACGCTCATCAGCGTCCATCCCCATTGGAAGCGAAGTCGACGCGCCGCCGACCATCCCGAAAGGTGTGCCCCATCCATGCGCAGGACCCCCGTGCTCGCCCTGGCCGCCTTCGTGGTCGCCGCCCTTGCGACGATTGCCGCCGCACCGGCCGCCGCTGGCGTATTTCTCTCCGAGTTGTGCGATCCGCTGAACAACTACACGACCGATCGCTTCATCGAGATCTACAACTCGGGCCCGGGCACCGTGGACCTGACCGGATGGAAGATCGTCGCGGTGGCCAACAACGTCGACGCCAACACGTGGACGCTGTCGGGCACGATCGGACCCGGCGAGGCGAAGGTGGCGGGCAGCACCGCGCCGGTGACCGTGTTCCCGCTCCACTACGGCAGCGCGGCGTGGCTGACCAACTACTTCAATTGGAACGGGAAGGTCGGCGACGGCGCCAAGCTGATCAACGGCAGCAACGTGGTGCTCGACTACGTGCTCGCTCCGGGCGTGCTGTTCGAGAACCTGACGCTGGTGCGAAACGCGAACATCACCGACCCCACGCCCGTGTTCGATGCGGGCCAGTGGACGGCAACCGCGGTGACGCTGGCGACCGATGCGACGCCCGGCTCGCACAACGGCTCAGCGCCGCCCGCCGGCGGCCCGCTGATCTCGAATATCGTCACCGATCCGGCGAGCCCGACCGCGGGCGTGCCCGTCGACGTGCAGGCCACCGTGACCGACACGAGCGGCGCGATCCAGGCGGTCACGCTGTCGTGGGGCACCTCGGCAGGCAACCTGGCCAACGTCATCGGCATGCCGCTGCTCGCGGGCGACACGTACCGGACCAGCGCGGCGATCCCGGGGCAGTCGAGCGGCATCACGATCTACTACCGCCTGCTCGCCGAGGGCGCGGTGGCGAACACGCAGTCGTCGATCCTCAATTACACGATCCCGGGCGGCGGCACCGGCGTGCCGGCGTCGGTCCTCGCCGTGGGCGAGATGAGCGACTCGACGTTCCTCGTCTTCTTCAGCGAGCCCGTCGAGGAGACGAGCGCCGAGTCGCCCGGCAACTATTCGATCGGCGCGCTCTTCGCCATCGCCGCCGAGCACGACCTGGCGCACACCTCGCAGGTCCTGATCACGGTCCGCGGCGTGACCGCGGGCACGCGCACGCTGAGCGTGAGCGGCGTGGCCGATCTCGAGGCCAACTTCAACGCCGGAGCGACACGCGCCTTCAACTACGTCGACGTGACCATTCCGTCCGGCTACTACGACGCGATGACCGGGCTCAGCGGCTCGGCGCTGCGCGTGGCACTCCACAACCGGATCAGGAACCACAACGTGGGCAGCTACAGCGGCGCTCTCACCTCGTTCCAGACCACCGACGTGAAGCCCAACGGCAAGGTGTGGGACATGTACTCGGACATTCCGGGCGGCACGCCGCCCTACGAGTACAGCTTCGGCCAGACCGGCCAGGGCGCGACCGAGGGCCTGGGCTACAACCGCGAGCACTCGTTCCCCGCCTCGTGGTTCAGCGACGCCTCGCCGATGTACACCGATCTGTGGAACCTGTACCCCACCGACGCCAAGGTGAACGGCTACCGCTCGAACTATCCATACGGCACGGTCGGCGCGCCCACGACCACCTCGCAGAACGGCAGCAAGCTTGGCCCGAGCGTGAGCGCAGGCTACAGCGGCACCGTGTTCGAGCCGATCGACGCCTACAAGGGCGACCTCATGCGCAGCCAGTTCTACATGTCGACGCGCTACTTCGGGCAGGACGGCGCGTGGCCGGGCAGCCCGTCGACCGACGGCGCCGAGATGTACCCCTGGGCCGTGACCCAGTACCGCGCGTGGTCCGACGGCGATCCGGTGAGCTGGAAGGAGCGCATGCGCAACGGCGCGGTCTACGTGATCCAGGGCAACCGCAACCCGTTCATCGACCACCCCGAGTACCTGACGTTCATCTACGACTCGACGTCGGTGGTCGGCGTGGGCGACGCCGCTATTGCCGCGGGCTGGACACTGCGCCTGCGCGCCAACGCGCCGAACCCGTTCCAGTCGCGCACGACGATCACGTTCGACCTGGCACGCCGCGGGGCTGTGTCGCTCGCGATCTACGACGTGACGGGGCGCTTGGTGCGCACGCTGCTCGATGGCGGCACGACCGAGCTCAACGCCGGCGCCCACACGGCCGAGTGGAACGGGCTCGACACGAGCGGGCGGCGCGTTGCGGCCGGGCTGTACTTTGCGCGGCTGACGGCGCGGGGTGAGAGCGGGCCGGGCAGCGCGGGGGCGGCGGCCGAGACACGGCGGATGGTCGTGACGCGGTAGCTGAGCCAATCGAAGGGTGAACGGATGGGCTCCGCGAGCGATCGTTCGCGGAGCCCATCTCGTGACGCATCCTGGCGCGGATGCACGATCGTCCGCCCACTCAGGACTTAGGGATTGCTCCCATCCTCCGGCAGTGGACAGCTCCTACAGTTCCCGCTGATCAGGTCGCCGAAGTTATACAACCCACTCACTGGATACGAAACTGTCAGAGTCTTGGCGATTCCCTGGTAGGCCTGCGCATTGATACTCGCCACCGCATAGTAACCGTTGGTGGTCACAGACTTGGAAAAGTTCCCATTGGCGTCCGATGTCACGCTGACGCTGGTCCAGTTGATGTTTGGCGGGGTCGTGGCATGAATTAGCCTCAGCGAGACCAGCGTGTTCGGCTTGGGTGTTCCATTCTGCTTCACGGTTCGTCCGGACATGTTGAAGGTCACGATCTCATACGGGGTCGCCATGGCGACTTCCGCGACCGGAGCAAGAACGAGCATCGTGAGCAGTAGCAGGCTACTGGCAAGCAGTCGGCGCATGTGAAAGCCTCATCAAGGTGAGTGGACCTAGGTGACCCGGATCGGGGTCCGGGCGTAGGAACAGTTCCTGTTCCAACTGCTGCTTCGCACAAACCCCTCTGATCCAACGATCGGTGCAGATACCGCGAAGCCATCGTGTCCCCATCAGGTCATCTCTCCGCTTTGGACACTTCTCCCGTTAGATCCTCCCCCCTCGCGCGTATCCACCACCGAGACGGGGAAGACCATCGCCCCACGGGGTGCGACAGGCAGCCAGAGGCCAAAGTGCCTCGGGAAAGGCACCGAGGAGTACGGGGGGAAACTCGTGACCGACGCCGCCTGTCGCCCATGGCTTCACGACGCACGTACCTACGTGTCCGGGCAGGATGTCTTGCCTTCTGAACATCCACCTCTGATACTTGTTTCGACCGGGGCTCGCATGACGATTCTCACCTCGAGTAACATCCATGACCCCAGACGGGACGGACCCGGTCGGAGTAATCCCCCCCGACTCGACATCGAATGGACCCAGGCCCTGGGCGGAACGCTTGGCCCTGCTCGCCGAGCAGCTGGCCACTCCGCTCGCGGATTCCACGCGCGCCAGCGCCCGGGCCGAGTTGTGGGTCCTGCTGTCCTCGGCGCTCGCCCGCTTCGCCCGCTCCCAGGCACGCACTCTCGGACCGCTGACCCGCGAGGATCTCGAGGATCTCGTCGCCACCAAGGCTCTCGACCTGCTGCACCGGATCGAGGCGGGCACGCTGGTGCTGCGCCGCGACGACACGCGCGAGGTGTCCGGCTTCGTCGCCCAGACCAGCCGCAACGCGATCATCGACCAGCTCCGCCGCGAGCGCGTTCGCCGTGGCAACGGTCATGCGGCGGAGGGGCCCATCGACTCTTCCGAACTCGGGGGCGGGCGTTCCAATGACGCAATCTCCCCCTCGAATCGCGTGGAGTTCGCCGAGGTGACCGCCGCCCTCGACCAGTGCATTGAAACCCTCGCCCCTCGGGCGCGACGGATCTGGATCTTCCGCACCTTCTTTGAAATGAGTTCTCGCGACATCGCGGCCCATCCCGAGATCCGGCTCAACCCGGCGAACGTCGACGTCATCGTCGGGCGGGCGCGAACGACGTTGCGCGCCTGCCTGCAGGAGGCCGGGATCGACGCGTCGCACCTGGCGGTCGCGGGCATGGCGCGACTGTGGGATCGCTTCGTGCGGAACGGGCACGTGAACGAGGATGCGAAGTGAACGGACCGGGCGCCCCGAACGGGCACTACGACGAGGACTTCCTGCTGGAAGTCGTGCACGGGCTGCGCGCGGACCACGAGGTCGCGAACGCCGTCGAGCACGCGCATACCTGTCCGCAATGCGACCGGCAGCTTCGCATCGCGGCGGCCGATCGCGAGCGGTTCCGGGCGCGGGCGGAAAGCGTGCTCGCGGCGCCTGCGATTCCGGTGCAGTCCGGCGGCGTCCGGCCCGCCTGGGCCCGCCGGCGCGGCCTGCTCGGCATTGCGCTCGCCACGGCGGCGGCGGTGGCGATCGTCTCCAGCATCGTCCTGCTGCGCGAGCCCGCGCCGCGCGCGAAACCCGCGCTCCTGGGACTGCCCGCGCCGCTCGAGATCGTCCACCTGCGCGCACGCGAACAGACGGCCGACCTGCCGCGGCTCGAGGACGCCATCGCGCGCTACGGCAGCGGCAACTGGTCCGCGGCCGCCCGCCTGCTCGACACGCCGTTCGAGGACGCGCGACTCGAGCCATTGCGCCGGCTCTACCTCGCCAGCGCACTGCTCGAGCTCGGGCGTAACGACGAGGCCCGCAGCGTGCTCACGCCGATCGCGACGAAGGCGCTGCCCGAGCCCTACGCCGACTGGCGCGAATGGGCCCGCCTGCGCACTTCGCCCGAGGCGCTGGATGCGGGACGCGCCGACTCGGTCGTGCGTGCGCTGGCCGGTCGACCCGGTCCCCTCCAGGGGAAAGCGCAGGCGCTCCTCGAAGCCAGCACCGACCCGCCGGCGCAGGGCTCGCAGTGACCCGCGCGCGCTCGACTCCGCGCCGCGCGGCGTGGGTCGTGCTCGCCGCTGCGCTCGTCCTCGGCTGCCGGACTACCGACCGCACCTCCACCCCCGATGGCGACACGATCTCGGACGCGGGGCGCATCGCCTTCGCGACCACCGACTCGCTGGGGCGCCTGGGCAACTCGGCCGGCGCGCTCACCGTCCTGCGCGAGCAGGCGGCTCGGGCCGAGAGTGAGAAGTGCTCCGCCGCCGAGCAGGCCGAGTCGTTCCTTCGCCTCGGCAGGGTCGAGATGGACCTCGGCGATCTCGACGGCGCGATGCCGCACCTGGCGCGTGCCATCGAGCTCGCCGCGCAAGCCGGCCCGGCGCACCGGCTCCTCGAGGCGGAGGCGCGAAACAGCTGGGGCACCGGGGCGAAGAACCAGGGCCGCTACGTCGAGGCTCAACACAGTCACGAGGCGGCGGCCGAGGTGGCGCGCACGGTCGGCCCCGAAGGCCGCTCCGAGGTGGCCGCCGCGCTGGCCGGCATCGGCGCGGTCATGCGCATCAACCCCGCGCGACGCGACAGCACCGCGCTTTACCAGGCGCAGGCGATCGCCATCACGCGCGAGGTCGAGGGGGACTCGAGCCTGCAGCTGGCACGCATGCGCGTCGGCTATGCGCTGGTGCTGGCACAGCTCGATCGCATCGCCGAGGCACGCAGCGAGCTCGACGCGGCGCGCCCGGTCCTGACTGCGAACCTGGGACCGGATCACCCGGCCGTGGCGCTGGCCGCGAGCATCACGGGCTGGGTCGGCTTCCGCACCGGCGACCTCGAGAACGCCCGGCGCTCCCTCGAGCAATCGCTCGACACGTACGCCCGGTTGCGCCTGGGTGCCAAGGCCGGCAGCGATCGCCTGCGCTACCGCCCCAAGGGCGCCGACGTGCTCGCCGCCGTGCATCTCGCCGCGGGCCGCCCGGACGAGGCGTGGAACGTGCTCGATGCCGCGCAGTCGCTGCTGTTCAACGAGGCTCTGGCGGGAGCCGCGGGCGCGAGCGACGGGCCGCGCTCGATCACCGTGCCGCCGCACTCGCGCGCCACGGTGCAGCGGACGCTCAATCCGCAAACGGCGATCGTGGGCTGGCTCGACGTGAGCGTGGTCGAGGAGACGCCGATCGAGTCGTGGATCTACGTGCTGCGCGATCGGGGACCGGTGCGCTGGATCCGCCTCGAGCCGCTGCAGAAGAACGACCCCGGCGACTTCCTTCGCTTCCGGACTCGGCTCGCCACGGCGGTCGCGTGGCCAGCGCGCATCGCGCCGACGCCTGAACTCGAAGTAGCCGCGCAGGCCGCGTGGCGCGAGCGCTTCGCCCGCGCCGAGCCGGAGCTCGCCGGCGTGCGTCACCTCGTCGTCCTCCTCTCGCCCGGAATCGCCGGAGTGCCCATCGACGCGCTGGTCGACGAAGGCGGCACACCGATCGTGGCGCGCTACGCCGTGAGCTACGTCCACTCGCCGAGCACGCGCGTCGACCTGGCCCGCAGAGCTGCGGCTGCACCGCGCAGTCCGACCCCGAGCGCACTGTTCATCGACGGCGACCTGTTCGCGCGCGGCGACGACGCGAACGGGCGGATCGGCGTGCTCGCGGACTTCGCATCGATGACGCACCTCGAGCCCGGCCCCGGCGCCGAGAGCTCGCTGCGCGCCACCTGGGCGCCGGGCAAGACGCCGGGCAAGCGGCAGGCCCCGCCGCAACTCGTCCAGTTCGACGGCCACGCGCTGATGGACCCGCGGCTGCCCGGGCGTTCGGCGCTGGTGCTTGATGGAAAGGGCACCGGGATGCGCGCTCTCGACGCCGCGTCGGGCAAGCCCAGCGAGTTCGTCGATGCACCCGACGATGGCCTTCTCAGCGTGGCCGAGATCGAAGCCCTGCGCCTTTCGGCAGACCTCGTCGTCCTCGCCGCGTGCCAGAGCGCGGGGGGATACACCTACGGCGGGTTCGTGGGAATCGGGGACGCATTCCTGCACGCCGGCGCGAGCTGCGTGCTGACCAGCCTGTGGGCGGTCGACGAGCGTGCAACCGTCACGCTGCTGCGCGGCTTCTGCGCCCACGCCTACGGCGAGGACGGGTCGGCGCGCATGCCGCTCCCCGAGGCGCTGCGCCTCGCCCGCGAAGACGTGCGCGCATTCACCGCCACCGACGGCTCGCACCCCTTCGCGCACCCGGCGTACTGGGCGCCGTTCGTGCTGGTGGGGGACGCGGACTAGGCGCGCCCGCGCCAGAGGCGTGAGAGTGGATACAGGAGACGCTCGGGCAACCCGCGCGGGAACTTCTCCAGTCCCGGAAAGCCGAGTCGCCGCGGCTGCTGAGTCGGCGCCTCGAGGGGCGTCGGCCACCAGGCGGTGCCGAAAAGCCAGTCCCACACGCTGAGGGCAATGCCGAAGTTGACCCCCCTGGGACGACCGGCGGGCAGGTCCCAATCATGGTGCCAGACGTGCATCCGGGACGAGTTGAGGACGTAGCGCAGCGGGCCCCAGGTGATGTCGAGATTGCTGTGATTGAGGTGGCCGATGAGCGTGTTGGCGAGGGCGATCGCGAGGATGACGCGACCATCGACGCCGAGGACGGCCAGCGGCAGGTAGGTGAGCCCCTGGTAGACCACGATCTCCATCCAGTGAAAACGGAAGTTTCCGATCCAGTCCAGTTCCTCGATGGAGTGGTGAAGCTTGTGGAACTCCCAGAGCCAGGGCACACGATGCAGCAGGTTGTGGACGCACCAATCGAGGAAGTCCTTGAGCAGGAAGAAGCCCGCGAACTGCAGCCAGAGTGGCTGCTCCACCAGGAACCGCACATGCTGGAACTGTTCGATCGCGGGCCACGCCCACGCGAAGATCGCGGCACCGGCGTGCCCGACGAGGATCCCGGCGTAGTGCCCGTTGAACACGAGCCAGAAGAGATCCTGCCCAAACTGCCGACGGAGGAGACGTTGCGTGCGTCGCCACGGCCACAGTCGCTCCAGCGTGAGAACGAACGCTGAGAGGACGAGCAACCAGAACAGGTAGCCCCGTGTATCCCAGAACAACTCGAGCATGACACCCCAGGGGTTGCGCGAGAACTCGAGGCAAGGGCGATCCCAGGTCGCGCCGGTGGCGCCCGCGGGGCACAGGTCGAGCCGGCAGCCCGGGGGCCGCTTGACAGCCCCGGGGATCCGGGGACTGGATGCCTATCGATCGGCAGGATACCAGACAAGCACTCCCGCACGGATCACGCCCGCGGTCTCGCGCCTTCCCCCGGCGCACCTCCCTCTCGAACGTCCAGGAGGCTTCGCATGCAGTCACGTTCGCTTGCCATACGTCCATGGACGATGGCAATCCTCTTCTTGTTTCCTGTGCTGCTCGGCGGCTGCGGATCGAAGGACTTCGCCCCGCCGGATACCGCCAGCCAGGCGCCCGCGGCCGAAAACGCCGTAGCAACGGCGGCCGGCGAGACCCCGATCGACCTGTCGCCCGAGACGCTCGAGGGCCTGGTCGCCCCGATCGCGCTCTATCCCGACGTCATCCTCGGCCATGTCCTCAGCGCGTCGACCAATCCGCAGGAAGTCCTCGATGCGGGCAACTGGCTGCTCGCCAACAACACCCTCGCACCCGACAAGCTCAACGCGGAGGCCGAGAAGCTGGGCCTCACCACGTCGATGCGGGCGCTGCTGCAGTTTCCCGAGACGGTCGACATGATGTGCATGCAGATCGATTGGACGACTCAACTCGGCACGGCGTTCACCGCCGACCAGGGGGCCGTTCTCGACGCGGTGCAGCGCATGCGCAAGCAGTCCCAGGACGTGGGCAACCTCGCCACGAGCGAGCAGCTCAAGGTCGAGACGGTGACCACCGAGGGCAGGACGGCGATCACCATCGAGCCGCCCAAGCCCGAGGTCATCTATGTGCCGCAGTACGACCCCGTCGCGGTGTACGCGCCGCCGCCGGCAACGATTCCGGCGCCGACGACGACGGTGATCGTCGAGGAGAAGGGCGCCAGCACCGGCACCGTGATTGCGACCGGGCTCCTCGCCTTCGGCGCGGGGCTCCTCGTCGCCGATGCGTTCGACAACGACGACGACTGGTATCACTATGGGCCGAGCTGGGGCTATGGCGGCATGTACTACGGTGGCAGGCCGTACTATCCGCCCCCGCCGTATATGTATCGCCCCCCGTATGGAGGAGGTTACTACCCCTCGCACGGCTACAACTCCGGGCCGAACTACAACCACAGCTTCAACAACAACACGATCAACATCAACACCGGGAACAACAACTACTGGAACAACGATGATTTTGGCGGCGGCGGCGGTCGCGGTGATGGCGATCGCGGGGGCAACAACAACAACAACCGCAACGCCGGCAGCAGCCGCAGCGTCAAGAGCCCCATCACCCAGGCCAAGCCCAATCGCTCCGACCTGGGAACACTCAACAAGCAAGGCGAGGATCGCACGCGCAAGGCCAACGAGCAGCGGAGTGCCGGCTCGCGCGACGGTGCGAAGTCGGCGGCCGCTGGGGATCGTTCGGTGCAGCGTCCGGATGCCGGCGGTGCGCGCGACGCGGCCGCTGGTGGGCGGGCGACGACCGCCACCACGGGTGCAGCGGGTGCAAAGGGCAAGGCGCCGCAGGCGGGTTCGGCGGTGAAGGGCTCGTACGCCGGCGCGACGAAAGACGGCGCCGCGAAGGCGAAGTCGGCGAGCTCGGCGAGCAAGTTGCCGGCGCGGCCCACGACCGGCGCGGCGGCGAAGCCGGCGACCGATCGCGGCTACGCGGGCGCGACAAAGGCCGGTGGTGGCGCGGCAGCAGCGCGACCGGCGGCGGCAAAGGCGCCGAGCGCGGTGGCATCGCGTCCGACGCCCGCGGCCAGGGCGCCCACGGCAGCGGCATCGCGTCCGTCTCCCGCTGCGAGCTCCGCGCCGAGGCGCCCGTCGGGCGGAGGAGGCGGTGGCAGCGGCAGCAGCGCGTTCAGCGGTGGTGGCGGCGGTGGTGCTTCGGCGAGCGCCGCGAGCGCACGCGGAAGGAGCAGCACGGCATCCTCGGGTGGTGCAGCCCGGGCTTCGGGTGGAAGCAGCGGCGGTGGCGCCTCGCGCACCGGCGGGAGGTCGCGATGAACAAGCATTCGATGCTTGGAAGCCTCGCGCTCCTTGCGACGATGGTGGGTGTGGCGATCCTGGGGCTCGCCGGTTGCGGTGGCTCCACGCAGCATCTCTCGTTCGACACCGCAGAGGACGCGGTCACGGCGATGGTCGCCGCCGTGCAGAGCGGCGAACCGGCCCGGTTGAAGGCGGTGTTCGGTCCTGGTTCGGACGGCGTGATCAACTCCGGCGATCCGGTGGCCGATGCGAACGACCGCAAGTCGTTCCTCGCCAGGTACGAGGCGAAGCACGCGCTCGTGCCTGAGGGGGACGATCGCATGACGCTGCAGGTCGGCGTCGACGACTGGCCGCTCCCCGTGCCGGTCGTGAAGCGCGACGGCAAGTGGGTCCTCGACGGCGCCGCCGGCGTCGACGAGATTGCCTACCGCCGTGTCGGCGGCAACGAACTGGGTGCGATCGCGGCGAGCCGCGGCTACGTCGACGCGGAGATGGAGTACGCATCGGTCGGTCACGACGGCCTGCCGGCCGGCATCTACGCGCAGAAGATCGTGAGCGACGAGGGCAGCCACAACGGCCTCTACTGGAAGGCGGGGGATGGTGAACCCGAGAGCCCGATCGGACCGTGGGTCGCCTCGGCCGCCGCCGAGGGTTACCGGGCGAGCACCGGCGTGACCACGCCGTATCACGGCTATCGCTATCGCCAGCTCTATGCCCAGGGCGCCAACGCGGAGGGCGGTGCCGTCGACTACTTCGTCAACGGCTACCTGGCGCGCGGCTTTGCGCTGATCGCGTGGCCGGCGGAGTACGGCGTGAGCGGCGTGCAGACGTTCATCGTCAGCCAGGCCGGTGCCGTCTACCAGAAGGACCTGGGCGAGGAGACCGACTCGGCGGTCGAGGCGATCGAGACGTTCGATCCGGACGCGACGTGGACGCTGGTG
>JANPEF010000101.1:0-12384 GCA_031431875.1 Candidatus Eiseniibacteriota bacterium | reverse complement strand
GCGGCGCTGCGCGAGCGCGTGGCAGCTGCGCGCTATGCGCCGGGCGAAGGGACCGCCGCCGCGATGGATGCCGTCGAAGCGCCGCTGGTGGCGCTCCTCGCGATCGCGCGGACGACGGCGAGCGCCGCCGGGCGGACACGGGCGCCCCGCGCGGCGCGCATGGCGGCGTGGTTGCTCGTCGGTGGCGCGGTCGTTCTCCTGGGCCTGGGCGGGCTGGCCGTCGCCTCGCATCCGCCCGACGCCGAGCTGCGCACGGACATGGCCGAGGCCAGCCAGGCGCTGCGCGGCGGCCGCATCCTCGAGGCGCAGCGCACGCTGGTCACGGCGTGGAACGACGGTGCTCACCGACCCGGCGTGGCGATCGACCTCGCGCTCGCTGCGCTCTACCAGCGCAAGCTGGGCGAGGCGGCGCTGTGGACCGAGCGGGCCCGTCGACTCGATCCGCGCCACCCCCGCGTGCTTGTGCTCGCTGAGGCGCTCGCCGAGGAGGGCGCGTGGGAGGGCCTGCCCCACGGTGCCCGCGCGCGAACGACCAGCGGCGAGCTGGCGTTCGCCTCCTGCGGCCTGGTGACCATCGCGCTCCTCGTCTTTATCGCTGGACGCCGCCGCCCGTGGGGACGCTGGATCGGCCGTGCGCTCGTCGTCGCCGCGCTCGGGCTCGCCATCTACGCGAGCCAGGGCGGTGCGGCGGGGGAGGCTCCGGGGCGCGCGGTCGTGCTCGCCACGGTGCCGCTCTCCACGGCGCCCGGCGCCGGGGGCGACATCGAACTCGAGCCCGGTCGCGCCGTCTGGCTCGATGGTCCACCGCACGACGGTTGGGTCGCGGTGCGCGTCGGCACCCAGGTCCACGGGTTCGTGCCCCAGGGAGCAGTGCGCCTGCTCTGAGTTTCGGCAAGGTGGCATTCGGCAAGGTGGCGCTTGACGGCCTCGCCCGCGGCGCGTTACGTTTTCGCCCGGTCGCGCCCGACGCGACCCTGAGTTCGTCCCCATCCGGAGGCAGTCCCATGATCCAGCGGAACGACAACGTGGCGGCAGGGGGCGCCCTTCGTCTCCACCCCTGATCCTGGGCTCGATCTCGGAAGCGCGCACGCGCCGCGGGGTTTCGCCCCGTGGCGCGTGTTCTTTTTGGCTGGCCCCGAGGGGGCGAAGTCGGGCGGCGACGGGCCGCCCCGCAGGGAGGCAACGTGGATCTCGACGTGATGCATGAAGCGACTCCGCAGCGGGTGACGACGGCGCCGGAGACGCTCGACCTGTCGCGCGACGGTGCGGCGGTGTGGGCGAGCGGCCTGACGCGCTCGTTCGTCAGCGGGCGCGGCCGCTCCGCAAAGACGGTGCATGCGCTCTCGGGCGTGGACCTGGGCATCGGTCGCGGAGAACTGTTCGGTGTGCTCGGCCCCAATGGCGCCGGCAAGACGACGACGATGAAGATCCTGACCACGCTCCTGTTCCCGACCACCGGAGAGGTGCGCGTGGCCGGTTTCGACGCGATCGCGAAACCGCGCGACGTCCGCCGCCGCATCAGCCTGGTCTCGGGCGGCGACAACGCGGGCTACGGCATCCTCACGGTGCGTGAGTCGCTGTGGATGTTCTCGCAGTTCTACGGCGTGCCGTCGAAGTTGGCGCGCGAGCGCGGCGAGGAACTGCTCGATCGCCTGGGCCTGCGCGAGAAGGCCGACGAGCGGGTGAACCGCCTGTCGACCGGCTTCAAGCAGCGCCTCAATTTCGCGCGCGGCTTCGTCTCGGATCCCGCGATCGTGTTCCTCGACGAGCCGACGCTGGGCCTCGACGTGGAGTCGGCGCGCAACATCCGCGGCTTCCTCCGCGAGTGGATGGCGGCCGACCGCACGCGCACCGTCGTCCTCACCACGCACTACATGGCCGAGGCCGACGAACTGTGCGATCGCATCGCGATCATCGATCGCGGGAAGATCCTCGCCACCGACACGCCGCAGGGGCTGCGCGCGCGCGTGTCGGCCGACCGGCGCGTGGTCATCGAGCTCGAGACCGGCACGCCGGTGGATGCGCTCGCCCGCGTGCCCGGCGTCCGCCTGCTGCGCACCACGCCGCCGGGAGAGCGCGGTACGTTCGGCGTGCACCTGGCGGTGGCCGACGGAAAGGCCTTGCGCGGCGCGCTCGACGTGCTCGGTGTCGAGGGCCGCACGATCCACAACCTGTCGACGCACGACCCGTCGCTCGAGGACGTGTTCGTGGCGATCGTCGGCCGCGGCCTCGAGGAGATCGAGGCGGACGAGGCGAAGCGTCGCGCGGAGGGTGCATGAACCGCGACCGCTTCGCCGAGGATCGCCTCGAGCCGCTGCGCACCAACCTGCGGGCGGCGTGGGCGCGGGCCTACGTCCGCATCTTCGCCGCCTCGCGCGAGCCGTCGTGGATCCTGTTCGAGACCATCATGCCGGTGCTCGGCATGTTCGCCTACGTCTACGTCTACCGGGCGCTCGGTGCGCCGCGCGAGTTCGAGACCTTCGTCGTCATGGGCGGGGTCATGATGGCGTACTGGCTCGCGGTGCTGTGGTCGATGGGGACGCAGTGGTTCTTCGAGAAGCAGGAGGGGAACCTCGAGTTCTACCTCGTCGCGCCGTGCTCGCGCATGGCGATCCTTGCGGGGATGGCGCTCGGCGGGGTGGTCATGACCTCGATGCGCGCCGGGCTGTCGCTGGTGGCGGGCGTGCTCCTGTTCCGCACCAACCTCATGCCGGGCGAGCCGTGGCTGGCGCTCGGCGTCTTCCTGCTCACGCTCGGCTCGCTCTACGCGCTCGGCATGTGTCTTGCGTCGCTGTTCCTCATGTACGGACGCGAAGTCTGGCACGTCAGCAACGCGCTGGCCGAGCCCATGTACCTGGTGAACGGGTTGTACTTCCCGCTCAAGGCGCTGGGACCGTGGGGATTCGCCGCCATCTCGACGCTGCCGCTGGCGATCGGCCTCGATGCCATGCGCCAGCTCGTGCTCGGACCGGTGCTCGCCCGCGGGCTTCTGCCCGTCGGCACGGAGGTGGCGCTGCTCGCCGCGTCGCTGCCGGTCAACCTGGGGCTCGCCGTGTGGCTGCTCGCGCGCTCGGAGCGGATCGGCAAGCGGACCGGCGCGCTCATCCTGCGCCACCAGTAGGAGGGGAGATCATGGCCCTGCGTCTCGAGGAACGATTGCGCCCCGTGCGGGCCGCGGCGCACCTCGGTTTCCAGATCGAGTCGAATTGGTCCGACCCGCTCGTCTTCCTGGTCTACGCGCTGGCGCGGCCGCTGGCGACGTCGCTGATCCTGCTCGTCATGTTCAAGGTCGTGATCGGCGGGGCGACGACGGATCCGCGGTTCGTCGCGCTGTACGTGGGCAACGCGCTCTACACCTACGTGCTGCTCCTGCTCGTCGGTCTGTCGTGGGCGATCTTCGAGGATCGCGAGCAGTACCGCATGCTCAAGTACGTCGCAGTGGCGCCGATGGGGCTCGTTTCCTACCTGCTCGGCCGCTCGTGGGCGAAGTTCGTTCTGGCAACCGTGTCGGCGACCGTCGTCCTGGGCTTCGGTGTGGGCGCGCTCGGGATGCGCTTTCCGTTCACGCTGCAGTCGGTGGCGCTGGGCCTGGGCGTGACGCTGGTGGGGGCCGCCGGCGTGGCCGCGGTCGGCCTGGTGCTGGCCGGCTGCGCGCTGGTCTTCGCCCGCCAGAGCATGACCATGAACGAGGCAACCGCGTCCGTGCTCTACCTGCTGTGCGGCGTGGTGTTCCCGCCCGACCTGATGCCGCGGCTGTTGCACCCCGTCGCGTTGGCGCTCCCCATGACGTGGTGGCTCGAGGCGTCGCGGCGCATTCTCGGCGTGCGCGGCTTCTCCCCACTGCTGGCCCAGCCGGGCGACGCGGCGCTGGGTGCGATCCTGCTGGCCGTGACCGCGGCGTGGGTCGTGGGCGGCTTCGTGGTGTTCGCGCTGCTCGAGCGGCGCGCCCGCTCGAACGGCCTGCTCGACATCACGACCGCGTGGTGATCGCCGCGGTATAGATCTCGGCTGCGCGATCGACGGCGGCCAAGTCCACGGATTCGTCGGTGACGTGGCAGTGCTGCGGCTCGCCCGGGCCCATCACCACGAATGCCGCGCCCACCGGCGCGAAGCACGCCGCCTCGGTTCCGAAGTCGCAGAAGCCGAACGGTCGTTGCGCCATGGTCCTCAGCCGCCGCGCCAGTGGGTGCGGCTTGGAGGTCACCGGCGGGAGGCGGTGCACGATCTCCACGCGATACGGCACGCCGGCGCCCTTGAGCGCAGCCTCGAGCCGGCGCTTCGCTGCGGCTTCGCCCAGCCTGGGCGCGTAGCGGACATCGAGCCCGAGCGTGCAGCGGTCGGCGATCACGTTCATCGCCACGCCGCCCTCGATCTGGTCCGGGCTCGCGGTGATCGTCTTCGCGCGGCCACGGGTCGCCCCGGCGAACGGGCGCAGGGCGGCGAGCAGGCGGCCCATGCCGGCGATCGCGTTCTCGCCCGACCACGGCATCGAGGCGTGGCCGCTCTTTCCCGCAGTCGAGAGCGTGAGCTGGAGAATGCCCTTCTGTCCGAGGTTCGGCTGCAGGGACGTCGGCTCACCCACGATCACGAACTCGGTGTGCGCCAGGAGCCCGCGGGCGACCGCCGCCTCGGCGCCCTGCATGTGCGTCTCCTCATCGGTGGTGAACAGGATGCCGAAGTCGCCGGCACCCTTGCCTCGCTCGGCGGCGGCGAGCATCGCCGCACAGCCCGCCTTCATGTCGGTCGTCCCGCGACCGGACATGCGGCCGCCCCGGATCGCCCCGGTCTTCGCTTTCCACGTCCCCGAGCGGGGGACCGTGTCGAGGTGGCCCGAGAACAGGAGGCGCGGGGTTCCCCAGGCCAGGAGGATCGCCGGGCGGTCTCCGTTCTTGATGGGAATCACCCGGGCGCCGAGGTCGCGGCCCGCCGTGCGCACGTACTCGAGGATCGGGGCGGGGTCATCGTGCTCGGAGGAGGCGAGGACGACGAGGTCACGGAGCCGGCGACGGACGTTCATGTAGATCCCCAGGTGATGGATGGACAACGGTTTACAGCGCGATAGTTGCGTGCAGCACGAAGTTGGCGCGGCTTCGGGCGGCGAGGTTGTGAAGCGTCCCGACCGGCTGGTAGACTCTGCTTCAAGGTCTCCGAAAGGAGGAAGCGTGAAACACCCGTCGTCCCTCGCATTCATTCTCGCCTTGGCCTGCGCCACGGGCTGTTCCAGTCTCGCTCAGGTTCCGCGGGCGGAGTTTGCCGCCCAACCCGAGCGCTCGAGCGTCCTCGTGCGCACCAACGAGGGCGAGCAGTTCTCGTTTGACAAGGTCACCATCAGCGCCGACACGCTGGCGGGCACCGGCTACCAGCAGCGCACCGTGTACCTCCCCGACGGGCAAGCCTCGATGGAGGAGGTCGCCGTCCCCGTGCGCCTGCCGCTCGACCGCATCGCCAGCCTCTCGGAGAAGCGCCGCGATTGGGGCCGCACCGCGAAGTGGGGCCTCGGCGCCGCCGGCGCCGCCGCGTTCGTGATCGCCGTCGGCACCAACTCGGGCGACGATCCCTCGGCAGAACCCGGCGGGGGAAAGGGACCCGGCCCCGAACTGTAACGCAGGATCGATCGGCTCCCCACCGCCCTCTACAACCCTGTCCACGCTCCCGGGAGTATCGTCATGTCCGCCTGCCGCGTCACCTTCATCCCGGGCGCGTTCGCCTATCGCGAGCGCGCCGAGCGGACACTGCGTTCCGTCGCGCGCACCCTGCGCCTGGCGCCCCACCTGCGTCGCGTCACCGTGGTCGTCCGCCCGCGGACGGCCGGCGACGATGCGCACGTGCTGTGGCGCGCGGTCGGCCGCCGCGTCGACGTGCGCCTGGTCGTCGATCTCGGCAACTTTCTCACCGCCGACGGCCGGGCCGTCCTCGCCCGCGCCGGTCATACCGCGGCCGATGTCCCGGCGCGGCGCTATTCCGAGCGCGCCGCGCGCGCCGCGTTCTTCCACGAACTGTCGCACGTTGCCGACCACGTGGTGCGCGGGATCGACGGCAGCGTCGTCCCGCCTCGCCGCTGGGCGCCGTTCAACGAGGCGTGGAACGTCTGGATCGACGGGCGGCTCCATCGCCGAGGTCGCCCGGGCCTGACCCGCCGCGAACGGCTGGCCGCCTTTCGGCATACCTTCGGCCGCCGGGCTGCCTCGCGCGGCCGGCCGCATCCGCTCTTCGACTGGCTGTGGCACGCCACCCGGCTCAGCCAGCGCGACCTGCTCGGGGCGGTCGAGGTGCTGGTCGGCTGACGCGGGGCGTCGTAGAGTGCGGCCGTGAACGCATCCTCGGACGCATTCGGAGGCGCCCCCTCCGTCCCCGCCCCCGCCGTGCTCGCCGCCGCATTGCCGCCCCACGTGCGCGAGGTCATCGCGCACCTCGCGGCACGGGGGCACGAGACGGTCGCCGTGGGCGGGGGCGTGCGCGACGCGTTGCTCGGCCGACCGGTGCGGGGCCTGTGGGATCTGGCGACCGCGGCAACGCCGCCCCAGGTCATCGCGCTCTTTCCCTCGGCCATCCCGACCGGCGTCGAGCATGGCACCGTCACGCTGCCGCACGCCGCGGGCGCAATCGAGGTGACGAGCTACCGGACGGACATTGGCGCCAGCGACGCACGCCACCCGGATCGCGTCGAGTTCGGCGTCTCGCTCGCTGGCGATCTCGCCCGGCGCGACTTCACCGTCAATGCGCTGGCCTACGATCCCGGGCGCGAACTCCTGGTCGACAGCACCGGCGGCCGCGCCGACCTCGCAGCGCGCCTGCTCCGCGCGGTCGGCGACCCCGTTGCGCGCTTCCGCGAGGACGCCCTGCGCCCGCTGCGTGCGGCACGTCTCGCGGCCGTCCTCGAGTTCGAGGTCGAGCCCGCAACGCGCGACGCGCTCGGCGCCGTCGCCGACCTCGTGCCGCGGCTGTCCCAGGAGCGGGTGCGCGACGAGGTCGGGCGCATGCTGCTCGCGCCCAGCCCCAGCGTCGGCTTCGCCCTGTTGCGCGACAGCGGGCTCCTGCCGTTGCTGCTGCCCGAGCTCGCGGCGTGCGTCGGCGTCACCCAGAATCGCCACCATGCCTTCGACGTTTACGAGCACACGGTGCGCGCTGTCGACGCCGCACCGCCCGAGCCGCGACTGCGCTGGGCCGCCCTCGCACACGACCTGGGGAAGCCGGCGACCCGCGTCGCGCTGGCTGACGGCGAGGCGACGTTTCACGGCCACCCGCAGGTCGGCGGGGACATCGTCGATCGCATGCTCGAGCGGCTGCGCCTGCCGCGTGACGAGCGCACGGCGATCGTCCTGCTGGTGCGCGAGCACCTGTTCGACTATCGCGCCGAATGGACGGACGCGGCGGTGCGGCGTTTCGTTCGTCGCGTCGGCATCGAGGCGCTGCCCGCGCTGTTCGCGTTGCGTCGCGCTGATGCGGCGGCGACCCGACCGGAGGCGCCGGACCTGGCGGCGCTCGACGCGTTCGTCGCGCGGCTTGCCGTCGTGCTCGCGCCGCAGCCGCCGCTCGCGGTGCGCGACCTCGCCGTCGACGGGGGAGACGTCCTGCGCATTCTCGAAGTGTCGCCGGGTCCGGCCGTCGGGCGCGCGCTGGCGCGCCTGCTCGAGGAGGCGCTCGACGATCCGGCGACGAATCAGCGCGTGCACCAGCTTGCGCGGCTCGAGGACCTCGCACGCGAGACGCGGGGCGGGTCGGCGGGCGGGTCGTCTTGACACGCCCCGCGGTCGAGGCTATTCTGCGGATTGTTCCCTCATGTCGTCTTCACCCCCGCGGAGAGTGCATTCCAGGAATGGATTGGGGCCGGGTCCAGGGACCGGTGCGTCGCGAGCTGGCGCAAGTCGATCGCCAGCTCGCGACGCTTTTCCGGTCGCCCATCGGGATCATCAATCAGGTCGCCGGGCACTTTCTCGCCACGCGGGGAAAGAAGTTCCGACCGACCCTGCTTTTGTTGGTGGCGCGCCTCAGCGGGCCCGCCGATCGCCGCCTCATTTCCGCGGCGTGCGTCGTCGAGATCATCCACGCGGCGGCGCTGATCCACGACGATTCGGTGGACAAGAGCCTGCTGCGCCGCGGACTGCCCACGGTGAACAATCTCTGGAACGACGAGGTCTCGATCATCATCGGCGATTTCCTGTACTCGAAGGCGTTCACCAAGATGGTGGACGAGGAGCTGAACCCCGCGATGCAGATCCTCGCCCGGGTCAGCCATGAGATGACGATCGGCGAGGCACTCGAGTTCGAGCACGCGAGCGACCTCGACGTGAGCGAGGCGCAGTACGTCGAGGTGATCCGCGCCAAGACGGCGACGCTCATCGGCGGCGCCTGCCAGATCGGCGCCCTCGCCAACGGGCACGGCGAGGACATCGCGCGCGGCAAGCGCTTCTACCGCTTCGGCGAGCAGATCGGGCTGGCCTTCCAGATCGCCGACGACCTCTTCGACTACGTCGGCGACCCGTCGACCACCGGCAAGGGCGTCGGCGGCGACCTCGAGAGCGGCAAGATCACGCTGCCGTTGATCCACGCGCTCAAGAACGGCGGGAAACACGCGGCGAAGGTCGGCCGCCTGGTCGAGAAGAAGCAACTCGAGCCGGCCGAATGGAGCGAACTCGTCGGCATCCTCGAGCAGGGGGGACACGTCGCCTACGCGCAGCAGCGCGCCGACACGTACGCCCGCCGGGCCCGCCGCGCGCTCGCCCCCGAGACCGACTCCCCGATCAAGGACGCGCTCGGCGACGCGATCCAGTACGCGATCGCCCGGTCGAACTAGGTGGATGCCGCCATGATCCGCCCCGTGAAATCCGGCGCCGGCCTCCCGCTGGCGCGCCTCGCCGTCGAGGCCTGCCTGGCCAAGAAGGCGACCGATCCCGTCCTCCTCGACCTGCGCGAGCTCGAGGCGGTCAGCGATTTCTTCATCATCGTCTCGGCCGCGTCCGAGGTGCAGGTGAAGGGCATCGCCGACCACGTCGAGGAACTGCTGCGCGAGAAGGGCGGCGTCAAGCCGTGGCACGTCGAAGGGCTCGACGGCCGCCGCTGGGTGCTCCTCGACTACATCGACGTCGTCGTCCACGTCTTCCACGAGAAGACGCGCGAATACTATCTCCTCGAACGCCTGTGGGGAGACGCCAAGAGGATCGAGATTGTTGACGACCGCCCTGCGTGAGGCCGTCGCCCGCGCGGCGGCGAAGAACGCGTTCCCGCTTCCCGGTCCCGCAGGTCCCGACGCGGCGCGCGTTCCCCTCGAGGTGCCACGCATCGCCGCGCACGGCGACTACGCCACGAACCTTGCACTCGTGCTCGCCAAGTCCGTCGGGCGCCCGCCGCGCCAGGTCGCCGAGGCGCTGGTCTCAGCGCTCGACCTCGGCCCCGACGTGCTCGAGGAGACGACGATCGCGGGGCCCGGCTTCATCAATTTCCGCCTGAGCTCCGTCCGCCTGGGCCTCGCCCTCGTCGACGCAGTCGAGGCGGGGGACGCCTGGGGCACCTGGCCCGCGGCCGACCTGCCGTCGATCCTCGTCGAGTACGTGAGCGCCAATCCGACCGGCCCCATGAACGTGGTCAACGCCCGCGCCGCCGCCGTCGGCGCCGCGCTGGTCCGCCTGCACCGCGCCGCGGGACGGAAGGCCGACGCCGAATTCTACGTCAACGATGCCGGACGTCAGGTCGACCTGCTGGGCGCTTCGGTGGCCGCGCGCTTCCGTGAGCGGATCGGGCTTGCGGGCGCATTCCCCGAGGACGGGTACCACGGCGACTACATCGCCGACGTCGCCGCCCGGGTGCCCGAGCCCGAGGGACGCGCCGCGCTTGAGCGCGACGACCTGCGCTGGTTCCGCGACTTTGCGCTCGAAGGCATGCTGGCCTGGCAGGAGCGCTCGCTCGCCGCCTACGGCACGACGTTCGATCACTGGTTCCGCGAGTCGACGCTGCACGCCGACGGGGCGCTGGCCGCGACGCTCGCCGACCTCACGGCGAGCGGCCACGTCTACGAGCGCGATGGCGCGCAGTGGTTCCGCTCGAGCGCGTTCGGTGACGAGAAGGACCGCGTCCTCGTGCGGGGCAGCGGCGAGCCCTCGTATTACCTGGCCGACATCGCCTACCACCGCGACAAGGCGAAGCGCGGCTGGGCCCGCTCGCTCGACCTGTGGGGCCCGGACCATCACGGCCACGTCGCCCGCATGGCCGCAGCAATGAAGGCGCTCGGATACCCGGACGAGTTCTTCCGCGTGACGATCGTCCAGTTCGTGCGGTTGCTGTCGAAGGGAGAGCTGGTCAAGATGTCGAAGCGGGCGGGGGAGTTCGTCACGCTCGACGAGCTGATCGCCGAGGTCGGCGCCGATTGCGCCAAGTTCTTCTTCCTCATGCGCTCGACGTCATCGCACCTCGACTTCGACCTCGACCTGGCGAAGTCGCAGAACGCCGACAACCCGGCGTACTACGTGCAGTACGCCCACGCCCGGGTGGCGAGCCTGCTGCGGGTCGCCGCCGAGAAGGGCCACGAGCCCCCCGCGGGGCGTGACGCGCGCCTGGCGGCCGCAGCATTGCTGCTCGCACCCGAGGAGCGCGTGCTGCTGCGTGCCATCGCGCATTTCCCCGAGCTCGTGGCGGGAGCAGCCGCGGCCGAGGAGCCGCACCGCCTGACGACGTACCTCGACGAACTGGCGAAATCGTTCCACCAGTTCTACCACGAGCACCGGGTGATGACCGACGACGCAGCGCTGACGGCCGCGCGCCTCCTGCTCGTGCGCGGCGTGCAGCAGACGGTGCACAACGGACTCGGCCTGCTCGGGGTTTCGGCCCCGGAGCGGATGTAGGAGGCGGCTTGAGCATCGTGGTCGTGGGTTCGGTCGCACTCGACACCATCTACACCCCGCGCGGTTCCGCCCGTGACGCGCTGGGCGGTTCGGCGGCCTACTTCGCACTTGCCGCCCGGCACTTCAGCGACGTGCACATCGTCGCCGTCGTCGGCGAGGACTTCCCCGACGGGCACCGGGCGCTGCTGACGCAGGAACGCATCCATCTCGAAGGTCTGTCCACGGTCAAGGGCGGGAAGACCTTTCGCTGGGCGGGCGAGTACAGCGAGGACCTGAGCCAGCGCAAGTCGCTCTCGACCGAGCTCAACGTGTTCGAGACCTTCCAGCCCGAGCTCACGCCCGAGCAGCGCAAGGCGAGCACGGTGTTCCTCGCCAACATCGATCCCGACCTGCAGCTGCACGTCCTCGACCAGATCGAGAACCCGCGGCTGGTGGTGGTCGATACCATGAACTACTGGATCACTTCGAAGCGGGACCGCCTGCTCGAACTCCTCGCGCGCGTCGACATCGTCCTGCTCAACGACGAGGAAGTGAAACTGCTGGCCGATGACTGGTCGCTCCCGCGCGCCGTGCGCAAACTGCACGAGCGGGGCGCCCGGCGGATCGTGATCAAGAAGAGCGAGCACGGGGCGGCGATGTCGCACCAGGGCGACTGGTTCTACACGCCGGCGTTCGCGCTCGAGCATCCGCTCGATCCGACGGGGGCGGGCGACACGTTCGCCGGAGGATTCCTCGGCTACCTCGACGCCGTCGGCGCAAACCATCCGATGCAGTTCCGCCGGGCGATGGTCGTGGGTACGGCGCTGGCCTCGATCGCGGTCGAGGGCTTCTCGCCGCGCCGCCTTTCCGAAGCCCGCCGCGAGGAGATCTCCTCCCGGGTGGATGCGGTCCTGTCCACCATGCACTGCCCACCGGAACCCCTTTGGGGGGCTTGAGTTGCCCCTCCCGGCCGCTTGCCGCCGGCGGATTGCTGTGGTAGAGTCCACGCGCTTTCGATCCGACTGACTTCGTAACGATTCGAAACTCGATTGAGGAGGGAGGGTTCGGTCCTGTCTTCCGAACTGTCGGCTGAGTGGGTGGCGGAGGCCGAGCGGATCCTCGCTCGGCTCAGGGACGTCCAGGCCGCTTCGATCACCACGGACGGGGACCAGATCCGGGAAGTCCATATCGTCGCCGTGTCGACCCGCGCCCCGAAGCAGATCGTGCGCGACGTCGAGACAGCGCTGAAAGCGTTCTTGAAGCGCAGCATCGATCATCGGATGATCAGCGTGGCCCTGCAGGCGCCCGATCCGGACGCCCCCGAGGCTCCGCCGATTCCGCCGAAGGCGCCGCCGGTGGTTGCCGCAGCGCCGATCGTAGTGCCGGTTGCGCCGGCGGTTGTGCCTCCGCCGGTTCCGGTGGCTGCTGCGGCGAAGAATCTGGTTTCGGCGGCCCCCGGTGCCGGGGGCCGCCAAACGAAAAGAGGGCGGTTTGTGAAACCGGACCCGTTTGTGAGCGGCCAGCGGGCGCCGGGCCGAGTGGAGGTTGACGGGGGCGGGCCGCCCCCGGG
>JANPEF010000100.1:0-10450 GCA_031431875.1 Candidatus Eiseniibacteriota bacterium | reverse complement strand
GGCAGAGCGTCTTGCCGGCCTTGAGCACCCGCGCCGTGACCACCAGGCGATCGTGCACCGGCGCGAGGAAGCGGATGTTCATCTCGGTCGTCGTCACCGCCTCGTCCGGGTCGACCACCGTCAGCAGCGCGAAGGCGCCCGCCGAGTCGGCGAGCGTCATCATCAGTCCGCCGTGCAACGAGCGATAGATCCCGTCGAACTTCGGGTTGCGCGCCATCGCCAGCCGACAGACGCCGCGCTCGAGCGATACCAGTGAGAACCCGAGCGCGCTGGAGATCGGGACCGCCATGGCGCGCTCGCGGAGACGCGCCACCTCGTCGTTCGTCATCGGCGGCAGGTGGGCGAAGGGTGAGGGGTTCATGGCGGGGACCCTAGCCCGCGGTGCCGCGGGCGTCGAGGGGGAACTCCGGGCGTGGCATCGCGCAATGGCGGGAGTAGACTGGCGGCCATTCGCCACGACGTTCCCGGAGGTCCCTTGCTCCTCGCAGTTCCGCCGACTCGCCTGCGCACCGCCGCCGCCATTGCCGTCGTGCTGAGTCTGACTACCGGCTGCGCGACGATCCGGCGGCCCGCCGTGTCGCAGGAGGCGCTCGAGGCCGACGGCGTCACCGCGCGAGTCGAGCACCGACATGTCGTCGATGGGCTGGTGGCGGCGCTTGTCCGTCGCGCCGAGCGTCGCGGCGACCGCACGCTCGACGTGCTCTACCTGTCGGGCGGCGGGCAGCATGGCGCGTACGGGGTCGGGTTCATGCGCGGCTGGAAGGCGCGCGCGGGCGAGCCGATGCCCAGGTTCGACCTCGTGACGGGCGCGAGCACCGGCGCGCTGCAATCGTCGCTGGCGCTCCTCGGGACCGATGCGGCGCTCGATACGCTCGACTTGATGTACGGGCGCACCGCACTCGACGGGGTGCCCACGATCGATGCGCTCTTCATGTTGCGCCGATCCGGCGGCGTGCTCGACGTGACGAAATATCGCAGCATGATCGAGCGCACGACGAACCGCGATCTCGTCGAGGGACTGGCCGGCGCGTTCGCGGAGGACCGGCGCCTCGTCGTCGCGACGGCAAATCTCGACCTCGGGGTGGGTCAGTTGTGGGACATATCCCGCGAACTCGCGGCCTCGCCGGCGGGCCTCGCGCGCTTTCAGGACCTGCTGCAGGCGAGCTCGGCGATTCCCGGCGCGTTTCCGCCGCTGATGCTCGACGGGCACCTCCACGCCGACGGCGGCAACATGTCGAACCTGGCCATGGTCCTCGACGAAGCGGCGCTCCGCGACCTCGCAAGCCGGCTGCGGGCGCGCGGGCTGGCGACTGCCGAGGCGCCGCTCACGCTTCGCATCTGGGCGATCGTCAACGTGTGGACGCACCAGGCGCCGCAGGCCATCACCCCGTCGAGCCGGAAGGCGGTCGAGAGTCGCGGCCGATGGATGATGTTCTACGGGCAGCAGATCCAGGGGCTCGCGCACCTCACGCAGCTTGCGCGCGCGGTGACCGCGACCGAACCGGGCCTCGCGGTCGAGTTCCGCGCGACCTCCGTGCCCGCCTGGCTCGCCGGCGAGCCGGGCGCCCAGGCGCTGATCGACGCGGGGTGGATGTCGCGGCTCAAGAAGATCGGCGAGAAACGCGCCCTTGGCGTGCAGCCGTGGGACGGTCCCGCCGATCCGTACGAACGACCGCTGCCCGTCGATTCCGGGGAGGAGTGAAGCGATGGCGCCGAAGGACGAGCGCATCGACGCCTACATCGCGAAGTCGGCCCCGTTCGCCCGCCCGATCCTCGCCCATCTGCGCGCGGTCGTCCACGCCTGGATCAAGCGGGCGATGAAGCTCAACGACGAAGGCGTGAAGGCGCCGATACGCAAGTCGGCAACGCCGCGGAAGGCGTTGCCGGTGCCGGCGGATCTTGCGGCGGCCTTGAAGCGGATCAGGAAGGCGGCCGCGACGTTCGAGGCTTTCGCGCCCAGCCATCGCTACGAGTACGTCGAGTGGATCGTCGAGGCCAGGCGCGAGGAGACTCGGGCAGCGCGCCTGAAGCAGGCGATCGCGTGGCTGGCCGAGGGGAAGGCGCGGAACTGGAAGTACCAGGGAAAGTAGGGGTTCGTGGGGCGGCGTTCCATCCCCACCGACAGGATGTCGGCGGCTCTTCCTTGCGGAAGGCCGCCGCTTCTTCGTTTCGACCCGTACCGTGCGGCCGGCGTACGCGGTCGAACGGCGCTCCGACACGCGTGCGTGCAACCGATGCACCAGAATTGAAACACTCGAAATCCCAATTGCAATGGACACATCCTTGACATCGTGTGCCGTGCACGCATAATCGCCGCGCGTTCGCGGGGGCGCGTCCACGGAGGGAAACATGCGAACTCGGCCCAATGTCGACGGAACTGCGGTGACCAAGCAGTTCGTCGTAGCGATGCTCGTCTTCATCCCCACGCTTCTCGGCACCGGAGCTCCCGCCGGTGCCGCCTGCCCGGACCTGCCCTACAACTACCCGGACGGGAGGTCGACCGCCTTCCACAAGCCGGACTATCCGATCCGCGCGAAGGACTTCGCCGCCTTTCGCGAGGGTTCCGTGACGCACCTGTTCCACATCCGGACCGATCGAACCAATGAGTTCGGTCCGGCGAGCGAGGTCGACTTCGGCCACGTGACTTCGACGGACCTCCTCAACTGGACCGTCCTGGCGAACGTCAATCCGGACGGCGGCTACCCAGGGGGCATGCCGTCGCACCCGGCGTGGTCCGCGAAGCGGGTCTGGGCTCCCAGCATCGTCAAGTCCGGCACGACTTATTACATGTTCTACACGGGCGTCGACGCCAACAGTCACCAGAGGATCGGCGTGTCCACATCGCAGAACCTGAGCCAGTGGACTCCGTACAACGGCAATCCCCTCCTCTCGTGCAGCTCCGCTCCGGGCGCCTATTGCGCGCCGACGGCGTCGGAGTGCCGGGATCCTTTCGTCATGCGCGACGTGGTCATCCGCGACCAGGGAACCGAGCCGGGCTGGTTGCTCTACGTCACGGCCGCCGCATCCGTCAGCGAGGATGCCGTGTGGGTCTTCTGGGCGCCCTACGGAAATCTCTTCTCGTGGACGGCGATCGGGAAGATCCCGACGACGCAGACGTCGAAGTCGGAGTCGCCCCATCTGCTGCAGAGGAACGGACTCTGGTACCTGTTCTTCAGCAGCGACGGGCCCTACGAGATCGCCTACGTCACCGGAAACGATCCCGCGGGGATCACGGCCGGCTCATGGAGCACGAAGACCTCGCTGCCAAACCTGCTGGGCCGGACGCTGGCCGCTGGGTATCCGCAGAACTGGTTCGCCTCCGAGGCCATTTCGAGCGGCGGAACCGACGACTTCTTCTTCGTCCATGACTACGATCCACCCCTCACTTGCGACCCGAGCTGCGGGGACCCGGGTCCCACGACGATCGAGGTGAAGCGGCTGCAGTGGGCGGGGGCGACGCCGGGACTCGCTGACCTGCCTGCGTCGTGGGATGAGACGTTCTGGAGCGAGTGGTGCCCGGCCAGTGGCCCGACCCAGCGCTGGAACTCGAGCCTGGTCCACGATTCGGCCAACGATCGCTACGTGCTGTACGGCGGCGAAACCGTCCCACCGAACGGATCCCCGAGCACGTATCCCAATGACGTGTGGACGTTCAGTCCGGCAACGCGGACCTGGTCCGCGCTGACGCCGGCGGGCGCAGCTCCGCCGGCACGCGCCTACCACGCCGCAATCTACGATCCGGTCCGGCAGAGGATGCTCGTCGTCGGGGGAGAAGGACCTTCACCCGGTGACACGCGTACCGTTTACGCGTTGAGCCTCGGCGCGACGCCGACGTGGTCCATCGTTTCGGTCACGGGCCTGCCGAGCGCGGGCATCAGCCGCCCGAGCGCGATCTACGATGCCGGGCGGGACCAGATGCTGGTCATCGACCCGTTCAATGGCGTGTCGAAACTCGTCCTGGCGACCTCGACCTGGGGCTCCGTCACGTCCACGCCCCCACCGGTGGGGAGGGAGGGAACCGCCGTCTACGATGCGACGGGACAACGCCTTCTCTTCGTCGGCGGATGGGACGTGGCGACCGGCGGCTCGTGCGGGAGTCCGAAGCTCAACAGCAACTCCGTGAGCGCCCTCAACCTGAACGGGAACCCCGCCTGGTCGTTGCTCTCGCAGGCGCCGTGGCTGGGTCGCTATCAGGCCTCGGCCTACTTCGACGCCTTGAGGAATCGACTCGTCATCTCGGGCGGGATCCGGCACACGACGTCCTGCACCTGTATCGGCCCGATCTGCGGCTCGGTGCAGGTCACGAACGAGCTCGGTCAGAACGACGTGTGGACTCTTGATCTCGCCACGCTCGGCTGGGCGGAGCGGGCCCCGCAGCCCGGCACGAAGCCCCCGGCGCGGGGACACCAGGCATCGGCGTGGTCGTCCTCGCGTCGCGAGATGCTGGTCTTCGGTGGAGGGGCGCGGACGATGGATGCCTCGATGCTCGACTGCATGTTCAACTGCACTCCGACGACGAGTTACGTTTGCAGGAAAGACGCTTGGACGTTGCAATTGGACGTGGCCCCGGCGACGGCGTCCCTCGTCGGCACTTCGGGTTGCTACGACCACATCTTTCTCACCTGGACCGCGCCGGGCGACGATGGGATGAGCGGCACGGCCACGCTGTACGACCTGCGGACATCGAGTAGCGCGATCACCGAGGCAAACTTCGGGCTCGCCACGGGGCTGTCCGTGCCGGCACCACAACCGGGTGGATCGTCCGAGACCTTCGAGGTGACGGGACTGTCCTGCCAGCCGAAGAAGTACTACGCGCTCAAGACGCGGGACGACGCCGGCAACTGGTCCGCGATGAGCAACGTCGTTTCCCTGAGGCCGGCTTGTCCGCAGCCGCCCATCCAGTGCTCCGACGTCGAGTCGGAGGGGTTGCTTGCTCTCTCCCCGGCCCGACTCGAATTCGCGGCGCCACGGCCGAATCCCGTGCACGATGCAGCGATCACGATTCGCTTCGGGATCCCGGCGGGCGCCGCGGGGCGCTCGTGCACGGTCGATGTCTTCGACCCCGTCGGGCGCCGTGTCCGCTCGCTCTATCGCGCGGACGCACGTCCCGGGTTCACCGAGTTGAGCTGGGACCTCCGTTCGAACCAGGGGTCTCGCGTTCCCAACGGGGTCTACTTCCTGAAGTTGGGCCTGGGGGAGGAGACGCAGACGAGGCAGGTGCTGGTCGTGGATTAGCGCGAGGCTCAGTCCTCGGCAACAGGCCGGCGGCGGTTCTCCTTCACGGAGGACCGCCGCTTCTTCGTCTGGACCCGAACGCGCTTCGAGGCCAACGTGGGCCGCGTCGCCGTGCGCGGCGCCGGGCGATCGAGCGCGCGATCCAGGAGCTCCGCCAGGCGCGCCAGCGCGGCGCGGCGATTCTGCAACTGGCTGCGCTCGCGGGCCGAGACGACGCGCAGCGTGCCGTCGGCGGTGAGCCGCACGGCGAGGGCTTCCGCCAGCAACGCGCGCTGGCGCGGCGAGAACGCGCGCGAACTCAACGGCGCGAACCGCAGCTCGACGCGCGTCGAGGTCTTGTTGGCGTGCTGGCCGCCGGGGCCGCCGGAGGGGTCGGCGCGAAACTCGATCTCCTCGAGCGGGACGGCGACGCCGGGGCGCACGATCAGGCGACCGGCGTCGTCGATGCGGCCGGACGCGCTCACAGCGAATCGATGCGGACCACGGTGACGATCGTGCCCCACTGCCGGATCGACATCGCCCCCTCGATCTTGCGCAGGTCGAAGCGCACGCGCAGGCCGTCACGCCGGTAGCGCGGGTCGAGTTCCCCCGGGTCGTAACGCGACGAGTCGTCGGCGACGATGCCGTAGAAGCCGCCCTCGAGATCGAGGTGCTGAACGGTGCCGCTGCCGGTGATGAGCGTGGGATCGCCGGGCGTCGGTGTTGCGCCGTCGCGGCTTGCGCTCCCGCAGCCGCCGGCGCCGGAGACGGCGAGGCCGGACAACGTCAGGGCGAGGAAGAGTGGAAGGTTTTTCATGCGGGCGATGCTAGCACAGCCCCGCGCCACCTAGTTCGTGCCAGCGTCCCCGGAATCCGGACGGCGCCGGGGGCTGCGCGCGCGCGTCCGCTTCTTCGCCGTGGGGCCGGAGTCCGGCTCCGACACGCCGGTGGCGGTCGCATCGTTGGCGGGGCCGGTCGAACGCGCTGCGCTCGCCGACGGGCGCGCGGGCGGCGTCTGCGGCGTCGGAGTCGGAGCGGCAGGCGTCGAACTCCCGGCGACCGTCTCCGGTTCCGTGTTCGAGCCCGCGACCGTCTCCGATCGACGCCGCGACGTCACGCCGATCTTCGGGAGCGCGAAGCGGAACGACGGGGTGATCTGCTGGATCTCGCCGACCAGCCGCTTGACGTTCTCCTCGATCTCCACCGACGGCGCGTGCTGCCATTGCGTGTAGAGCTCGAGCAACTGGTCCTGCTTCGCCTTGAGCACCTCCTGGCGCGCGGACTCGTCGACCGAACGCTCGAGGTGATAGACCTCGCCGTCGCTGAAGCGCTGCGCCAGGTCGAGGTACTCGCCGCGCATGTGCGACAGGATCTTGATGTACTTGTCGAAACCCACCGACAGCTTCTCGAGCACTTCCGAGACGCCCTGGTTGCGGCGGTGGATCTGCTGCGAGTAGGTGTAGGCGAAGTGGTAGTACGTCTTGCCGCGGCCGATGTACGCCTCCTCGGCGGGCGCGACCTTCGTGCGCGTGCCGGGGTCGGGAGCGATCGGGTTGTCGAAGATTCCGATCGAGACGAGCAGGAAGTCGGCGTTGGTCTTGTAGATGGCGTACTTCAGGCGCGCGTCCGAGGAGGAGGCCAGGCGCTTGAACACGTCGGCGTCGTACTTCGAAAGGTACTTCTTCGACTGCTCCACGTAGTCGGGGTTGATGAACGAATGGAGCAGGTGCGCGAGGTAGACGTTGACGTCCTCGTCGTAGAAATCCTGATTCGAGACCAGACCCGTCTCCATGCGCGAATAGAGGAGACAGTTGATCATGAAGTAATACGTTGGCTGGAGATTGCGACCCGATTCCTGCAGGTCCACGTAGCTTCTCGGATTCATCGACGCCTCCCTCGCCACGGTCGCGGGCGCCTCGACGGCGCTGCGAGCCCGGGCCCGTCCTGGGAAGTTGCACGTCGCGTGCCACGCGGACCGAAATGACCGATCGGGTGCACCGACCTGACGATCCATGAACCGCAGGTCCAAGAACTGCGCCATGGTTTACGCACGCGGCCTCCGCGCTGGGCGCGGGTTTCCACGATCGTGGCGATGTCGCGTCAGGGGCCCCAGACGCTGGGGGAAAGCACCCCCGCGCGACGCCGCTTCGGCGTACACTGCACGCATTCTTGACCGGACACGCCGGTTGCAATTTGCCCGGCGGCACCCGCGTGTCGTGCAGAAACCGGCCGACACGATCGTGATCTCCCGCTTCCTGCTCGGGTTTGCGCGCATGAGCCCTCGGCCGTCGCTGAACGACAAGCTCGCTCTCGGCCTCGTGCTGCCGCTCGCAGCCGGGGCCGCCGTCGCCTCCTTCCTGCCCTGGCCCGACTGGCGCTGGGTGGTGTTCGCCGTGGTCGGCGCGTTCGTCGCGCTGGCCGTGTGGTTCTGGCTGCGTCGCACCGTCGTCGCCCCGCTCACGTTGCTCTCCGATGCGCTCGTCGCCGGCCGCGCCGTCGACGCCCGGGACCTTCCTCCCGCGGACGGCCCGCAGGAGATCGTCGCGCTCGCCGATTCGGTGCAGGAGATCCTGCGCCACCGCCGGAAGTTCGAACTCGAGGCCGGGGAACTCGCCGCCCTGCGGGCCTGCCTGGCGCGCCTCGCCGCCGACGTCGCCGCCTGGTCCGAGCGCGACGATCCGCGCGCGCTCGACGGCGGTGCAGTCGCGGACGACCTCGACGGCATCCCGGAGGCGGCGCGGGGGCTCGTCAGCGGGCTGCGCGATGCGGCGCGCCACCTCGAAGCGCGCGCCGGCGAGGCGCGAACCGTCGCCGGCCTCGTGCGCGAGACGATCGACGAAGCGCGCGCACGCGGCGATGGAGTGACCGGCGGCGCCGAGCGGCAGTTCGTCGAGGCCACTTCCCTGCTGACCGTCCTGCGCGAACTGCGGCGCTGGGCCGGCGAACTGGCGCCGGCACTCGACGCGCTGCGGACCGCGGCCGCGGCGCGAGTGGGCGACGACGGGGCCGGGGGAGCGCGCTGGTCGCACCTGCTCGCCGAGGCGCTCGAAGGCGACGCGCGCCCGCTGGCCACGGCCGAGCGCGCGGTTCAGCGCCTGGCCACGTCGGCCGAGGACGTGCTGTTCCTCGGCGCCGCGGCGCGGCTGGCGCGCATCGAGGCGGCGGCCGCGGCGCTCTCGGGCGTGCCGGAAGCGGCGCCGTTCGTCGACTCGCTCGACACCTTCGCCCGGGATACGGCCGCGCTGCGCGATCGGATGGGTGAACTGGAACGCGCGACGCGCGACGACCTGGCCGCCGCGCGCGAGGAGCTCGGCGGGCTGCGTGTCCGGCTCACCGATGCGGCGCACGAGCTGGCGCATGTCGCCGAGCATCCGGGGCTCGCGGGTGCTCCGGTCGTGCCGCGCGGGGTCGACCCGGCCGCGGCGGCGCGACGCGCCCTCGACCGCGTGCACGAGATGGTGGCCGAGGCGCTGGCGCGCGGCGAGAAGCTCGTGCAGCAGGCCGAGCGCACATCCTCCGAGGCGTTGCGCGCCGGCGACGGGGTGCGCGTCGCCCTCGACGAACTGGATGGGTACCGGGCGCGGCTCGTGGCGACGGCTCCCGAGGCCGGGCTTCCCGCGGTGGAGTCGGATCCCGCAGCGGAGACGGACGCTATGCCCGACGGCGGGGCAGCACCGATGCGCGTGCTCGGACCGGCCGACGTCCTCGACGACGAGGACGAGGTCGGCTTCCGTGGTTAGCATGTCCGGTACGCGCATCGAGGATGCGCGCTTCGCGGGCGCGCTGGCACGCCTGCTGCGCTGGGAGGCGAAGCTCCTGGCGCGCGATGACCACGACGGCGCCTCGCGCGCCGCCGCGCTGCGCGGCCTCGAATGGGCGGCCGACTTCGCGCGGGCGCTCGACGCCGAGACGTGCGCGACGTGGCTCGATGCTTTGCGCGAGCGCGGCGCGGAACGGCCGGGGCGCACCCCTCGCGTGTGGCGCGTGCTCGGGGCACCGGTCTGCCTCGAGCTCGCCGAGCGCCTGGACGCGGAGAAGGTGCTCGCCCCGCTGCTGCCCGAGGCACGCGGCTGGCGCGGGATGGCGACCGCCGTGCGCGCTTACGACGAGCCCATGGATGCGCCGCCGCAGGCGGCGCACGCCGTTCCCGAGGCGCCCGCAGCGCCCCCGCTGCCTGCTGCCGAGTCGCCCGCGAGCGTCGACCTGTCGTCCCCGCCATTCCGCTTCGGTGATCGCGTCCAGATCCCCGCCGACACGCGTGTACCGGGCGATCCGATTCCGTTGCGGGCGCTGTTTGCCGCGCTCGCCGAGTGGAGCGGTCCCTACGGCGCGCAGACGGTCGTGCGCGGCGGGCGCGTCGAGCTCTCGGGCGCGCGCCCGAGCGAGCACGTCGAGCCGGGGCGGATCGCCGAGCCCGTGCTCGAGTCGCTGCGGCTCCTCCATCTCGCGGCGGCGCGCGTGGCGGCGCCGCTCGTGGTCGACGATCCGAGCGAGGGAGCGGTGCGCTGGTCGGTCCGGCTGCCCGCGGCCGACGACCCCCGCCACCTGTTCGCGGAAGCCGCGGGGCGAAAGATCGCGCTGCCGTGGCACGCGGTTGTCGCTTATGGACTGGGCGAGGGCGGGCGACCGCACGTCGTGCTCGGCCGCGGACTCGAGCGCATCGCGGTCGGGCTCGACTGGCTGCACGGACTGGGCGGTGGACGCCGGATCGAGGCGGGCGACGCCGGGGCCGCGACGGCCGCGCCGTTCGGCACGTCGGCGCTCGTGCTCCTCCCGGGAACCGTCGTCTCGGACGAGGGCGAGAGCTACGTCGAGGTCGAGTTGCGTCCGCTCGTCACCATCGCGGAGCAGCCGGCGCGGCCGATCGTTCCTCCGGTCAAGCCACCACCGGGGTCCCCGATCGAGCCGCCGCTCCCGACGCCGATCGAGCCGCCGCTCGATCCGCCGGCCGAGCCGCCCGCCAGGCCACTGATCGATCCGCCGGTCCCTCCGCCGATCGTCCCGCCCGCGCCGCCCCCACCGCCCGCGCCCCCGGAAGCGGTGCAGGACCAGGCCCCGCCCGCCGATATCCTCGGGGAGGCGGCACCCTCGCTCAGGGCCCTCGTGGCCGACGATTCGTTCACCGCGCGGGTCTTCCTGCGTCGCCTGCTGGCGATGCGCGGCATCGAGGTGGACGAGGCGGAGCACGGGGACGAGGCGCGTGCCGCATTGCGTGCCGTCCGCTACGATCTCGTGT
>JANPEF010000099.1:0-8191 GCA_031431875.1 Candidatus Eiseniibacteriota bacterium | reverse complement strand
CCAGGAGACGCACCATGTTCACCCCCGACCGGACGCTCGACGCGCTCCTCGGACTGACCTCCGCCCCGACCCGCGATCGCACCCAGGCGATCGACGAGGCGCTGCGCGCCACGTGCACGCTGGTCGAGGCCGAGGCGGCGTCCTTCCTGTACTACGACGGGCGACGGGCCGCGCGCACCACGGTGTTCGACAGCGGGGCAAAAGTCGTCGACGAGCATGCCAATCCGAACGAGGGCTTGTTCCGCCAGGTGACGACCGAGGGTCGCGCCGCGATCGTCAACCGGCTGCAGGGCGAGACGCGCTTCTGGCGCGACGCCGATGCGCCCACCGGGATCAGCGTGCGCAACGTCTGCGCCGCGCCGGTGCGGGTGCGGGCGCAGAACCTGGGCGTGCTCACCGCGTTCAACCACCAGGGGCGCTCGGGATTCGCCGCGCAGGACGGAAAGCTGCTTTCGGTGCTCGCCGCGACCCTCGGCCTCGTGCTCGAGAACGCGCGGCTGTCGTCGACGCTCGAGCGCATCGCGATCACCGACGAGCTGACCCAGGTCTACAACTACCGCTTCCTCAAGACCGCGCTGCGCCGCGAGATGCAGCGCGCCAAGCGCTTCCGCCAGCCATTCGCTCTGATCATGTGCGACGTCGACGGGCTGAAGGGCTACAACGACCGCTTCGGCCACCTGCGCGGCAGCCACCTGCTGCGCGAACTGGCGCAGATCCTCTCCAAGCAGGTGCGCGGCATGGACCTGATCGCCAAGTACGGCGGCGACGAGTTCACCGCGATCCTGCCGCAGACGCCGCGCGTCGGCTCGCGGGCCGTCGCCGAGCGGCTGCGCGCGGCGATCGCCGAGCACCAGTTCCCGCACGTGAAGACCGGCGAGGTCACGATCTCGTGCGGGCTCGCCATGTTCCCCGAGGACGGGATCCAGCCGGGCAGCCTGATCGGCGCGGCCGATGCGGCGCTCTACGCGGCGAAGCAGGCGGGGCGGAACAAGGTGATCGAGGCGACGGGCCTCGTGCTGCCGGCGAGCGCGCCCGCGAGCCTGCCGGCAAGCCTGCCGGGCGAGCGCAAGACGGCCTAGCCCGCGCTTCCCACGGATGGGGCGAGCGGGCCCCCGCGGCCGGCATGGGGAATCTTCCCCGGCCTGCCACGGGGGTTCATCTTTTTGACAGATTCGCTTGCGGCAGCTACATTTGGGCCTCCTGACCCTCGTCCCTGTGCACCCCTGTCGGAGGCCCCCGTGGAACCCGTTCAGCTCGCCCTCGTCGGCACCGGCGATTGGGGCGCGAACCTCCTGCGGAACTTCGCGGCGCTGCCCGAGGCCCGGGTCGTCGCCGTGTGCGACGCGGACCCCGGCCGGCTGGCCAGAGCGCAGGCGACGGTGCCGGGGGCCCGCGCGGTGGCCCGCGCCGAGGAGCTGCTGGAGGTGCCCGGGCTCGAGGCGGTCGTGATCGCCGCCCCGGCCCCGGCCCATGCACCGCTGGCGAAGCTGTTCCTCGCGGCCGGGAAGGACGTCTACGTCGAGAAGCCGTTCACGCTCGACGTGGCGGACGCCGAGGCGCTGGTCGCCCTGGCCGCGGCGAAGAGCCGCATCCTCATGGTCGGACACCTGCTCATCCACCACCCGGCGGTCGTCCGGCTCAAGGCAATGATCGACGCCGGAGAGCTGGGCACGGTGCACTACGTCTATTCTCAGCGCGTGAACCTGGGCAAGGTGCGCAAGGACGAGAACGCGCTGTGGTCGTTCGCCCCGCACGACCTGTCGGTGATGCTGCACTTCCTGGGCGGCGAGCCGGTCGACGTGAGCGCGCGGGGCTCGGCATTCCTGCAGAAGGGAATCGAGGACGTCGTCTTCGCCTCGCTGTCGTGGGCCGACGGTCGCATGGCGCACGCGCACGTGTCGTGGCTCGACCCGCACAAGCTCAGGCGCTTCACCGTCGTCGGCTCGAAGAAGATGGCTCTGTTCGACGACATGGAGCCGTCCGAGAAGCTCAAGATCTACGACCGCGGCGTCGATCCCGCGGCGGGGGAGTTCGTCGACTTCGCGCGCTCGCTGACCGTGCGCCAGGGCGACGTGTGGATTCCCAAGCTCGACGGCGGAGAGCCCCTGCGGCTCGAGTGCCGTCACTTCGTTGAATGCGTGCGCACGCGGAAGACGCCGCGCACCGACGGCCGGGACGGGCTCCGCGTGGTCAAGGTGCTCGCCGCGGCCCAGGCCTCGCTCGAGGCGCGCGGCGGACCCGTGCGGCTCGACGCGCTCGAAGGGACCCGTTCGTGACCGATTCGACGAAGCAGCCCCCGGCGCTGGATGCGCGCATCGGCGCCGGCACCATCTGGGGGGAGCATTGCGTGTTCGGCGCCAACGTCGTGATCGGCACGGGCTGCCGCATCGGCAGCCACGTCGTGTTCCACGACGACGTCCGCGTCGGCGACTCGGTGCGCATCGACGACGGCGCGGTGCTCGGCAAGCTGCCCATGCGCGCCGCCTCGTCGGCGACGACGAAAGACGCTACGTTTGCCCCGCTCACCGTGGGCGACGGCGGCATCATCGGCACGCACGTCGTGCTCTACCGCGGGGCCACCATCGGCCGCCGCGTCCTGATCGCCGACCAGGCGACGGTGCGCGAGGAAGTCACCGTCGGCGACCGCACGATCGTTGGGCGCGGTGTGACCATCGAGAACGAGTGCACGATCGGCCGCTTCGTCAAGCTCGAGACCGAGTGCTACATCACGGCCTATTCGACGATCGAGGACCGCGTGTTCATCGCCCCCGGGGTGATCACCTCGAACGACAACTTCGTGGGCCGCACCGAAGAACGGAAGAAGCACTTCAAGGGCATCACGGTGAAGCAGGGCGCGCGCATCGGCGCGGGCTCGGTGATCCTCCCCGGCAAGACGATCGGGGAGGACGCCCTCGTCGGCGCCGGGTCCCTGGTGACGGGCGACGTGCCCGCTCGCATGGTGGTGTACGGGAGTCCGGCCCGCGTCGTGCGCGAGGTGCCGGCGGAACAGCTGCTCGAGCAGCAGGGTTGGAGCGACGACGTATGAGCGACCGAGTGACGTTGGCCGACGCCCCGAAGACGATGACCGTACCGCTCCTCGACTTGAAGGCGCAGTACGCCACGATCAAGCCCGACCTGGACGCCGCCGTCCACGCCGTGCTCGACAGCGCCCGTTTCATCGGCGGCCCCGAGATCACCGGCCTCGAGGCCGAGATCGCCGCGTACTCGCAGGCGAAGCACGGCGCGGGCGTGGCCTCGGGCACCGACGCGCTGCTGCTCGCCCTGAAGGCGCTCGGCGTGGGCGAGGGCGACGAGGTCGTCACCACGGCCTACTCGTTCTTCGCCTCGGCCTCGACGATCGCGCTGGTCGGTGCGACGCCCGTGTTCTGCGACGTCGAGCCGACGACGTACAACATCGATCCGCTCAAGCTCGCCTCGTGCCTGACCGCGAAGACCAAGGCCGTCGTCCCGGTCCACCTGTTCGGCCAGTGCGCCGACATGCCGGCGATCCGCGCGCTGTGCGACCCGCGCGGGATTCCGGTGCTCGAGGACGCGGCACAAGCGATCGGCGCCGAGTGGAACGGCAAGCGGGCGGGTGCCATGGGCGTTGGTGCGTGCTTCTCGTTCTTCCCCTCGAAGAACCTGGGCGGCATCGGCGACGGCGGCATGGTCGTCTCCGACGACGATGCGTTCATCGACAAGGTGCGCCTGCTGCGCGAGCACGGGGCACGCCCCAAGTACCATCATCACATCCTCGGGCAGAACAGCCGACTCGACGCGCTGCAGGCCGCGGTGCTGCGGGTCAAGCTGCGCCACCTCGAGGCGTGGCACACGGGGCGTCAGAGGAACGCGCTGCTGTACCGCGAGCTGCTGGCGGACACGAACGTCGCCCTGCCGTTCGCCCGGCCCGAGGCGCGCCACATCTACAACCAGTTCGTGGTGCGCACGGCGAAACGCGACGCGCTCAAGCAGGCGCTGACCGATGCGGGCATCGGCACCGAGATCTACTACCCGCGGCCGCTCCACCTGCAGGAGTGTTTCTCCGCGCTGGGGCACAAGATCGGGGACTTTCCGGTGTCCGAGGCCGCCGCGGCGGAGACGCTGGCGCTGCCCATCTATCCCGAACTCACAGGCGAGCAGATCGCCTACGTGAGCGCCAGGATCCACGCATTCGTCGGGAGCCGCTGACCCGCCGCACGCACACGACCGCAACCGGAGCCCGACCATGGACGAGAAGCAGCGCGAAGCCCTGCGTCGCCTGCTGCGCCGCGTGGACGAGGTGCGCGGTCTCGAGATCGTCCCGGCCGCCGGCGAGGCCGAAGCGGGGGAGGAGACCGACCTCCTCCTGCGCACGGCCGAGAGCCTGGTCGACGAGCTCGAGCGCTCGCGCCGCCGGCTGATCGAGACCAACGTGCAGCTCGTCTCGCTGCGCGAGGTGGCGCACTCCATGGTCTCCTCGACCGAGTCCGAGGAGGCGACGCAGACCGTCACCACCTACCTGCACAAGGCGTTCGGCTTCGAGGACGTGTTCCTCGGGCTCGTCCACCGCGAGGAGGGCGTGCTCGAGGGCATGTGGACGCGCAAGACCGGCGGCAGCCACGCCACGCTGCCGTTCCGCGTGCCGCTGCTCGGCGCCGCCGAGTCGGTGGTCATGAAAAGCGCCTGGCAGCACCGGCCGTTCGTCATCCACGACGCACGGCTCCACCCGCCGTTCGCCGCCTCGGCCGACTCCACGCTGTCCGACGTGCTCGAGCTGGTCGACGGCTTCACGGTCGTCCCGCTGCAGCGCTCGCGCGCGCACGTCGGCGCGCCCGGCGCCTCCGCCACCTGCCATCGCGACTGCCCCTTCGGCGCGGCCGGCAAGGGCACCTGGTACCCGCCCCCCGGCGCCAACGGCGCGTGGCACGAAGAGCGTGATCGCGCCCGGCGGCGCTGCCTCGACTGCCCGCAGTTTCCCATTCTCGGCGTGTTGGGCGTGGGTTGCCGACGGGCCGTCGACCTGGCCTCGGTCGAGACCGCGTTGCTCGAGTCGATCGCACTGTCGGTCGCGCCGGTGGTCGAGAACGCGCGCCTCTACCACGAGCTGCGCCGCTCCGAACGCTTCCGCGACCACGTGCTCAACTCGATGTCGAACCCGCTCGCGGTCGTCAACCTCGAGGGCCGCATCCTCACGTTCAACCGCTCGGCGGTCGAGCTCCTGGGCGTCAACGAGGAGGAGGCGCGCACCCGACCGATCGAGCAGGTGCTCGGCGTCGACGCCGCGCGCCTGCTGCGCCAGACGCTGGCTGGCGGACGCGAGCACCAGCGGGTCGAGACCACGCTGCCGCGTCGTATCACCGGCACGCGCACGTCGCCGACGCCGGTCGAGGGCGCGCTGTGGGCCGCCGGCGGCGTGGGCGTGCAAGCGCCAACCGTCCAGGTCATCCTCTCCACCTCGCTGCTGCGCAACGAGCGGCGCTCGGTCTACGGGGTGATCGCGACGTTCGTCGACCAGTCGCGGGTCAAGGTCATGGAGGAGCGCATCCGCCAGCTCGATCGCCTGGCCGCGCTCGGGCGCTTCACCTCGAGCGTGGCGCACGAGATCCGCAATCCCCTGGCCGGGATCGCGGCGGGGGCGCAGTACCTCAAGAAGTCGATCCCGCCGGGTCACTCCGATCACGAGAACTTCAAGTTCATCCTGTCGGAGATCGCCCGGCTCGACCGCATCGTCGAGGACCTGTTCCACATCACGCACCCGAAGTCGCTGCAGCCCAGCGACGCGGTGCTGCCCGAGATCGCCGACCGCGCGCTGCTGTCGCTGCGGCCGCTGATCAAGGACAAGAAGGTCACGGTCAAGTGGGACGTGCCATTCGGCCTGCCCCACGTCCGTGTCGACCCCGACCAGATGCAGCAGGTGTTCATCAACCTGATCAAGAACGCGATCGAGGCGTCGCCGACCAAGTCGACGGTGCTGTTGCGCTTCATGAAGAAACTGGCCGAGGCCGAGGCCTTCCCGCACCCGCCGGGGACGATGCTCATCGTCGCCAGCGTGGTCGACGACGGCGTGGGGATTCCACCCGATCACGTGGAGCGGATCTTCGATCCGTTCTTCACCACCAAGAAGGGCGGTACCGGGCTGGGGCTGTACATCACGCATGACATCGTCAAGCGCCACGGCGGCGCGCTGCGCGTCACCAGCGAGCCGAGCCGCGGCACCACGTTCACCATGGAGCTCCCCGTGGAGCCTCTGACAGGAGTCGAGGATGCCTGACGCGAACATCCTGGTGGTCGACGACGAGGATTCCATCCGGCACTTCGTGAGCCGCAGCCTGAAGGACGACGGCTACCACGTGCGCTCGGCCGGCACGGCCGAGGACGCGCGTGCCGCGTTCGGCGACGAAACACCCGATCTGGTCATCCTCGACATGAAGCTGGGTCAGGACGACGGGCTCGAGCTGCTGACCGCGTTCAAGCGCCAGTCGCCCGAGACGGTCGTGATCGTCATCACGGCGTTCGGCGAGACCGAGACCGCCGTGCGGGCCATGAGCCTGGGTGCGTTCTACTTCCTCAAGAAGCCGCTCCAGCTGGACGAGCTCAACACCATCGTTGGCCGCGGCATCGAGCAGCAGCGGCTCTCCCGCGAGGTGCACCACCTGCGCCAGGCGGCGATGGACTCCGAGGGCTATGTCGAGTGCGTCTCGCCGGCGATGACGCGCCTCTACGAGCAGGTCGGCATGGTCGCCACCGGCGAGACGACCAGCGTGCTGGTCGAGGGCGAGTCGGGCAGCGGCAAGGAGATGATCGCGCGGCTCATCCACCAGCAGTCCGAGCGAGCCAGCAAACCGTTCGTCGAAGTCAACTGTGCCGCGATCCCCAAGGACCTGCTCGAGAGCGAGCTGTTCGGCCACGAGAAGGGGGCCTTCACCGACGCCCGCGCCCAGAAGCAGGGCCTGCTCGAGCTGGCCAACGGCGGCACCCTGTTCCTCGACGAGATCGGCGAGATGCCCGTCCAGTTGCAGGTCAAGCTGCTGCGGGTGCTCGAGCGCATGACGTTCAAGCGCGTCGGCGGCATCAAGGACATCTCGGTCTCGGTGCGCATCGTCTCGGCGACGAACCAGGACCTGATGCGCCTGGTCGAGACCGGCGGCTTCCGCGAAGACCTGTACTACCGCCTGAACGTGGTCTCCCTGCGCGTGCCGCCGCTGCGCGAGCGCGGGGCCGACATCATGCCGTTGGCCAACCACTTCCGCGAACGCTTCAACCTGGCGTTCAAGAAGGCGTTCGTCGCGTTCTCGCGCGAGGCCGAGGAGCTGATCCAGGACTACGGGTGGCCGGGCAACGTGCGCGAGCTGCGCAACGTGATGGAGCGCGCCGTCCTGCTGCACAAGGACCATGAGGTGAAGCCCGACATGCTGCAGCTCGGCGGGCAGTCGCGCGCGCGGCGCGAGGCGCACTCGATCGGCGCCCAGATCGATGCCTTGCTCACGGCGCCCGCATTCCCCGAGGGCGGCATCGACTTCGAGAAGCTGATCGAGGACGTCGAGCGGGCGCTGATCACCAAGGCCTACCACCTGACCGAGGAGAACCAGAGCCGCACCGCCGAGGTGCTCAACGTGAAGCGCGACAAGCTGCGCTACCGCATGAAGCAGTTCGGCATGAAGGATGACGATGGCCCGCGGGTCGGGCATGCGTAGGTCTGCCGGCGGCGCGTTCGCCGGGCTGGCGCTCGGCGTCTCGCTCACGGTCGGCGGGTGCAGCTACTCGCCAAGCCCGTCGCTGTTCCCGACGCACCTGAAGACGCTGGCCGTGCCCATCCTCAAGAACGAGACCACCGAGCCGAACCTCGAGCAGGAGGTGACGCAGGCGATCGTCGACCGCTTCGTGCAGGACAACAAGCTGCGCGTCGTCGCCGAGGGAGACGCCGACCTCGTCGTCTCCGGAAGTGTCGTGCGCTATACGAATTCGGTGTTCGGCTTCAACGCCCGCGAGCAGGCCGAGGAGTACCAGGTCGCCGTCGCCGTGCGCCTGACCGCGCGCGATCGCGTGAAGAACCGTGAGATGTGGCGCGACGATAACCTCGTGCATACGACCAACTACTTCGTGATCGCGCCGGCAGGCCAGACACCACAGGACCAGTACTCCTCGCGCAAGGCTGCCATCTCGAAGATCGCCGACGCCGTGCTCAACAAGACGGTGGAGGGCTGGTGATGGT
>JANPEF010000098.1:0-22293 GCA_031431875.1 Candidatus Eiseniibacteriota bacterium | reverse complement strand
TACATCATCGGCGTGGCCGCGACCGACCACAACGATGGTCTCGCCAGCTTCTCGAGCTTTGGCGCGACGTCGGTCGACATCGGCGCCCCCGGCGACGAGATCCTCTCGTGCCAGCCGGGCGGCGGCTACCAGTTGCTGTCGGGCACGTCGATGGCGACGCCGCACGTCTCGGGCGCGGCCGCCATGGTGTGGGGCCGCTTCCCGAACGCCTCGAACCTGCAGGTGAAGCAGCTGCTGCTCCTCAAGGCCGACCCGATCCCGTCGTTGCTCGGCAAGTGCGTCAGCGGCGCGCGCCTCAACGTGTTTCTCGCCATCGCCGATCCGGACTCGACGGCGCCGGACCAGGTCACCGACCTGGCGACGCAGAACCCCGGCTCGACCACGATGGAGCTGGCGTGGACCGCGACCGGCGACGACGGGGGCACGGGCACGGCCTCGCGCTACGACGTGCGCTGGTCGACGAATCCCATTCCCGATGAGACGGCGTTCGACGCCGCGAACGCGGTCGAGGGCCCCGACCCGCAGCCGGCCGGCGCGGCCGAGACGTTCGAGGTTCCGGGCCTCACGTTCAGCACGCAGTACTACTTCGCGCTCAAGGCGCTCGACGAGTTCGGCAACGAGGGGCCGATCTCGAACGTCGCGACCGGCACGACGCTGGGCGAGCCGCAGATCGCGCTCGCCCCGACGTCGCTCACCGAGACTCTCCTCACCGGCGCACAGTCGGACCAGGTCATCGCCATTTCGAACCCCGGCCAGGGCCGCCTCGACTGGACGGCGCCGACGCCGGAGCTGCTGTTCTCGCAGCTCGGCAACCGGCTTCCCGTCGAGGAAGTGCCCGTCCAGGCCGAGATGTTCCTCGCCAAGGGCCAGGAGGATCCGCGCCCCGGCATGCTGGGCCGCGGCGGTCCCGACGCCTTCGGCTACCGCTGGGTCGACAGTGACGAAGCGGGCGGCCCCACGTTCGGCTGGGTCGACATCACGGGCGTGGGCACGCAGCTGGCGCTCACCGGGGACGATGCGATCTCGGGCGTGGTCAACCTCGGCTTCGCCTTCCCGTTCTACGGCAACTCGTTCTCGAGCCTGCGCGTGTGCACCAACGGCTTCGCGACGTTCACCGATAACGTGACGGCGTACAGCAACGGACCGCTACCCACGACCGGCGGCGCGCAGAACATGCTCGCCCCGTTCTGGGACGACCACGACTTCGGCGCCACGCCGCGCGTGTGGACGCACTACGACGGCACGCGCTTCATCGTGTCGTGGATTGCCGCGCCGCACTACGCGAGCGGCGGGCCGTACTCGTACCAGATCCTCGTCTACCCGTCGGGTGAGATCCGCTACCAGTACCTGACGATGAACGCGCCGACCAACAGCGCCACCATCGGCATCCAGAACGCGACCGAGACGGTGGGCTTGACCGTCGCCTCGAACGCCAGCTACGTGCACGACGCGATGGTCGTGCAGTTCGTGCCGCTGCGGCAGTGGCTGAGCGTCTCGCCGACGTCGGGCCGCCTCCCGGCCGGGCAGAGCCAGAACCTGGCCGTGCACTTCGATGCCACCGGGCTCAACGGCGGGGTCTACGACGGCAACGTACAGGTGCTGTCGAATGATCCCGACGACTCGCCGGTCCTCGCGACGGCGCAGCTCACGGTGATCGGTGCGCCGAACATCACGGCGACGCCCGACACCTCGACGTACGGCACGCAGTACGAGGACGGCTCGTACGGCCGCAACGTGACGGTGAGCAACAACGGAACCGACCAGCTCGACGTCACCGGCATGACCGTCGCGGGCACGGGCGCGACCGGCCTGACCGCCGGACCCGGCGTGTTCTCGCTCGCCTCGGGCGCGTCGCAGGTCGTCGCCCTGACCTGGAGCCCCGCGAACCCCGGAGTGCTGGCGGCCACGGTCACGATCGCGAGCAACGACCCCGACACGCCGAGCCTCGTGCTGCACGCGACGGGCGAGGCGGTGGTGGCACCGGGCTTCTCGGTCGATCCGCGCAACTTCGAGGAGACGCTCAACACCAACAGTGCGGTTTCGCGCACGATGCGCATCGAGAACCACGGCGGCTCGGCGCTCGACTACGACCTCTCCACGGTCGCGCTGTCGGGCACGCCGGGCTTCGAGGCGCGCACGCCGCGCCACGTCGATGGCGACGCGGAAAACGTCCTCGGGGTGAAGGGCGCGGCCGACGTGGTCGGCGGCCCCATGCCGCTGGACGCCGGCGGGCCGGACGCATTCGGCTACCGCTGGGCGGACAGCGCCGAACCGGGCGGCCCCGTCTTCGCGTGGGTCGATATCTCGGGCACGGGCACCGCGATTCCGTTCACGGGCGACGACCAGAACCTGGGCCCGTTCCCGATCGGCTTCTCGTTCCCGTTCTACGGCACGGCATTCAGCAACTTCCGCGTCTGCACCAACGGCTGGCTGTCATTCACCGCGGCGGGAGTCGCCTACGCGAACACGACGCTGCCCAACAGCGGCAGCGGCGTGCCGGAGAACCTGGTCGCACCGTTCTGGGACGACCTCGACTTCCGCACGCTCGGAGACGCCTACTACCAGTACGACGGCACGAAGCTCATCGTGCAGTACCAGGGCGTGCCGCGGTACAACGAGACGGCGGCGAACACGTTCCAGATCCACCTGTATCCGGATGGCCGCCTGGTCTACCAGTACCTGTCGATCACCACCGCGACCAACGCCAGCCACACGATCGGCATCCAGAACGCATTGCGGAACGACGGCCTGCAGGTCGTCTTCAACAACGCGAGCTGGATCGCCAACGGCAAGGCGGTGCGCTTCACGCCGCCGGCGCGTTGGCTCACCGCGACGCCGCTGGCGGGCACGGTGCCCGCGGGCGGGTTCGCCGACGTGACGGTCGGCTTCAACGCCGCCGGCCTCTACGGCGGCGACTACGAGGGCGTGGTGCGCATCTCGTCGAACGACCCGCTCGTTCCCGAGTACGACGTCGAGTGCCTGCTGCACGTCGTCGGCGTGCCGGACATCGTGGCCACCCCCGATCCGATCGACTTCGGGCCCGTGTTCCTGGGCTTCCCGCAGATCCGCCAGGTCTCGATCCAGAACGCCGGCACCGACGCCCTGATCGTCGACGAGGTCACGTCGAGCCATGCGGCGTACACGCCGAATGCCAACCAGCTGGTGATTCCGCCGCTGGGCTCGGCGATCGTCAACGTGAGCTTCAACCCGGCGGCCGAGCAGGCCTACCCGGCGACGCTGACCATCAAGAGCAACGATCCCGACACGCAGTTCCGTGTCATCGCGCTGACGGGCTCGGGCCTGGCGGCGCCGGACCAGGCGCTGTCGGCGGCGTCGATGGGCACCTACCTCGCACCGAACACGAGCTCGGCGCAGACGTTGACGCTGTCCAATGACGGCGGCAGCGACCTGAACTGGTCGATCGGCGCCAGTGTCGATGCGCTCGCCGAGGGCTTCACCTCGTACGCGGCCCTCGCGCTGGGCAAGGGCGAAGTCGACCCGCGCCCCGGGATCGACGCCGCCGGCGGTCCGGACGCATTCGGCTACAGGTGGAAGGACAGCGACGAGCCGGGCGGCCCCGCATTCGCGTGGCTCGACATCACCGGCGTGGGAACGCAACTCGGCGGTTTCGCGGCGGACGATCGCACGAAGACCGGCGTGCCGATCGGCTTCGCCTTCCCCTTCTACGGCGCGAGCCACACCACGGTGAACATCTGCACCAACGGCTGGCTGTCGTTCACCGAGACCGACAGCGCCTACTCGAACCAGGCCCTTCCGAGTTCCGGGGCCCGCTTGCCGAAGAGCCTCGTCGCCCCGTTCTGGGACGACATGGACCTGCGCACGACGGGTGCGGTGTGGACGCACAACGACGGCTCGCGCTTCATCGTGTCGTGGGTGGCGGTGCCGCACTGGACGTCGGGCGCACCGGCGGGCGGGCCGTACACCTACCAGGCCATCCTCTATTCGAGCGGGAGGATCGTTTACCAGTACCTGGCGATGACGCCGCCGAGGAGCTCGGCGACGGTCGGCATCCAGAACGAGACCCGCGACATCGGCCTCATGACCACCTTCAACACCGACTACGCCCACGACGGCCTCGCGGTGCAGTTCACGCGGACGCCCGAGTGGCTGTCGATCACCCCTCAGGCCGGGACGGTTCCGGCCGGGGGCTCGGTGGACCTGACCGTCGGCTATGACGCGACGGACCTCGAGCTCGGCACATACCAGGGCAACCTGCACGCGTCGAGCAACGATCCGGACGAGGGCGCGGTCGACGTGCCGGTCGAGCTGGTCGTCAGCAGCCTGGTGGCGGCCGATCCGGTCCCGCCGCGGAGCTACGGCCTGCGCATGGCCGGCGCGAACCCGTCGCGCAATGGTCGCGCGGCGATCGAGCTGGCACTGCCGACGCGTGGCGACGTCGATGTGACCGTCTACGACGTGCGCGGCGCGCACGTGCGCACGCTCGCGCACGGCTCGCTCGACGCCGGCCTGCACTCCGTGCGCTGGGACGGTCTGAACGCCGCCGGTCGCGCGGTCGGCGCAGGCAAGTACTACGTGTCGGCGCGTACCGCGGGCGGAACCTTCCGCACGGACGTGGTGCTGCTGCCGTAGTCACGATTCGCAGGAAATGCGCGGCGCCCCGGGGAGCGATTCCCGGGGCGTCATCGTTTCCGGTACGATGCGCGCCACACGTCGACGCCGCACCTCGATCGACCCGGAGAAAGCCGCCGCCATGCCCGTCGTCGTATGAAACGCACCCCATCGCTGGTCTTCATCTTCATCACGGTCGTGCTCGACGTGCTGGCGCTGGGCATTGTCATCCCGGTGCTGCCCAGACTGATCGAGGCGTTCGTCGCCGGCGACACCGCGCGCGCGGCCGGGATCTTCGGACTGTTCGCCAGCGTGTGGGCGCTGATGTCGTTCGTCTGTTCGCCGCTGCTCGGGTCCCTGTCCGACCGCTTCGGCCGGCGGCCCGTGATCCTGCTGTCGAACTTCGGGCTGGCCTTCGACTACGTGCTCATGGCGCTGGCGCCGAGCCTCGCCTGGCTGTTCGTGGGGCGCGTGCTGTCGGGGATCTGCGGCGCGAGCTGGACGACGGCCGCGGCCTACGTCGCCGACATCACGGCGCCGGAACACCGCGCGGCCGCGTTCGGCCGCATCGGCGCGGCGTGGGGGCTGGGGTTCGTGCTGGGGCCGGCGCTCGGTGGCGTCCTCGGCGGCATCGACATCCGCCTGCCGTTCTGGGTCGCCGGGGGGCTGACGCTGGCGAACGCGGCGTACGGCCTGTTCGTGCTGCCCGAGTCGCTGCCCGAAGACCGGCGCGCGCCGGTGTCGCTCGCGCGGGCGAACCCCTTCGGCGGCCTCGGGCTCCTGCGCACGCGCCCCGGGCTCACCGGGCTGGTTGGCGTGAGTTTCCTGTACTGGCTCGCGCACCAGGTGCTGAACACCGTGTTCGTGCTCTACACGGGCTATCGCTACGGCTGGACGGCGACCACGGTCGGCCTGACGCTGGCGGTCGTCGGCGTGTGCAGCATCATCGTCCAGGGCGGGTTGGTGCGCGCGATCGTCGGCGCCATCGGTGAGCGCCGCGCGCTCGTCATCGGGCTCCTGTGCGGTGCTGTCGGCATGATCGTCTACGGACTGGCGCCGAGCGCGCCGTGGTTCTGGGCGGGGATCCCGGTGTTCGCGCTCATCGGCCTCAACGGTCCGTCGATGCAGAGCCTCATGACGCGCCGCGTGGACGCGACCGAGCAGGGGCGCCTGCAGGGCATCAACGGCAGCCTGATGGGCATCACGGGGATGATCGGGCCGCCGATCTTCACCGCCGTGTTCGCGCGGTTCATCGGCAAGAGCGCACATCTCCACCTGCCCGGCGCGCCGTTCCTCCTCGCGGCGACGATGCTGGTGGCGGGCGCGCTCCTCGCCGCCCGGGTGACGCGACCGGCGCCGACGGTTGCACCGGCGGGGGCCGCAGGCGCATCCTGAGCGACGGGGGGGTCGAGAGTCCGGAGGAAGCGGTGGCCTCGATCGAACACGACGTCCCGGTACGGCTCCATATCTTCGGCATGCCCCGGCAGGACGGCACGGCCCGCGTGCGCACCCGCGACGCCGCCGAACGCGGGGGACGCGCCCTGCGCGCCGCCGGCATGTGCGTCGTTCTGGCCGCTCTCTCCGTGCTCCTGCCCATCGCCCACTTCGTGCTGGTCCCGGGATTCCTCATCGCCGCGCCGATCTTCGCCCTGCGTCGCCTGCGCGAGCACGCCTCGATCGTGGCGCTGACGGGCACCTGCCCACGCTGCGTCGAGCCGCGCAGGTTTGAGGCCAAGGGACCGTTCGGCAAGGACGTGCGCACCACGTGCGCCACGTGCTCGTTCGCGATCGAGGTGGAGACGGAGGATCGTGGGGGAAGCTAGGGCAGCGGTTGCGGCCGCACCGGCACCGGGCTCGACGTCGGGCCCTCGCGGCGCAGGCGGGCGCGCTTCTGCACGCTGTCGGCGAGCGCGACGAGCGACGGCAGGAGCGGATAACCGCGGCGACGGAACTCGGAGTGGAAGTTCTCGGCGATCAGGCGTTCTCCGCGCACGCGGCGACGCACGGTGGTCCCCAGCAGGTAACCACCCAGGTGGGAGCGGACGTACTCGTCGACTCCGCGTTCCGCGAGTAGCGCAGTGTACGGATCGAACAGCGCGACGAACTCGCGCACCCAGCGCGGATCGCCGAACGACTTGATCGCCTGCGCGCCCGTGTGGACCAGCACCTCGCAGCCCGGCCGATCGAGGATGGCGAGGCCGTGGTCCTCGAGCATCGACAGGTAGAGCTTCACGTCCGCGGCGAAGCCCAGCACCTCGTCCATCCCGCCCTTCGCCTGCGCGACCGCCGTGCGCACCAGCAGCCCCGACGGATAGTTGAATGGATTGTGGAAGTACGTCGCCAGGGCCCACAGCGCGGCGACGATCGCATCCTGCGGGTCGTACACACCCGCCGGCAGCGTGTTGCCCAGGGCGAAGGACGTGCCGTTGACCTCGTCGGTGGCACGGCCGCGCGAACTGACGATCGCCACGTCGGGCCGCGCTTCGAGCAGCCGCCGCGCCGGCTCGAGGAAGCCGTCGCTGAGCTTGTCGTCGGAGCACAGCGTGAGCACGGATTCGCCGCGGGCGAGGAACAGGCAGCGATTGAAGTTGCCGAACAGGCCCAGGTTGCGGTCGTTGCGCACCACGCGCAGACGCGGATCCCTGTAGCCGTTCAGCACCTCCCACGTGCCGTCGGTCGAAGCGTTGTCGACGACCAGGATCTCGAGCTCGTCAGCCGATTGCGGCTGGCGCAGCGCCGACTCGACGGCGATCTTGACCAGCGACGCCCGGTTGTAGACCGGGATGCCGACCGTGATCACGGGTGGGCGCGCCGCCAGGCGATCGTGTCGGCGAGGCCGGTCGCCAGGTCGAAGTGCGGCGCGAAGCCGGTCGCTTGGACCAGGCGGCGCGTGTCGGCGCAGATGAACGGGGGATCGGTCGGGTTGTCGGGCCGCGCGCCGAACTTCACCTTCTCCGGGCAGCCCAGCACGTCGGCGATCGTGGCCACGATCTCGCGCACCGTCACCGGCCGGCCGGAGCCGATGTTGACCGCACCCGTGAGCCCCTTCGTGGTCGCCACCGCGGCGATGGCCGCGCCGACGTCGGCGACGTGCAGGAAGTCGCGCACCTGCAGCCCGCGCGTCACGCCCGCTTCCTTGCCCGCCAGCAGCGTGTCGATCACGTAGGGGACGAGCCGCCGCGCATCCTCGTGCGGCCCGTACTGGTAGAACGGCCGCACCCACGCGAACTCGATGCCGCCGGCCTGTGCCAGGGGCTCGCCCATGAGCCGGGTCGCACACTTGGCCGCGGCGTACAGGCTGGCGGGGCGCGTCGGCGTGTCCTCGGAGAGCCAGCCGAAGTCGAAGTCGTACTCGAAACAAGTGCCTATATAGATCGCGCGCGGAACGCGCGCAACGCAGAGCCCCCTCAGCAGCGCGAGCGAGCCTGTGACACACGCCAGGTTCTCGCTCGCCTCAAGGTACTTGCCAGGCACCGCGTACCACGCCGCATGGACGCAGACAGCGACGCCATGCGCGAGCTCCGCGGCCCTCGCCACCGCCGCGTCGTCGTCGGCGCCTGCGAACAGGTCCGCGCTCACCCACTCGAGACGCCCCGCGACGTCGTCAAGCCTGGCGCGCGAGGCGCCGTCGCGGGCGACGACGCGGACGTCGTGCCCCGCGGCGAGCAGCGCCCGCACGACCTGCGAGCCGATGAACCCGGTGCCGCCAGTGACCAGCGCCTTCACGGCGTGAAGTCCGGGGCCGCGGCGTCCTTCTCCGAGAGGATGGGATCCGGCAGCGGCCAGGCGACCCCGAAGGCCGGGTCGTTCCAGCGCAGGCCGCGCTCGGCGCCGGGCGTGTAGAACTGCGTGACCATGTAGAGGACCTCGCTGCCGTCGGTCAGCGACTGGTAGCCGTGGGCGAAGCCCTTGGGCACGTAGAGCATGAGCCGGTTCGCCGCCGACAGCTCGACGCCGAACCACTGTCGGTAGGTGGGCGAGCCGGGGCGCAGGTCGACGATCGCGTCGTAGATGGCGCCGGTGATGCAGCGCACCAGCTTGTCCTCACCGTGCGGCGGATTCTGCATGTGCAGCCCGCGCAGCGTGCCCCGCTTGTGATTGAACGACAGGTTCGCCTGCGCCACGGTCGTCTCGAGACCGTGCTCGGCGAGCTCGTTCTGGCAGAAGGCGCGGGCGAAGAAGCCGCGCTCGTCGTCCTTGGTCTCGAGCGCGATCACGAACGCGCCGGCGAGCGGAGTCTCGGTGAAGATCATCGCAGGTCCTCGGGGTCGGACAATTTCAGGCGGAGGGGCCCGTCCAGCTCAGGTCCTCGTCGAGCCGCCCCAGGCGACGCAGGTGGAGAAGTTGCTTCAGGCGGGTGAACTCGCGGCCGTCGAATCGCTCGTAGCTCAGCTCGAATTTCCGGTAGGCGTCGCGCAGCTGGACGATGCCCGACTCGACGGACCACTGCGGCTTGAACGCGGGCAGCGCCGCGCGCACGCGGGCGAAACTCACGTTGTAGTCACGCGCGTCGGACACCGCGCCCTCGGCGAACGTGACGATGCTGCCGGGAACGGCGGCGGCGACGGCGTTGGCGACGTCGCGGATCTGCCGGTTGTCGGCCTCACGGCCAATGTTGAACGCCTCGCCGTGGACACGGCGCGCGTCGGCCTCGAGGGCCGCGATCATGGCCCGGCCCATGTCCTCGACGTGGACCAGCGGGCGCCAGGCTCGGCCGTCGCTGGCCAGCGCGACCTTGCCGGTGGTGACCGCCCAGGCGACCAGGTTGTTGACCACGATGTCGACGCGCAGGCGCGGCGAGTAACCGTACGCCGTGCCGTTGCGCAGGAACACGGGCGAGAAGCCGTCGCCGGCCATGGCCCGCAGCGCGACCTCGGTGTCGACCTTGGAGCGCGCGTAGGCGGTGAGCGGGTTCATCGGCGAGTCCTCGTCGAGCTGCCGGCCGCCGCTCGCGCCGTAGATGCTGCACGAGGAGGCGAAGATGAAGCGGCGCACGCCCGCGTCGCGGGCGAGTTGGGCCAGGCGGATCGAGGCGCCCGTGTTGATGTCGGCGGTCAGCTTCGGGTCGAGCTCGCCGATGGGGTCGTTCGACAGCGCGCCCAGGTGGACGATCGCGTCGGCGCCGACCAGGTCGGCGCGCTCGACGGCGCGCAGGTCGCGGTTGATCTGCTGCGCGACGCTCGTCTCGTCGACCGGCCCGAGAATGCAGTCGCCGTAGTAGCCCGTGTCGAGGCCGCGCACCTCGTGGCCGCGGGCGACCAGCAGGGGCGTGAGCACGGTGCCGACATAACCCAGGTTGCCGGTGACGACGACCTTCACGACTCCCAGACCTTCCACGGCGCGCGGCCGCTTGCCCACAACCGCTCCAGCTCCTGCTTCTCGCGCAGCGTGTCCATGGGCTGCCAGAAACCCTTGTGCAGGTACGCCATGAGCTGGCCGCTGCGGGTGAGGCGCTCCATCGGCCCGCGCTCGAGCGGTTCGTGGTCGCCCTCGATGACGTCGAACACGCCGGGCTCGAACACGAAGAAGCCGCCGTTGACCCAGCCCTCGGCGCCGGCGGGCTTCTCCTCGAAGTGCGTCACCTGGTCGCCGGTCAGGCCGAGCAGGCCGAAGCGCGTCGGCGGATGGACGCCGGTGACGGTCGCCAGCTTGCCGTGTTTCTTGTGGAACGCCAGCAGCGCCGGCAGGTCGACGTCCCCGACGCCGTCGCCATACGTCGCCATGAACGTCTCGTCGCCGATCCACTGGCGCAGGCGGCGGATGCGGCCGCCCGTCATCGTCTCGGCGCCGGTGTCGACCAGGTGGACGCGCCAGCCCGGCTGGCGCGACGAGTGCACGGTCGTGACACCCTTCGACAGGTCCACGGTAAGGTCGTTCATCAGCTCGTTCTGACGGAGAAACCACTCCTTGATCACGTCGCCGCGATAGCCCAGCGCGACGATGAACTCGGAGAAGCCGTGGTGCGCATAGCCCTTCATGATGTGCCACAGGATCGGCTGGCCGCCGATCTCGACCATGGGCTTGGGGCGCACGGAGGTTTCTTCGGCCAGGCGCGTGCCCAGACCGCCGGCAAGGAGGATGACTTTCACGGGGTGTCCTGCATGGGCCGCATTCTAGCCGAGAGACGCGGTCCGCGCGACGCCGTCCTCACGCCGTTGTGTCGTCGCGGTGGCGCCGCGTCGGCGGCCCCTGTACGGTGGCGCTCGACGTGACTCCCCAAACGCTCGGACTCCTCTTCCTCGCGGCCATGACCGCCGGATTCGTCGACGCCGTGGCCGGCGGTGGCGGTCTCGTGACCATCCCCGCGTTGCTGTGGGCGGGACTGCCGCCCGTCCCCGCCCTGGCCACGAACAAGCTCCAGGGCTTCGCCGGCGCCCTCGCCTCGACGCTCACGTTCGGCCGGGCGGGCCACCTCGAGCTGCGCACGTTTGCCCCGGCGGTCGCCACGGCGGCTCTCAGCGGGCTTGCCGGCGCGCTGGTGGTGAGCCACGTCGACCCTGGCGTGGCGCGGGCGATCATCCCCGTGCTCCTGGTCGGCGCGTCGCTCTACTTCCTGTTCTCGCCGCGCGTCGCCGATCACGAGACCCCGCCGCGCCTGTCGATGACGTGGTTCGCGCTCCTGCCCGTGACGGCGATCGGCTTCTACGACGGTTTCTTCGGGCCGGGAGCGGGCTCGTTCTTCACGCTCGCGCTGGTTGGTCTGCTCGGCCTGGGGCTGCGCCGTGCCACCGCGCACGCGCGGCTCCTCAACGTGGCGAGCAACGGCGCGGCCTTCGGCGTCTTCCTGTTCGGCGGCGAGATCGTGTGGACGGCGGGGCTGGTGATGGTCGCGGGGCAGGTGCTGGGCGCGTGGCTGGGCTCGCGCGCGGCGATCACGTGGGGCGCGCGGCTGATCCGCCCGCTACTCGTGCTGATGGCGCTGGCGACGACGGTGAAGATCCTGACGGCGGCGGACCAGCCGCTGGGGATGTGGTTGCGCCGGCAGTTCTAGGAGCTACAGATCTTCCTCGATCCACACCCGCGCCAGCTCGGCCACGCTCCACGCCTGGGCGAAGCCGCCGCGCGGCGTGAACGGCGCATCGCCGTCGAACACCTCCGAGATCGATCCGAGGCAGCCGTCGTGCGCCATGTGGTGCACCAGCGGCGCGACGACACGACGGGCATGGTCGCGCGTCGTGGCGGAGCGGCCGCGCACGCGGAAGTGCGCATTCAGGTAGGGGCCGAGCAGGAACGGCCAGACCACGCCGTTGTGGTATCCCTCGTCGCGCACGGGCGGGGCGCCCGTGTAGAAGGGGCGGTAGGCCGCGTCGCCCGGCGCGAGCGTGCGCAGGCCATGCGGCGCCAGCAACCGCCGCTCGACCGCCTCCAGCACGCGCGCGGCGATCGCACTGTCGACGCACGGCGCGGGCAGCCCGATTGCGTAGAGCTGGTTCGGGCGCAGCGCCGGGTCGGGGCCGAGGCCGTCGACCACGTCGGCGAGCCACCCCAGCGCCGGGCTCCAGAATGCGGCCGCGAACGCGGCGCGAATCGCCGCCGCGCGATCGCGGGCGGCCTGCGCCTCGGCGGCGCGGCCGCGGCGCTCGCACCAGCGCGCCTGCGTGTCCCACGCGTTGTGCCACAGGGCATTGATCTCGACCGCCTTGCCGCGGCGCGGCGTGACCGCCCGGCCGTCGATCTTCGCATCCATCCAGGTGAGCGCGAGCCCGTCCGCGCCGCCCTCGATCAGGCCGTCCGCCGCGGCGCGGATGCCGAAGCGTGTTCCGGCGGCGTAGCCTGCGAGGATCGAGTCGAGCGCGGGAGCGAGCACCGCGTCGAGGAACGCATTGTCGTCGGATTGCGTCACGTAGGCGTCGGCGGCGACGGCGAACCACAGCCCGGCGTCGATCGTGTCGTACTCGGGCTCCCCACCCTGGCCCTCGGGGAAGCGGTTGGGCAGCAGGCCGTCGGCGATGAACGGCGCAAAGGTGCCGAGGATGCCGCGCGCCGCGTCGAGTCGACCGGTCGCGCGCAGCAGGCCGGGCAGCGCGATCATCGTGTCGCGGCCCCAGGCGGTGAACCACGGGTAGCCGGCGATCACGGTCGGGCCATGCCCGCCCTCGACCAGGAACTGGTCCGCCGCGCGGGCCAGGAGCGCGAGCGCGTCGGTGGGCAGGCGGCGTTCGTCGGCCTCGGCCGCGCCACGAGGCCCTCGCGTCGGCGCACGCTCCAGTTCCGCGAGCCGGGCGTTCTCGACCGCCCACGCCGCGTCGGCGAAGCGTTCGAGCCCCGCGCCGGCGGGCGGCAGGTGGTCGCCGTCCTCGGGCTCGGTCGACAGCGCGAGCACGAAGCGCCCCCCCGGCTCGAGCGACACCGCGAAGGGTCCCGGCGACATCGCGTCCTCACGGAACTCGAGGCCGCGCTCGAGCTCGAACGCATACTCGAAGTTCTGGTACCACACCGGCCACGGCAGGAAGCGCCCCGCGCTCGGGCACAGCCACAGCGCGGGCAGGTCGATCGCCGGGCGCAGGCGCACGCGCCCGTCGAGCACGTCGGCGTTGGTGCGAAACGCCCGGTTCTCGCGGATCAGGGCATGGTGGTCGCGCATGACGACGAAGGGGCGCAAGTCGAGCTCGCATTCCGGGCCGTCGAGCAGGCGGTACTCGAGCAGGCTCGTCTCGCGACCGTGGATCATGAACAGCGACTTCTCGAGCACGTGCTCGCCGATGCGCCAGCGCCAGGTCGGCCGGCGATCGACCGAGAAGAACTCGAGGTTCAGGTGCCCGAGCGGAGAGACCGCGCCCGGCCACTGGTGGCTCGACAACGCGAACGCGCCATCGCGCGTCTGCAGTGTCTCCTCGAGGTGCGAGATGGTCACGACGCGATCGATGGGGGGATGCACCGCGGAGACGAGAAGGCCGTGGTAGCGGCGAGTCGCCGCCCCCACGGCCGAGCCCGCGGCATACCCGCCGCGCCCGTTGGTGACCAGCCACTCGAGGCGCGAGGCGCGCTCGAAGTCGGACAGGATCTCGCGTCCGACGCGCGGGACCAGGGCGGTCGGGATCGTCAGCGCCCCGTTGAAGTCTTGGGGGTGGGCTTGGCGGCGGGCTTGGGCGAGGCGCCGAGCACCTCGAACTTGAGGTCATCCCACCACGTCTTGCCCGGCGACGCTTGCACGCCGGCGCGGGCCCAGACGGTGTAGGTGTCCTTCGGCACGTCGAACTCGACCGAGTAGAACGACCAGTCACGCGTGCCCGTGAACGCGTCTCCGGCGAGCGAGCTGGCGACGCCGTACAGCCCGGTCGAGAACACGCTCAGGTAGGCGCTGTCGACCAGGTTCTCGGTCTTGCCCCAGCCCGACAGGCGCACGCGGCGGCCCGACAGGTTGCGCGCGTTCCACACCTGGCAGGTGTTCATGTAGGTCTGGAACGCCGCCTTGACCGGTGCGGTGTACCTCGCCGAGAAGCGGCCCGTGTGGGCGACCGACGAGTCGCGCGCGATGGCGGCCTGCGGCGTGGGCGGCATCGAGAACTCCCACTCGTCGAGCGGCCGCTCGAATCCGGGGTTGGCCAGCAGGTTCTTGCCCAGTGGCAGCGCCTGCGTCGCCGCCGGCTTGATCGCCAGCTGCGCGTCATCGAACCACACCTGCCCGCTGCCGAAGATACCGAGTCGGATGATCACCAGATTGGTGGTCGGCGGCACGTGCAGACGCACCGTCTTCGCCGTCCACTCGTCGACGTCGGCCGAGAAGTACTGGCGCGCCCAGCCGGTCTCGAGCTGCGGATCATCGGCGTACTTGTAGCCCATCGTCACGCGCGCCTGCTCGCGGGTGGTGCCCTCGTCGAGCGCCTTGTTCATCACCGTGTCGCGGTAGGCCTGCAGCATCACGTAGCCGCGGCCGCCGCTCATCTGCGCCGAACGAACCCAGACCGTGAGTTCGAGGTCGCGCCCGACCAGGTCGCCGGCGTGCGGCAGCATCTGGTTCCAGTTGTGCCAGACCGGGATCGCGTCGCCGGCATTGACGATGCTGGCCGATCGCGTGCCGCCGTGCGTCACGTCCGGATCCCAGTAGAAGAGGACGGTGGGCACACCGGCGACCGTGGTGTCCCAGTCGCTCGGGTTGAACAGGCCGCCGTCCTCGAAGCCGGGATTCCGGAAGCGGGACGCGTTCTGCGTCGTCGCCGACTGGGCGGCGACGGTGGGCGCGGCAGCGAAGAGGGCGATGGCCAGGAGCGCGACAGCGAGGAGCGGAGACGCAAGGGCGACGAACGGGCTGCGCTGAGGGCTCATGCCTTCCTTCCTGAACGGAACCGTCCGGGGGACGGCGAGTGGGGCGGCGGGCGTCGACGTCGAAAGTATGGCGGCTCTCCCGACCGGGGGTCAAGCCGGGGGTCCTGCCGGCGCGGAGGTGTGTGCTATCGTCGATCCATGACCCCGACTGCACGATTCCCCGGCGTTTTCACCCGTGTCCGCCTTGCCGCCCCGGTCCTTGCCGCCGCCGCCGCCGCCGCGCTCGCGGGCTGCAGCGAGGAGGGGCGGACCATCCAGAACGCGCTGCCGGTGCCCGGCATTGCCTACGACGTGACCAGATACACGACGCGCAACGACACGATCAAGGTGAACGGCATACCCACGGACACGCTCACCACCGTCGTCATGGACGTGCGCGTCAAGGTGCAGACCGTGTTCCACAACGGTTGCGAGGCCCGTGGCGGACTCGAGCTGCGCCTCGAGGGTCTCGACACGGCGCGCGTGTACGTGATCACGCCGCTGGCCCGCTATACGGCCGACGAGGAGTGCAACGTCGGGTTGTCGGGGGACACGCTGCAGACGATCACGATCAAGGACCTCATCATCACGCGGAAGCTGACCGTCGGGATTCCCGCCGACGCCTTGTTCGCCAGGATGCAGGTGGCCGGGGAGAGCGGGCCGCCGATCTCGTTCGAGCTGCGGCGCGACCTGGCCACCCCGGGCGCCGATTCGACGACCTACGACATCAAGGTCGAGGACGCGACCAGCGGACTGGCGCTCGACGGCGCACTGGTGATCGTGCAGCAGTACGGTACGCCGAACATCCTCGGCGAAGGAACGACCTCGGGCGGCGGGAAGTACCTGTTTGCCGTCGCCTACGGGGACTCCGCAGGCACGTCCGGCGACGCGTACGTCGTCAAGGTCTCTTACGCGGGCCGGATCACGATCTTCAAGGCGATCGACTTTCCGTCGCTGAGCAAGCGCCGCGAGGCGATCGTGGTCCGCGTCTAGGCGAGGCGCCTGCCCGTGGGACGCTGGATCTTCACCTCCGACCTCCACGGGCATCTTCCGTTCTACGAAGCGCTCGTCGCCGCGGCGGCGGAGCACCGGCCTTCCGTCGTGATCCTGGGCGGCGACCTGGGCCCGCACACCCGGGTCTTCGAAGGTTCCGCCGTGCAGCGCGCATTCTGGACCGGGCCGTTCCGCGCCTATGCCGAGCGCGTTCGCGCCGCGTCTCCGGGCGTGCGCCTGTTCATTCTCATGGGCAACGACGACTGGGCCGTGAACCACGACGCACTCGAGGCCGGCGACCCCGCGCTCTGGTCGGTGCTCCACGATCGCGTCCACGAACTCGGCCCCGCCGAGGGCGGCCTGGCGCTGGCCGGCCTGTCGTGGGTGCCGATCACCCCGTTCTCGATGAAGGACTGGGAGCGCTTCGACACCGCCGATTCGCCGCCCGGCGTGGCGCTCGACGGCCTGCGCTCGACCCCCGGGGGTCTCGAGGAGTTCCGCTTCGACCCCGCCGCCCGCGGCGCGACCATCGCCGACGCGCTGGCCGACCTGGGCGCGCGTACCGATCCGTCGCGAACGGTGTTCGTCGTGCACTCGCCGCCCTACGACACGGCCTGCGATCGTATCCATGGCGGCGCGCCCGTGGGCTCGCGGGCGCTCCGCGACTTCATCGAACGACACCAGCCGCCGTGGTCGCTGTCGGGCCACATCCACGAGAGCCCGACGGTCTCGGGACGCTTCCACGACACGATCGGGCGCACCCGGGTGGTGAACCCCGGCCAGTTCGAGGGCGACAAGCGCTGGTGCGCCGTCGTGTTCGACCCGAACGACCCCACCGGCATGATCGAGCACACGGTCCGGGGGCGCGGTTGAGGCCCGTTTCGAGCGCGTGCTACGCTCCCGCCATGCGTTCCGCCCGGGGTGCCCCGCTCGTCCTGCTTGCGCTGTTCGCCGGGCTTCTCGTCGTCGATCCTGCGTCCGCGCAGAGCGAAGGGCCGACTCCGAAGGTGATCCGGGGGGGCAGTGCCGGAGGCGGGGCCGCCGTTCCGGCGGCCGACATGGCGGCTGACAGCGGAGTCGAGAAGATCCGCTGGACCGACCTCGAGGAGGGCCTGGCCGAGGCGAAGCGCACGGGCCGGCCGCTCCTGGTCGACGTCCAGACCCGATGGTGCGGCTGGTGCCGGAAGATGGACAAGGCGACCTACGCCGACCCGGCCGTGCGCGAATTCGTCGGGCGCAAGTTCATCGCCGCCCGGGTCGACGCCGAGGACGACGACAGCCGTGTCGACTACGGCGGGGTCGAGAGCACGCACCGCCAGTTCGCCGACTCGTTCCGCATCACCGGCTACCCGACGACCCTGTTCTTCGCCGCCGACGGCGCGCTGGTCACGCAGGTACCCGGCTTCGTCAAGCCCGACCAGTTCCTCGGCGTCCTGCGCTTCATCGGCGACGGCCACTACAAGACGACGAGCTGGGACGCCTACCGCCGCGCAAGTGCGAGCGCGGGCGCCGCCGCGCGCCCCTGAGGCCGACTTCCGTGCACGCGTTCGATCCCCGCCGCCCCATCGTTGCCGAGATCTTCATCACGCCGCTGGGCACCGGGGAGGCCACCATTCGCGAGTTCATCCGCGCGCTCCTCCCGCTGGTGAAGGCCAGCGGCCTCGCCCACCAGCTCACCGCCATGGGCACGCTGGTCGAGGGTCCCCTCGACGACGTGCTCGCACTGGCTCGCGCGCTGCACACGGCCACGTTCGACCTGCACACGGGGACCGATCGCGTGGTCACGCACCTGCGCATCGACGAGCGACGGGGCGAACCGCTCTCGCTCGAAGGCAAGGTGCAGGGGGCCCTGGGGCTCCGCCCGGATCAACAGGACCCTCCCGCGACCTCCGGATAAATGTTTGTCGTAGGATTTTCGCCGTTGTGTCGGCTATGATCGTTCGCGAGCCGCGAACATCCCGGGCGAACCACGGCGAAGGGCTTTCGCGCGCGCTCAAGGAATACGAAACCGGCTGAACGGACCTCGGCAACAGCGTCGCGGACAGGACGTCGCGCGACGCACATTCAGATACCCGGCCGCGGGATTCGCATCCTTGGCATTGTTCCCCTCGTGAGTCCCCCGATCGCGATCCAGGGCCGGACCCAGGCGATTCGTCGCCTCCAGGGAGACAATGGACTGTGGAACCACGTAAGGAAGTGGCGCTCTTCATCGATTTCGAGAACATCCGCTTCGGAACACTGAACGCCTACGGGGTCGAACCTCGGGCTTCGTTGCTCATCGAAACCGCCCGGAAATACGGCCTCGTGAACATCGCGCGCGCCTACGCCGACTTCGAGGACTTCCCCTCGGACGTCCTGCGCGATCTCCAGGTGTCGGGCATCACCGCGGTCAACGTGCAGGCACACCAGGTCGGGGACCGCAAGAAGTCCGGCGCCGACATGGACATGCTGAGCGACATCATCGAGACGATGCTCGATCGTGCCGCCATCCCGACCGTCCTCCTGATGACGGGCGACCGCGACTTCCTGCGCGTCGTGACCATGGCCCGCAATCGTTTTGGCAAGGAAGTGATCATCTCGGGCGTGCCGGGCTCGGTCTCCTACGACCTCATTTCGGCATCGGGCGGGAATTTCGACCCGCTCGAGATCCCCGGTCTCGAGCGTATCGACGGGGGCCACGGCATGGACGCCGCCGGCGGCCCCGCCTCGCGACACGAGCGGATCGAGCGAGCCGAGCGGGCCGACCGCAGCGAACGGCGCGACGGCGACCGCGGCGAGCGCGGAGGCTGGCCGCGCAGCGAGGGCGCGCTGCCCCGCAGCACGCGCGGGGGCGCGATGCGCGACGACGACGCCCAACCCGCCTTCGGCGCCGCTGCGCCCGACGCGCCGTGGGCGCGCGGCAAGCTGGCGCAGCGCATGGCCGCGCTCGAGCGCAATCGAGCCGAACGGGGCGACCCGCAGGTGTGGAGCAACCGGACGTGGGTCCCCGGCGACGTCGTCGAGGGCACGGTCAAGTCGATCACCGAGTTCGGCGCGTTCCTCGACCTGGGCGGCGTCGATGCGCTGCTGCATGTCAGCCAGATGGCGTGGCAGCACGTGCGGCACCCGGGCCAGATCGTCACGCTCAACCAGAAGCTCCGGGTGCAGGTGCTCGAGGTCGAGGAGAGCAACGGCCGCGTTTCCGTCGGCCTGAAGCAGCTCACCGACGACCCGTGGTTGCACGCCGCCTCCAAGTACGACGTGGGCAGCGCCGTCCACGGTCGGGTGAGCGGCGTCAAGGAGTACGGCGTCTTCATCGAGCTCGAGCCCGGCATCTTCGGCCTGCTCCACATCTCGAACATCTTCTCGACGCCGTGGGGTCATCACCCGAGCGAGCGCTACCGGCTCGACCAGGAGGTCGACGCCATCGTCAGCAAGGTCGATCTCGACTCGAGGCGACTGGCCTTCACGCTGCCCGAGGATGCCGAGCTGGTGGGCGAGACCGCTCCGGCGCCCGTCTCCCACAAAGGCGACGTCGAGGACGAAGCCGCCGCCGAGGCCGCCACGCGCTGGCGCGACGGCGACGACGACGAGGAGCGCTGAGATGTCCGCCCCCGGCGCGGCGCATCCACTCGCCCGCCAGACCGCGCTGGTCACCGGCGCGTCGCGCGGCATCGGCCGCGGCGTCGCGCTGGCGCTCGCCCGCGCCGGCGCCGACGTGGCGCTCGCCGCGCGCACGGTGCCCGACCTCGAGGACCTGGCGAAGAAGATCGAGGCGCTCGGCCGGCGCGCCATCATCGTGCCCGCCGACGTGCGCGACGATCGCTCGGTCGAGGGCATGGTCCAGGGGACGCTCGACGCATTCGGCCGCCTCGACATCCTGGTGAACAACGCCGGGCTGGGCCACTTCGGCCCGGTCGACGCAATGACGATCGAGCAGTTCGACGAGATGCTCGGCGTCAACCTGCGCGGGCCGTTCCTGTGCACGCGCGCGGTCGTTCCGGCGATGAAGCGCCAGGGCTCGGGCACGATCCTCAACATCGCATCGGTCGCCGGCCTCGTCGCCAACCCGAACCTGTCGGGCTACAACGCGACCAAGTTCGGCCTCATGGGCTTCAGCGAGGCGTGCATGCTCGAGCTGCGCCACTTCGGCATTCGCGTGGCCGCGATCTGCCCCGGCTCGACCGCCACCGACTTCGCCGGCGGCCGCGAGCCTGCGGGCCGCCTCACCGTCGACGATGTCGCGCACGCGGCGCTGGCGATCGTCACGGCCTCGCCGAATGCGCTCGTGTCGCAGGTCCACCTGCGGCCCCTGCATCCCCCGAAGCGCGGCTGACGGTCTTTCCCGCGCCATGGCGAACACCCCATTCGAGATGACGGTCCCGGCGAACGGCGTGCGCCTGCACGTCGTCGGTCATCCCGTCGCCGATCCGCGCGGCGGCGTCGTGATCGTCCCCGGTTTCGCCGAGCACGCCGGGCGCTACGCGCGCCTGCAGACCGAGCTCGCCTCGCGCGGCTACTCCAGTTTCGTGATCGAGGCGCGCGGCCACGGGAAGTCGACCGGGCCGCGCGGGCACACGCCCTCGTGGCAGGCGCTCCACGACGATCTCACCACGGTGGTCGGCGTGCTCGAGAGCGAGCGTCGCCTGCCCGCCCGGCGCGCGTTGCTCGGGGCGAGCATGGGCGGCCTGCTGGCCGCCGAGTGGCTCCCGGCGCACCGCGGCATCTTCCATGGTCTCGTGCTGGTCGCGCCGTTCTTCGCCGCGTCGAAGGTGCTGCCGCCGTTCAAGGTCGCGCTGGCCAACGCGGTGTCGTGGATCCTGCCGCGGCTGGCGCAGGCGACCGGGCTGCGCGGCCACGAGATGTCGCACGACGAGACGATCGTCGCCGCCTACGACGCCGACCCCGCCGTGGTGCGCGTCATGACGGCGCGCTATTTCACCGCGATGCGCGCCGCCCAGGCCCGCCTGCGCGCGGGAGTCGAGAGCGGGCAGGACGCGATCCTCGAGGCGCCGGTCCTGCTCCTGCACGGCGCAACCGATCCGATCGCGAGCGTCGACGCGGCGCAGAAGTTCATGCGTCTGGCAACCGTGCCCGGCAGTGAGACGCGGATCTATCCCGGCATGTTCCACGAACCGCTCAACGAGCTGGACCGCAATCGCGTGCTCGCCGACCTTGCACGCTGGCTCGACCGGCACGTGCTGGGGACGAACCGGATCGGGGCCTAGGCTGTGCCCGGGCTTGCCGGCGGTCGTGGCAGGTACCGCGCCGCCAGCACTCCGAGACACGCGTCCTGCACTACCGTGATTCCCGCCGCGCGTAACCGAGACGCCGCCACGTCGTGCCGAATCCCGCTCTGCAGCCAGACGACTCGCGGTCTTCGGTCGGGCGCGAGGGCGAGCACCTCGTCGGCGATCTGCGGAATGCGGTCCGCGCGGCGGAACACATCGAGCAGGTCGAACGCCACCGGCACGTCGGACAGGCGCGGATAGGCCGGGCGGCCCAGCGCGCTGGCGATGGTGGGATTGACCGGGATCACCTCGAACCCTTGCTCGACCAGCATGCGCGGGATCTCGAGCCCGGGCTCGCCGGCGCGCGACTCGTCCTTCATGCCGAGCACGGCGATGACGCGCATGGCGCGGACGATGGCCTCGATCTCGGCGTTGGTGGGTTCGGCGGTCATCGCGCCATGCCCCGCACCGCTTCGATCGCCGCCGCCCAGCGTGCCGCCGCCTCCGCCCTTGCGCGCCCCGCAGCCCGCCCCGCGCGCGGCTTGAACGTGCGACCTTCCGCGCGCGCCTCGCTTCCGGCCGCCTTCCACCCCAGCGCGCGCGCCGCCAGCAGACCCGCGCCAAGTGCGGTCGTCTCGACCATGCGCGGGCGCACCACCGGGACACCCAGCGCATCGGCCTGCAATTGCATGAGGAAGCCGTTCGCGGTCGCGCCGCCGTCGACGCGCAACGTGCGCCCCCGCGGCAGGCCGTCGTTGGCCATCGCCTCGACCACGTCGCGCGTCTGCCACGCGATCGACTCGAGCACCGCGCGCACCAGGTGGGCGCGGCCGGCGCCGCGCGTCAAGCCCAGCCAGGCGCCGCGCGCCTCGGCATCCCAGTGCGGTGCGCCCAGGCCGACGAACGCCGGCACGAACACGGTGCCCGCCGTGTCGGGAACGGAGCGCGCCAGCGCCTCGGTCTCGGCGGCGTTGGCGATCACACCCAGCCCATCGCGCAGCCACTGCACGGCCGCGCCGGCGATGAACACCGCGCCCTCGAGCGCGTAGGCCGGCGATCCGTCGTCGGCGCAGGCGACCGTCGTCAGCAGGCCGTGCTTCGACGGCACGCGCTTCGTCCCCGTGAACGCCATCAGGAAGCAGCCCGTGCCGTACGTGTTCTTGATCGCGCCCGGCGTCGTGCAGCCCTGGCCGTAGAGCGCCGCCTGCTGGTCGCCGGCCACGCCGAGGATGGGGATGCCGTCGGGCAGGCCGGG
>JANPEF010000097.1:0-20885 GCA_031431875.1 Candidatus Eiseniibacteriota bacterium | reverse complement strand
CTTCTCGTCGGGCACCGCGACGCGCACGATCTCGCAGCCGGCATCGGCGAGGCTCCTGATCTGTGCCAGTGTCGCCTCGACGTCCCACGTCATCGTGGTGGTCATCGACTGCACGGCCACCGGTGCACCGCCACCCACCTTCACGCCGCCCACGCTCACCTGCCGCGTGCGATCGCGGGGGGCGCTGCGCACGCCGTCCTTGCCCGCCGGGCCGAGTCCATGCGTGCGGACGTCGATCGAGTCGCCGAAGGTCTTGTTGCCGTTGGCCTGGTCTGCCGAGTCCATCGCGTTTCCTCCGCGGGTCGTCCAGTGGGGGGCCGAAGCCCCGGGCATCAAGTCGCGCTGACGGTCGCGGGCTCGCCCGCGGCCTGGATCGAGAGTCGGGCGGCAAGCTGCCGGGCGGCGGCGCGGAACGCCGCAGCCTCGGCCGAGTTCGGCGCCGAACGCACGATCGGCGCGCCGCGATCGCCGCCCTCGCGCACGCCCGGATGAAGCGGAATCTCGCCGAGAAACGGGATTCCCTTCTCGTCGGCGTACGCACGCGCCCCGCCGTGGGCGAAGATCTCGTGCCGCGCATCGCAGCCGGGGCAGATGAAGTACGACATGTTCTCGATCAGGCCGAGGATGGGCACGTCGAGCTTCTCGAACATGGCGATCGCCTTGACGGCGTCCTCGAGCGCCACCGCCTGCGGCGTGCACACGATGACGGCGCCGGCCAGCGGCACCTGCTGGACGAGCGACAGCTGCACGTCGCCGGTTCCCGGCGGCAGGTCGACGAGCAGGTAGTCGAGCTCGCCCCACGCCACGTCGCGGGTGAAGTTCTGGATCACGCCGTGCAGCATGGGTCCACGCCAGATCACCGGCGTGCCGGGTTCGACGAGGAAGCCCATCGACATGAGCGACAGGCCGTGCGCGGTGAGCGGCAGGATCTTGCCGTCGCGCTGCAGCGGCGTCTCGCGAATGCCGGTCATGAGCGGAAGGTTGGGTCCGTACACGTCGGCGTCGAGCAATCCGACGCGGGCGCCGTCGAGAGCCAGTGCGGCGGCCAGGTTGACGGCCACGGTCGACTTGCCGACGCCGCCCTTGCCCGAACCGACGGCCACCACGTGGGCGACGCCCGGGATCGGCTTCTTGTCGGCGGAGGGATTGGCGCGGCCGCGCACCTTCGAGGTCATGGTCACCTCGACCGCGGTGACGCCGGGCAGCTTCGCGACGACCTCCTTGCACTGCCGCTCGAGGTCCTCCTTGACGGGACACGCCGGGGTGGTGAGCGCGACGGTGAAGCGCACGCACCCGCCGTCGATGACCACGTCCTCGATCATGCCGAGCGTGACCAGGTCGCGGCGCAGGTCGGGATCCTGCACGGCCTTCAGCGCCTCGAGCACGGCCTCGCGGGTGACGCTCACGAGGCGGTCTCGAGCGCGGCGTCGACGGAGGTCACGCCGGCGATGCGGGTCTTCAGGAGATTCTCGATCCCCTGCTTGAGCGTGAGCTGCGACATGGCGCAGCCGGTGCACGCGCCGAGCAGGCGGACGAGCACCCGGCCGCCGGGTTCGATGTCGACGAGTTCAACGTCGCCGCCGTCCATCTGGATGGCGGGACGGATCTCCTCGAGCACCGCCTCGACTTCGAGGCGCAGGCCCAGCGTGGTCGGTACGGCGTCGGCGGATTCGGTCACATTCCCTCCGGGGATCGCGCATCGCGGCGTGCGGGCGGATTCCCCACCGATTCGGTCAAGTTGCCTGCACTCTACGAGGCTCCGTCGGGGTCGTCAAGCCCCCACCCACACCCCGGGGACCTGGGGACAAAACGTTGTCCAATGCAACTTTAACACCGAACTTGCGAAGACAATGGAGCCTCGGCCGGGCACTTCGTGAAAGAATGCACAAGGACCTGATCTGCCCCCGGCGACCGTTCACGCGGACCTGACGAAGCGCAGACGCCCTCGACCCTTAGAGTCCTCGCGGTGCCCGGTTCCGTTTCCTCATTTCACTGGAGATCACGCATGATGTCGTCGACTACACGACGGACGCTGGGAACGCGAGGGACGCGTCGCCTGGCCCTTGTCGCGACTGCCGTTGCGGTCGCCTTCCTCGTCGGCGCCCCCGCGGCGCAGACGCCCAAGGCGGGTTCCCCCCCCATGATCCAGCTCGACTACGAGAAGTACACGCTGCCGAACGGACTCGACGTCATCCTGCGCAAGGACCCCAGCGTTCCGATCGTCGCCGTGAACCTGTGGTATCACGTGGGCCCCGCCAACGAGACCAAGGGCCTCACCGGCTTCGCCCACCTGTTCGAGCACATGATGTTCCAGGGTTCGGCGCAGGTCGGTGACGACCAGCACTTCGCACTGCTCGAGGCGGCGGGCGCGTCGCTGATCAACGGCACGACCGACTTCGACCGCACGAACTACATGGAGGACCTCCCGTCGAACCAGCTGGAGCTCGCGCTGTGGCTCGAGTCCGACCGGATGGGCTTCCTGCTCGAGACGCTCGACCAGGCGAAGCTGTCGAACCAGCAGGACGTGGTGCGCAACGAGCGCCGCCAGAGCGTCGAGAACGCGCCCTACGGCCTCGTCGAGGAGGAGCTGTGGCATCAGCTCTTCCCCGCCGGCCACCCGTACTACGCGTCGGTGATCGGTTCGCATGACGACATCCAGAACGCGAAGCTTGAGGACGTGCGCGCGTTCTTCAAGCAGTACTACACGCCGAACAACGCCAGCCTGGCGATCGTCGGCGACATCGACGTGGCGAAGACCAAGGCGCTGGTCGAGAAGTACTTCGGGCCGATCGAGCGCGGCGCGCCGGTGCCGAAGATCATCGCTGTGACGCCGCCGATCACGTCCGAGCGCCGCGTCACCGTGACCGACCAGGTCGAGCTGCCGCGCGTCTCGCTGGCGTGGATCACCTCGCCGATCTACACCGCCGGCGACGCCGACTGCGACATGCTGTCGCGCATCCTGGGCGGCGGCAAGGCCAGCCGCCTGTACAAGTCGCTGGTCTACGACAAGAAGATCGCGCAGTCGGTGAGCGCGTCGCAGCAGTCGCTGATGCTCGGCTCGGTCTTCCAGATCAACGGCACCGCGAAGCCCGGCCACACCGCCGAGGAGGTCGAGGCCGCGATCGTCGCCGAAATCGAACGCATGGCGCAGAGCGGCCCCACCGCCGCCGAGCTCGAGGCCGCGAAGACCGGGATCTACTCCGACATCGTGACCAGCCTCGAGGAGAAGGGCGGCTTCTCGGGTATCGCCGATCGCATGAACCGCTACAACCAGTTCCACGGCGATCCGGGCTGGCTCAACCAGGACCTCGCGCGCTACGCGGCGGTCACCGCCGACGGCGTCAAGGCCGTCGCTGCGAAGCAGTTGACGAAGAATGCGCGCGTCGTGGTCTACGCCATTCCGGGCGAGAAGAAGATCCCGTCCGCCCCGCCGACGCCGGCTGCGATCGAGAAGAAGCCGTCGACCATCGAGCCAAAGGTGGCGTGGCGCAAGGACATGCCGAAGCCCGGGGCGCTCTCGACCGCGGCGCTGCCCAGGGCGCAGACGATGAAGCTCGACAACGGGCTGACCGTCTACCTGGTCGAGAGCCACGAACTACCGGTCGTCGCCGGCCAGCTGGTCGTGCGCTCGGGCAGCGCGGCCGATCCGGTCGACAAGCCCGGCCTGGCCGCCTACACCGCGGCGATGCTCGACGAAGGCACGTCGAAGCGCGACGCGCTCCAGATCGCGACCGAACTCGAGGCCATGGGCGCGAGCCTCTCCTCGGGATCGACCGTCGACGGCAGCTTCGTCTCGTGGCGCTCGCTCAAGCAGCGTGCGACCGCGACGGCGGCGCTCGCCGCGGAGACCGTGCTCGAGCCGGCGTTCCCGACGACCGACGTCGAGCGGGTGCGCAGCGATCGCCGGACGATGTTGCAGCAGCAGAAGGACAACCCGTTCCAGACGGCGTTCCGCGTGCTCTACCCGGCGATGTACGGCGCGGATCACCCCTACGGCCACGTGCCGCTGGGCACGGACGAGTCGCTGCAGGCGATCACGCGCGACGACCTGGTGGCGTTCTGGCGCGGCTCGTACGCGCCGCAGAACGCGGCTCTCGTCCTCGCCGGCGACCTCACGGCCGCCGAGGCGAGGGACCTGGCGACGAAGTCGTTCGGCTCGTGGCGCGGCACGGCCACGCCGACGCCGCGGCCCGCCCCCGGCAAGCCCATGGCCGAGCGTGTCGCGATCGTCGACAAGTCGGGAGCGCCGCAGACCGCGGTCGCGGTCGCGCAGTTCGGCGTCCCGCGCAACGATCCCGACTACGAACGCATCAACGTGATGAACCAGATCCTGGGCGGCCTGTTCGCCAGCCGCGTCAACATGAACCTGCGCGAGAAGCACGGCTACACGTACGGCGCGTTCTCGTTCCAGCAGGACAACCGCGGCGCCGGACCGTTCATCATCGGCGCGCAGGTGCGCTCGGATGTGACGGGCCCCGCGATCGCCGAGATGTTCAATGAGGTGAAGGGCATGCAGGACGCCCCGATCACCGAAACCGAGCTGAACCTGGCGAAGGAGTCGGTGTCGCGCTCGCTGCCGGCGCTGTTCGAGACCACGAACAGCACGGTGGGCACGGTGGGCCAGCTCTACCTGTTCGAGCTGTCGCCCGACTACTACTCGGGACTGCCGGCGCGCATCGCCAACGTCAGCGCCGCGGAAGTGCAGGACGTGGCGAAGAAGTTCCTCAAGCCGGAGCAGATGAAGGTGATCGCCGTGGGGGATCGCGCGCTGATCGAGCCGCAGATCAAGGAACTGAATCTCGGTGGGATCACCCACCGTGGCGCCGACGCGAAGGTGATCGCGGACGCGCCATAACGCGCGAAGCGCAAACGCAGTGCAACGAAGGAGGGGGCGTCCCGCAGCCGGGGCGCCCCTTCGTCATGCGGCCGGGGCGTCACTCCGCGCCGGCCCGCGATCGCCCAACAACCCGAATGCCGCGAGCAATCCCACCAGGTAAAGGATCGCCGCCCACGCCAGCGCCAGCGCCAGGGCCGGCTCCTCGGCCACGCCGACCCGTCCCAGGAACCAGACGAACGATGCCTCGCGCACGCCGATCCCACCGGGGGTGATCGGGACCTGCGCGGCGAGCATCACCAGCGGCACCGCGGCAGCGATCGCCGGCCACGGGGCGGCGATCCCGAGCGCCCGCCCGAGCAACACCGCCGTCGCGATCAGGAGCACGTGGTTGAGCATCGACAGGAGCACCGTGCCCGGCAGGGCGCCGCGCAGTCGATCCATGACCTCGCGCGGAAACGCCTCATTCACCCACGCCGCAAGGCGTGGGCCCGGACCGGGCATGCGGGCAAGCAGCGCAGCCAGCCTCTCCGGGCCGCCCGGCACGGAGATCGCGAACAGCCCGACGACCCCCGCGATCGCCCCCACCACGAGCGGCACCCCCCAGGCCCGCGTCCCCGGTTGTGCGAAGACGAATCCGGTCCCCACGAGCAGGAGCGCCAGCAGGCCGACCGCGCGCTCGAGCAGGATCGTCGCCCCGCCGCGGACGAGCCCCGCGCCACTGCCGCTCACCCGCGCCAGGCGGTACACGTCGCCGCCGACGCCGGTCGGGATGAACAGTCCGAGGAAGATGCCTGCCGCGTACACGGCCGTCGTGCGCGCGAAGCGCCAGGTCGCGCCCGCGGCGCGCAGCAGGCGATGCCAGCGCAACGCCGCGCTCGCGTGCCCCGCGACGACCGCAAGGGCGGCCGCCGCCAGGAAGCGCGGATCGGCGGCGGCGAGCGTGCGACCGAATGCGGCGAAGTCGACGCGCGTGGCGATCCACGCGAGCAACGCGAGGACGATGAGCAGGCGCAGGAGGAGCGCGACGACGGGTGGGATCGCGAAACGACGGCGGGACGGGGCGGGATCGGGCGCGCTCACGGGCGGCACCCTACCACGGAAAACGAAACCGCAGGAATCACTGGAGCCGGCGAGGGCACAAGCCCGGCCCCGGGTCGAGGCGACCCGGATCCCTGCGGTGGGCGACGACGCGGCCGTCGCACCGCATCAAGGGTAAGGCCGCGTGCCACAGGCGGTCAAGTCGACCCCTCTCCGGCCGCGCCCCGCGCGGCCGCTCGTGCCGCCGTCCAGCGGGCCAGCCGGACCGCGATCTCGCCCTCGGCGCCCTCGCCGCGCGGCACGTAGAAGCGGCGCTCGCGCAGGCGATCGGGCAGGTACCCCTGCGCCGCCGCGAAGCCGGACGCCTCGTCCGGGTCGTAGCGATAGTCCTTCCCGTAACCCAGGTCCTTCATCAGGTTCGTGGGCGCATTGCGGATGTGCAGCGGCACCGGCTCGGCCGGTGTCTCGCGCGCGGCCTCGAGTGCGGCGCCCCACGCGCGATAGACGCCGGTCGACTTGGGCGCGGTCGCCAGGTACACCGCGGCCGCGGCGAGCGCGAGGTCGCCCTCGGGGCTGCCGAGAATCGCGTACGCGTCGCGCGCCGCGAGGGCCACGACCAGCGCCTGCGGATCGGCCAGGCCCACGTCCTCGACGGCGAAGCGGATCGTGCGCCGCGCGACGTACAGCGGATCCTCGCCGCCGTCGATCATGCGGGCCAGCCAGTACAGCGCGCCGTCGGGATCGCTGCCGCGCATCGCCTTGTGATACGCCGAGATGTGGTTGAAGTGCTCCTCACCACCCTTGTCGTAGCGGGCGAAGCGCCGCTGCAGCGCGTCCTTCGCCCCGTCGCGCGTGACACGTCCCCCGTCGGGCACGGCCTCGGCCGCCGCCTCGAGCACGGTGAGGGCGCGCCGGGCATCGCCGTCGGCCTCGCGCCCGAGAAGGGCCAGCGCGTCGTCGTCGAGCACGAGATGTCGTGCGCCCAGCCCACGCTCTACGTCCGCCACGGCGCGTGTCATGAGGGCGCACAGATCCTCTTCCGACAGCGGCTCGAGCACGAACACGCGAAGGCGCGAGAGCAGCGCGCCGACGACCTCGAACGACGGGTTCTCGGTCGTGGCGCCGACCAGCGTGACGGTGCCGCGCTCGACGTGCGGCAGGAATGCGTCCTGCTGCGCTCGGTTCAGCCGGTGGATCTCGTCGACGAACAGGATCGTGCCGCGGCCGGCCTTGCGCCGGGTCTCGGCCTCGGCGGTGATCTCGCGCAGGCGGGGAATGCCGTCGGCGACGCCGCTGAAGGCGACGAATTCGTGCCTGGCGTGGCGCGCGATCAGCCGGGCGAGCGTCGTCTTCCCGACGCCGGGCGGGCCCCAGAACACGAGCGAGCCTGGAGCACCGCGCTCGATCGCCTCACGCAGCGGGCGCCCCGCAGCCAGCACCTGCGCCTGGCCGACGAACTCGTCGAGCGAGCGCGGGCGCATGCGCTCGGCGAGCGGCGGACGCAGGTCGTCGGAGCCGAACAGGTCCACGGCGGGCGGGCTCCCGGGCCTCAGGCCGAGGTGCGGCCGCGCGCGGCGAACGCGGCCTTGAGCCGCTCCAGGGCATCCTCGACCGAGAGCGGGCGACCGAGAGCGATCCCCTCGTCCTCGAGGCGCTGGAACAGCTCGACGATCTGCGGTGGCTCGACGTTCGAGGCCTTGAGGCGGGCCGTGTCGGCGAAGATCTCCTCGGGGGCGCCGCGGGCAATGATCTCGCCGCCGGTGACGAGCACGTAGACGACGTCGGCCAGGTCACCGACGACGTGCACGTCGTGCGTCGCGGTGATCATCGTCATCCCCTGGGCGTGCAGGCGCTCGAGCAACGCCGACAGGTCGCTCTTCGAACGCGGATCGAGGCCCTCGAAGGGCTCGTCCATGATCAGGAGCTCGGGCTTGAGCACCAGCGCGCCGGCCAGCGCGACCTTGCGCTTCTCGCCGCCCGAAAGCCCGTGGCAGATCTTGTGGCGCAGGTGCGTGATCCCCACTTCCTCGAGCACCGCGTCGACCATCCGGTCGACCTCCACCGCGGCGTAGCCATAGTTGCGCGGCGAGAACGAGACGTCATCCCACACCGTGGGGGCGAGGATCTGCTCGTCCACGTTCTGCAGCACGACGCCGACGCGCTCGCGGATCTTGTTGAAGCCCTTCGCCGGGTTGACACCGAAGACCGTGACCTCGCCCTCGTGCGGCGCGAGCAACCCGAGGATGTGGTACAGCAGCGTCGACTTGCCACAGCCGTTGGGGCCGAGGATGGCGACGCGCTCGCCCTTCTTGACCACGAAATCGAGGCCGCACAGGTGGACCTGCGTGCGGTCGGCATAGACGTGGCGAACGCACGAGACGTAGACCGCCGTCTCGTCGGGCGCGTTGGTGCGGGGCTCGCTCATGAGGCGCCTCCCCGTGCGATCGCGCACAGGACGACGACGATGCCCAGCGCCAGCGGCACCAGGTCGATGGGCGTGAAGTGCGCCCAGTGGCGGCAGCCACACACGCGCCCCGAGTGTCCGCGGATCTGCATCACCGCGTACAGGCGTTGGCTCCGGTCGTACGAATGCAGCACCAGTTGCCCGAGCCCGTCGCCGACGTGGCGCAGGTCGCGTGGCAGGCCGTTCCCGGCGAGCCCGCCGCGCAGGCGCAGCGCGGTCCAGGTCCGCTCGGCGCGGTGCAGGAGTCCGAAGAACGCGCGGTAGGTGAGAAACAGGCCGTCCCCCAGCAGGCGCGGCGTGACCCGTGCGATGGGCGCGAACAGGTCGGGGTACGGCGTGGTCGAGACCAGCAACACCGCGGCGAGGCTGCCCGTGAGCGAGCGCAGGAGCAGCACGCTCGGCGTCTCCCACGTGCCGTCCCAGCGCGACAGCACGTACAGGCTCGAGAACAGGAGCGGATAGAGCGCGAGCATCAGCGCCGGGCCGACGGGAATGCGCGCCGTCGCCAGGCACACCAGCAGCAGCGCGGCGAGGCCGGCCAGCAGCGCCGGGTCGTGCGCCGTCACGACGGCGAACAGCACGCACGCCACGAACGCCATCTTCGACAGCGCCGAGGCACGGTGCCACGACGACCGGCCGGAGGCGGCCCAGGTGTCGACGAGCGCGACGTCCGAACTCATGGCAACAGCTCCGGTCGCACGCGGGCGAGGAAGCCGATCACGCTCGCCGAGACGATCGCCTCGACGGCGAAACCCAGCGCCCAGAACGGTGAGGCGAACGCCACGAAGCGCGACGTTGCGGACAGTCCCTCGACGTGCCCAACGTGTCCGGCGGCTTCGACGTGCGCGACAGGGTCGACGGCGGGCCCACCCCCCGCGAGCGCGAGCACGACCCACAGCGCGATCACGCTGGCCACCCCGGCGATCACCGAGGCGATCGCGGCGGCCGTCCCGGGGATGAAGCGCGCCCGCGCCAGGCGATAGAGCGGCTGCGCCGCCATCGTCGCCGTGCCCAGGACCAGCGCATTGAGCCCCAGCACGGTGATTCCGCCGTGCCCGAGCAGCGCGAGGATCGCGTTGACGACGACCGCGGCGAGGAAGCCCAGGCCCGGCCCCAGCAGGATGCCGACCACCGGCGCAAAGCTCAGGTGCCCGATCGGCCCCAGCGGCACGGCCATCGCCGCGAGCATGAGCGCAGCCAGCGAGCCGAGCAGCGTGAGACGATCGGCGCGGTCGTTGCGATGCCGGTAGGAAACGATCGCAACCAGCCCGGCCATGATCAGGAGGCCCGCCGCCCACAGGAACACGGGCAGGACGCCGTCGGCGATGTGCAGGTGGGTCATGGACGGCTCCTCTCACTCCAGCGGTTCGTAGGCCAGGCACCACGCCTCGACCGAAGGCACCCCGACATCGCGCAACGCGTCGATCGCGGCGAGCATGGTCGCACCGGTGGTCACCACGTCGTCGACCACCGCCACGCGGCCACCGGCGAGCGTCGCCGCCGCGGGCAGCGCCCGGAATGCGCCCGCGACATTCGTGCGCCGCCCCGCCGCATCGAGCTTCGCCTGCTGCCGCGTCGCGCACGGGCGCTCGAGCCCGCGCACGAGCGGCGCGCCGGTGCACTCCGCGAACGCGCGGGCCAGCGCCTCGGCCTGGTCGTAGCCGCGCTCGCGGCGCCGCACGCGGTGCAGCGGCACGGCCACGATCGCGTCGGGTCGCGCCACCGCGGCGAAGCCGGCGGTGTCGAGCGCCGCGTCGACCAGCGGCGCGGCCAGTTCGACCGCACCGGAAAACTTGAACGCATGGACGAGCGCGCGCAGCGGCTCATTCCAGGTGAACCCGGCGCGCAACCACGGATGATCGGTGCGGCGACAGCCGCGAGGATCGCGCCGCTCGCGTGCACAGACCAGGCAGAACGCCGGACCCGCCTCGACGGCCGCGGCCGCACAGGTCGCGCACAGTGGCAGGTCGTCCGCGACGAGGAGGCGCGCGTCGCAGGCCGCACAGGCGACCGGCAGCGCGGCCTCGATCAGGGCCCGGGCGCCCTCCCCGACGATGCGGAGGAGGAGGCGAAGGGATCGCTCCATCGGACAGCCTCTTCGAGGGCGGACCGCGGGGGCTCTGCACCGAACCAGAAACGCTGCGCCAGCAGGGCCTGCTCGACGAGCAGCCCCAGGCCATTCGCGGCGCGCACGCCCCGGGCCCGCAATGCGGCCAGCCACGGGGTCACGGCCGGATGATACAGGAGATCGACGGCGACCGCCCGTGGGCCCGGCCAGTCTGCCGGACAGGGCAGGGGATCGCCGCCGCGCAGCCCGAGCGGCGTTCCCTGGACGACCAGCGAGGCCTCCCCCACCGCCGGAGCGCCCGCGGACTCGTCGAGCGCCACGACGCGCACACCGCGCGCGGCGAAGGGCGCGAAGCTCGCCGCAACCTCGAGCGGTCGACGCACGACGAGCGTGATCGGCCCCGCGCCGCCCGCGAGCAGGGCCGGGACGAGCCCGCGCACTGCCCCCCCGCCGCCGAGGAACGCGACCGCCTGTCCGGAGACGGCGACACCGGCGCGATCGAGAAAGCGGATGAAGCCCGCGCCATCGGTGTTGTCGGCGTGCACGCGGCCATCGCGAAAGGCGAGCGTGTTCGCGGCGCCGGCCTCGCGCGCCGCGCCTGTCGCCTCGTCGGCGGCAGCGAGGCCGAGCGGCTTCAGGGGCGCGGTCACGTTGACGCCCGCGTAGCCAGCGGCGCGCAGGCGCGCGAGCGCGGCGGTGAACCCGACGGCGTCGACCTCGATCGCCTCGTACGCCGCGTCGCGTCCGGTCGCCGTGAAGGCCGCCATGTGCAGGCGCGGCGACAGCGAATGGGCGATCGGCGCGCCGAGCACGGCGAAGCGCTGGGTCATGCCGCGTCGCGCGCGGAGCCCCGGCGTCCGGCGCGCACGAACAGCACCACGCCGATCACCACGAGGGCAAGACCGATCAGCTCGCTGTCGGTCACGAAGCGCCCGAAGATCTTCGTCACGTAAGCCGAGGACTCGTAGTAGCGAGTGGCATCGATTGGGATGCGCACCAGCGCGAAGAGGATCACGAACGCCCACCACAGCTGCCCGTCGCCCTTGAGCCGCGGCCGGAGCCACAGGGTAAGCAGGAACAGCCCGAGGAATGCCGCCGCGTTGTAGAGCTGCGATGGATGGACCGGAAACCCGGGGAACAGGATCGACGCGGGCGCTCCCGGCGGAAAGTGCACGCACCACGGCTGGCTGCCGGGCAGGCCGAAGCAGCAGCCGTTCAGGAAGCAGCCGATGCGTGCGATCGCCACCCCCAGCGCAACCGAGGGCGTCACCGTGTCGGCGGTCGCACCGAGCGGCAGCCTGGCGTGGCGCATGTAGGCGAAGCCCGCCACCGTGCCGGTGACGAAGCCGCCAATCAGCGTGAGTCCACCCTCCCAGATGCGCAGGAACGACAGCGGATCGCCGCGCAGCTCGGCCGGGTGGGTGAACACGTAGAAGGCGCGCGCACCGACGATCGAGGAGACGAGGATGACGAGCACCATGTTCACCAGCTTCGTCTCGTCGATGCCGCGCCGCCGGGCCTCGCCGAGGGCGATCCACGTCCCGATCAGGAAGGCGGCGGCGAGCAGCACGCCGAACGTGCGCAGGTGAAACGGGCCGAACGAGAACAGTTCCGGATACACGCGACCTCTCAGTCCAGTCGGAGCCTCAGTACTCGTGGCGATGGACGCCGACGTTGAGCAGGAGCCCGATCTGCAGGCAGTTCATGACCAGCGACGTGCCGCCGTACGACAGGAGCGGGAGCGGGACCCCAGCCACCGGGGCCCAGCCGAGCGTCATGAGCACGTTGACCAGCACGTGATAGAAGAACACGGACACGACCCCGATCGCCACCAGGCTGGCGAACGCGTTGCGGGCCGAAGCGGCGATGCGCAGGCCGCGGAAGCAGACGATGGCGAAGAGGATCAGCACGAGGCCCGTCCCCCAGAAGCCCAGTTCCTCCCCCAGCACCGAGAAGATGAAGTCGGTGTGCTTCATGGGCAGGAACGACAGACCCTTCTGGGTGCCCTCGAGATAGCCCACCCCGGTCGGCCCGCCCGAGCCGATGGCGATCTGCGACTGGATCACCTGGTAGCCCGCCCCCGTGGGGTCGGCGCCCGGATTGAGGAAGGTCTCGATGCGGCCGCGCTGGTAGGGCTCGAGGCCGTCCCAGATGTGCGGCAGCGCGAGCCCCACCGCCAGGTTGACCAGCACCAGCGCGACCAGAGCCGGCATGCGCGGCCGCGTCCACGCCAGCAGGCCGAGGAACACGAACACGAACGGCCACTCGCTGCGCGTGAGGAAGAACCCGACGACCGAGATCACCGGCGACAGCGCCAGCAGCAGCGTCGACAACGGCATCCCCGCCCAGAACATCATCACCACGGCGAAGACGAAGAACGACAGCGACGTCGCCAGGTCGGGCTCCTTGAGGACCAGCAGCATGGGCACGATGACGATGAAGAACGGCGCGATCCAGTTCCTCGCGCGCGCCAGGTCCAGCCGCTTCTGGTCGAGATGTCGGGCGAGCACGAAGATCGTCGCCAGCTTCGCGATCTCCGACGGCTGGAACTGGAAGCCCCCGATCCGCAACCAGCGCTTCGCGCCATAGACCTCGACGCCGACGAAGAACACGAGCACGAGCAGCACGATCGAGATCGCGTACGCCACCCACGCCAGGGTGTCGTAGTTGCGATAGTGCACGGCCGCGACGGCATACGCGCAGACGGCGCCGATCCCGAACCACGTGAGCTGGCGCCAGTGGAACCCCTCGTGCGCCGAGCCGGGGTGCGAGGTGGCGCTGAAGACGAGCAGGAGCCCGATCGTCACCAGGCCGAGCACGGCGAAAATGAGGATCCAGTCGATCTGTCGGGCGCCGCGTCGATCGGCGAGGGGAAGGGCCACGTCAGTCTCCCAGCAACATGGAATCGGCCGGCGCGGGCGCCACGGCGACGATGCCGCGCACTGCGGCGAGCGAGTCGTGCCGCGCCGTCTCGCGCTGCTGCGCCAGGCGCAAATCGGGAGCGAGCCACGCCAGGAGCGCCTTCTGCGCGATCGGGGCGGCGACCGAGCCGCCGTGTCCGCCGTTCTCCACCAGCACGGCGATCACGATGGTCGGCTTCTCGACCGGAGCGTAACAGACGAACACCGCGTGATCGTCGCCGTGCGGATTCTGGCCGGTTCCTGTCTTTCCGGCGACCCGCACGCCCGGCACCTGGGCGCGGCCCCCCGTGCCCGAGCTGACCGTGCGCTCCATGGCGTTCGACAGTGCGGCCCAGGTCTCGGCCGGCAGCGTCAGCGCCTGGCGCGGCGCGGGTTCGACCGCCTTGCCGTGGCCCGTTATCGGATCGAGGATCTCCTGCACCATGTGCGGCGTGCGCAGGGCGCCCTCGGTCGCGATCGTCTCGCCGATCTGCGCGATTTGCAGTGGCGTGTACAGGTTCTCGCCCTGGCCGATCGCGATGTTGAGCATGACGCCGTTCGACCACTTGCCCACTCCGCGCCGGCGGTCGTACCACTTGGTGGTGGGCACCAGCCCCGAGCGCTCCTGCGGCAGGTCGATCCCGGTCTTCTGGCCCAGGCCGAGCTTCTGCGCCCAGGTAGCGAGCCGGTCGACGCCCAGCCGCAGCCCGAGCTGGTAGTAGTAGACGTCGCACGACCAGGCGAGCGCGGCGGGCAGGTCGAGCGAGCCGTGGCCCGAGTGATTCCAGCACTTGTACCAGCGGCTGCCGTAGCGATAGCCGCCGGAGCAACTGACCGGCATGTGCGTCGACGGCTCGATCACGCCCTCCTGCAGGCCAGCCAGCGAAGTCACGATCTTGTAGGTCGAAGCCGGGGGATACGTCGACTGGATCGCGCGATTGAGCAGCGGATACGACCGATCCTGCATGAACTCGCGCCAGCGCGAGCGCGACAGGCCGCGCGCGAACTCGTTGGGATCGAACGCCGGGCGGCTCACCATGCCGAGCACGCCGCCGGTGCGCGGATCGATCGCGACGGCCGCGCCGTGGCCCTCGTCCCCCATCCCCTCCTCGAGCGCGAGCTGCACGTCGAGGTCGAGCGCGAGGCGCAGGTCCTGCCCCGGCAGCGGCGCGACCGGAGGCACGTCCTCGAGCTGGCCGACCCGCCGGCCCATCGCGTTGACGACGACGTACTGGTGGCCATCCTTGCCGCGCAGCGCCTCCTCGTACGAGCGCTCCAGCCCGGAGCGCCCGATCAGGTCGCCGAGCCGGTAGCCCTTCTCCTTGCGCGTCGCCAGTTCGGCCTCGTTGATCTCGCCAGCGTAGCCCAGCAGGTGTGCGGCAACCGTGCCGAGCGGGTACTGGCGGCGCGGCGTGATCTGCACCTCGACGTGCGGCAGCTCGGCGCGCAGCTCCTCGATCTGCGAGACGATCACCGGCTCGACATCCTCGCGAAACGGCATGGTCGCACCGCTGCGCACGGCCCGGCGGACGACCGCCTGCAGGTCGGCGCGCGGCAGCGCGAGCACGCGCTCGAGAATCTTCAGCGGCGCGTCGGCGAGCGAGTCGGCGATGCCGAGGTCGTTGTCGGGCGGACGGAACACGATGGCGAACGCGGGCGTGTTGTCGGCCAGCAGGCGGCCGGAGCGGTCGAAGATACGCCCGCGCGGGGCGCGCACGACCTCGAGGCGGACGCGGTTCTGCTCGGCGAGTTGGCGATAGGCCTCGTGCTTGATCAATTGCAGGCGCACCGTGCCGGCCACCAGCGTGATGAAGCCCACGGCCATCGCCGCGCCGATCGTCAGCGCGCGACGATTGCGGGCCTCACGATTCAGCGCTGGACGGGCCATGACCGAGGAAGTTCGGCGCGCCGGCGGCGCGCACGACGAGGTAGAACAGCGGGCCCAGCAGCGCCGTGTACACGGCCTTGAGCGCGACATGGACGGGGAACGTGGTGGCCCACGCGGCGAGGTCGCCCTGCGCGGCGAACAGCGTGCGCACCGACTGGACGAGCAGCGTGGTGACGAGCAGCACGACGAACTGCGCCGGCGGGCGCTCGCGGTGCAGGCTGTTGCCCAGCCCTCCGACCAGGTAGCCGATCATCGACAGCACGCCGGCGGCAAGGCCGAGCGTGCGGCCGCGGTCGGCGTCGGCAACGAGCCCGACGACGAATCCCGCGAGCACGCCGGCCAGCGGCCCGCCCGCCAGCGCCCAGTAGACGACGAGCAGCGTCAACAGGTCGGGCGCCACGCCGAAGATCGACATCCCGCGCTCGGCCGAGGAGCGCACGAGGAGCCCCGCGGTAGTCCACACCAGGAGCAGGTAGAAGGTCCCGCGCGCCACGTCAACGAACCCCGGACGCGGTGTCGACCCGAGCGGAGTCGGGGCGCGCCCGCGCGAGCGACGCGAGCGAATCGCCGCGCGCGCTGTCGACGACCGCAACGACCGGCTTGGGCTTCGGCCACCACGTCGAGTCGGGGCGATCGGTGGCGACGAGCACTTCGCGCAGCCGCGAGAGCGGCGCCATCGGGGTGACCTCGATCTCCGACAGCAGGCCCGACTCCTCGCGCCCGACGCGCAGCACGCGCCCCACCGGGATCCCCGCCGGATAGAGCACGGAGGTCGCCGCGGTCGCGAGGCGATCGCCCACGCGCACGGTGTCGGTCAGCGGAACGGCCGTGAGGTAGAGGCCAGGGCGGCTGCCGAAGCGGAACTTGAGCACGCCGCGCACGCCGCTGCCCACCACTTCGCAGGCGACCGGCGCGTTGGGATCGGTCAACAGCGCCGCACTGGCGGTTCCGCCATCGACCCGCGTCAGTCGGCCGACCAGGCCCTCGGGGGAGAGCACGGCCTGCCCCACCGCGAGCCCCGCTCCGCTGCCCGAGCCCAGGTGGAAGACGATCGGCCACGGCTCGCCGCTGACGCCGACGACCTGGACGGGCAGCAGCCGGGGCCGGCCGCGCTCGGCGAAACCGAGCAGCGCGCGCAGGCGCTCGTTCTCGACGGCGGCGTCGGCCAGGCGCCCCTGCTCCATGCGCAGGGTCGCCACCTCGCCGCGCAGGCGCGTCGCGTCGCTGCGGGCGGTGGCGACGCTTTCGATCCAGCGCAGGATGGAGTTGGCGGGGGCGAGGAGGCCGGTCGAGGCGCCGGTCAGGGCATCGACCGGCAGTCGGTTGCCGAACACGAGGAGAAGAACGCACAGCAACTCGACGGCCACCAGGGCCGCCGCCGCGCGGCGATCGTCGAGACCGGAGGTGGCGGGCACGTCAGCGGCCGGACCTAGTCCTTGTGACCGTGGATGATCACCTTTTCGTACTGCACGGGATTCTCGAGGATCGTGCCCGCGCCGCGGACGACGCAGGTCAGCGGATCGTCGGCGACCCGGATGTTGAGGTTCGTCACTTCGCGCAGCAGCAGGTCGAGCCCACGCAGCAGAGCGCCGCCACCGGTGAGGAAGATTCCGCGATCGACGATGTCCGACGCCAGCTCGGGTGGGGTCTGCTCGAGCGATTCGCGCAGGGCGTTGACGATGCTGCCGACCGGCTCCTGCAGCGCCTCGCGCACCTCGACCGACGAGATGCGCAGCGTGCGCGGAATGCCGCGCACCAGGTCGCGGCCCTTCACTTCCATGTCGAGTTCCTCGGGCAGCGGGAACGCCGAGCCGATCTCGATCTTGATGCGCTCGGCGGTCTGCTCGCCGATGAGCATGTTGTAGGCCTTCTTCGCGTAGCTCGCGATCGCCTCGTCCATCTCGTCGCCGGCGACGCGGATCGAGGTCTTGTTGACGATGCCGTTGAGCGCGATGACCGCGATCTCGGTCGTGCCGCCGCCGATGTCGACGACCATGTTGCCGGTCGGGCTCGACACCGGGAGCCCCACGCCGATCGCCGCCGCGATGGGCTCGTACACGAGCAGGACCTCGCGCGCACCGGCCCGCTCGGCCGAGTCGATGACGGCGCGGCGCTCCACTTCGGTGATGCCGGACGGCACGGAGATGATGATGCGCGGGCGGACCAGGAACTTGTGCTTCTGGACCTTGTGGATGAACTCGCGGAGCAGGTCCTCGGTGACCTCGAAGTCGGCGATGACGCCATCCTTGAGGGGGCGGATGGCGACGATCTCCTCGGGCGTGCGCCCGAGCATCATCTTCGCCTCGCGACCGACCGCCAGCACCTTGTCGGTCGTGCGATCCACCGCGACCACCGAGGGCTCGTCGAGCACGATCCCACGGCCCTTGACGAACACGAGCGTGTTCGCCGTTCCGAGGTCGATGGCCACGTCGGTGGAGAGGAAACCCATCAGGTTGTGCAGAAACGTCATCGGCCTCATGCCATCTCCGTCCTGGGCGCGGTTCCGTGCGCTCGGGTTTCTTGCGAACAACCCTGGTCTGCCGGATGGGGTGGTTGCGGAAGGAAGGACCGGCCGCCACCGGCCCCGGGGTCTTGCCCCGGATCCACCCCTGCCCGGGCAATCTAGCACGCGTCCCCGGGACCCGCAACCGCGCGTGGGGCAGCATTTTCGGCTGGCGGCCAGCGCGCGCTTCGCGGTACCGTCGAGTCGTGCCCCGCTCTCCCGTGAGCGCCCTCTCTCGCGCCGGCGGCCCCTTCGCCCTGTGCCTCGCGCTCGCAGCCGCGGGGGCGTGGGGCGTCCGGGCCTCCGGGGCCCAGACGGCCGACCCCTTTGCGTTCCCCGACTCGGCTGCCGTGGCCGAGTCCCTGCGCATCGTCGACTCCGTCGCCGTGGCCGACTCGATCGCCTTCGAGGAGGAGGCCGCGGGTGATGCCGGGGCGTTCGGCAACTCGCGCTCGATCCTGGACCGGCAGCGCAACGCCGGCTTCCTCAACTACAACACGAACTACGCCGTCAACCGCGGCAATCGCACGTGGACGCAGGGCGCCGACTTCTACGCCGCCCCCGGCCTGCTCCAGGTCGCCAACCAGACCTCGATCACCATCGGCAAGGAAGACCGCGCCGGCCGCGAGAACCGCAACCGCTCGACACGCACCGAGCTCGCCTATCGCGTGGCACCGTGGCTCCGCCTGGGTGGCGCTCTCGGCCTGCAGCGCATCTCGGACGATGCGACGACCGCGAACTTCGTGCCCCTCAGGCAGGACAACGACGACATCTCGGCCCAGGCGCGGTTCAATCGGCGCTTCGGGGCATACCCGCTGCGCGGGCTGGTCTCCTACGGCTACCTCGACAACCAGCAGTTCGACCAGAACAGCAAGGGCTCGACGTTCGGCCTCTTTGCCGCCACCTCGCGCGCCTTCAGCGGCGGCTCGAACCTGAGCCTCGACGCCTCCCAGCAGCTTTCACGGCTCACCTCGACGGTGGCCGACGACTCGTCGTACGTGCAGGACGACCGCAACAACATCAAGGACCTGCGCCTCTCGGGCAACGCGGTCATCAACCGCTGGCTCACCGCCGATGCCCGGGCCACCGCCCAGCGCTCGACGGTCGAGCGCCCGGCCCGCGTTCCCGAGGACCCGGACGACTTCAACTCGGAACTGGTGGTCAAGCCCGAGGCCGTCGACGGCACGATCAACAACGCCGACGCGGCGCTCCACTTCCGCCTGCCGCGTGGTGCCGCGCTCAACATGTCGGGAACGCTGGGCAAGAACCAGACGCTCTACCAGACCGAGACGACGCGCACGACGATCGCCTCGACTCAGGCGTTCCGGGCCGACTACCGCCAGCCGTTCCTCGGGCTCGATCCCTCGATCACCTACGAGAACTCGATCTCGGACAACGACCTCACGAGGCGCGACCCGGGATGGATCGAGTCGAACCTGACGCGCCGGCTCGACATTTCCGCGGGCAAGGTCCTGTCGCGCACGCTGACCTCGCGGTTCAACGCGACCGTCACCCTTACGCGCCGCCGCTACGAGGACTTTGCTTCCGATCTCTTCGGCGCATCACCGCCATCGAATCAGGACAACCGCCGCGCTCGCGGCTCGCTCAACCTCAACTACCGACCCTCGCCCAAGTTCGATACGGGCGTCACCACCGGCATCGAGGAGAACGACGTCGTGAACCTCGCCCGCGCGTCGTCGATCAACAACACGACCCTGCGCACCTACTCGGTCACCTGGAATTGGTCGGCCCGGCCCGGCTCGATCTGGTTCGTCACGCAGAACAACTCGGCGACCGCCGCCCAGACCTACTACACGTTCTCGACCGATCGCGACCAGCTGTCGTTCATCTACAACCTGGCGACGCTGATCTCGACCACGGTCAGCCGCAGCGTGCGGCTCGAACTCAACAACACGTTGCGGCTGCAATCGCGCGGCTCATGGCGCGCGCTCGAGACCGGCCGCAGCTTCGGCAAGTCGAGCGAGTTCAACACGCTCGACCTGGGCCTGCGCACGATCTACACCGCCACCGACTGGCTCGCGCTCGAGGCGCAGGAGCGCCTGTCGGTGAGCCCCACGCTCACCGTCTCCGAGGGCGAGGCAATCAAGACGACTGAATCGCGGCGCACCGAGTTCACGGCGATCGCGCGGTTGAACCTGCCGATGGGTAGCTCGTCGGGCCTGACCGGCGACATCCGCCGCACGATGGCGACCGATCGCCAGCTCACCTACGGCGGCACGCCGACCGACCGCGCGAACGACAACGACTACTGGCTGGTGAACATCGCATTCCGGAAGACCTTCGGAGGATCGAAACCATGAAGCCCATCCGCGCCCCCCTCCTCGCCCTCGCCGCCTGTGCACTGATCGCGGCCGGCTGCGGCCTGTTCGACACCGCGCAGCCGGAATCCCCCGACAGCAACCCCGGCATCCCGCCGAGCTTCTCCGTCCCCGAGAGCACGCTGGCCACCCTCGAACGCGCCGTCGAATCGCGCTCGGCCAGCAACTATGGCCTGTGCCTCACCGACTCGCTGGGGCTGCAGGAGCCCGGCTTTTATGCCTCGTTCGACCCGGCCGACCTGGCAGCGTGGCTGCAGGAGGGCAACCCGGACCCCGGGATCTGGACCCGTGAGCGCGAGCTCACGTTCTTCCCCCAGTTCCTCGCCTACGATCCGAACAACTTCTACACCGTCACGCTCACGCAGGACCCGGTCCGCCCCGACGAAAACGTCAATACCACCACCCGGATCCTCAACCGACGCTACCGGGTCTTCGCCGGCGGAAACCCCGTCGCCGCCGGCTCCGCCGGGCTCACCATGGCCAGCGTGGGACTCTCTGGAGACTGGAAAATTCGTTTCTGGGAAGACCGCCGGGACACCAACGACGTCCGAACCTGGGGAACCGCGCGCCTCAATGGGAGGTAATACCCTACGTGGCAGGTGCTTCCCGCCCTTGCGGGTCGGCCGGCTCCGCCCCCGGGTCGCGGGTGGCATTGCAAAACGCCTGTAGAATCGGGGGTTGCCGGCCGATGATTCCGGCAAAGGGTCCTCGCCGCGATTGACAGGCTTTCGCGGCGGTGGCTATCCTTGAAGTCAGCCCGTTCACGCTGTGCCCTGCCCTCGCACAGTCCGCCGCATTCCCTTTTACTTTGCGGGGCCTTGATCTCATGCGCTATTCCGGCCTGATGC
>JANPEF010000096.1:0-15522 GCA_031431875.1 Candidatus Eiseniibacteriota bacterium | reverse complement strand
ATCACCACGGCGCCCCCTTCGGCGCCAGCGCCACGACCTCGGCGATCTTCTTCGGGTCGTTCGGGAACAGCTCCACCTGCGCCAGCCGCGGGACGAGATCCGCCCAGCGGCGCTCGCGTGCGAACACGCGGCGAAAGATCGTTCGCGCTTCGGCCTCGCGCCCATTCGTGTACATCGAGAGCGCCGCCCAGAACTGGAGCTCGACCACCTCGGGGGCAAGGCGCGCCGCCTCCTCGTAATGCTTGAGCGCCGCGACCGGATCCTTCGCCGCAATCGCGTTGTCCCCGGCGTCCGACTCGTTGTACGCGCGGCGCAGTTGCACCAGCCGGCGCAGCTCGACGTTCGGCTGCGGATGATCCTCGACCCGCAGGTCCATGACGCGATCGACCCACGGCTTGCCGGACGAGCTGCCGCGCACGATCAGGATCGCCGCCGACTGCCGGCCGCGGATGTCCCCGCCCTCCTTCTCGGCCGCGTCGAGGGCGGCGAGCAGCCGCTCGGCGAGGTCCCCCTTCGCCGTTTCGTAGGCGCGGGCCATCGCCGGCCAGACGCTCGGCTTCTCCATGAGGTTCGCCTGCACGGAAAACTGCGCCCCCACCTCGTGGCCGGCGGCAGGGATCGAACCCGGACCGGTGTGCGCCGCGACACGCCCCTGCGCATCGACCATCGCCACCTGCCGCACGGCCGGATTGGGATCGGCGCGCTTGAGCGAGTCGAGCGCCGCCGGCGCGCTCATCCCGCCACGCATCAGCGCCAGCCCGTTCGGTCCGTAATCCACGAGCACGAGCGACTGCGTCGCAACCGCGCCCACGCCTGCCTCGGCCCACGGCACGATCGGCCCCACGCTGAAGTAGTGCGACTGCACGGCCACGCCCATCTCACCGGTGACGGAGTCGCGGGCGACGATGGAGTAGGTGGTGACAGGGGTGGTCGGGAGGGGCGCGGCGAGCAGGAGGCCGAGCGCGAGCGGAATCACGGCGGGAGCGGCCACAGGGCCTCCGGGGGAGGGGATCAGCAGGATGGGGCGAACCCATCGAGTCTACGTCGCGACGACGCGCGGCAGCAACCGATCAACTGGTTCCGGAACCAGTTCAGACAGAAGATTTGATGCGGCTCTCAATGCATTGCTGGCCATTATGTTACAATGTTATTGCGCTCAGCTTTGGAGGCGGGAGACCTGCCGTCGTGCCGCCTCGCCACTCGCTCTGCTCGACTCGCGCGGGGCAAGTTCGGCCGCTCTCCTGTGGCCGATCCAGGCTGCCGCCAGGAGGTCGCGGCCGCAGGCCTCACCTCCGAAACTGCCCCTTGATCGTTCCCCAAGTCGTCGGCGCGACCGGAACGGGGTAGCACTCTCCCCGAAAGGTGAGCCACGACTGACCCACGTCGAAGGGAACCGGTGTTCCACTCGCGTCGAACCACCGAGCGGATCCTGGGTGGACAGTCAGGCAGAGATTCCGCTCGAATCCTCCGCAGTTGATTCCAGGATCCGACGGACCCAGCACGGAAAATCGGTGATTGAAGACGACCCGTACGAGGGAACGAATCGCACCGGCCGGCGGGGCGCCGGTCACCGGATATCGGCTCGAGACGAGAAGGGCGAATCGGAAGGGCGGCGCGCCGAGGGGCCCGGGGAGCGCGTAGGGCTCATAGCGGATCCCGGTCTGAACGGTCGCAGGGAGTCCCTGGAAAGCGGGACAGGCCGCCGTGGTCGGGTCGGTGCGGATCGAGATGAACCCTTCGCCGGGACAACCCGCCAGATCGAATCGCCACGCATCGGGGAGAACCGCACCGGCGTCCTCCATGTCGATGCGGAACTCGAATCCCGTGTGCGGATCGACCTGCCCCACGGCGCGCACCACGAGGACGATCGGGTCGGGCGGCGACCCCGTGGGGACCTTGTTGGTGATCACGGGGGTGCATGCGTCCCAGGAGAGATCGAGTGTCGTTGCGGCGGCTGGCGATGGGGCAACCACAAGGGCGGCGAGCGCCAGGCCGTTGACGAATGGACGAATCAAATCTCGCATGGCGAGTTCTCCGGAGGATCAGGGCTGGAAGCCCACGATGCTACACGCTACCGTCAGGCGCTCGCAAACTGGGCCGACCCGCCATGTGTCAAGTTGCGGCGACGCAAGTTGCCCGCGCTCTCCTGCCCGATCAGCTACAGATCGTGCGGCATCACACTCCCCGGCGACAGGAAGTAGTAGTTCCAGGGGTAGTGCAGGAAGTTCGCCACGTCGCTCGTGTAGACGCAGGCGAAGTCCTTGAGCTGGTGGCCGAAGCGGCTGGCTTCGTTGCCGACGCGGAAGATCGAGCCCCACGTCGGGTTGTAGGCCGCCTCCACCTTGCGCCGGAGCGACTTGATGCGGCCGGCCAGCGATGCGGCGCGGTGGTCCAAGTCCGCAATCCTGTGCGCCAGCTCCTCGAGTTCGCGCAGCTTCGCCGTGCGCCGCCGATCGCCGCGTGTGCGCCGGCCGCCGGGTCCGCTACCGGTGCCGGCCAGGAGCGCCTTGAGCCGGGCGGGCAGGTCGCCGTTCTCGGTCCCGCCGGTCGCCGTCCCCCCGTTGACGGCCGCACCCGCGCCCGCCGAACCCGCGCGCCCCGCGCCCGCCTGCCGCACGCGCGGATCGTAGATTGCGAGCACCAACGCTGCGTCCTCGTCATCGTCGCCACCGAGGGAGAGCGACAGCTCGCGCCATTCGCGACCGCGCGCCGCCTTCTCGAGTTCGAGCTGGTCGTGCTCGTTCGCCAGGCGCTCGAGCGTCTTGTAGGAGCGCGCTTGCTCGTGGGTGACCGCGACCTCGCGCTCGACCTCGGGCACGATCATCGCGGTGCGCCAGCCGAGCGAACGCTTGGAGCGCAGGATGTCGCCGTAGGTGTGATCACCGAAGTACAGGATCTGGTCACCACCGACGCCCATCTCCTGCTCGAGGTAGGCCGCGTTGCCGCCGGACCACGCGGGCACGCCCGTCGTGCTCACCACGAACTCCCCGGCGACCACGCCGGCCTCGATCGCGAAGTACGATGGTTTCCGGGACGAGACCACGATGTAGTCGAAGAAGCGCTCCCACGAACGATCGTTCTTCCTGCGCTCGAGCAGGTGCTCGAGCAGCGCGGCGCTGTAGTACCACTCGGAGTTGGTGAGCAGGAACAGCTTCTTCCCCGCACGGCGGAACTCCTCGAGCAACACCGGCAGGCGCGGGTCGCGACGCACGAAGTTGCCGACGTTCTTCGTGATCACGGCCTTCAGCGAGCCATCCCCATGCGCCTCGTCGATCATCGCGCGGACGTCGGCGTACAGGCCGGCGAAGTCCGGCCGCTCCCCCCTGCGCTCGAAAAGATCGATCAGCAGGAGATAGAGGTGCACCTCCGGCAAGTGAAACAGCGTGTCGACCGACACGAACCCGTCACCGGAGAAACGCGGCGTGCGGTCGTTGTACAGGCGGTCGCGCTCGTCGGCGTCGAGCCGCTTCGTGCCGTGCACCGCACGGGACACGTAGCGGAAGTAATCCATCTTGATCAGGTTGCCGCGCACCTTGTCGACGATCAGGCCGCGCACGACGAACGTCGGGTCGTAGCGGAAGCGCAGGACCTCGGCCGGGTAGCCGCGCTTCTCGACCAGCTTCTTCTTGGTCAGCTCGAAGGCGAGCTTCTCGATCGGGATGGCATCGTAGTGCGCGAGCGTGTGGTCAAGGTCGAAGCCGACCGCGGCGACCTGCGAGAAGCGCAGGTTGCGGTTGACGAACACGCGCTCGGGCTTGGGAATGAAGCGATCCGACGCGGGGAACGAGCGGCGCGTCGGGCTTGGCACCGCGGTCGGGCCGGGGGTGGTCGGCAGGTCGGGAACGTCGGTCATGCAGTCTCCTGGGGAAGCCACGAAGGCGGCGCCACGCCCACCGGGCGTCGCGTCACGAAAGGCAGGGCGCGCACGAGGGCCGGCGCGCGGGCGCCGTCGGCGCGGACGGCCGTGAGCGCCGCACCCACCACGCAGTCGCGGCGCACGAACGCAAGGCCCACGGTCGCATCGAGAGAGGGGGCGCGGGACGCGCGAGTGACGACGCCGGCGGCAGCGCCGACGGCATCCTCGAGTGCCGCGCCCGCCCAGTCGACTCCGTGGGGAACATCGAGCGTCAGCCCGCGAAGCACGCGCCTGGTCTCGCCGAGCACGTGGACGCGGCGCACGATCTCCTGTCCCATCCAGCAGCCCTTCGTCAGGCTCACGGCGGCCATCATGCCCAGCTCGTTCCACACCCTAGCCTCGGCCAGCTCCATGGCCCCGATGCGACCCGCGGTGATCTCGAGCAGGTCGAGCTGCGTCGCCGACAGAGCGACCGTCACGCCGGATCCGCCGGAGGCAACGGCCGCCAGCTCGACCATGCGATCGACGGACGACCAGTGCAGCGCGCCGAAGCCGCCGAGGCGCGACGCACGGAGCACCGCATGTCGCACCGCAGGCACGGTGGCGAGCACGGCCTCGTCTTCGAGCGCGGGATCATCCTCCGCGAAGCCAGTCCCGTCGGCGAAGCCGACGCCGGGCGCAGGATCGCCAAGACTGTCCAACGGCCCGCCCTGCCTGGGTGAACCCGACGCGATGGCCAACTGCCCAGGATCCGATGACTCGTACGCCACGACTCCACCGGAAGCCCACGCGGTGCGCACGTCGTCGGCGATGATGCGCCCATCGAGTGCGGCGCGAGCCTCCTCGGCGCGGCCCACCGGCAGCTCGAGCAGCAGCGCCTCGGGGAGCACGTACAGGTGGAAATCCGCGATCGGGCGGCCGCGATCGTCGGTCAGCGCGCCGTGGATGCCCTCGCCCGGGGCGAGCCCGTCGAGATCCTGCGCCACCAGCGCCTGCAGGAAGCGCATGCGATCCGCGCCGCCGAGCACGAGGATGCGCACCGGCGGCACGAACGCGACGAGGCCGCCAACGATGGGATCGGCGGCGGTGGCGGCGGGCAGGATGGGATCGACCAGGGGAAGCGAGCTCAGGACGCGCGAATCGCGTCGAGGAGGTCGGCGTTCTCGCGCTTGTCGGCGAGCTTCTCCTCGACGTGCTTCCAGCGCAGGATGCCCTGCTTGTCGATGAAGAAGTAGGCGCGCCTGGAGAAGAACGCGTCCTCGATCAGGACGCCGTAGGCGCGCGAGACGTCGCGCTTGAAGTCGGAGAGGAGCTCGGTCTGGAAGCCGGCTTTCTCCTGGAACGCCTGCTGGGACGCGGTGTGGTCCACGGACACGCCGAACACGCGCGTGTCCTGCGCTTCGAAGCGCGAGACGTCGTCCCAGAACGCGCACATCTCGGCGCGGCAGACCGAGGTGAACGCGAGCGGAAAGAACGCCAGCAGCACGTTCTTCGACTCGACGAACGAAGACAGGGTCACCGGCTTGCCGCTGGTCGACGGCAGCGTGAAGTCCGGCGCCGCCTCTCCGATCACGGGCTCCTTCTGCAACAGCGTCGTCATGCGCGCCCTTTCACTGGCGGTACTGCGCCTTGATGCGTCCCCACGTCGAGTTCTCGGCCGCGGTCGAGACGTCGTTCACGAGCCAGATGTACCCGGCACCCGAGCGATCCGACACGAAAGCCATCTGGCTGGTCAACGGCGACCACGACGGCTCTCCGTCGTAGCTGCCCGAGCCGTCGGTGATGGGCCGCGGGTTCGCCCCGGTGGCGTCCATGATCCACAGCGACGTGCCGCCGCTCGCCTGCTGGTAAGCGATGGTCAGGCCGGTCGGCGAGTAGGCCGGCTGCGACTTGCTCCCCGCGCCGCCGCTCAGTTGCACCGGCGTCCCCCACGCATCCCCGGCGCGGGTGCAGGCGAACAACTGCCGTCCCCCGCCGCGATCCGAAGAGAACACGATGTGATTCCCGTCGGGCGAGAAGCACGGCTGGAGATCGGTGTACCCCGGCCCGGTGACCTCGGTGAACTGCGTCGCGGACTGTGTGCCGTTGGGCTTCAGCGTCCAGATCTGGTAGCCCACCCCGCCGCGCGACGTCGTGAAGACGATCTCCTGCGACGGCCCCGTTCCCCACCAGTGCGGATCGAGGTAGTCGAACGGTCCGCGGGTCATGGATGTCAATGGACTGCCGCCGGTCGCCGGGCACCGCCACAGCCGCGAGAAGCCGAGCGTGTCCTGCGCCGACATCACGACCCACCCGCCATCGGGCGAGGTGGCGACCGAGAACTCCTCGATCTCCCATGACGTCAGGCGCGTGCCGGTCGTGTTCATCGGCGCGTTCGAGGCCTTGCGATAGATGTAGGGAAATCCGCCCACCCGCGTCGAGTAGAAGACCGACGCGCCGTCGGGTGACCAGGCCGGCGCGCGATCACCACCGAGATTGACCGAGGTGAACTGTTGATAGGATGCCTGTACTTCGGCGCCGGCAAAGCCGGCGACAAAGAGGCTTCCCACGGTCACGCCGGCGAGCAAGGCGCCGCGCAGCAAGACAAGACTGATCTTCACGACCAACCTCCCGGGACCTCCAGAGGTCGAATGCACCCTCCAGGCTTCGCCTGGGATTATGGCGCCGCCGCGACGCGCGCGGGTGCCGCCGTGGTCACGGCATCCTCGCGCTGTCCCAGCGCGAGCCGACGCCGAATGCCCAAACCGGCGCCGAACAACAGGATTCCCATCCCCAGCCAGACGAGGCCGATGAATGGCTTGGTCGACAACTCGACCGCGAGCACGTCGGCCGGCGGCACTGCACCCGCGGTCTGGATCGCGATCTCGGCGGTGCCCCCGTTGGGATCGACGTTCACCAGCGTCGCCGCCCCGCCGCCCGGCAGGTCGACCGGCGCCTTCGTCATGCCGTACGGCGTGACCGCGATCGTCGGCATGATCACCGGTGCATCGGGCCCGTCGCCCACGGCGACCAGGGCGACGATCGAGAACCCGTTCGGGTCGCCCATCTGGCCCTCGCGCTTGAACTCGCGGAAGGTCAGCCGCACGCCGCCGGCCTCGCCGCTCTCGCCCTTCTTCAGCGTGACCGTGGGCAGGCCGCCCTCCGCCGGCTTGAGTTCGATCGGCGCCAGGTAGATGTCGTTGTTCCACGCCCGCTCGACGTGGGGATTGCGCATCGTCGACTGGTTGAACTCGCTGTACCACATCACGGGCCGCGCCTCGTAGCGCTTGCCGCCGTGCTCGACGAAGACCGCGAGCTGGTCCTTGCCGTCGGGCTGCTTGCGGATGCCGTCGTAGCGCAGCTTCATCCCCAGCGCCTCGACCGTGCGGCCTTGCGGCAACGCGATCTGCTGGTCCCTTCCGAACGTCGAGTAGACCAGCACGCCCAGCAGCATCACGGCGAAGCCGAAGTGCGATACGTACCCCGCCGCATACGAAAGCCCGCGGCGCGATGCCTTGAGCAGCACCGACAGGTTCGCCACCAGCGCGAAGACGGCGCCGAAGACGAGCAGGATGTCGAGCGGGTCCGTCATGCCGGCGAGCCGGGCCCCGACCGCGGCCAGCACGCCCGCGGCGAGCGCCGGGGCGGCTGCGCGGAAAATGCCCCTCGGCGACTCCTGCCGCCAGCGCGCCAGCGGCCCGATCGCGACCAGCAGGCAGACCAGCAGCCCGAGCGGCGAGTTCACCTTGTCGTAGTACTCGACCGCCACGTTTCCTGGCGGCCCGAACAGGCGGGAGATCAGCGGCGCCGACGTGCCGGCCATGGTCAGCAGCGCGATCAGGCAGAACACGAGCATGCCGAGCCACAGAGCAAACTCGCGCGAGGCGCCGCCGAGTTGGGCGTTCGGATGTGCCATCGCGCCTGAGCGCAGCAGCCACGCCCCGTATCCCGTGATGGTGAAGAACCCGAGGTAGGCGAGCAGGTAACCCGACAGCCCCAGGTCGACGAACGAGTGCACGGAGAAGTCGGCCAGCACGCCCGAGCGCGTGAGGAATGAACCGTAGAGCACGAACAGGTACGAGGTGATCCCGAGGAACAGTGTCGTGCGCGCCAGCGCCCCGGTGGCCCGCTGGACGAGCAGTCCGTGCAGCAGCGCGACGTTGAAGAGCCACGGCACGAGCGACGCGTTCTCGACCGGGTCCCAGCCCCAGAACCCGCCCCAGCCCAGCACCTTGTACGCCCACAGCCCGCCCATGGAGAAGCCCAGCCCCAGCACGACGGTCGAGAACAGCACGAACGGCGGCGCCAGGCGTAGCCAGGCCTTTTCGTCGCGATGGACCAGCGTGGCCATGGCGAGCGCGAACGGAATGATGAGCGACGAGTAGCCGAAGAACAGCGTCGGCGGGTGGATCGTCATCCACGGGTCCTGCAGCAGCGGGTTGAGGCCCGCGCCATCGGTGGCCGGAACGGCGAGCAGCCGGAACGGGCTCTGCGCGGTGAGGATGAAGAGGAGGAAGATGGGGGCCCACTGGGCGAAGAACATCGCGGTCGGGACGATCCGGTTGCGCACCCGCAGCATCATGGCGGCGAGCACGGTGGAGAAGATCGCCCACATGAGGAGCGTCCCCTCCTGGCCGCCCCAGAACGAGGCGAACACGTACTTGAAGTCCATGTTCCGCGCCGAGTAGTTGGCGACATAGCCGTAGCGGAAGTCGTGCGTGACGAACAGGCGCATGAGCCACGCGCCCAACGCGAGGAGCCCCACCGCCTGCAGCGCGAAGAGGATGCGCGCCGGGCGCGCGAAGCGCGCGTCGCCGCGACCCTCGAACAGGAACGCGCCGGCGGCGAGCAGCGTGCAGGCGAACGTCGCCCAGGTGAGAATGATGCCGAAGTTGACCGGATCCCCGTGCATGCCTAGGAGCCTCCCACTGCGGCGGGTGCGGCGGTGGCGCCGCCCTCGGCCTGGTATTTCGACGGGCACTTGACGAGCAACTGGTCCGCCTCGAAGCGGCCGTCCTTGAACGTGCCGATCGCGACGACGCTCGTCGCCTGCTCGAAGTTCGCCGGCTTGACGCCCTTGTAGACGACTTCCAACACCTCGTGCTTGTCGTCCTGCAGGGCGAACACCAGTTCGGCCTTGTCCACGTTGTACCTGACCGTCGAAGGATCCGACAGCGTTCCGTTGACCTGCGAGGACAGGCCCGAGCGACGCGCCTCGGCAAACGGGACATACGGGGTGAGCGACTTCTGGAACGAGGTCACGCCGAAGGCGATCGACGCGGCGACGAGGAGAAGACCGAAGATCAGTTTGGGCTTCATCGCTTGTCGAGCTCCCGGACCTTGCGGTCCAATCGCATCAGGTAGAGGAAGATGGCGCCCCACACCACGAGGGCAACGACCATCACCACGTAGTCGGCGACGATGCGATCGCCGATCGTCCTGCCGAGAACCTCGTTCACGCCGCACGATCCTTTCCGGAGCCGGTCCACGCGCCCTCACGCGCCAATTGGTGGAGCCGGAGCCTCACGTCGAGAGCATAGACCCAGAAGAAGATCCCCGTAAAGCCGGCCAGGGAAGCGAGGAACACCTGGAACATGCGGGGATGCATCTCGAGCTTGCCCGCCGAGTTCACAATCGGGTCCGGATGAAGGGTAAAGAACAGCCGCGGCACGACAAAGAGCAACAACGGCGTGACCGCGGCCGCAAAAAGCCCGTACACCGCCGACAGACGCGCCCGCCGGGCAGGCTCCTCGACCGCGGCACGGAGGGTCAGCGCGGCGGCATAGACGAGCAGCAGGAAGAAGATGCTGGTCTGGCGTGGGTCCCAGTTCCAGTACGAGCCCCACATCCCCTTCGAGAAGATCGCGCCCGAGACGGTGGCGAGCCCGCAGAACAGGAGTCCCAGTTCCATCGCCACCGCGGCGCGCGCATCGGCGGCGAGGTCGCGGGTGGCAAGGTAGCGCCACGACTGCCAGCCGGCGACGAGGAAGGCGACGAGCGTCACCCACGCGACCGGGATGTGCCAGTAGATGATCCGGGTCTGCTCGTACAGCTTCTTCGCCAGCGGCGCGTAGAGGAACGCCGCAACGGTCACGACCGCCATCCAGAGGAACAGTCCCCAGCGCCACCACACGATGCGCGATCCCTCCCTAGAGACCGGATCTCAGTCGTCGAGCACGTGCTCGGCGAGCAGGACTCCGATTCCGACCACCACGCCCGCGTACGCCGCGAGCACGCGCCACTCGGGCGGCCACGCGCCCGGCTCGGTGAACGCTCGCCGCGTGCCGACGATCGCTGCCATCAGCACCGGCACGACCAGCGGGAACGCCAGCGCCGAGACCAGTGCGCCGTGCGCCCGCGCCTGGGCGAGCAGCGCCGAGACCAGCGTGAGCGACGCCGACAGGCCCAGGTTCGCGAGCACGAGGATCGCGAGGAACGCGGGCAGCGAGCGGAACTCGACGCCAAACATCACCAGGAACGCCGGCACGACCAGCACTTCGATCGAAGCCAGCACCGCGAGGTTGACCCCCCACTTGCCGAGCAGGATCGCGCCCGGAGCAGCCACCAGTCGCAGCGTGAGCCAGGTGCGCCGCTCGGCCTCGCGGACGAACGCCTGCGCCAGCCCCGCCGCCGCGGCGAACAGGATCACCGTCCACAGAAACGCGGCCAGCAACTCCGCCCTTCCGCCGAACGGCCCGACCGCGAAGCTCACCACGGCGAGTGCGGCCAGCGCGAACGTGGCGGTCGCGGCGACCGCGTAGCGCGAACGCAGCTCGGTCGTCACGTCCTTGGCGAACACGGCCCAGGCCGTGCCCAGCAGGCTGCCGCCTCCGCCACCGCTCCCGCCCGCCGCCGATCCAGGAGTCACAGCGCCACCCCGTTCGTGCCCCACGCAGCTTCCGCGGGGTCGTTGGTCGCCACGACGACCAGGGCGCGCTGGGCCACCTCGTGCACCAGCGTCGCGACGGCGACGCGACCGTCGTCATCGAGGTTCGATCCCGGCTCGTCGAGCAGCACCAGCGCCGGCTCGCCGAGCATCGCGAAGGCGAGCTTCACGCGCTGCTTCATGCCCGACGAGTACGTCGCCAGGCGCTCGCCGCCACGGTCCCCGAGGCCCAGGCGGTCGAGCCACGCAGTCCCGTCGGCGTCGCTCCAGGCGAGCCCGCGCGCACGCGCGCCAAACGCGAGGTTCTCGAGCGCGCTCAACTCCTCCCACAGTCCCAGCTCGGGCCCGGCGAAGCCGAGACGGCGACGCGCTTCGGCCGGCGTCAGCGCGCCGACCCCGTTCAGTTCCCAGCGCAGCGCCCCGCGCCCGGGCCGCAGGAGCGCCGCGATCACCTTGAGCAGCGTCGTCTTCCCCGCACCGTTGCGCCCGGTCACCGTGACCAGGCCGGGCCCACTCCACGTGAACGCGACGTCCGCGAACACCACGCGGCCCGACAGGCGAACGCCGAGTCCCTCGGCGACGATCTTCACCTAGCGCGCGGCCCCCGCCGTGCCCGGCGCGGGCGCATAGGCGCGCACCGTCGGATCGAGCCCGGCCACGGCCGCCGCCAGCGTGGCCCTGAGGCGCACACTCGCAGCCTCGAGTGGTCCCTCGAGCGTGGCGCCCGCGGCGAAGCGATGTCCGCCGCCGCCGAACGTCTTCGCCACCCCGTGTACGTCGACTCGTCCCGACGAGCGCAGGCTCGCCTTGACGCGGCCATCGCCCAGGTCGGTCAGCAGCATGACCGCCTCGACGCCGGGGACGGTGCGCGGGAAGTCGACCAGGCCCTCGGTATCGGTGCCGTCGACGTCGTACCGGGCGAACAGCTCGGGCGTGACCTCGAACCACGCGACCGAGCCGTCGTCGCTGGTCTTGAGGTTGGTCAGCAGGTGGCCGACGAAGCGCAGGCGATTCATGTGCTTGTGGCGATGGATCCACGACTGGATGATCGCCGACTCGACGCCGAGCGCGAGCAGCGCGGCCGCCATCGAGTGCACGTCGGGATCCGTGTTGGAGTGGCGGAACGACCCGGTGTCGGTGACCAGCGCGGTGTACAAGGCGTCGGCCATCGGGCGGGTCAGGGCGCCCGGCGTGCGCCGGATCAGGTCGTAGACCAGCTCGCCGGTGGCGGCCTTCTCGGGCAGCACCACATGCACCGTCCCGAACGCGGGTATGCCGACATGGTGATCGAGGATCGCGACGGTGAGGCCGGGGCGCGCAATGTACGGGCGCAGGCGGCCCAGGCGTTCCTCGTTCTGCATGTCGAGCACGACCAGCACGTCGGCGGCGGCGAAGACCTCCTCGGCACGCTCGGACGTGAACGTCTCGACCGCCACGTGCTCGGCCAGGTACTCGAAGTTGTCGGGCATGCGCCCGTCGTTGAGGATCGTCGCGTTCTTGCCCAGCGCCTTGAGCCACAGCGCGAGCGCGACCTCGGAGCCCAGGCCGTCCCCATCGGGGTTCACGTGGGTGGTCAGCACGAAGTTCTGCTTCGTGGCGACCAGCGTGTCGAAAGCCGAGAAGTCGGGCGCGCTCATGCCACCACCGGACGCGTCGCCGCCGACACGGACGCCGGGGCCGCAGACGTGGCGGCGAGCGGATGCGACGCCACGATCGTGTCGAGGAACCACGAGTGAAACCGCAGGTCGTCGGTCAGCTCGGGGTGGAACGCGAACGCGACAATCGCTCCCTGCCGCACCGCGACCACCTCGGTGCCGTGGCGGGCGATCGGCTCGACGCCCGGCCCCAGCTTGAGGAAGCGCGGCGCGCGGATGAACACGCCACGGAAGGTGGCGCCTTCACCCAGCACGGGCGCGTCGAGCACGGCCTCGAACGAGTCGAGCTGCGTCCCGTAGGCGTTGCGTGCGATGCCTGCATCGAGCAGGCCGAACGGAGGAGCGGGCAGGCGCTCGGCATCGCGACCGACCAGGATCGCACCGGCGCAGGTGGCGAACACCGGCAGCCGCGCCAGCGCGGCGCCGAACGCGTCGCGCATTCCGGTCACCGCGAGCAGCCGCAGCATCGTCGTCGACTCACCGCCGGGCAATGAGAGCGCCGCCAGTCCCTCGAGGTCGGTCGCACGGCGCACCTCGCGGACCGGCACGCCGAGATTCTGCCACGCCTCGGCATGGCGTGCGAAGTCCCCCTGCAACGCGAAGACGCCGATCGTTCGTGTGGGGCCCACGCCGCTCACCATCCGCGCGGCGCGAGCAGGTCGCCGGATGCGATCGAGCCGGCGGCGATGCCGCGCATGGCGCCGTGCTTGTCGTCGAGCTCCTTCATCGCCGCGAGCACGACGGTCGGATCGTCGTGGTACGCGACGGCGCGCACGATCGCCTGCGCCCGCTTGCGCGAGATGTCGAGCCCGCGCTGGTACGCCGCGGCACGCTTCACCGAGTCGTCGCTCGCCAGGTCGGGCAGGTCGACCTTGAAGATCCCCGAGCCCACGAACACCGTCTCGGCGCCGAGCTGCATCATGAGCGCGGCGTCGGCCGGTGTGGCGATGCCGCCGGCGGCGAAGTTCGGCACCGGCAGCTTCCCGGTGCGCGCCACCTCGGCGACCAGCTCGAACGGGGCCTGCAGGCGCTTGGCCTCGGCCATCAGCTCGTCACCGCGCAGCGTCGTCAGGATGCGCATCTCGCGCGTCACCGTGCGCATGTGGCGCACGGCCTCGACCACGTCGCCGGTCCCGGCCTCGCCCTTGGTGCGGATCATCGCGGCGCCCTCGCCGATCCGGCGCAGCGCCTCGCCCAGGTTGCGGCAGCCGCAGACGAACGGAATCTTGAAGTCGTGCTTGGCGACGTGATTCTCCTCGTCGGCCGGGGTGAGCACCTCGGATTCGTCGATGAAGTCGACGCCCATGGCCTCGAGCACGCGCGCCTCGGCGAAGTGGCCGATGCGGCACTTGGCCATCACCGGAATCGTCACCGCCGCCTGGATCTCGGCGATCATCCGCGGATGCGACATGCGCGCCACGCCGCCCTGGGCGCGGATGTCCGACGGAATGCGCTCCAGCGCCATGACGGCGACGGCGCCGGCCTCGGCGGCGATCTTCGCCTGATCCACGTTGGTGACGTCCATGATGACGCCGCCCTTGAGCATCTCGGCCAGGCCGACCTTGAGACGGAACCCCTCGTGTTCGAGCATGATCATCCCCTCGTCGCTGCGGTCACGAGCTCATCCTCGGCCGGTGCCGGGGCGGCCGGACGGACCGCCTCCACGGGCGCCGCGGCCGAAACCAGGTCCGCCAGCGTGAACGAATCCAGGTAACCGAGAACCGTCACGTGCAGTCCGCGCCACAGCGGGTGCGCCACGCAGGCGTTCCCCGCGGCATCGCCGCACGTGCCGCCCTCGTCGACACAACCGACCGGTGCGAGCGAGCCCTCGAGCAGGAGCAGCACCTCGCGCACCGTGATCGCCCCGGGATCGCGCGCCAGCACGTAGCCACCGCGCGCCCCGCGCACGCTCCGCACCAGGCCGCCGGTGCGCAGGCGGCCGAGGAGCTGTTCCAGGTACTTCGCCGACAGGGCCTCGACGCGCGCGATCTCCCGCACCTGCGTCGGGCCCCGTCCGTGACGCCCCGCCAGCACGACGAGGGCGCGGATGCCGTACTGACCGCGACTCGAAATCCTCATCGCGCTTCCGGCGAGTCCGCGCCGGCCTCCCGTGCCTGGGCTTCCTTCTCGCGCAGGACCTTCTCGACCTCGACCATCAGGTCGTCGACGATCGTGGCCTCCTTCACCTTGCGGAGGATCTCGCCCTTCTTGAAGATCAGCCCCTCGTGCAGCCCGCCCGCGATGCCGACGTCGGCGTCGCGGGCCTCGCCGGGACCGTTCACCTCGCAGCCCATGACCGCGACCTTGAGCGGGATCTTCGTGTTCAGCGCGGCGACGCGCTGCTCGACCGCGGTGGCGAGGTCGATCAGGTCGATGTCACAGCGACCGCACGACGGGCACGAGATGACCTCGGGCCCCCGCTGCCGCAAGCCGACCGCCGAGAGGATCATGAACGCCGTCTCGATCTCCTCGACCGGATCGGCGGTGAGCGAGACGCGCATCGTGTCGCCGATGCCGTCCTCGAGCAGCATGCCGAGGCCGACCGCCGACTTGATCGAGCCGCGCCGCGTCGAGCCCGCCTCGGTGATGCCGATGTGCAGCGGATATGGGATGCGCTTCGAGGCAAGGCGGTACGAAGCGACGGCGAGGCCCACGTCCGACGCCTTCATCGATACCACGATGTCCTCGAACCCCGCGTCCTCGAGGATGCGGATCGGGATCAGCGCCGCCTCGACGATGCCCTCGGGATCATGGACGCCGTACTTCGCGATGATCTCCCTGGGCAGCGACCCGGCGTTCGCCCCGACGCGGATCGGGATGCCGCGATCCTTCGCCGCGGCGACGATCTCGCGCACGCGTGACTCGCCGCCGATGTTGCCGGGATTGATGCGCACCTTGTGCACGCCCGCGGCGATGGCCTTGAGGCCCAGCTTCCACGTGAAGTGGATGTCGGCGACGACCGGCAGCGGCGAACCCTGGACGATCAGCGGCAGCGCATCGGCTGACTTCTCGTCGGGCACCGCGACGCGCACGATCTCGCAGCCGGCATCGGCGAGGCTCCTGATCTGTGCCAGTGTCGCCTCGACGTCCCACGTCATCGTGGTGGTCATCGACTGCACGGCCACCGGTGCACCGCCACCCACCTT
>JANPEF010000095.1:0-33409 GCA_031431875.1 Candidatus Eiseniibacteriota bacterium | reverse complement strand
CTTCCCCCGGCGCCCTCGGTGGTGGCGGAGTCAAAAACGGTTTCTGCAGTCCCGGTTCCCGGGCCTGCCGAAACGACAAGGATCCGGTTCGTCAATGCGAACCTGTTCGTCAGCGGCCTGCGGACGCAGGCCGAAGTCGAGTTGTCCTGGCAGGGCACGACCCGGGTCGGCAATGCGACCGGCGCGTCCGCCCGGGACAACGCACACCGGTTGCTCGCGTCGGCGACGCTGTCGGCGCTGGCGCCGTTCCTCGGTCCCGATGTGACGCTCTCGGCGCACGACGTCGAGGTCGTCCGGATGGGCCGACAGGACACGGTGGTGGTGGCGGTGAAGCTCCTCGCCCAGCGCTCGGAAAAGACGCTGGTGGGGGCCTGCACCGTGGAACAGGATCTGACCCAGTCGGTGGTCTACGCGACGCTGGCCGCGGTCAACCGGGTGCTCGGCGGCCTTCGGGTGGCCGAGCCTGTGGAGTACGAACTGAGACCGACATCGGCGTAAGGCGAAGCGAAGCGAAGATCCGAAGCGGAGCGCCAACCCAACGAAGCGAGGGGCCGTCCGGCTCCTCCGTTCTCAACGTAGTCTAGGGGAGGTGTTCTCACATGCTTTCGATCTTGATGCTGCTGGCTGACTCCGTTGTCGATATCTTCACGATTTCCGACGACGGCAAGGCGGGTTGGGACCAGGCCGCTGGTGATGATGGCAAGGGCGGCTGGGACGACGCGACGTCCGATAAGGGCAAGGCTGGTTGGTAGGTCCCCGCGGGTTCGCCCGCGGTGGAACGACGACCCTCGCTGAGTCCGGATCGCTGCCAGGGTAGATGAGCCCCAGGTCGGTGTCGGTCTCTTCTTTCATGTGAGGTGTGCCCAGGGATGGAAGTGCGTGCAGCAAGGACGGCCCCGTCGAGCCCCGGACCGTCCGCGCGCCATCCCCTGTTCCTCCCGTTCTATGGGCTCGTCGTGGCCGGCGCGCTCGCCTGGCTGATCGGGCATGCGCCCGGGCTCGACCCGCTCCCGTGGACGGGCCTCGCCGTCACGCTCTGCCTCATGATCCTCGCCGACCTGGCCCCGGTGCGCATGCCCGGCGGCGGCTTCGCCACGCCCGGCGCCAGCCTCGATTTCGCGGCGCTCCTCATCTTCGGCGGGCCGTGGACGGCGGCGCTCAACGTGGCTTCGACGCTCGTCGCCCAGCTCATGGTGCGCAAGAAGCCGCTGCAGCGCACGGTGTTCAACGCTGCGCTGTACGTCCTCATGATCGGCGCGGCCGACGCCGTGCTGCACGGCCTGGGCGGCTCATCCGGGCGGCTCGACCTGCCAGGCGACGCGTTTGCGATCGGCCTCGCCGGGTTGACCTATTTCTTCGTCAACGGCATCGGGCTCTCGACCGTGCTGGCGCTGACCGGCGCGGGATCCCTGACGCGCGTATTCCAGGTGAACTACGCGGTGACCGCGGCGCAGCATCTGGGAATGATCGCGCTCGGCGTCGTGGCCGCGTTCGCGTTCTTCCGCGGCGGCCCCGCTGCGCTCGTGATGTTCTGCCTGCCGCTGCTGATCGCGGCGCTGTCCTTCCGCCGCTACTTCGAGATGAAGCAGGACCTGCTCGAGTTCGTCCGCGCGCTGTCCGAGGTGCTCGAGGAAGTCGATCCCTACACGCGGCAGCATTCGGTGCGGGTCGCCGAGTACTCGAAGATCATCGCCCGTGCGCTCGGTATGTCGGAGCGGGCCGTCCTCGACCTCGAGTACGGCGCCCTGCTGCACGATCTGGGAAAGGTCGGCCGACAGTACCAGTACATCCTCACCAAGCCAGGGCGTCTGTCGCTCGAGGAGCAGGCGACCATGCGCGCCCACCCGGCGGAGGGAGCGGAGATCGTGGCCAAGGTGCGCGCCCTGCGGGGCGCCTCCGCGATCGTGCGCAATCATCACGAACGCCCCGACGGCCTCGGCTACCCCGCGGGACTGCGGGGTGACGACATCCCGATCGGCTCGCGCATCGTCATGGTCGCCGACGCCTACGATGCGATGACTTCGGATCGACCGTATCGCCGGGCGATGGATCCGGCGCGCGCCGTCGGTGAGCTCGGCAAGCACGCCGGGACCCAGTTCGACGCGGCGGTCGTGAAAGCCCTCCAGCGGCTCGTCGCCGCGGGCACGTTTCCGGCCCTCGCGCCGCGCCTGTCGAACGACGACGCGCTCGACCTGCCGCCCGTGCGCCGGGGCGCCTGATGCGTTACCGCGACGCCGGCGTCGACATCGCCAAGGCCGACGCCACTTTGTCGGGGCTCAAGGCCGTCATCCGCTCGACCTTCACGCCGCACGTGAAAGGCGACGTTGGTCACTTCGCCGGCCTGTGCGAGCTTCCGGGCGCGGGGCCGGACGCGCCGCTGATCGCAGCCAGCACCGACGGCGTGGGCACGAAGATCCTGATTGCGCGCGATACGCGGCGCTGGGCTGGCGCGGCGGGGGACCTCGTGCGCCACTGCGTCAACGACATCCTCGTGCTCGGTGCGCGGCCGCTGTTCTTTCTCGACTACTTTGCTTGCGGCGCGCTCGAGCCGATCGTGCTCGAGGAAAGCGTGCGCGGCATCGCCGAGGCCTGCCGCGCCGACGGCGTCGCGCTGCTCGGCGGCGAGACCGCCGAGATGCCCGACCTGTATTCGCCGGGTGACTACGACCTCGCCGGCACGATCGTCGGTTTCGTGGCGCGCGATCGCGTGCTCGACGGCACGGCGATCCGGCCCGGCGACGAGTTGTGGGCGCTGCCGTCGCTCGGCTTGCACACCAATGGCTACTCGCTGGCCCGGCGCATCGTCGCCCGCGCCGGCCTGACCTGGGACGATTCACTTCCGGGCGCCGATGGCACGCTCGCCGACCTGCTGCTCGCACCCCACCGCTCGTACCTCTCGGTGCTCGGGCCCCTGCTCGATCGCCGCGCACTGCACGGCCTCGCCCATGTCACCGGCGGGGGGTTGGCGGGGAACCTGGTGCGCGCGCTGCCCGCGGGGGTGCGGGCCCGGGTCGAGCGCGGCAGCTGGACGTGGCCGCCGGTGTTCCGCGCGCTGCAGGAACTCGGGGAGGTGCCCGGCGACGAGATGGAGCGGGTGATGAACCTCGGGGTCGGGATGGTGTTGATCGTCGCGCCGGACGAGGCAACCGCAGTGCGGGCCGAACTCGAGACGCGCGGCGAGCGCCCCTGGCGCCTCGGGTCGATCGAGGCCGGGCCCCGCGAGGTCGTTCTGGTCTAGGCTTTCCGGACATCGCCCCCGCGGTGCGGTGCATGCACGATTCGTATGCGGACTTTGGCGTGGGCGTTTCGCCCGCGTTCCTCGCCGCCTGCCGCCTGCTGGCACGGGCGGCGCCGACCCGACTCCCCATCCTCGTGCTGGGGGAGACCGGCACCGGCAAGGAGCGCGCGGCGCACGCGGTGCATGGGCGTTCCGGACGCAGCGGCCCGTTCGTCGCGCTCAACTGCGGTGCGTTCCCCGATGGGCTGCTCGAGGCGGAATTGTTCGGCCACGCCCGCGGCGCGTTCACCGGGGCGCTCGCCGCCCGGGGCGGACTCGTCGCCGAGGCGGCCGGCGGCACGCTGTTCCTTGACGAGATCGGCGACGCATCGCCGGCATTCCAGGCGCGGCTGCTGCGCCTGCTCGCTGAGGGCCGCTATCGCCGGCTGGGCGAGGCCTGCGAGCGCGTGGCCGACGTGCGCGTGCTCGCCGCGACGCACAAAGACCTCGCGCGTGACGCCGTCGAGGGTCGCTTCCGCGACGACTTGTGGTACCGTCTGGCCGCGATCGAGGTGACTCTCCCGCCGTTGCGTGCGCGCGGATCCGATGTTTGCCGGCTCGCGCGCGCGACCTTGGCGCGCGTCGCTCCCGACGCCCGCTTCGACGCCGTCGCCATGCGCACGCTGCAGCACCATGCGTGGCCCGGCAACGTGCGTGAGCTCGAGTCGGCCGTCGCCCGAGCCGCGCTGTTTGCCGCCGCTGACGGAACGATCGGTGTCGACGCGCTGCCGCCGCGCGTGTGTGCGCCGGGAATGGATGCGTCCGGCAATGCCCTGGTGCGCACGCTCGCGGCCGAGTGCGCGGCCCTCGAGCGGCGACGGATCGAGGAGGCGCTCGCGGTGACGCACGGCGCCCCGGGTGCGGCGGCCCGCTTGCTCGGCCTGTCGCGCCAGGGACTGTGGAAGAAACTCAAGCGCGGGACGGTTCCCTAGACGGGGCCGCGGCCCGGGAGGAACGGCGTGGCGAAGAAGATTCTCAGGGCGGCGCTGGTCGGCGTCGGCGTGGCCGGACAGGTGAGTCACATCCCGGCGTGGAAGAAGCTCGAGGGAGTCGAACTCGTAGCCCTGTGCGATCGCGACCTCGAGAAGGCGCAGCGCGTGGCCCAGCGCGCGGGTGTGCCGACGGCGACGACCGATTTCGACGCCATCCTTGCCGATCCCGAGATCGACATCGTCGACATCTGCACGCCGAACTTCCTGCACGCGCCGCTGGCCATCGCCGCGCTCGAGAGCGGCAAGCACGTGCTGGTCGAGCGTCCGATCGCGCGCAACGCCGCCGAGGCCGAGAAGATGGTCAAGGCCGCGGACAAGGCCGAGTGCGTGCTTGCCTGCGCGCTGGCGCATCGCTTCCGCGAGGACACGCGCATCCTCAAGAAGTTCGTCGACCGCGGCGAGCTGGGTGACGTCTTCTACGCCAAGTCCGGCTGGCTGCGCCAGCGCACCGACTGGCGGACCGAGGAGTGGCGCCAGCAGAAGCAGGTCTCCGGCGGCGGCGTGCTGCTCGACCTCGGCGTCCAGATGCTCGACCTCACGCTGCACATCCTCGGTCATCCCAAGGTGGAGTCGGTGTCGGCCTCGGCGCATCGCGCCGGCAAGGCCGAAGTGGAGGACTCGGTCGTGGCGCTGGTGCGTCTCGCTGGCGGCTGCGTGCTCAATCTCGAGGTCACCTGGGGCCTGCTCATGGAGAAGGACTTCGCCTACGTGAACCTCTTCGGGCAAAGCGGTGCAGCGCTGTGGAACCCGCTACGCATCCACAAGGGGATGCACGGCAGCCTGGTCAACGTGACACCGACGGTCGACTCGCCGCGCAATGTCTACAAGCAGTCGATCGAGGCCCAGATCGAGTCCTTCGCCGACTCGGTGCGCAAAGGCCAGGCCGCGCCCGCGATCGCGACGGCGCGCGAGGTGCTCGAGGTCATGCGGATCATCGACGCGATCTACCGCTCGGCCGAGCAGGGCCGCGAGGTCCGCCTCACCTCCGCGTGACGACGCCGGGCTCGCGGCGCCGCGGCGCCTGGATCGCGGTGCTGGCCGGGGGCGCCGCCCTGGGGCTCGCCTTTCCGCCTGCGGGTCTCGCCCCGCTCGCGTGGATCGGCCTCGTGCCCGGCGGCCTGTGGCTCGCCGGCGACAAGGACGACGCGCCGCGCACGACCGGCCAGGGCTTCCGTTTCGGCTACGCCACCGGCTTCGTGTTCTTCCTCGCCGGCCTGCACTGGATCGCGCTCCTCTCCAAGGTCGCCGTCACCGTCGCATGGATCATGTACCCGTCGTGGGTCGTGGCGGCCCTGTACCTCGCGCTCTATCCCGCGCTGGCCGGGGCCGCGTCGGCGTTCGCACGACGGCGACTGGGTCTCCCGGTCGCCGTGGGCTGGCCGCTGTTCTGGCTCGCCGCCGAGTGGCTGCGCGCACAGGGCGAACTGGGCTTTCCGTGGCTCCACCTGGGCTACAGCCAGGTCGGCGTGCTCCCGGTGCTGCAACTGGCAGCCCTCGGCGGCGTCAGCGCCGTCGGCGCGTGGGTGGCGCTGGTGAATGGGTTGGTCCTGGCAGTGCTTGCGGCACGGCGGTCGGGTGTCGGGCGTGAACTTCGACTCACGCTCGCTGCGCTCGCGCTCGTCGTCATCGCACCGTTCGTCGGGCTCGGGCCCGGCATTCCGCCGCTCGAGCGCACGGGCCCGCCGGTGGCGCTGGTGCAGGGAAACGTCCCGGGCGCGGTCAAGTGGAGCGGCAAGGCCGAGGAGCAGGTGCTCGGCAAGTTCCTGCTCCTGTCGCAGACAGCGGTCGATCGCGGAGCCCGCTTCATCCTGTGGCCCGAGACCTCGACCGGCAGCTACCTGCGGCAGAACCTGGTGCGCCGCGTGCGCCTCCAGGACTGGGTGGACTCCACGGACGTCGCGGTGCTCGCGGGTTATCCCGACTACCAGTTCATCGACGCCACGCGCTACCGCTCGTGGAACGCGGCCGGCGTGTTCTGGCCGGGGACCGGCCTCGGGCCGCAGTATGCAAAGATCCATCTCGTGCCGTTCGGCGAGCGCATGCCGTTCCAGTCGCTGCTGCCGGTCCTCGGCAAGTTCGACATGGGCCAGGCTGAGTGGACCGCCGGCACCGACCCCGCGCCGCTGCCGACCCCGCTGGGGCCGGCCGGCGTGCTCGTCTGTTTCGAGGCGATCTTCACCGATCCCGCGCGCCAGCAGGTCCTGCGCGGGGCCACGTGGCTGGTCAACATCACGAACGACGAATGGTTCGGCGAGAGCGCCGCGCTGCAGCAACACGCCGCGATGGCGGTCTTCCGCGCGGTCGAGCTCGGCGTGCCGATGGCCCGGGTGGCAAACACCGGGCTGTCGTTCTTCGTCGATCCGTACGGCCGCGTGGTCGATCCCGGACCCGTGTTTGCCGACCACGTCGTGGTCGCGCCGCTGGCCGGGCGGCCGCGCAACCGCACGCCCTTCACGCGCACCGGCGATGTTCTCGGTCCGGTGATCGCCCTGCTGGCCCTCGGCGCGCTCGTCGCCGCCGCATTGGCGCGGCCTCGGTTGACCGCGTCGGGATCGGCGGATACACTGCGGACGTCGCCCGCCCGAGCCCCGTTCCGTCGGAGACCCCGTTGACCCAACGTGTCGCCATCCTCGGAGCCACCGGAGCCGTCGGGGGCACGATGGTGCGCGTGCTCGAAGAGCGCGCCTACCCGCTCGCCGAACTCGTCCTGCTCTCCACGCAACGCTCGGCCGGACGTCGCGTGCCGTTCCGCGGCGCGTCCCTCGAGGTCCGCGAGGCGGCGCCCGACTCGTTCTGCGACATCGACCTTGCGCTCTTCTCTGCCGGTGCCGACGCGTCACGGGCGTGGGCCCCGATCGCCCGCGCCGCGGGCGCGACCGTGATCGACAACTCGCAGGCGTTCCGCCTCGCCGACGACGTGCCGCTGGTCGTCCCCGAGGTGAATCCGGAGGCGCTCGCCGGACATCCCGGTCTGATCGCCAATCCCAACTGCTCGACGATCCAGCTCGTGCTCGCCCTGGCCCCGCTGCATGCAGCGTACGGGCTCGAGCGCGTGATCGTCTCGACCTACCAGTCCGTCTCGGGCACCGGTGCCGAAGCCCTCGACGAGCTCGATGCGCAGGTCGATGCCGACCGCGCGGCCCGGCCTGCCGAGGCGCGCATCTACCCGCACCCGATCGCCTTCAACGTGCTGCCGCACGTCGACGATGCGTTGCCCGACGGCTCGTGCCGCGAGGAGATGAAACTGCTGTGGGAGTCGCGGAAGATCCTCGGGCTGCCCGAGCTGCGTCTCGCCGCAACGACCGTGCGCGTCCCCGTGCGCGTGGCGCATTCCGAGGCGGTGGCCCTCGAGTTCACGCGCCGGCCGGATCCCGCCGAGGCGCGAGCAATCCTCGCCCGCGCGCCCGGCGTCGCCGTGGTCGACGAGCCACTGCTCCATCGCTACCCGACGCCGCTGCTCGCCGCCGGCCGCGACGAGGCGCTGGTCGGCCGCATCCGGCGCGATCCGTCGCACGAGCGCGGCCTGCTCCTGTTCATCGCCTGCGACAACCTGCGCAAGGGCGCCGCGCTCAATGCGGTGCAGATCGCCGAGGCGCTGGCGCGCCGCGCCGGCGTTCCAACGGCGTCGTGAGCGGCGAGCGGGCCTTCGGCGCGCGCGTCGTCTGGGCGCTGGGCCTCGCGATCGCCGCGGCGGCGGCGCAACCGCCGTGGCTGCTCGCCGGGCTGGTTTTGCTGGCCGCCGGCGGCACGCTGGCCGCCGGACGCGCGGACGCGCTGCGCCGCATGATCGGCCCCGCGCTGGTCCTCGGCCTGCTTGCCCTCACCGTCAACGTCGCCGCCGCCGCGCTGTCGACGCGCGGACCTCTGGGCGGCGTTGGCACGTGGAGCGAGGGGCTGCGCGTTGGTGCCTGGACGGCAGCCCGTCTGGTCGTGACCGCGCTCGCGTTCGGCGGGCTGGCCGCGACGACGCGTGCCGGGAGCGCGCTCGACGGCCTGGCCGCGGGCCCGCTGCGCTGGCTCGGTCGCCGTGGCGACGCGATCGCGGTGCTGGCCATGGTGGCGCTGCGTTTCGGCCCGCTCATCGCCGCCGAGGGACGCCGCCTCGTGCGCACCGTCGCGCTGCGCGTCGATCGCACGCCGGGCCTGTGGGCCGCGCCGGCCGTCGCGGTGCCGCTCGTCCTGACCGCCGTGCGGCGCGCCGATCGCCTGGCGTTCGTGCTCGAGGCTCGCCATTTCGGCGCCGCCGCCCGGACGCCACCGGTCGTCCGGCGCTGGGACGCCGGCGACCGCGGGCTCGCCGTCGCCGGTGTGGCGCTGCCGCTGCTCGCGGCGAGCCTCGGGGGCGGATGAGGAACGTTCGGCTGGTGATCGAGTACGACGGGGGGCGCTACCACGGCTGGCAGTCGCAGGCGCGGCCCGAAGTACGCACGGTGCAGGAGGAACTCGAGGCGGTGCTCTCGCGCGTGCTGCGCGAGCGCGTGCTGCTCACGGTCGCGGGTCGCACCGACACGGGTGTGCACGCCGAGGGACAGGTGGCGAACTTCCGCACCGCGAGCGACGTGCCGCTGTCGCGCCTGGCGCGTGCGCTGGCGGGCCTCCTGCCCGCGGACGTATCGGTGCGCGGCCTCGCCGTGATGCCACCGTCGTTCCACGCCCGGCACTCGGCGGTGGAGCGGCGCTACGCCTACCGGTTGCTCGATGCCCCATGCGCGCCGTGGGCGGGCCGTGCCTGGTGGCCGTGGGCCCGGCTCGATGCGGTCGCGATGACCGCGGCGTTCGCGCCGCTGATCGGCGAACACGACTTCCGGTCGTTCGCCGGCAAGTCGCCCGAGACGGTGCCAGGGGCGCACGGACGGTGTCGCGTTCGGGCGCTCGAGTTCACCCCGTGGGAACGAGGAGTCATCTTCCGCGTGCACGCCAACCGTTTCCTCTATCACATGGTACGCAACCTGGTCGGTACTGCCGTGGCGATCGAGCGCGGGCGGATCGAGGCGGGATCGATGGCCGCAGTCCTCGCCGCGTGCGATCGGCGCCTCGCCGGGCCTACCGCGCCCGCGGACGGCCTGACGCTCGCGGGCGTGCTCTATCCCGCGCACTGCGCGCCGCTGGGCGAAGTGGTCGATGGCTGGGGACGGGAGGTCGCATGATGCCGGCGCGAGGCGTCAGGATTCTGGTGGTTGCTGTGCTCCTCATCATCACGCCGCCGGCCGGAGCCGCCACGACCAAGGACCCTGTCGGCGTGCACCAGGACATCGACCGTTCCCGGCGCAACGCACTCGTGCGAGCGGCCGAGCAGGTCATGCCGGCGGTGGTGTCGATCTCGGTGACGCGCACCAGCGTGGTCCGCGAGAATCCGTTCCTCTCGTTCTTTCCCGACGAGTTCTTCGAGCGCTTCTACCCGCAGGCCGAGAGCCGCCAGGATGTGCCGGGGCTGGGCTCCGGCGTGATCGTCGCCGCCGACGGAACGCTCCTGACCAACGAGCACGTCGTGCGCGGCGCCGAGGAGATCCGCGTCACGCTGCCCGACGGACGCACCTTTCCGGCCACGCTCCGAGGCGCGAGCGCCGTCTACGACCTCGCCGTGCTTCGCGTCGACGCGCCCGCGGCGCGTCTGCCGGTGGCGCGGCTCGGGAACTCCGACGACTTGATCGTCGGCGAGTGGGCGATCGCGATCGGCAATCCGTTCGGCTTCCTGCTCAACGACCCGTCACCGTCGGTCACCGTCGGCGTGGTCAGCGCAACGCGGCGCGACATCAAGGGCGGCGTGTCCGAGGGCGGCATCTACAAGAACATGATCCAGACCGACGCGGCGATCAATCCGGGCAACTCAGGCGGACCGCTGGTCAACGGGCTGGGCGAGGTGATCGGGATCAATACGTTCATCTTCACCCGCGGCGGCGGTTCGCTGGGCATGGGCTTCGCCATCCCGATCGGGACCGCGAAACGCATCCTCAGGGAGATCGACAAGTACGGCCGGATCCGCCTCGCCTGGTCGGGGCTGCAGGTGCAGCCGGTCACACCGTACCTCGCCGCGCGCCTCAACATCGCCAAGCCCGGCGGGCTGGTCGTCAGCCGCGTCGAGGCGAAGAGCCCGGCTGCCGATGCCGGTGTGCGCGTCGGGGACATCATCTACCGGGTCAACGACGAGGCGGTGAACACGGCCGAGGATGCGCAGCGCTCGATTTTCGGTGTCGGCGTCGGCGACCGCGTGCGCCTTGCGCTCGAGCGCGCCGGGCAGCCGCTCGACGCCACGATGACTCTCGCCGAGCACTCGGAGGTCACGCCATGATCGAACGATATTCCCGGCCCGCGATGGCCGCGATCTGGGACGATCGCGCGCGCTTCGGCCGCTGGATCTCCGTGGAGGTGGCGGCACTCGCCGCGCAGGAAGCGGCCGGTCTCGTGCCCGCGGGCACGTCGGCCGCGATCGAACGCAACGCCGCGTTCGATCCGGCGCGCATCGACGCTCTCGAGGCGACGTTGCACCACGACGTGATCGCGTTCCTCACCGACGTCGGGGCGTCGCTCGGCGCCGAGAAGCGATTCCTGCACCAGGGGATGACGTCGTCGGACCTGGTCGACACCGCACTCGCCCTCGCCATCGGCGAGGCGGGACGCGCGCTCGCGCCGGGTCTCGACCGCCTCGCCACTGCATTGCTCGCGCTGGCCGAGGGGCATCGTCGCACCGTGATGGTCGGCCGCACGCACGGCGTGCATGCCGAGCCGATGACCTTCGGGCTCAAGGTGCTGGGCTGGGCGACCGCGCTCGCGCGCTCGCGCCACCTGCTGGCCGCCGCCCTGGGCGAGACAGCGGTGGGCAAGCTCTCGGGCGCGGTCGGCCAGGCGGCGCACCTGCCGCTCGCGGTCGAGGAACGCTTCTGTGCGGCGCTGGGCCTCGTGCCCGAGCCGGTGGCGACGCAGGTCGTCGCCCGCGATCGCCATGCCTCGTTGCTTGCCGCGCTGGCGCACCTGGCGGCAAATTACGAACGCATCGCCACCGAGATCCGACACCTGCAGCGCACCGAGGTGCGCGAGTTGGAGGAGCCGTTCGGCGCCGGTCAGAAGGGCAGCTCGGCGATGCCGCACAAGCGCAACCCGGTCGTTTGCGAGCGCATCACCGGGCTGGCGCGGCTGTTTCGTGGTTACGCGACCGCGGGCCTCGAGAACGTCGCCCTGTGGCACGAGCGCGACATCAGCCACTCGTCGGTCGAGCGGGTCGTGCTGCCCGACGCATTCCTGCTCGCCGACTACCTGACCGACCGCCTCGCGTGGGTAATCGAGGGACTCCGCGTCGATGCCCCGCGCATGCGCGCCAATCTCGACGCCAGCGGCGGCCTCGTGTTCTCGCAGCGCGTCCTGCTGGCGCTGACCGCGGCCGGGATGGTGCGCGAGGAGGCGTATGCCGTCGTGCAGGACTGCGCGATGAGGGCGTGGCGGGGGGAGGGCGTGTTCGCTGCGCTGCTTGCCGCCGAGCCGGCGGTGCAGGCGAAGCTGGGCGACGGACTTGCCGCCTGCTTCGACGTCGAGTTCTACCTGCAATCCGTCGACGCCCTGTTCGCCCGCGCCCGCGCCGTCGTGGAGCCCGCGTGACCGCCGCCGCCGCGCGCCCCGCGCCTTACGACCTTGCCGATTTTCGCGACGAGGCGTCGTGTCGCGCGTTGGCGGCGCGCCTCGCACCCGCCGGCATCCGCCTCGATGCCTCCGAGTTGCGCCTGCTCGTCGAGCGCCTGGGACGCACCCCGCGCTGGGCGGAGCTGGTGATCATGAATACGATGTGGAGCGAGCACTGCTCGTACAAGTCGACGCGCCACCTGCTCAAGGGCCTGCCCACCGAGGCCCCGCAGGTCGTGCTCGGACCCGGCGAAGACGCCGGCGCGGTGACGCTCGGCACGCATGCCGGTCGCGACTGGCTGTTGGTCGTCGCGCACGAGAGCCACAACCACCCGAGCCAGGTCGTGCCCTACGAGGGTGCGGCCACTGGCGTGGGCGGCATCGTGCGCGACGTCTACTGCATGGGCGCCGAGGTCGTCGGCGTGCTCGACGCGCTGCGCATGGGCACGGGTCGGCGGGGTGGGGGATTGCTCGCGCGCGAGATCCTGGCCGGCGTGGTCGGCGGGATCGCCGATTACGGAAACGCGCTCGGCGTGCCGAACCTCGGTGGCGACCTGGTGTTCGACGCGGGCTTCGACGCCAACGTACTGGTCAACGTCGTCGCCGTCGGCGTGGTCGAGGCGGACTCGCTGGTGCGTTCGCGTGTGCCGGGGCCGGGCGACTACGCGTTCGTGCTCGTCGGCAAGCCGACCGACTCCTCGGGCTTCGGTGGCGCCGCGTTCTCGTCGGGTGTGCTCGACGACTCGACCGACCAGCGCGGCGCGGTCCAGTTGCCCGATCCCTTCCTCAAGCGCGTACTCGCCGTGGCCAACGCCGCCGTGCTCGAACGCGCGAAGGCCGCCGGCTGGGCAATCGGCTGGAAGGACCTGGGCGCCGGTGGCATCGCCTGCGTCACCAGCGAGTTGGCCGATGCCGGTGGCGTCGGGGTCGACGTGTTCCTCGACGGCGCGCATCGCGTGGCCGACCCGCTGCCGCCCGAGGTGCTGCTCTGTGCCGAGACGCAGGAGCGCTTCTGCTGGGTCGTCCCGTGGGAGGTGCGCGACGAGGTCGTCGCCCTTTTCCGCGACCGCTTCCGGCTGGGGGACATCTATCCCGGCGCCGGCGCGTCCGTCGTCGGACGCACGCGCAGCGACGGGGTCTATCGCGCGGCGTGGCATGGCGAGACGGTCGTCGAGTGCCCGGTGTCGTTCCTCACGTCTGGTGTCCGCCGCGATCGCGAGGCGATCGTGAAGCCACTCGACGACGAAGCCATCCCGGCCGGCGAGGCCGGCCAGGCCTCTGCCGCCCAACTCGCCGCCGAGATCGCCGCAGCCCTCTCCTCTCCTGCACTCTGTTCCCGCGCCCCGCTCTTCCGCCGTTACGACCCCGAGGTGCGCGGCGTCACCTTCGTGCGCGCCGGGGAGGCCGACGCCGGAGCCGTGGCGCCCGTGCCGGGGGCGCCGTTCGGCTTCGCGGTCAGTGTCGACGGAAACCCGCGGCTGGGCGCGCTCGATCCCCGGCTGGGGGCGGCATTTGCGGTGGGCGAAGCAGCGCGAAACGTCGCCGCCATCGGTGCTTACCCGTGGTGCCTCACAGATTGCCTGAACTACGGCCGGCCCGAGGACCCGTCGGTCATGGGTGCGCTGACGAGCGGGATTGCCGGCCTCGCCGCCGCCGCCCATGGCCTCGGCACGCTGCCGGAGCTGGGCATCGACGAGGGGGTCGAGGCGTGGGCGGCCCGCGTGCGCGGCGAGCTCCCGCCGTTGCCCTTCGTCAGTGGAAACGTGAGCCTCTACAACGAAGACAAGGCGGGTGCAGCGATCCCGCCGTCGCCGATCGTCGCCTGCTTCGGCCGTTTCCCCGACGTCTCGCACCACTCGACGCCGGGCTTCAAGACGGCCGGGAGTGTGCTGCTGCTCGTCGGTCCACCGCGCGGCGCACTCGGCGGTTCGGTCTACGCAGAGCGTCACGGGATCGCGGGGCGCGCGCTCCCGGCGTTCGCGCCGGGCCGCGAGCGCGGCGAGATTGCGCTCGTCGTCGCGGCCCATGCGCGGGGCCGGGTGCTCGCAGCGCATGACGTGTCGGAAGGCGGCGTCGTCCAGGCGCTGGCCGAGATGTCCTTCGCCTCGGGCGGGGAACTCGGCTTCACGGCAGATATTGCGCCGTGGACGGTCGTGAGTGTTGGCGGTGTCGAGGCGTGGTTCTCCGAGGAGCCCGGCTTCGTGCTCGAGGTCGACTCGGCCGATCTCCCCGAGCTCGAGGCCTGGGCCCGGGCGCTCGGGGTTTCGCTCGGGCGCCTGGGCACGGTCGACGCCGTGCCGCACTGGCGATTGCACACGCCCGGCCTGGACGTGGCCGAACTCGAGCGTGCCCCGCTCCACGCCGCCTGGTCCACCGCTCTTGTAGCCGCATTCACCGTATCGACGGAGGTGATCGCGTGATCCGCCACGCCGCGCCGACGGTCGCCGTGGTGCGCCTGCCCGGCATGAACTGCGAGGACGAGACCATGCGTGCCCTGGCCGCCGCCGGGCTGTCGCCCGCGCTCGTCGGCTGGGATGCGGCGCCGGCCGCACTCGAGGGCTTCGCCGCCTACGTGCTGCCGGGCGGATTCTCCTACCAGGATCGCGTTCGCGCCGGGGCGGTCGCGGCGAAGGACCCGCGGCTCGACGTGCTCGCCGCTGCAGCCGATCGCGGCACGCCCATCCTCGGCATCTGCAACGGCGCGCAGATCCTGGTCGAGGCCGGCCTCGTGCCCGGCGGCGCGCCCGGCGAGGATCGCATCGCGCTTGCGCTCGCGACCAACCGCCTGCCCGACCGCGACGGGTATCTCTCGCGCTGGGTCACGCTCGAGGCGCGCACCGGATCGCTGTGGACCGAGGCCTACGCACCCGGCGAACGCGTGCCGATGCCGATGGCCCATGGGGAGGGGCGCTTCACCGCGCGCGACCCGGGGCGCCTGCCGGAGCTTTCCGCCCGCGGAGCCGTGCCATTCGCGTACGCTGCGGCAAGAGCAGGGGAGCCGGTCGTGTGGCCGGACAACCCCAACGGCTCCGCGGCCGACGCGGCCGGCGTGACCAACGCCGCCGGCAACGTGCTCGCCCTGATGCCGCACCCGGAACGAGCCGATCGGCTGCTGCAGGTTCCGCTCGACCTGCCTGGTCCGTGGGGAGATCGGCGGCGGCGCGCCCGCGGCGACGTGGCCGGCCTCGCCGCGGCGGGCCCCGGACACGGATTGTTTCTCGGCCTCGCCTGGCACCTCGGGGTGTCGACGCGAGAGCGCATGGAGGTGCGGTGAACGGACGCATCCTGCAGTTATGGGTCGAGCGACTCGAACTCGATCCCGCCGCGTGGACCGCGGGCCACACGCTCCAGCTCCTGATGGGGCAGGACGCGCCGGCGCGCGTGGGGCGCGCCGACCTGTGGGAGATCGAATCCGGCGACGACGCCGAGGATGCGGCCGCGGGCGCCGAGCGCCACGCCCGCTTCGAGACATGGATGCGCACCTCGAACCTGTTCATGAACCCCAGCCGGGACCGCGGCAAGCTGCTCGACGATGCCGCTCCCGAGAGCGGGCCGTCGATCGGCCACGTCGTCGCGGTCGATCGCGGCGCGAGCGAGAGCCGCGCTCATGCGCTGACGCTCGGACACGCTCTCGGCGGTCGCTGGAAGGTGCGCCGTGGCACGGTGTGGACGCTGGCCTGGCCGGTCGAGCGCGGCGAGGACGTGCCGACGCTGCTCGAGACCGCGGCCTTCGCCAAGCGTCGGCACACCGGCCTGCTCGTGCAGCCCCAGTCGCAGGAAGCGCGACTGTTCGTCCATGCCTGGGACCGACCGGCGCTGCCGGCGGCGGACTCGATCGGCGCGCCGGCGCCCGCGGGAGGGAGCGATGGCGGAGTGGCGTGAGGAGTGTGCGGTGTTCGGCATCCACGGCGCCGATCGTGCCAGTGAGCTGGCGCAGCTCGGCCTGTACGCGCTGCAGCACCGCGGTCAGGAGTCGACCGGCATCGTGACCGCACACGACGGCCGCTTCTTCATCGAGAAGGGCCTGGGGCTCGTCGCCGACGTGATGACGCCCGACCGGCTGGCCCGCCTGCCCGGGCGCCAGGCGATCGGCCACAATCGCTACTCGACGACGGGTGGGCTCAACCTCACGAACGCGCAGCCGCTGACGGTGCGCTTCCGTGGCGTCGAGGTGGCGATCGCGCACAACGGCAACCTGGTCAATGCGCGATCGCTCCGGCGGCGGCTCGAGGAATCGGGCTCGCTGTTCCAGACCACGCTCGACACCGAGGTGTTCCTGCACCTGATGGCCCAGGCCGACGGCACCTTCGAGGATCGCCTCGCCGCGGCCTGCCGCCAGGTCGAGGGCGCTTACTCGCTCGTGCTCATGACCACGTCGGCGGTGTACGGCCTGCGCGATCCGCACGGCTGGCGCCCGCTCGTGCTCGGTCGCCTCGACTCGGGGTCCCACGTGCTCGCCTCCGAGAGCTGTGCCCTCGACCTGCTCGGCGCAACCATGTTGCGCGAGGTGGCGCCGGGCGAACTCGTGCGCCTTGACGCGCAGGGGCTGGCCACGCGCGCCCTGCTGCCGCCGCGCGAGGCACGGCGCTGTATCTTCGAGCACATCTACTTCTCGCGTCCCGACTCGGTCGTGTTCGGTGAGACCGTCGACCGGGTGCGCCGCCGGCTTGGCCGCCGCCTCGCCGAGGAGCACCCGATCGAGGCCGACCTCGTGATGTCGGTGCCCGACTCGTCGAATTCGATCGCGCTGGGCTACGCCGAGCGCTCCGGGATCCCCTACGAGCTGGGCCTGATCCGCAATCACTACGTCGGGCGCACGTTCATCCATCCGACGCAGGCAGTGCGCGATCACTCGGTGCGCGTCAAGTTCAACGCCGTTGAGGCGATCCTGCGCGACCAGCGCGTCATCATGGTCGACGACTCGATCGTGCGCGGGACGACGTCCCGGAAGCTCGTCGCCCTTGTGCGCAAGGCCGGTGCGCGCGAGGTGCACTTCCGCGTCGGCTCGCCGCCGGTCGCCTCGCCGTGCTTCTACGGCATCGACACGCCGAGCCGCAGCGAGCTGATCGGCGCGCGCCTGTCGCGCGACGAGATCGCGCACTTCCTCGGCGTCGACTCCATCGGTTACCTCTCGGAAGCGGGCATGAAGTCGTGCGAGAGCGATCCGACGGGCTGGTGTGACGCCTGCTTCACCGGCAAGTACCCGATCGTCGGCGACGAGGACCCCGCGAAGCTCGCCCTCGAGGGCCCGCCGAACGGCGCGCCGCTGGCGGGGGCGCGATGAGCGGCCCGGACGAGACGCGCGTGGACGCGCCCGGCGAGGCCGCGCTCGGCTGGCGCGAGGCGCGCCAGGCAAAGCTCGACGCGCTGCGCGCCCGCGGCATCGAGCCGTACCCGTATTCCTATGATGCGACGCACCGCGCGCAGCAGGTGCTCGACCTGGGCGACGCCGTCACGACCGAGCCGGGCGCCGTCGTCGCGGTCGCGGGGCGCCTGATGGCGCGCCGCGGCCATGGCAAGGCCGGGTTCGGCCACGTGCTCGACGCCAGCGCGCGCGTTCAGGTGTACTGCCGCGCCGACGTGCTCGGCCCCGACGGCTACGCGCTCTGGGACCTGTGTGACGTCGGGGACTGGGTCGGCGTGAAGGGGCCGGTATTCCGCACGCGCACCGGCGAGATCACGGTGCAGGCGACCGAACTCGTGCTGCTGTCGAAGTCGATGCGCCCGCTGCCCGACAAGTGGCACGGGCTGTCCGACCCCGAGACGCGCTACCGCCAGCGCTACGCCGACCTGTTCATGAACGTCGAGGTGCGCGAGGTGTTCCGCCGGCGTGCGCTGCTCCACCAGACGATCCGCCGATTCCTCGATGGGCGCGGCTTCCTCGAGGTCGAGACGCCGGTGCTGCAGCCGCTGTACGGCGGCGCGTTCGCCCGGCCATTCACGACGCACCACAACGCACTCGGCATGGACCTCTACCTGCGCATCTCGAACGAGCTCTACCTCAAGCGCTGCCTCGTCGGCGGGTTCGACCGGGTCTACGAGTTCGCGCGCGACTTCCGCAACGAGGGCATCGACAAATCGCACAGCCCCGAGTTCACCATGCTCGAGGTCTACCAGGCGTTCGCCGACTACCGGCAGATCATGCGCCTGACCGAGGAGATGATCGTCCGCTGTGCCGAGGCGCTCACCGGCGGCCTGGTCGTCGAGTACCAGGGCCGGCAGCTCGACTTCACTCCGCCGTGGCCCGAGGTGTCGATCCTCGAGTCGGTGACGAAAGCCGTGGGCGAGGACGTCGCGGACATGGACGAGGCGCGCATGCGCCGCCTGTGCGCGAAGCACGGCCTCGAGGCGCGCGCGGGGAGCGGGGCGGGGGGCATGCTCGACGAGCTGTTCAGCGCGCTCGTCCAGCCGTCGCTGATCCAGCCGACGTTCGTGGTCGACCACCCGCGCGAGATCTCGCCGCTGGCCAAGGTGAAGCGCGGCGCGCCGGCGGTGACCGAACGTTTCGAGCCGTTCGTCTGCGGCATGGAGATCGGCAACGCGTTCAGCGAGCAGAACGACCCGGCCGAGCAGGAGCGCCAGTTCCGCCTCCAGATGGAGCGCAAGGACGCCGGCGACGACGAGGCGCAGGTGCTCGACCGGGACTTCATCCGGGCGCTCGAGTACGGCATGCCGCCGACCGGCGGGCTGGGGATCGGCATCGATCGCCTGGTCATGCTGCTCACCGACAGCCGCTCGATCCGCGACGTCGTGCTCTTCCCGGCCCTGCGTCCGGAGGAGGGACGCGCCGCGCTCGAGGACGGTCCGGACGCGCCGGGCGACGGGGCCGCGGAATAGGGTGGACGTCACCCTCCACATCGCCGGCCGTTATCTGCGCACCCGCCGCACGTCGGGCTTCATCAACCTGCTGGCGTGGATCTCGATCCTCGGCGTGACCATCGGTGTCGCCGCGCTGGTCATCGTTCCCGCGGTCATGAACGGCTTCGAAACCGAGGTGCGCGACCGCATCGCCGGCACCAACGCGCACGTGCTGCTCCTGTCCTACGATCCCGCGGGCATCAGCGACACGACCGTGGCGATGGCGAAGCTGCGCGCCCGCAAGGACGTCGCCGGCGTCGCGCCGTTCGTCTATGCCAAGGCCTTGATCACGCGCGAGGGCATGGCCGACGGCATCATCGTCAAGGGCGTCGACCTGCGCCAGGAGCGCATGGTCACCACGGTCGCGCGCGACATCCACCCGGCGCTCGAAGTCATTCCCGAGTCGACCGCGGACAGCGCCGCGGGCGTCGTGCTGGGAATCGAGGTGGCGTCGCGCCTGCGGGCGGGCGTGGGCGACCAGGTCGTCCTCGCCACGCTGCAGAGTGGAGTCGACTCGCCGCTGGGCCTCGTGCCGCGGCTGCGCCCGTTCCGCGTCGTCGGCATCTTCGAGTCGGGCCTGTTCGAGTACGACTCGTCGCTCGCCTACGTGTCGATCGCGGCGGCGCAGGACCTGTTCGACACGCCCGGGCTGACCGGCATCCAGCTCAAGCTCCACGACCTGTTTGCCGCTCCCGACGTGGCCCGCACCGTCGTGCGCGACGTCGGCGGCTATCCGTACCGCAGCAGCGACTGGATCGAGCAGAACGCGAACCTCTTCCGCTTCATGAAGATCGAGAAGACGACGATGTTCCTCATCCTCGCCCTGATCGTCCTCGTCGCCGCGCTCAACATCGTGAGCACGCTGATCCTGCTGGCCATGGAGAAACGCCACGACGTCGGTGCGTTGCTGGCGATGGGCGCGTCGCAGGGCGACATCGTCCGGATCTTCCTCGTCGCGGGGCTGGGGATCGGGGTCGTCGGCACCGTTCTCGGCGCGGCGCTGGGCCTCGCCGGCTGCTGGGCGCTGGCGCGCTTCCGCTTCATCGACATCCCGAGCGACGTCTATTTCCTGTCCACGCTGCCCGTGCGGGTCGAGGCGGGGGACGTCGTCCTCGTGATCGCCATCACGCTGCTGCTGTGCCTGGCGGCGGCGGGTTACCCCGCGTGGTGGGCTTCGCGGCGCACCCCGGTTGATTCGCTGAGGAAGGCATGAACGACGCGCGCGCGCCACAGCCACCCGTCCTTGCCGTGCGGGGGGTGGAGAAGTCGTATCCGCTCCCCGACGGCGGCCGCCTGCCCGTCCTCTGCGGCGTGGACCTGGAAGTCGCCCCCGGCGAGGTGGTCGTGCTGCTCGGGGCCTCGGGCACGGGCAAGAGCACGCTGCTGCACATCGTCGGCAGCCTCGACACGCCCGACGCCGGCAGCGTGTGGATCGACGGGCGCGACCTGTTCGCCTGTGGGCCGGCCGAGTTGGCGCGTTTCCGCTCGCGCACGCTGGGATTCGTCTTCCAGTTCCATCACCTGCTACCCGAGTTCGACGCCCTCGAGAACGTCATGATGCCCGGCCGTCTGGCCCGCCGCCCCGAGGCCGAGGTGCGACGGGACGCGCTCGCCGCCCTCGATCGCGTGGGGCTCGCCGCACGCGCGGCGCACAGGCCGGGCGAGCTCTCGGGCGGCGAGGCGCAGCGGGTGGCGGTGGCGCGGGCCCTGATCAACCGGCCGCGCCTCCTGCTCGCCGACGAGCCCTCGGGCAACCTCGACCGGGAGAACGCCGACCGCCTCCACGCGCTCCTCGTGGCGGTGGCGCAAGACGGTCCTGCGGTGCTGGTTGCGACCCACAATGAAAGGCTTTCTGCTCTCGCGGACAGCGTGCTAACTTTGGATGCAGGAAGGACATCCCGGCGCGGTCAGGCCGGAAGGATCCGGGGGACGCTCTCTGCGGAGGGAGGCCCGAACGCCGATGCAATGTCAGAGCTGCCATAAGAATCCGGCCCAGCTGCACTTCACGAACGTCCAGGACAATCGGATGACGGAAGTGCACCTCTGTCGCGCCTGCGCCGAGGAGCGGGGTCTCGTCGGCGTGCCGGCGACGCCCAAGTTCTCGATCGCCGACCTGCTCGCCACGATGGTGGACAAGATGTCCACCACCGAGGAGGAGCGCGTGGGTCCGGTGCAGTGCCCGTCCTGCGGCATGCACTACTCGGCGTTCAAGGACACGGGGCGTCTCGGGTGCGCGGACTGCTATGTCGCGTTCCAGAGCAAGCTGCGCCCGCTCCTGCGCCGGATTCACGGCTCCACCCGCCATGTCGGCAAGCTGCCTCTGCACGCCGAGGCCGCCCCGTCGCCCGCCCGCGCCCTGTCGCACCTGTACGACGACCTGCAGCGGGCCGTCGAGCGCGAGGATTTCGAGAGCGCGGCCGAGATCCGCGACCGCATCAAGGGACTCGAGAAGCAGCAGGGCGCGGCGACCGGCCCGGCGGAGGCGTGATGGATCTCGACACCCTGGCCCGCAATCCCGGCCCCTGGCTCGACGGCAGTGGCCCGCGCGCGGACCTCGTCGTCTCCACCCGGGTGCGGCTGGCCCGCAACCTGAGCGGCGTGCCGTTCTCGCACCGCGCCCGTGACGAGCAACTCGTCGGCGTGCTCGGCGCGGTCGAGCGCGCGGCGAAGGACTCGGTGTCGTTCGCCGGGGGCGGCCTGCTGCGCATGCACGAGCTGACGCCGATCGAGCGGCAGTTCCTGGTCGAGCGGCACCTCGTGTCGCACGAACTGTCCGACGGCGCCCGCCCGCGCGGCCTCTACATCGGGCCGAGCGAGCGGCTGTCGGTGATGGTCAACGAAGAGGATCACGTCCGGCTGCAGGCCCTGTGCTCGGGCTTCCAGCTGGCCGAGGCGTGGGCCGTCGCCGAACACGCCGACGAGGAGCTCGAAGCCGCGCTCGAGTACGCGTTCACCGACGAACTGGGCTACCTCACCGCCTGCCCGACGAACGTCGGGACGGGCATGCGCGCCTCGGTGCTCATCCACCTGCCGGCGCTCGTGCTGACCAAGCAGATCGACAAGGTGCTCAAGTCGGTGATGCAGGTCGGGCTCGCCGTGCGCGGGTTCTACGGCGAGGGATCCGATGTGATGGGCAACCTCTTCCAGCTCTCGAACCAGACGACGCTCGGCCACAGCGAGCAGGAGAGCATCGAGAGCCTCGATCGCGTCACCCGCCAGATCCTCGACTACGAGGAACGGGCGCGCGACGTGATGCTGCGCGACGCTCGCACCCAGATCGAGGACAAGGTCTGGCGTGCCTATGGAAGCCTGCGCTACGGCCGCAACATGTCGAGCCAGGAAGTGATCAACCTCTGTTCCGCGATCCGCCTGGGGGTGGCGCTCGGATTTGCCGGGCTGCCGCCGCTGGCCGTGGTCAACGAACTGCTCGTCTTCACCCAGCCGGCGCACCTGCAGCGTGGCGCCGGCCGCGCCCTCGAGGCGCCCGAACGGAATCTTCTTCGCGCCGAACTCGTGCGGGCTCGACTGGAGCGCGCGATTTCCGAAACCGGCGATGGCGGACGCGGGTAGCACCCGCGAGGAGGCCCAGGGTCATGCACGACAAGTTCACCGAACGGGTTCGCAAGGTCATCTACCTGGCGCGCGAAGAGGCCGCCCGGCTGCAGCACGATTACATCGGCACCGAGCACCTGCTGCTCGGCGTCATCCGCGAGGGCGAGGGGATCGCCGCCACCGTGCTCAACAACCTGGGCGTCGACCTCGACCACATCCGTCAGGCGGTCGAGAACATGGTCTCATCCTCGGGCGGAACCATGACGATCGGCGAGATCCCGTTCACCCCGCGGGCCAAGCGCGTGCTCGAGCTGGCCGTCGAGGAGGCGCGCTCGCTCGGCCACAACTACGTCGGCACCGAGCACCTGCTGCTGGGGCTGATCCGCGAAGGGGAGGGGGTGGCCGCCAAGGTCCTGCTCGAACTCGGCGTCGACCGCAAGCGCGTGCGCGAGGAGACGCTCAAGCTGCTCGGCGGCACGCCGACCAACACCTCCGCGGACCGCGAGGAGCGGCCCGAGACGCCGGCGCTCAACCAGTTCGGCCGCGACCTCACCGCGCTCGCCCGCGAGGGCAAGCTCGACCCGGTGATCGGCCGCGAGAACGAGATCGAGCGGGTCGTCCAGGTCCTGTCGCGGCGCAAGAAGAACAACCCGGTGCTGGTCGGCGAGCCGGGCGTGGGCAAGACGGCGATCGCCGAGGGCCTCGCCCAGCGCATCATCGAGGGCAAGGTTCCCGAGAGCCTCAAGGCCAAGCGCATCGTCACGCTCGACCTGGCAGCCGTCGTCGCGGGGACCAAGTATCGCGGCCAGTTCGAGGAGCGGCTCAAGACCGTGATGAACGAGATTCGCGAGTCGAAGGACGCGATCATCTTCATCGACGAGCTGCACACCATCGTCGGCGCCGGCGGGGCCGAAGGCGCCATCGACGCCTCGAACATGCTCAAGCCAGCTCTGGCCCGCGGCGAGTTGCAGTGCATCGGCGCGACCACCCTCGACGAGTACCGCAAGTACATCGAGAAGGACGGCGCGCTCGAACGCCGCTTCCAGCCCATCACCGTCGATCCGCCGTCGATCGAGGACGCGATCACCATCCTCAAGGGCCTGCGTGACAAGTACGAGGCGCACCACGGCGTGCACATCACCGACGATGCGGTGGAGCAGGCGGTCAAGCTGGCCGACCGATACATGAACGACCGCTTCCTGCCGGACAAGGCGATCGACGTGATCGACGAGGCGTCGGCCCGTGCCCGCCTCTCGGTGTCGACCGTGCCGGCCGAGATCCGCGAGCTCGAGCAGAAACTCGAGGAGCTGGTCAAGGAGAAGGAGGCCGCCATCCGCGCCCAGGAGTACGAGAAGGCGGCGAAGCTGCGCGACCGCGAGAAGGAGACGCGCACCCGCCTCAAGGAGCTCAAGAAGGGCTGGATGGAGGCGAAGCGCGACAAGGACGTCGAGGTCGGCGGCGACGACATCGCGGCCGTCGTCTCGGTGATGACCGGGATCCCGGTGGTCAAGCTGGAGGAGGAGGAGTCGGCCAAGCTCCTGATGATGGAATCGATGCTCTCCAAGCGCATCGTCGGTCAGGCGGAGGCCGTCTCTGCCGTCGCCCGCGCCGTGCGGCGCAACCGCGTCGGCCTGCGCGATCCCAAGCGGCCGATCGGCTCGTTCATCTTCCTCGGGCCCACGGGCGTGGGGAAGACCGAGCTGGCGCGCGCTCTCGCCGGCTTCCTGTTCAACGACGACGACGCCCTGATCCGCATCGACATGTCCGAGTACATGGAGAAGTTCTCGGTCAGTCGCCTGGTCGGCGCGCCCCCGGGCTACGTGGGTTACGACGAGGGCGGCCAGCTCACCGAGAAGGTGCGCCGCAAGCCGTACAGCGTCGTCCTGCTCGACGAGATCGAGAAGGCACACCCCGACGTGTTCAACGTGCTGCTGCAGGTGCTCGACGACGGCCTGCTCACCGACTCGACGCGGCGCAAGGTGAACTTCAAGAACACCGTGATCATCATGACCTCGAACCTCGGCGCCCGCCAGATCACCGGCAGCAAGCAGCTGGGCTTCACCCGCGCGGACGAGGGGAACCAGCAGTTCGAGAAGATCAAGAGCACGGTGACCGAAGAGCTGAAGCGCGCGTTCAACCCCGAGTTCCTGAACCGCGTCGATGACGTCATCGTGTTCCACCCACTGACCCGTGCGCACATGGAGGAGATCGTCACCATCCTGCTGGCTCTGCTCGAGGGCCGGCTCAAGGCGCAGGACATGAAGCTCGACGTCACGCCCGACGCAGTTGCCTTCCTGGTCGAGAAGGGGTTCGACCCCGCGCTCGGCGCGCGGCCGCTCAAGCGCGCGCTGCAGCGTTTCATCGAGGACCCGCTGTCCGAGGCGATCCTGCGCGGCACGTTGGCGGGCAGTCGCCAGATCCGCGTGGTCCGCAACGGCGATGAACTGCAGTTCCAGCCCGCGGACACGACCGAGGCGGTGACTACGGGGGGCAGCGCGTGACGGGATTCGCCCGACGCGTCGAACTCCTGTCGTACCTCGTCGCCCTGACCCTCGTGACGGGGGTCGGGGCGCTCGTCCTTGGGACCGGCTCGGCCCTGGCCCAGGGGAACTTGCCGGCGCCGCGGATGGAACCCGCGGACTCGTCCATGGCGGCGGCGCCCCGCACGCCTGCGCCGCTCGTCGCCTCGATCCGCTTCGCCGGCCGCGCCCGCATCGACTCGGTGCGGATCGCCCGCGCGTTCGAGGTCCGCGTCGGCCGCCCCTACGACGCACGCGAGGTGCGGGCGGGCCTGCTGCGCCTGTGGGAGACGTCGCTGTTCGACGACCTCGAGGTCCGCGGCTCGACCGATGAGGCGGGCGTCCATCTCGTCCTCGCCGTCGCCGAGCGGCCCAGGGTTGCGCGCATCTCGTTCGAGGGCAACCAGAAGCGCTCGGAGGAAGACCTGCTTCCTCACCTCGGGTTCCGCCCCGGTGACTCGTGGCGCCCACGACTGCTGGTCGCGGCCCGCGATTCGATCCTCAGCGAGTACCGCAAGGAGGGTTACCGCGCGACCGCGGTCACAGCAACCGCCGACAGCACCGGCGCCGGCGTGTGGGTACGCTTCGCCATCGTCGACGGCAAGAAGGCGCAGGTGACCGCGGTTGCGTTCGAAGGCATCGGCGCCTTTGGCGAGGACGCGCTCGCCAAACGGCTCAAGTCGAAGAAGAAGGGCTTCCCGTTCCGCAGCGGCACGGTGAAGGAAGAGAACATCATCGAGGACGAGACGCGCATCCGCACGTTCTACCGCGAGAACGGCTTTCGCGACGTGACCGTCGAGCGGGCCCCGTTCGTCGACGATCCCAAGGGCGGGGGCGTGGTGCTCACGCACAAGATCGTCGAGGGCCCGCGCTACCGCACCGGTGAAGTGCACTGGGCGGGCAACGAGATCATCAAGTCGCCGGCGCTTGCATCGTTGCCGCAGCCGCAGTCCGGTGAGTACTACAACGGCACGAAGATTCGCCAGGCGGTGGAGGGCGCCTACGCGGCGTACGCCGAGGAGGGCTTCCTCTACCTGCAGGTCGAGGCCACCGAGTTCGTCCGCGACTCGAATGTCGTCGACGTGACGTTCCAGATCGCCGAAGGGCCGCCGTCGAAGGTGCGCCAGGTGCGCATCACCGGCAACACCTACACGAAGGAAAACGTGATCCGCCGTGAGCTCGAACTGCACGAGGGCGACCTGTTTCGCCGCTCGCAGCTGGTCAACACGCAGCAGAGCGTGTTCCGCCTGGGCTTCTTCGAGGACGTCGGCGTCGACTTCCAGCCCGCAGAATCGACGGACGTCGACGTCGTCCTCAAGATCAAGGAGAAGCAGACGGGCACGGCGTCGGCGGGCGCCGGCTACTCGTCGGACGGTGGGCTGTCGGGCTTCGTCAACCTCGGCCACAACAACCTGTTCGGCAACGGCCAGGCGGTGAACATCCAGCTCGAGCGCGGCAGCAGCCGGCGTGCGGTCGACCTGTCGTTCACCGATCCCTGGTTCCGCAACACGCCGACCCAGGTGGGCGGCACCGCCTACTACAGCGAGCGCGATGTCAACTCGGGCGCGAGCACCGCGTACTTCGAGAGGCGGCGAGGCTTCTCACTGCAGTCGGGGCGTCCCATCCCACACCTGCGCTACACGCGCGGGCTCATCCGCTACCGGCTCGAGGCGACGACGATCACGATCGACAATCCGGCCACCGCGACTCCGTCGTTGCGCGCGCTGCAGACCGAGGGGGAGCAGTTGACTTCGGGGATCGAGTTGTCGGCCACGCGCAACAGCACGAACCATCCCTTCTACCCGAACCGCGGGCAGAAGGGGTCGCTGTCCTACGAGTTCGTCGGCAGCTTCCTGGGTGGCGACTACGACTTCAGCAAGGTCCGCTTCGACTCGCGCTGGTACTCGCAGTCATTCCTCAAGGGATGGGCGAACATGGTGCGCGTGCGCGGCGGCATGCTGGGCTCGGTCATCCGCAGCGGGACCGTGCCGTTGTACGAGCGCTTCCGGCTGGGCGGCGTGACATTCGACGGGCTGCGCGGCTACGAGGACTACTCGATCGTGCCGCTCGAGAACATCAACTACCCGCGCTTCAACCCGGGCACCGAGGTGACCCTCCTGAACTTCGCCCTTGTTCCGACTCCCTATCCCGGCGGTCGCGCGTTCACGATCCTCACCCTCGAGCAGCAGTTTCCGATCGTGAACCCGGTGCGCGCCCTGATCTTCGCCGAGGGCGGGAACACCTGGAACCGCGTGGCCGACGTGCGCATCGGGGACTGGTACAAGAGTGCCGGCGTCGGCCTGCGGGTCGAGATCCCCATCCTCGGCAACGTCGGCTTCGACTATGCGTACGGCTTCGACCGCATCGCGCCGGGTTGGAAGGGTCACTTCCTGTTCGGTAACTTCTTCTTCTAGGCGGAGGCCCGATGATCCCTCGATCCGCACTGCCCGCCGCGCTGCGCCGCGCCCTCGTCGGCCTCGCCCTGGTGACCGCGAGCCTGCTCGCGAGCTCGCCGGCCGCGGCGCAGAACGTTCGCCTGGGGTTCGTCGACTCGCAGCGCATCTTCGAGACCTACAAGGGCGCGCAGGAAGCCCAGGAGCGCTTCGGCCGCGAGATCACCGCGTGGCGCACCGAGGCCGACGAGCGCCGCAAGGCGCTCGACGTCCTGCGCAACGAGATCAAGGACCAGGAGGCCCTGGTCACCGACTCCAAGAAGATCGAGCAGGAGAGCGCCCTGTCCAAGTCCGTCTCCGAGTACGATCGCTTCGTGCAGGAGTTCTGGGGCCCCGGCGGGCGCGTCCAGCGCATGAACGACGAGATGACCCGGGAGGTCATCGGCAAGATCCGCGACGCCGTGGAGACGATCGCCTACCGGGAGGGGTACGACCTGGTGCTGGACGCGGCCGACGGCAATGTGATATTCGGAGTGAAGGGGCTGGATCTGACCGACCGGGTCCTGACCGAGCTGGCGAAGGATCCTGCCGGCGCCGCGACGACTCCCCGCTGACCCGCCATGCCGAACGGAGCCGCATGACTGCGCATTCCCTGGCCGAACTGGCCACCCTCCTCGACGCCCGCCTGGTCGGGGACGGCACCGTGGAGATCACCGGGGTCGCCGGCCTGCGCGAGGCCCGACGGGGGGACGTCACGTTCCTGGTCAACCCGCGGTACGAACCGTATCTCCGGGACACCGGGGCGAGCGCCGTCCTGCTCGCCGAATCACGGCCCGACTGCGCCATCCCGCAGTTGGTCGCCCGCGATCCCTACTTCGCGTTCCTCAAGGCCGTCCGCATCTTCCGCCAGGAGCGCCCGCGCCCGGCAATCGGTGTCCACCCGACCGCCGTGATCGGCCCGGGCGTCGTCCTTGGCCACGACGTCTCGGTGGGGCCGCATGCGGTGATCGAGGAGGGCGCGGTGCTGGGCGATCGCGCGGTCGTGATGGCCCAGTGCTACGTCGGGCACCGCGTGCAGATCGGCGCCGATGCATTCCTCTACCCGCAGGTGGTCGTGCGCGAGGAGTGCCGGCTCGGCGCGCGCGTCGTGCTCCACTCGGGCACCATCGTCGGGGCCGACGGCTTCGGCTACGCGCGCAACGAGGGCACCTACTTCAAGGTGCCGCAAGTGGGCAACGTCGTGCTCGAGGACGACGTCGAGGTGGGCGCCAACACGTGCATCGACCGGGCGACCACTGGCACGACGCGCATCGGCGCCGGGACCAAGATCGACAACCTGGTGCAGATCGGGCACAACGTCGAGCTGGGCAAGAACGTGATCGTCGCCGCGATGAGCGGCATTGCCGGCTCGACGCGTGTCGCCGACAACGTGACCATCGGCGCCCAGGCGGGCGTCAACGGTCACATCGAGATCGGCGAGGGGGCGATCATCGCCACGCGCGGCGGGGTCACCAAGTCGGTGGCGGCGGGCGCGGTGATGTCGGGCGTGTTCCCGGCCCGGCCGCACGCCATCGAGCGGCGCCTGCAGGCGTCGATCGCCCGCCTGCCGCAACTCGTGCAGCGCGTCCTGCGCCTCGAGCAGAGAGTGGCGGACCTGACAGGCGATCCCGGCCCGGCCGCCCGAGCCACGGCCGCCGGCGCAACGCCCGCATCTCCTGGCACCGCCGCGGCGTCCGACCCGGAGTCGGCGCGAGCCACGACCCCGGCCGGCGCCCGCCCCTGACGCTCGCGTCCCCCTTCGTTCCCGGAGAGTCCATGCGCCAGCAGCGCACGATCGCACGCGAAGTCACGCTCCACGGCGTCGGCATCCACACCGGCGTCGCCAGCACCGTCACGTTGCGGCCCGCCGCCGAGTTCAGTGGCCTCGTTTTCGTCCGCAAGGACCTGCCGGGGGAGCCGCGCGTGCACGTGCGCCCCGAGAACGCGGTCTACGACAAGGGCGCGGGGCGGCGCACGATCCTCGCCGAGAATGGCGTCGAGATCCACACGATGGAGCACCTGCTGGCCACCGTCTCGGGCCTCGGGATCGACAACCTGCTGATGGAGACGAGTGCGATGGAGATCGCCGAGCCGGAGGACGGCTCGGCGGCCCCCATCGCGGCGCTGCTGCGCTCCGCCGGCACCGTGGAGCAGAAGGCCGGGCGGCGACACATCAAGATCTCGAAGCCGGTCACCTATCGCCACGGCGCGATCGAGTTGACCGCCGTGCCATCCGATCGCTTCCGCATCTCGTTCACCATCGACTACGACCACCCCGCCGTGGGCACGCAGTACGCGAGCTGGGACATCGATGACGTGATCTTCGAGCGCGAGATCGCACCGGCTCGCACGTTCGTGCTCGAGCGCGACGTCGCGGCCCTGCGCGCCTCGGGGCTCATCCGCGGCGGCTCGCTCGCCAACGCGGTCGTGATCGGCGACCACGGCGTGGTCAACGAGGGCGGGCTGCGCTTCCCAGACGAGTTCGTGCGCCACAAGGTGCTCGACCTGATGGGGGACCTGACGCTGCTCGGCGGGCCGATCCTCGGCCACATCATCGCGGCGCGCTCGGGCCACCAGTCGCACGTCGAGTTCGTGCGCAAGCTGGCAAAGGAGATCCCGCGGGCCGGCCGGCGCGCGGGGCGGCCGCGCGGCGAGTGGGACATCAGCTCGATCATCGACCTGATGCCGCACCGCTACCCGCTGCTGCTCATCGACCGTATCCTCGAGCTCGAGGAAGGCAAGCGCGTGGTCGGGCAGAAGAACGTCACGATCAACGAGCCGTTTTTCGTCGGCCACTTCCCCGGGCATCCGGTCATGCCGGGCGTCCTCATCATCGAGGCGATGGCGCAGTGCGGCGGCGTGCTGCTGCTCAACATGGTCGACGATCCCAGCGGCAAGCTGGTCTACTTCATCGGCATCGACGAGGCGAAGTTCAGGAAGCCGGTGCTGCCCGGCGACGTGCTGCGCTTCGAGCTCACGGTCGACAAGTTCAAGGGCCGCATCTGCCGCATGCGCGGCACCGCGACGGTCGACGGCCAGCTGGTCGCCGAGGCGGTCCTCACGTCCAGCATCGTGGAACGCTGATGGCGGACGTCCACCCGCTCGCCGTCGTCGATCCGCGGGCCCAGCTCGCCGCCGACGTGAAGGTGGGCCCGTTCTGCTGGGTGGGCCCGGACGTCGTCCTGGGTGCCGGAACCGTTCTCGACTCGCACGTGCGCGTCGCTGGCCACACCACGGTCGGCGCACGCGTGCGCCTGCACGCCGGCGCCGTGCTCGGCGGACCGCCGCAGGACCTCAAGTTCCGCGGCGAGACGACGTTCCTCACCGTCGGCGACGACACCGTCGTCCGTGAGGGCGCGACCGCGAACCTGGCCAGCGAGGAGGGCGCGACGACGCGGATCGGCGCGCAGTGCCTGATCATGGCGTACGCCCACATCGCGCACAACACGGTGGTCGGCGACCACGTCATCCTGGCCAACGGCGTGCAGCTTGCCGGCTACGTCACGATCGAGGACTGGGCGATCATCGGCGGCCTCACGCCCGTGCACCAATTCGTGCGCGTCGGCGCCCACTCGATGGTCGGCGGCGGTTGCCGCGTCTCGCAGGACGTCGCGCCGTACACCCGCGCCGCCGGCGAACCGCTCAAGCCCATCGGCCTGAACGCGATCGGCCTCGCCCGGCGCGGATTCACCGCCGAGCGTATCGCCGAGCTCAAACAGGCCTACCGGCTGCTGTACCGCAGCGAACTGCATGTCGAGGCGGCCACGGCCCGCATGCGCGCCGAGCTGCCGCCCTCGCCCGAGCTCGAGCACTTCATCGGCTTTGCGCTCGACACCCGGCGTGGCCTGGCCCGATGAGCCGCCCGCGGATCGGCCTCATCGGCGTGGGCGCGCTGGGCGCCCGTCACGCGCGCACGCTGGGTGAACTGGCCGCCCGCGCCGACGCCCCGCTCCAGTTCAGCGGCCTGTTCGACCTCGATTCCGCGCGCGCCGCGGCGGCCGCCGCCGCGTGCGGCACCGCCGTCGCCGCTTCGGCCGCAGCGCTCGCTGCCGCTTGCGACGGCATCGTCGTCGCCGTGCCGACGGTCGCCCATCGCGCCGTGGCCGAGATCGCGCTCGCTGCCGGTGCACACGTCTTCGTCGAGAAGCCGATCGCCGACTCCACCGCGGCCGCCGATGCGCTGATCGAGCGGGCCCGCGCGGCGCGGCGGGGCCTGTTCGTCGGCCATTCCGAGCGTTTCAATCCTGCCGTCCGCGCCGCTGCACCCTCGCTCACGGCGCCGCGCTACATCGAGGCGCGCCGGCTCGCCGGGTTCACGCCCCGCGCCACCGATGTCGACGTCGTGCTCGACCTCATGATCCACGACATCGACCTCGCCCTCGCATTCGTCGGGGAAATGCCCATGCGCGTCGATGCGATCGGCGTCGCGGTGCTGACCGAGAGCGAGGACCTGGCGAACGCCCGACTCGAGTTCCCCTCGGGTGCGGTGGCCTCGCTCACGGCAAGCCGCGTCTCACCCGAGAAGCTGCGAAAGATTCGCGTCTTCGCCGAGCGCGCCTATTTCACGCTCGACTGCCTGCACGGCACCGCCGAGTCGCTGGTCGTCGACCCCGCGGCGCTGGCGCAGGCGGCGCAGGTCTACGCGCTTCATGCCGCGCATGCGGCGGGGGCGGCGCCCGCACCCGAGGCCGCGGCTCCCGACTGGACCGCGCTGCTCGACCGCCGTGCGCTCGCGGCGCCGGCCGGCCTGCCGCTCACGCTCGAGCTCGAGGCGTTCGCCGCCGCCATCGCCGGCGGCCACGCGGGCGATCCTGCGTCCCCGGTGTCGCGACGGGAACACGCGGGGCCCGGCAGGCTGGGCCTGGCGCGCGGCGAGGAGGGTCGCGCCGCACTCGCCGTCGCCGAGCAGGTGCGCGCGGCGATGCGCGCGCGGCTGGCGGGGTGGTCGGCGGCGCCTCCGCCGCCCCGATGAGCGGCCCCGGGCGGATCGTGCTGGTCGCCGGCGAACCGTCGGGCGACCGCCACGGTGCGCTCCTTGCGACCGCACTGAAGGCGCAGCCCGCCCTCGCCGGACTCGAACTCGAGGGGATCGCCGGCCCGGCCATGCGCGCCGCGGGCGTGCGCGCGCTGGCCCGCATGGAGGACGTCGCCGTCGTCGGCTTCGCCGAGATCCTCGGGCATCTCCCCGCGCTGCTCCACGCCCGTCGCGCCGGCGACGCCGCGCGCGCCGCCGCCGGCACGCACCTGTTCCTGCCCATCGACTTTCCCGGCTTCAACCTGCCCCTGGCCGCGCGCGCGCATGGTCGCGGCGTCCCCGTCCTGCAGTACGTCGCCCCGCAGGTCTGGGCGTGGGGGCGCGGTCGCCTGGCCGCGTTGCGGCGCGATGTCGACCGGCTCGCGGTCATCCTGCCCTTCGAGGAGGCGTTCTTTCGCGAACACGGTGTCGCTGCGACGTTCGTCGGCCACCCGCTGCTCGACGGGCTCGAGCCGCCGCGCGACCGCGCGACGTTCGCGCGCTCCTGCGACCTCGATCCGGAAGCGCCGTGGCTCGCGCTCCTGCCCGGCAGCCGCAACCAGGAGGTCGAACGCCTGGCGGGGCCGTTGCTCGGGACCTTCGCCGCGTTGCGCCGGGCCCGTCCCACCGCGCGCGCCGTCGTCGCCGCAGCGTCCGCCGCGCATCGCCACCGTCTCGCGGCCGCCGTCCCCGCGGCCGAGCGCCCGTTCGTGCGCGTCGTCGAGGAGGGCACGCGCGAGGCACTCGCCTATGCCCGCGCCGCCGTCGTCGCTTCCGGCACGGCGACGCTCGAGTGCGCCGCGCTCGGCACGCCGCTCGTCGTCGTCTACCGGATGGCGGCGATCTCGCATGTGATCGCCCGCCGCGTCGTGCGCCTGCCGCGCTTCGGGCTGGTCAACATCGTCGCCGGAGAGGACGTCGCGCCGGAGCTGCTGCAGTCCGCGGTGACGCCCGCACGCATCCTCGCGGCGCTGCTGCCGCAATGGGACGATGGCGCGCCGCGCGCCCAGGCGCTGGCGCGCGTGAGGCGCGTGCGCGGCCTGCTCGGCACCCCCGGAGCCAGCACCCGCGTGGCCGGGCTCGCGGCCGGGCTCGTCGCGGGGCGCCGGTGAGCGCCAGCCTCGCCGTCTACCGTGCGCTGACCGGGACGGCCG
>JANPEF010000094.1:0-58878 GCA_031431875.1 Candidatus Eiseniibacteriota bacterium | reverse complement strand
CGACCCATCGCCTTCACCTCCGCGTCGCGGCGTCCCGGCGCCTCGAGAATCTGGTCGATGCGAAACGTGATCACGCCGGCTTCGGCCGCACGCTCGGCGGCGACCGACGACGGCACGATGCGCGCATCGAGCCAGAACATGCGGGCGCGATCAAGCTCGGACATCACCGCCGTCATCGCCGCGCCGTCGGCGAGCGCCATCGCGCCCTGGAAGCTGGTCGCGCCGACGACGTATGGAATGTCCGTCAGGTGTTTGCGAACGGTGCGCTGGATCTGTCCGGACTGCATGTCGACCAGGACGGCGCCCGGTCCGGGGTCGCGCTTGGGGTATCCCTCGGGCTCCATCGGGATCTGGGCGAGCACGTCGTAGCGCTTGCCGTGGAGTCGGGTCGCCCACTCCTTCGTCGATGGCATCCGCGGCAACACGGCGCCTGTGAGCGGCACGTCGAGTGCCAGGAATTGGGCGCCCAGCGTGTCGCTGAGCGCGCTGCCGAACGCGTCGACCACGAGAAAGAGCCGTGCGGGCTCGTACTCGCGTGCACCGTCGGTATCGTTGCGCCGTTGCAAGATGAGCTCGTGGGTGCGGATCTTCCCGGCGCCGACCAGCATGTGCACCGACGAGCCGGGCGTGGCCAGCGTGTCCTCCCACGCGTCGAGCACGCGGGCGTGGCGTTCACCCAGCGCCTCGGTCAGGCGGGCGTTCAATTGGAGAGTCGACGCGCGGCCGGGCAGGTAGGCGATCCACTCGACCCGCGCGCCGGCGCCCTCGCTGCCGTCGAGCTTGCGGATCACCTGCGCGCCCGGCGGAATCCCGAACTCGGTGAGCGTCGACTTGATCGTCTTCGACAACGAGCGCGTGAGTGCGCCCTCGTCGACAGGCAGCCCGAAGTTGGCGCGCGTGACCAGGCCGTCCTCGGAGCGGCCGAAGAGCAAGGCTTCGCCGAGGGCGTACAATCCGAGAACGCCGAGCATGAGAAAGAGAAGCGTGCGGGGGGAAGTGCGTCCGCCCCGCCCCCGCCGCGGTGCACGCGCCATGGGCGGCACGCTATCGGCGTGCGTCGTGCGCGTCAAGGAACGCCTGTCCCTCGGGGCAGCGGCGCACGAAGTCACACCAGGCGCAGAGCTTCGTGGGCACCGCCGGAAACGCGTCGTCCGCCTCGGCCGCGCGGACCGTCCGGGCGAGTTCACCGACGGCGCGCTCGCGCTCGGCGCGCCACGCTTCGTCGACGGGGAAGGTGAGGCGTTCCCCGCTGGCGAGGTACAGGTATTCGATCGCTCCCACGGGTGCCCCGACGAAGTCGCGGCTGGCGCCGCCGGCGTAGACGACCGCGGCGAGATCCTCGTCGGCCATCCGGGCCGGATCCTTCGGGAACTTGCCGGTCTTGTAGTCGACGACGCGCAGGCTACCGTCGGGGAGCAGGTCGACACGGTCGACCTTGCCCTTCACCTCGAGGTCGCCGAAGTCGAGGCCCACCCACTTCTCGATCGCGAGCGGCTCCGTGTCGGCCGGCGTCTCGTCGACGAAGCGCCGCAGCATCGCCTTGCCGCGCTCGCCGAACTCGCGCAACTCGTCGCGACTGCGGGTACGGAACGCCGGCATGTTCGTGCGCCAGGCCGCGCGATAGAGCTCGAGCATGCGCTCCCAGGTTCGCTCGAGCCGCGGCAGCCTGAACCAGTCGCGCAGCGCGGCATGCACGTTGGAGCCCAGGTCCATGTGCGGCGACGGGCGGGTGGGCAGCTTCTCGACATGCTGGAAGCGGTACTTGCGCGGGCAGTCGCGGAACGTGGAGAGCCGCGACGGCGACGTCCAGGGCCGGCGGGCGGAGTCCTCGCTCACGACTCTTCGGGGACGCGGTACGGCGCCTCGTGCCGCGCGATCCGTGCGTATTCGTCGATGTCGAGCGTCTCGCCGCGCCGGTTGCCCGCGACGTGCGCCGAACGCAAAAGGCGCTCGACCCGGTCGCGATCGTCGCCGTACAGGGGCATCAGGGCGTTGGTCAGCGTCTTGCGCCGCTGCCCGAACGCGGCGCGCACGATGGCGAACAGCCGGTCCGGATCCGGCACCTCGACGGGCGGCGTCGTGCGGAAGCGCAGGCGGACGACCATCGACTCGACCTGCGGCCGCGGCCAGAACGCCGCGGGCGGGACGGTGAACAGCGGCTCGAGGATCAGGAAATAGCGCGCGAAGACGGTGAGTGACCCGTAGTCGTCGCTGCCGGCGGCCGCTGCCAGGCGCGCCGCGTACTCCTTCTGCATCATCAACGAGCCGTGCGAGACGTGCTCGCGGCCGGCGATCAGCCACTCGAGGATCGGCGTCGTGATCGAGTACGGGATGTTACCGACGACGACGAGCTTCCCGCCGCCGTTCTGCTCGCGGATCGCGGCCAGCGATTGGTCGAGCACGTTGCCACGCACGATCTCGACCTTCGACCACTCGCCCAGGTCCTCGACCAGCAGGTCGGCGAGCCCCTCGTCGAACTCGATGGCGACCACCTTGCGGGCGCGTTGGGCCAGCAGGCCGGTGAGCGCGCCGGCGCCCGGGCCGATCTCGACGACGACCTCGTCACCGGTCAGGTGCACGGCATCGACGATCTTGGTGGCGATCTCGGGACGCGTGATGAAGTTCTGGCCCCACTTCTTGCGCGGCTTGATGCCGCGCGCCAGCAGGCGATCGTGGACATTCGTCGTATCGGCGAAAGGAACCCGCTCCTCAGGCCGTCCCAAGCGCAAGAAGCCGCGTGGCGTTTTGCGTGGTGAGTTCATCGATCGCTTCCTCGCTCGTCCCGCGCAGGCGGGCGAGCTTCGCGCGCACTCGCCCGATCAGGGCAGGCTCGTTGCGCTTGGTGTCGCGCGGTTCGGGGACCAGGTACGGCGCATCGGTCTCGAGCAGCAACGCCTCGTCGGGCGCCGTGCGCGCCGCCTCCTCGAGGTCGGCGTCGCCATAGGTGAGCGCGCCGCCGAAGCCCAGCGCGAAGCCGAGATCGGCGGCGCGACGGGCCTGGGCGGCGTTGCCGGAGTAGCAGTGCAGCACGCCGGCGCGCGGCGGTGCGGCGCGCTCGAGACGATCGATCGTCTCGTCCATCGCATCGCGACTGTGCACGACGAGCGGCAGGTTGCGCTCGCGCGCCAGCGCGATCTGCCGCTCGAACCAGTCGCGCTGCAGGTCCGCCGGCGATAGGTTGCGGTAGAAATCGAGCCCGCACTCGCCGATCGCGACGACGCGCGGCTGCATCGCCAGTGCCGCCAGCCGCTCGAACGCATCGGCCGGCGCGGTCGCCACCTCGTGCGGGTGCATGCCCACGGTGGCCCACACGTCGGCGTGTTCCCCCGCCAGCGCGAGGGACCGCTCGGAGGTGGGCAGGTCGTAGGCGACCTCGACGAACGCGGTCACGCCCGCAGCCCGCGCGCGGGCCATCACGTCCGGGCGATCCTTCTTGTAGCGCGAGGAGCCGAGGTGGCAGTGGGTGTCGATCACCCACCCATCGTACCGGCCGCGGGGGGCGGGGTCGAGGGTGGCCTCGCGCCGCCGGCCCGAACCGGACGGTTTCGGACGTGGCGCCCCACCGGTCGTCGATGGCGCGGGACAACGTCCCCGGGCGGCGGTACGGTGACTGCGGTCCCGAGACATGAAGCCGCCGAGGAGGAGCCATGGCCGTCGCCGCACTCCGCACCACCGCCCGCGCTCCGCGCGCCACGCGCAGCGATCAGTTCACCTGGACCATCGTCGAGTCCCCGATGGGGCCGCTGCTCGCGGTCGCGTCGCCCCTCGGCCTGTGCGAACTCGAGTTCGACGGACTGCGGCGCGCCCGTTCGCTGGCCGCGCGCCTGGCCGCTCGCTTCCCGGACCTGGGCGGCGCACCCGATTCGCTCGTCGAGGCGGGCGCCCGCGGCGGCCCGCTCGCGCCCGTGCGCGTGTGGCTGCGCCGCTACTTCGCCGGCGACCTGCCGCGCGGGGACGAACTCGCGCTCGACCTGCGTGGCAGCGAGTTCGAGCGACGCGTGTGGTCGGGGCTGCTCACCATCCCCGCCGGCGAGACGCGCTCGTACGGCGCCCTCGCCGAGGCGATCGGCAGCAAGGGCGGCGCGCGCGCCGTGGGCCTGGCGAACAGCCGGAACCCGGTCGCCATCGTCGTGCCCTGCCATCGCGTGATCGGCGCTGACGGTTCGCTCACCGGCTACGCCGGCGGCATGTCGCGCAAGCGCACGCTGCTCGAGCACGAGCGGGCGGCCGTCGCCGATGCGAAGGGCGAGGCGCGGCAGCTCTCGCTGTTGGGCGAGTGAGCGCGGATCCGGTCGACGCGGTCGCAGCGGTCGTCCATCCCGATCCGTATCCCTATTACGCGCGACTTGTCGCGCGTGGCGGGATCGCGCGGGACGAGGCACTCGGCATGTGGATTGCCACGAGTGCAACCGCCGTCGAGGCCGTGCTCGCCGACAAGTCGTTGAGCGTCCGCCCGCCCGCGGAGCGGATTCCGCCTTCGATCGCAGGCACGGCCGCGGGCGCGATCTTCAGCCGCTTCGCGCGCATGAGCGACGGGCCCGAGCACGCGGCACGCCGCGATGACGCGGTGCGCATGCTCGCCGCGTTCGACGACGATCGGGTCGCCAGCGCCAGTCGCGAACACGCCGAAGGCCTCGCCCCGGAGCTCGCGGCCGAGGAGTTCATGATCCTACTTCCGCTCCAGGTCGTCGGCGCCCTGCTCGGCATCCCCGCGGCCCTGCTGCCCGGCGCGACGGCGCAGACCCGCGCGTTCGTCGGCTCGTTCGTCGCGGCTCCAGGCTCGGGGGCCGCAAAGCGCGGCGCGAATGCCGCCGCCGGGCTGCTCGAATTGGTGGGCCCGGTCACCGGAAGCGGTCCGGGCGTCGTCGACGACGCGGTGGCGAACGGTATCGGCCTGCTCGTCCAGTCGGGCGAAGCGACGGCCGCCCTGATGGCGAATACGCTGCTCGCGCTCGCCTCGCGCGACGAGCTCCGCGCGGTGGCCCGCAGCGACAGCGCGCTCCTGGGCGACATCGTGCGCGAAGTTGCGCGCTTCGACGCTCCGGTGCAGAACACCCGGCGCTGGGCGCTCGTGCCGACGACGATCACCGGCCAGGACATCGCCGCCGGGGACGCGATCCTCGTCGTCCTCGCCGCCGCGAATCGCGATCCCGTGGCGAACGCCGATCCGGATCGATTCGATCCAATTCGCCCGGAGCGCCGCACCTTCACGTTCGGGTCGGCGGCACACGCCTGCCCCGGTGAGGCGCTTTCGATCGCGATCGCCACGGCAGGCGTGGGCGAGTTGCTGCGCTTGCGCCGCGAGCCGGCGCTCCCGCGCACCGGCGTGAGCTACCACCCGTCGATCAACATCCGCAGGGCGAGGTTCACATGAGTTCCACCCAGGCCGATCGCGCGCGACGCTTCCGTGCGCTGCACGATGCGTCCGGGACGTTTGTCCTGCCGAATCCCTGGGACGTCGGCACGACGCGCATCCTGGCCGGGCTCGGCTTCCAGGCGGTCGCGACGACGAGCGCGGGGCTTGCGATCTCGCTCGGTCGGGTGGACGGCCTCGGGCTGGTGACCCGCGACGAGGCCCTCGACCACGTGCGGACAATCGTCGCGGCGACCGACTTGCCGGTCTCGGCCGACCTCGAGAACGGCTTTGGTGCGGAGCCGGCCGTCGTCGCTGAAACGATCCGGCGCGCGGCTGCCGCCGGGGCCGTCGGCGGCTCGATCGAGGACTCCGGCGGCGACGAAGCGCACCCGATCTACGAGGCGACCCACGCGCTCGAGCGCATCCAAGCCGCCGTTGCGGCCGCGCGCGCGCTACCGTTCCCCTTCGTGCTGGTCGCCCGGGCAGAGAACTTCCTGCACGGGCGCGCCGACCTCGACGGCACCATCGCGCGGCTGCGCGCGTTCGCCGATGCGGGCGCCGACGTGCTCTACGCCCCCGGTCTGCCGGACCTCGATGCGGTGCGCACCGTGTGCGCGGCCGTCGCGCCGAAGCCGGTGAACGTGCTCGCCACCGGCCGGATCCCCGCATTCACGGTGGCGAACCTCGCGGCGGCCGGTGTGCGGCGGATCAGCCTCGGCTCGGCGCTGGCGCGCGCGGCGTACGGCGCATTCGTCACCGCGTCGCGCGAACTGGCCGAGCATGGCACGTTCGGCTTCGGCGCGAAGGCGCTGCCGTTTGCGGCGATCGATGAGTGGATGGAGGGGGGCTGACTCGGCCGGAACCCGTCAGCTCTCGTCTCCGTGCGCCGTCTCCGCCCGGGGCGGCTTCGGGTCGTTGCGCGTCGCCCACAGCGACGCAGCGATCGCACCGCCGAGGATCGCGGCGATGACGCCCAGCGACAGGCCGATCGGCACCTTGTAGAGCTCGGAAAGGAGCATCTTCGCGGCGACGAAGATGAGGACCAGCGCCAACCCGACCTTCAGGTACTTGAGTCGCGAGACGAAGCCCGAGATGCAGAAGTAGAGCGAGCGCAGCCCCAGGATGGCGAAGATGTTCGACGTGTAGACGATGAACGGATCGCCGGTGATGGCAAAGATCGCCGGGACCGAGTCGATGGCGAAGATCACGTCGGTGATCTCGATCAGGACCAGCACCATGAAAAGCGGCGTCGCCAGGCGCCTGCCGTCCAACCGAACGAAGAACTTCTGCCCGTGGTACGCGCTCGTCGACGGGATGACCCGGCTCAGCCAGCGGAAGACCGGGTTTCTCTCGGGGTGTTCCTCGTGGGTTCCGGCGCGCAGTAGCTTGATGCCGGTCAGCAGCAGGATCGCGCCGAAGACGTAGATGATTCCGTGAAACGCCTCCATCACGGCCGCGCCCGCGGCGATGAAGCCGGCGCGCATGATCAGCGCGCCCAGTACGCCCCAGAACAGGACGCGATGCTGGTACGCCGCCGGCACCCCGAAGGCCGAGAAGATGACGAGGAAGATGAAGACGTTGTCGACCGAAAGCGCCTTTTCGATCAGGTAGCCGGTCGTGAACTCGAGGCCCTTCTGCGGCCCGAAAGTGGCCCCGACCCAGACGTTGAACGCCATGGCCATGCTGATCCAGACGACGCTCCAGATCAGGGCTTCCTTGAAGCGGACCGCGTGGGCCTTGCGGTGAAAGACGCCCAGGTCGAGCGCCAGCATGGCGGCGACGAGGGCAGTGAATCCCGCGTACAGGGCGGGCGATCCGATCGATTCGGTCATGGGGTTCTCCTCGGGAGCGTCGTGGGGCAGGCCACCCTGAGGGCGCCGCCGACCTGCCAAGGATGGGGGCCGGACCTTGATTCGTGATAATCAAATCTTTGGATCGAACCCATCGGGTATTCCGATAGACTGGCCGACATGGAACGCCTCAACTACCATCACCTGTTCTACTTCTGGATGGTCACGCGCGAGGGCGGTGTCGCCCGCGCGGCGCGCGCCCTCGGACTGTCGCAGCCCACGCTGTCGGGGCAGATCCGCAGCCTCGAGGACTTCCTGGGCGCGGCGCTCTTCACCCGCGTCGGGCGCGGCCTCGAGCCGACCGAGACCGGCCGCCTGGTGCAGCGCTACGCGGACGAGATCTTCGGGCTGGGCCGCGAGATGCTCGACACGCTGCGCGACCGCCCGACGGGCCTCCCAATCAAGTTCACCGTCGGCGTCGCCGACGTCCTGCCCAAGCTTGTCGCCCAGCGGCTGATCGAGCCGGCGCTGCGCCTCCCCACGCCCGTCCGCCTGACCGTGCGCGAGGATCGCGTCGACCGCCTGTTCGCCGCACTTGCGATCCACGAGCTGGATCTCGTGCTCACCGACTCCCCGCCCTCCGCCGGAGCGCCGCTGCGGGCGTATCCCCACCTGCTGGGCGCCTGCGACGTCGCGCTCTACGCGCCGGCAGCCATGGCCCGGCGCCTGCGCCCCCGGTTCCCAGCCAGCCTCAAAGGCGCGCCGATCCTCCTGCCGCTGGAGGGGACGGCGCTCCGCCGCCAGGTCGACGCCTGGTTCGACCGGCGCGAGATCCGCCCGCTGGTCGTCGGCGAGTTCGAGGACAGCGCGCTCATGAAGTCGTTCGGGCAGGCGGGCTTTGGCGTCGTTGCCTCGCCGGTCGTGATCGAGCGCGAGTTGCGAGCGCAGTACGATCTGCGCCGCATCGGCATGCTGACCGGCGTGCGGGAGCGGTTCTTCGCGGTGTCGGTGGAGCGGCGCATCAAGCATCCGGCGGTGCTCGAGCTCACGCGCGTGGCGCGGCGGGACCTGTTCGGCTAGCGGGTCCGCTTGCTTCCTGCAAACCAGGGGAATAGAATCGTGCTCCATCTCAGTAGAGACTCTGCCGCCGGTCAGGAGTGACGATGTCGCCTCATGGTCGCGTTGGTTTCGCCCGCAGCCCACGCAGATGCCATGTCGGCCTGGGCGCCGCGATCATGCTTTCGCTCACATCTCCTGCTCTGGCCGGGGATTCGTGCCCGGAAAACTCGATCACGGTCAGCCGCACGGATGTCGGTTTTCAGTCGACGTCCCCGACCGGAAGCCTCGAGATCACCGATCAGATCGTTCCGTGGGAGGCGGGGCAGAAGTGCACGGAAGCCTGCTACGACCTCCCGAACGCGACGATCGTGGCCCGCGGATCGAACTCTCTATACGGGCCAGGCGACACCTTCGTCCGGGTCGCCGATGAGTACGTCGTCCTCGGCCCCGCGGGTCCACCGCTCTCCTTTGAGGTCGTGCTGCAGTTGAACGCCATGATCGATATCGAGGGAACGGCCGTGGCCGAACTGGGCCTCGGGAGCTCGCCGTCGCACGTCATCCAGCTCACGGCGACCGGGATCACGCAACTGGCATTGCCCGTCATGGTCGCACCGGGGACGTCCTTCGTGATCAACGCGCTGGCGACTGCGGTTGGTGGCCACCTGGGCGGATCCGGGCTCGCGGAAGTCACTTACCGGTTTCGCGGCCTGCCTGCGAGCCATGCCATCGCGTCCTGCCAGGGCTATGGCCTTGAAACGCCGACGCCTCCTGCGACCTGGGGAAGTGTGAAGGCGCAATACCACTAGTTTCCGCGCATCGCTCAGGACCCCGCGGCGAGTGTACCCAGCTTCTCGGCATCGAGGCGCGGGAACAGGATCGTCACCGGCGGCAGCGTCGTTCCGGCGCCCGGCGGCACGGTGCCCCCGCCGAACCAGGTGTCGGCGTGCGGCGCGGCATCGCCCGGCGTACCCGCAAGCGCGAGCCCGCGCCAGGCCTCCTCGGCCTTCGTCGGGATCGCCGGCCACGCCCAGCGCGTCGCCAGACGGCCGACCTCGAGCAGCGTCGCGAGCACGGTGTCGAGCCGCGCGGCCGCGGCGGCCCCGCCCTCGCCGCCGACCTTCTCCTCCTTCGCCAGCGCCCAGGGCTTCGTCTCCTCGACGTACAGGTTCGCCCGCGAGACCAGCGACCACGCGGCGGCCAGCGCCTCGGAGGGCTGGAACGCGGCGTACGCCTCGCGCACCTCGCCGGCCCGAGTCGCGGCGAGCGAGCGGATCTCCTCCTCCAGCCCGGTCGGCGTCCACGCCGCGGGCACGACGCCGCCGCGATACTTGTGCAGCATCGAGCACGCGCGCGACAGGAGGTTCCCGTAGTCGTTCGCCAGGTCCGTGTTGAAGCGCTCGACGAAGCGCTCCCACGTGAAGTCGCCATCGGCGCCGAAGGAGACCTCGCGGCTCAGGTACCAACGCAGCGCGTCGGCGCCGAAGCGCTCGCTCGTCGCCACCGGGTCGATCTGGTTGCCCAGCGATTTCGACAGCTTGACGCCCTTGGCGTAGATGAAGCCGTGCACGAACACGCTGCGTGGCACCGGGAGGCCCGCCGAAAGCAGCATGGCCGGCCAGATGATGCAGTGGAAGCGGCTGATGTCCTTGCCGATCACGTGCACCGCGTTGGGCCCGTCGCCGCCCGGCGGATCGCACCACCACTGGCGGAAACGCTCGTCGGGGTAGCCGATCGCCGACAGGTAATTGATGAGCGCGTCGAACCAGACGTAGATCGTGTGCCCCGCGCTGCCGGGGATCGACGAGGGCATGGGCACGCCCCACGGCACCGAGGCGCGCGAGACCGAGATGTCCTCGAGCCCGCCCTTGATCACGTTGACGACCTCGTTGCGGCGCATGTCGGGCTGGATGAACTCGGGGTGCGCCGCGATGTGGTCGAGCAGTGGCTGCTGGTACTTCGACAGGCGGAAGAAGAAGTTCTTCTCGCGGACCGTCTCGGGCACGGTGCCGTGGACCGGGCACTTGCCGTCGACCAGGTCCTTCTCCTGGTAGAACGCCTCGCAGCCCTGGCAGTAGAGGCCCTCGTACTCGTGCTCGTAGATGTCGCCGGCGGCGTGCGCCCGGCGGAACAGCTCCTGCACGGCGACGGCATGCCCGGGCTCGGTCGTGCGCACGAAGCGGTCGGGCTCGACGCGCAGCACGCGCCACGCGTCCTGGAAGAGCGCGACGATGCGGTCGACGTAGGCCTGCGGCTCGAGGCCCTCCTTGCGCGCGGTGCGCTCGACCTTCTGGCCGTGCTCGTCCGTGCCGAGGAGGAAGAACGTCTCGGTGCCGGCCTGCCGGTGGGCGCGAGCGATGCAGTCGGTCAGCACCTTCTCGTAGGCGTGACCGAGGTGAGGCGAGCCGTTGGCGTAGTCGATGGCGTCGGTGATATAGAGGCGTGACACGGGGGGCAGTCTAGCCGATCGCGCGCCCGCGCGTCACGTCGCAGCGGCGCGGGCGCGGGCGCGGGCGCGGGAGTTCGAGCGGGCCGGGTAGCGGCGTCACTCGCCGGACGGGCGGCGGTCCCGGGAGGTCTCGAGCGCGCGCTCGAGCGCGTCGAGCTCGGCGCGGAGCCGCGCGACGAGCCGCCGCACCTCCTCCGTCGGCTCGGCCCCGGACGCGCCGGCGAGGTCGGCGGCTTCCTCTGCCCGGACGGTCTCGAGGTTGTTGATGACCACCGCGATGAACAGATTCGTGACGACGAAGACGGCCACGACGATGTAGCTCGAATAGAAGAGCCACGACGCCGGGTGCGCGGCCCGGCTGGCAGCCTCCACCTCGAGCCAGCCCTCGAGCGTGAGGATCTGGAACAGCGTCCGCGCGGCGCTCGGGAGCGAGCCCCAGTGCGCGGGATCGGTGGCGCCGAACAGGTGGAAGCCGACCACGCCGTAGATGTAGAACAGGAGCCCGAGCAGGAGCACGACGTGTCCGAGCGAGGGGATCGAGCGGAGCATCGTGCCGATGATGAGCCTGAGATCGGGCAGCGTCGTGGCCACCCGGGCGACGCGCAGGATGCGGGCGAGGCGCGCGACGGTCGCGAACGGGCCTGCGACCGGCAGGAGCGACAGGGCGACGACGCAGAAATCGAAGACGTTCCAGCCGTCGCGGAAGTAGGTGTCCACGCGCCGCCCGTGCGCGGCCATCCGCACGGCGATCTCAGCGACGAACAACGCCTGGACGAGGGCGTCGAGCGCGCCGAAGAACGCGGGGGAACGGGCCACGATGCCGGGCACGGTCTCGACGCCGATGAGCGTCGCGTTCAGGACGATCAGGGCGAGGACGAACGCCTGGAACCGCCGGTCGGCGACCAGGGTGCGACAGAACGCGGGGAAACCGTTCAGGATTCCACCCCCGCCCGCGCCCAGCCAGGCCACGCCTCGGTCCGGGTGGCCACGTCCTGCGGCAGGAGCTTCGCCCAGCGGGCGTAAGCCGAGAAGAACGCGGCCTCGGGCGTCACGTTCGAATCGATCGCGCGGGTCACTTCCTCGAGCAGCGCGGTGCGGCGACGGATCTCCTTGACGTCGATGGCGGGCGCCACGCGCTTCAAGTCCGCGATCCGGTCGCGGTTGACCAGCTCATCCTCGGACGCGCCGTGCCGCAGGCGCAGCAGGTCGCGCAGCAACAGGAACTGGAACTCGAGCGTGCGCCGCATCTTCTCGCGGTTGGACCACGCGGCCGCGTCGTTCGCGGCGGCGAGGATGCGCGAGGGGTCGCCCGAGTTCGCCGCGCCGAGCTGGCGCAGCGCCTCGTCGCGCAGGGCGGCCACGTTCTCGCCGCGCATCGTCAGCGCGCGCGACAGGCTGCCGGCGGCGAGCGCGGCGAGCAGGCGCGCGGGCGCCGCGCCCACGCCGGCCCGCTCGCGCAGGTAGCCCTCGATCGTCTCCTCGGGCAGCGGCGTGAAGCGCACGCGCAGGCAGCGCGAGCGGATCGTCGGCGGCAGGCGATTGGGGCGCGACGTGGTCAGCACCCACAGCGTGCTCGCGCCGGGCTCCTCGAGCGTCTTGAGCATGGCCGAGTACTGGTCCTCGCGCATGCGATCGGCGTCGCGCAGGACGACGACGCGGCGGCGGCCCTCGTACGGCTTGTAGGCGAGCTCACGCAGCAGGTCGCGCGTCAGGCCGATGCGGATCGACGCCGCCTTCTCGTAGGTGAAGACGTGGTGCGGGTCATCGGCAACGGCCGCAAGGACGGCGGCGATCGACTCGGGATCGTCCTCGTCGCTCATCACGGGGAACAAGAGGCGCACGTCGGGGTGCTGGAAGCGCGCGGCGCGCACGCAGGCGGGGCACTCGCCGCAGGCCTCGTCGCTCTCGCTGCGACAGACGAGCGCGGCGGCGAGCGCGAGCGCGGCCTTCGTCTTGCCGACGCCCCACGGTCCCTCGAACAAGTAGGCGTTCGGGATCCGCCCCTCGCGCATCGTGGCGCGCAGGGTGGCGATGGCGCGGTCCTGGCCCAAGATCTCGTCGAAGCGCATGGCGGTCAGATTAGACAATGCCCGCCACCAGCGCCAGCCACGTCTCCTGCTGCTCCATCACGGTGCGCCGCGCGGACGGCAGGTCCGGCCTGGCTTCGTCGTCCCACGCCTCGACGTAGGTGCGGGTCTCGGCGAAGCCGGCCTCGTGCATTGCCTCGTGGATCTCGGGCAGCGTCCAGAAGCGCCAGTCGTAGGTGAATGCGCGCTTCATGGGGCGGCCGCCGTCGAACTCGAAGTGGATCGCGCAGCGAAACGCGTGGTCGATCGGGTTGAACGATTCCTGCTCCCACACGTAGCGGAAGCGCGGCAGCGCCCAGCCGTCGGGCGCCTGCTTTGCGGGGATCCGGCGTCTCTCGACCAACGGCCGCATCGCATCCGTTCCGCCGAACGCGTTGACCACGAACACGCCGTCGGACTTCAATCCGCGGCGCGCGGCGCGGAAGTACGCGACCAGCTCGGCGCGCGACTTCATCACCCAGTACGAGAAGTTGTACGCCAGCGTCATGTCGACCCGGGGCACGCGCGCGTTGCGAACATCTCCCTCGATGAGGCGCACGCGCTCGACGACCGCGCGGTCGAGCCGCGCGAGGCGGTGCCGTCGCGCCCACGCCAGCGCCTCGGGATCGAGGTCGACGCCGTACCCGACGTTCTCCGGATGACGCAGTGCGAACGCGGTCGCCAGCGCGGCGGTGGCGCAGAAGTCGTCGCGCAGCGAGCGCAGCGGGCGGCCGCGCAGGTGGCGGAACAGCTTCTCGGCGAAGGTCAGGTCGAAGTCGACGCCCTGCACCGCCGCTTCGTACAGCGCGTGCGGATCGCGGGCCAGCGGGCTCGGTTTCACCGCAGCCAGCCGAGAGGGTCGACCGACTGGCGACCCTTGCGGATCTCGAAGTGGAGGACGGTGCCCTTGAGCGAGCCGGTGTCCCCCGCCGCGCCGATCGTCTGGCCGGCGGCCACCTCCTGGGCGCGACTCACGCCCACGTTCGACAGGTGCGCGTAGAGCGTGTAGTAGCCGTTGCCGTGGTTGAGGATGATCATCTGCCCGTACGAGCCGTAGTCGGCGCTCGTGAAGTCGACGCGCCCGCGCGCGACCGCGTGCACGGCCTCGCCCGGCGTGGCGCGAATGTCGATGCCGTTGTTGAACGTCACCGTGCCGAAGCGCGGGTGCTTCTCGTTGCCGAAGCGACCGACGATCTCGCCGCGCAGGGGCCAGTCGAGCTGGCCGCGGCCCTGCTCGAACTGCCCCTCGTAGGGCATGAGCGGCTTCGCGGGCTCGGCGCCCGGGGTCTGCGCCTGGGCGCGGCGGCGTTCTTCCTCCTCGCGGCGGCGGCGCTCGAGGTCGGCGAGCAGCGACTGGATGCGCTTGGCCGTGCGCTCGAGATCGGCCGCGGCGGCTTCGTTCTCCTTGCGGTCGCTCGAGATCCTGGTCACCGACTGCTGCTTCTGCTTCGCCAGCCGGTCGAGCTTCTTCTGCTCTTCGGTCTTCTTGTCGAGCGTGCGGTCGACCTGCTGGTGTGTCTCGTCGAGCCGTTCCTCGTTCCACTCGATGCGTTCCTTCTGCTCGTTGATGCCGAGCAGGATGCGCCGATCCTGCCGCGCCACGCGCGTCAGGAAGTCCATGCGGGCCAGCAATTGCGCGAACGACTGGGCGGAGAGGAAGAACTCGAGCTCGCGGGCCCGGCCGTACTTGTAGAGGTTGCGCAGGCGCTCGGCCAGGCGCGAGCGCTGATCGCCCAGGCGGGCCCGCGAGCGCTCCAGCTCGACGCGCGTGGCGTCGAGCTGGCGCTCGAGTTCGATCTCGCGGGCGGTGAGCTGCTTGACGTTCTTGCGCGTCGTGGTGAGCTTGTGCTCGGTCGAGCGCAGGTCCTTGATCGCGCGGCCCTCGCGGACCTTCAGCTCCTGGGCGCGCTTGCGCTTTTCGGCCGCCTGGCGGCGGACGCTCTCGAGCTCGCGGCGCTGCTGGTCCTCGTCGGCATCGGGAGCAGCCGTCTGGGCATGGGCCTTGGCGATCCACCCGGCGGCCGGACCCGCCACGAGCGGCAGCGCCAGCGCGATTGCGATGAGGATCGTCGCCGGCCGCATGTCAGTGCTTGCGGCTCACGGTGACCAGCGCGAGGAAGCTCCCGGCGCAGCCCAGCGCCGCCGCGGCGGCAACGAACACGGCCGCCCAGCGCCACGGCAGGTAGACCAGCGGGAACGGCCGGCCGTCGAGCCCGAGCCACACGCCGGCCAGCAGCGCCAGCGCGACGAGGGCGGCGAGCGAGGCGACGAGCACGCCTTCGATGACCAGCGGCGCGCGCAGGAAGCCGGGGCCGGCGCCGACCAGCGCCAGAATGCGCAGCAGGTCGCGGCGGGCGACGACGGTCAGGCGGATCGTGTTGGCGATGACGAGCAGCACGCCGAGGGCGACGACCAGCGCGACGGCGAGGTTGATCGTGGTCAAGCCGGCGGTGAACCGGTCGAGCCGGCGCACCCACTCGCCACCGAAGCGCACCTCCTCGACGACGGGCTCGCCGGCGAGCGAGTCGGCGATGCGCTCCATCGCCGCGAAGTGGAGGTATCCGGGCCGCAACCGCAGGCGGATCGACGCGGGGAGCGGGTTCTCGCCCACGGCCTTGAGCAGCTCGTCGCCGCCCAGCTCGCGCGCGAACTCGTCCCACGCCTCCTGCTTGCTCACGTACGTGGCGGGGCCGTACAGGCCTTCCATGCGCGCGCGCAGCGCCTGGACCTCCTCGAGCGCTGCGGAATCCTTCAGGTAGACGATCAGTTCGCGGCGGTCGCCCAACGACGTCAGCGCCTGCTGCGCGTTGGCGGTGAAGAGCAGGAACACGCCGATGGTCAGCAGTGCGCCGGCCACGCTGGCGATGGCGGTGAGCGTGAGGCTGCGGTGGTGCCACATGCCGCGCCACGCCTCGGCCAGGAAGTAGGACAGCCGGTTCATGCGCGCCCCCCTTCGACCAGCGCGCCGTCCTTGATCTCGACGCGCCGCGCGCCGCGCGTGGCGAGACGAGCCGCGAGGTCCTGGTTGTTGGTGGCGAGCAGGATGGTCGTCCCGGCGCGATGGATGGCAAACAGGAGGTCGAGGATCTCCTCGCCCGCGGCCGGGTCCAGGTTGCCGGTCGGCTCGTCGGCGAGGACCAGGTGCGGGCGATTGACGATCGCACGGGCCACGCCGGCGCGCTGCTTCTGTCCGGCCGACAGTTCGCGCGGGAACGCGCGGGCGCGCCCCGGCAGCCCGACCTGCGTCAGCGCTTCTTCGACGCGGCTCTCGAGCGTCGCCTGGTCCCAGACGCCGTGGATGCGCAGGGCCAGCGCGACGTTCTCGAACAGGTCGCGGTCCTCGAGCAGCTTGAAGTCCTCGAACACGACGCCGAGCGTGCGGCGCAGCTCGGCCCGCGCCCGGCGGCCCAGTCGCCCGGAAATGAAACTCCCCACCTGGACCTGGCCCGAGATGGGGAGCGTTTCCATGGTGAGGAGTCGCAGGAGCGACGTCTTGCCGGCGCCGCTGGGCCCGAGGACGACGCAGAAGTCGCCCGCGTGCACCTCGAAGTTCACGTCATCGAGTGCGACCTGGGCGCCGTAGCGCTGGCTGACGTGGGTCAGTCGAATCACGCGGCCTCCGTGTCGCGAAGGGAACTCAGCAGGACCTAACGATACTCGATCGTGGCTTTCTTGCGCAGGTCGGCGACGTACGCGTCGTACTGCGTCTTGAGCTTTGCCTGGCGGACCAGGTCCGGCAGCTCCTGCTGGATCTCGTCGACGCGGTAGGCGCGCTCGCCCTCGCGGTCCACGATCTTGAACAGGTTCCAGCCCTGCGGGTTGAGCAGGGACGGGCTCACCTGCCCGGTCTCCAGCGTGTCGAGCGCGGCGCGGAACTCGGGCGTGAACGCGGTGACCGGCAGGAAACCGAGATCACCGTCGGGGCCGGCCGGGCCCTTGTATTTCGAGTAGCGCCGGGCCAGCGTGCCGAAGTCGACGCCCTTCACCGCCTGCGTGCGCACGTCCTCGATCTTCTTCTGCACGCGCGCGGCGTCCTTCTCCGTCGGCGTGACGCGGAACAGGATGTGGCGCGCGTGGATCTCGCCCTTGGCCGCGTCGGCCTCCTCGACCTTGATCAGGTGATAGCCGTACGACGTCTCGACGACGCCCGAGACCTGGCCGACCGGCACCTTGAACGCCGCCTTCTCGAACGTCGAGTCGAGCGCGCCGCGCTTGAACCAGCCCAGGTCGCCGCCGCTGCCGGCCGTCGCCTGGTCCTCGGACAGCTCCTGCGCGAGGCGCGAGAACGGCTCACCCTTCTTGATCCGCGCGGACGTGTCGACCGCGCGCTGGCGTGCCGTGCGCTTCGCCAGCGAGTCGGCCTCGACCGGAATCTGGATCACCTGGGCGCGCAACGCCGCCGGGCGCTTGGGAAACTCGGTCGGATGGGCGATGTAGTAGGTCGTCGCCTCGGTCGGCGTGACCTCGACCTTGCCCAGCTGCTTGCGCAGCAGCGCCTGCGCCATCATCTGCCGCGACACGTCCTCGCGGTAGCGCTTGCGCAGGTCCTCCTCGGTGATGCCCTCGCGCGCCAGCTCCGAGCGGAACGCAGCCTCCGAACCCAGGCGCTTCTTCACGTCGTTGACCGCCTCGGTGACGCTCTTCTCCACCTCGGCCTCGGGCAGCGTGATGTTCTGCCGCTTGGCCTCGCTGACGATCACCTTCTCCTCGATCACGCGATCGAGGATCTCGCGGCGCAGCTGCTGCACCCCGGCCGAATCGGGGCGCGCGCGGTTCTGGTTGAGATACAGGTAGAGCTGCTCGTCGACCTCGCTGGCGAGGATGACCTCGTCGTTGACGGTCGCCAGCACGCCGTCGATCCGCTCGTCGCGGGCCGCGGGCACCGGCGCCGCCGACTGGGCGGCTGCGCGCGACACCGGGAACGCGACCACCAGCGTCGCCAGCGCGGCGCCGGCAGCGAGCAGCAGGGAACGATGGGAGGACTGCAAGATGCGACGACTCATCGGGGAAACTCCTCTCAGGATTCCGCTGGCGGCACGGGCCACGGCACGCTGGCGAACACCTTTTCGTCGATGACGGGCTTGATGTCGGCCTTCAGGCGATCGACCTCGGTCTTGAGCAGGGCCTGCCGCTTGCGCCCCTGCCAGTCGGTGACGATCTGCTGCTGGATGACGGCGGGGAGCTGGGCAAACGTGGGAACGGGGCCACCGGCGGGGCCGCCCATGCCGCTGACCAGCGCAGCGGTGACCGAATCGAGCTCGGCGGTCGTCGGCGAGCCGAGCGAGGACGCCGACAGGTTGCGCTCGAGGTAACGGTTGACCAGGAACGCGGTGCGCGCCCGGGCGACCTGGCGCTTGACGTCGGGCGAGTCGGCCATGCCCTGCGCCTTCGCCTCGGCGACCAGGATCTCGTTCATGGCGTGGCCCTCGACATACAGGCGAACGAGGTCGTCGCGCGACAACGGCGGGCGCTCCATGCGATCGGTCTTGCCGAGGTCGGCGAGCATGTCGCGCACCGTGTACTTGCGATTGCGCCACGTGGCGACCAGGGCGCCGAGGTCCTCGGCGGTCAAGCCGGATGCCGTCGGATTCGCCACCGCAATGGCGGCCATCGAGTCGGAGAAGGCGAGGAACTTGTCGCCGATGACGGTCCAGCCCGGACCCTCGACCTTGAGTTCGTGCGACTTGCGCAGGCCCAGCAGGTACTCGTCGACCAGGGCGCCGCGCTTGCGGGCCTCGAGCGACTGCATCACCTCGGTCTTGCGCTCGGCGAACGGCTTCAAGTTCTCCCGCGGCCGGATGTCGAACACCTGGAACACGTACGTGCCGGTGCGCTGCGGCACCAGACCCGTGCGCTGGCCCTTGGCCAGCGGCTTGACGTTCTTCTCGATGTCGGGCGGCAGCTGGCCGAGCAGGATCCATCCTGGCAAGCGCCCGCCGGACGACGCGCTGCTCGGATCCTGCGACCCGGTGCGCGCCACCTCGGAAAAGTCCTCGCCCTTGTCGAGGCGCTGCAGCAGCGTGTTCATCGCACCCGGATCGGAGGTCATGAGGACGCCAACCTGGTATTCGTGCGTTTGCTGCTCGTCGAACAGTCGCGCCTCGTCCTCGCTCACCTTGATCATCTTGCCGATCTTCGCCTGGTACAGCGCGTCCGGCAGCAGCCGCGGCAGGAGCTGCGTCTCGACCTGTGCGTAGGCCGAGTCCTTGTCCAGCCCCTGGCGGTGCGCCGCCTCGGCGAACAGCTCGTAGCTCAGCAGGTCGTCGAGCAGCGTGCGCTTGGCAATGCTGTCGGGCAGGCCGAGGTACGGCTGGGAGATCTGCGGATCCCGCCCGAACGCTTCGAAGTCCGACTTCGAGATGTGGCGGGAGCCGATCGTCGCCAGCGTCGGCGAGCCATCCCCGGCGCCATTGCCACAGCCGGCGGCGAGGGCGAGGACGACGGCAAGAACACCGCCCGAGAGCGAGATGAGAACACGGCGCGACAAGGCAGAACCCTTGCGTGGGGTCATCCGGACGACTCCTCGAGACCAGGCGGGACGGGTGGCGGGCGGGTGGGGACCGAAACGGCCAAGTTGCTTTGGTTTCATCACTTAGTGGCGAAGCTACCAGCTTCCACCAGGTGCTGCAACAGCTTTCGGGCCCGCCCGAGGAAGGCCTCGGGGTCCTTCACATCCTTCCCGCTGCCCCGCAGCCGGACCCCCATCTCCCTGCCCGAGAGGAACTCCAGCGGCTCGCCCGACTTCGTGAGGACGAGGTGCGCCTGCTTCGGGGTCAGGGGGCGGTAGAGCCAGACCTCGAGCTTCCCGTGGTCGAGGCGGATTTCCGACGCCTTCGCTTCCCCGCCGAGCAGGCGGATGCGCCGCAGCTCGAGCAGGTGCTGGGCTGGCAGCGGCGGGCGGCCGAAGCGGTCGGCGACCTCGGCCTCGATGGCATCGACGACATCGAGCCGCGAGGCGATCGCGAGGCGGCGATACAGCTCGAGCTTCTCCTCGGAATCGGGCACGTAGTCGTCGGGCAGGAACGCCGGCCAGTCGGTGACCAGTCGCGGCTCGCTGCGCTCCTCGAGCGGCACGCCCTTCAAGTCGGCAATCGTCTCCTCGAGCAGCTTCACATACAGGTCGAAGCCGAGCCCCAGGATGAACCCGCTCTGCTCGGGGCCGAGCAGGTTCCCCGCGCCGCGGATCTCCATGTCCTTGAGCGCGATCTTGAGCCCCGCCCCCAGCTCCTCGAACGACTCGATCACCTTGAGGCGCTTCTCCGCGTCCTCGGACAGCACGCGTCCCTCGGGCACGAGCAGCGTCGCGTAGGCCCGGTGGTTCGAGCGGCCCACGCGCCCGCGCAACTGGTAGAGCTGCGCCAGGCCGAAGTTGTGCGCGCCGTTGACGATCAGCGTGTTCACCGTCGGGATGTCGAGCCCGGACTCGATGATCATCGTCGAGACGAGGCAGTCCAGCTCGCGATTGAGGAACGCGAACATGACGCGCTCCAGTTCGTGCTCGCGCATCTGCCCGTGGGCCACGCCGAAGCGCATCTGCGGCACCAGGCGCTCGAGCATGGCGGCCACGGTGGTGATCGACTCGACGCGGTTGTGGACGAAGAACGCCTGGCCGCCGCGATCGAGCTCGCGCATCAGCGCGTCGGCGATCACGTCCTCGCCGTACTCGACGATCTCGGTGTGCACGGGCAGCCGGTCGCGTGGCGCGGTCTCGATCAGCGACATGTCGCGCGCGCCGGCCAGCGAGAAGTTGAGCGTGCGCGGGATCGGCGTCGCCGTCAGCGTGAGCACGTCGACCTGCGTCCGCATCTTGCGCAGGCGTTCCTTGTGCGCCACGCCGAAGCGCTGTTCCTCGTCGATGATGATCAGCCCCAGGTCCTTGAACTGGACGTCCTTCGACAGCAGCCGGTGCGTGCCGATCAGGATGTCGACCTCGCCGATCGCCAGCTTCGCCACCGCCTCCTTGATCTGCTTCGGCGAGCGGAAGCGCGACAGCAGCTCGAGCTTCACCGGGAAGTCGGCGAGCCGCTCGCGGAACGTGTCGAAGTGCTGCTGGGCGAGGATCGTCGTCGGCACCAGCACGGCCACCTGGCGGTGGTCCATCACCGCCTTGAACGCGGCGCGGATCGCGACCTCGGTCTTGCCGTAGCCGACGTCGCCACAGACCAGGCGATCCATCGGCCGCGGCGCCTCCATGTCGGCCTTCACCTCGGCGATGGCACGCAGCTGGTGCGGTGTCTCCTCGTAGATGAACGCGGCCTCGAGCTCGCGCTGCCATACCGTGTCGGGCGCGTAGGCGTGGCCGGGCATCGCCTTGCGCAAGGCGTAGGTGCGCAGCAGTTCGCCGGCCATCTCCTGGATGGCGGCTTTCGCCTTGGCCTTGGTCTTCGCCCACGACGACGAGCCGAGGCGATGCACCGCGGGGCGCGAGCCCTCTTCGGCCGACCACTTGGCGACGAGGTGGAGCTGGTTCACCGGCACGAACAGCTTGTCGCCCGCGCCGTACTCGATCTCGAGGCAGTCGGTCTCCTGACCGTTCATGGTCAGGCGCCGGAGCCCGCGGTAGCGGCCGATGCCGTGCTCGTCGTGCACCACGTAGTCGCCGGGATCCATCGCGTTGAGTTCGGCCAGCGACAGCCACCCGTGCGCTTCCTCCGGCGCACGCGGCGGCGGTAACGCTCGAAGATCTCGTGGTCGGTGAGCACGGCAAGGTTTGCCGCCGAACAGGTGAAGCCGTGCGCCAGCAGGCCGACGTCGAGCCGGGCCGCGCTCGCGCCCAGCAGCTCGTCGAGCCGGTCGCGCTGGCCCGTGTTGTCGCACAGGATGTGGATCGTCTGGCCCTTGCCGTGCAGGTCGGCGAGGAAGCCGCGCACGAGATCCAGGTTGCGCGTGAATGCCGGCTGCGGTGCGGTCCCGATGTCGAAGACCGTCGCCGGATCGGCCGCCGCGCCCTTCTTGCGCGCGACCGGTCCCAGCAGGTCGAGCCGCGCGCGCGTGCCGATGCCGGCGCGCGCCGCATCCCACGTGTCGAACAACTCGGCGGGCGGGGAGACGAGCGGAAAATGCGCGAGCGCCGTGGCATGGCGCTCGGCCACCTCGGCGTCGAGCTTCTCGCCGCGCTCGCGCAGGCGCTCGGGGTCGTCGCTGATGACGACCGCGCCGTCCGGCACGTACGCCCACGGCGAGCCCAGGTCCTGCCCGTAGTGCCCGGCGACGCGCTCCATGCCCTCGAAGAACAGCTCGCTGGTCATGCGCTCGAGGTCGCGGCCCTCGCGCGCCGCGGCGGCGGCGGCGCGATCGCCGGCCTCGGCGAGGCGCGCGAGCACTTGCGCGGCCTCGCCCGGGGTGAGCGCGATCTCGTAGCGCGGCAGCACGGTCGCCGCGGGCAGCGACTCGATCGAGCGCTGGGTCAAGGGATCGAAGCGGCGTAGCGACACGAGCGTGTCGCCGTCGAACTCGAGGCGCCACGGATCCTCGGCGCCCAGCGAGAAGAGGTCGACCAGTCCGCCGCGCACCGAGAACTGGCCGAGCGCGCTGACGATCGGCACGCGCTCATAACCGAGCCCGACCAGGCGGGCGAGCAGGCCGTCGCGATCGACCTCCGTGCCGACATTGAGCACGAGTTCCGCCGCGACGAGCCGCGCCGGGGAGAGCACCCTCTGGGCCAGCGCGCGCACCGTCGTGACGACCACGCCCGGCGTGCCGGCGGCGAGATCGGCGAGTGTCTCGAGCCGCTGCGCGGTGATCGCGGGGTGCGGCGACGTGCCGTCGTACGGCAGCGTCTCGGGCTCGGGGAACGGCAGCACGTGCGTCTTCCCCAGGAAGTACTCGAGGTCTTCGCGCAACGCGTCGGCGCGCTCGCCGTCGGTCGCGATCCAGACGAACGTGCCCCCGTGCACCTTCCACAGCGCGGCGACCAGCCACGCATCGGACGACGCGGCCAGCCCGCGCACGCCGACGTGCGTGCCCGCCTCGCCCAGGTCGTGGGCGAGGGCACCGAAGGCGGGCAGGCGGCGGGCGGCGGCGAGCAGCGCCTCGTGCGTCGCGGGAACCTGCGCGGCGTCCCCGCCGCGCCCGCGCGACGCCGTCGAGGCAGCGGGGTCGGCGAGAGCGGTCATGCGCGCGAGGGCGTCATCAGGCGCCCGACCGCGGACTCGGCGACGAGGCAGAGGAACGCGAGCAGCAGCAGCAGGCCGGCGAGTTCGCGGCCGAAGCGGCCCTCGCGGATGCGCCGTTCGAGGTCGGCGTCGCCTTCGAGCACGATCGGCCGGTACGCGGCCCAGCGCGCGCGCGCATCGGCGGGCGACATGCGCGCGAGATCCGACTCGCGCGGGTCGAGGTTGACCGCCACTTCGCGCAATGGCCGGCCGGACATGCCCAGGCGATGGAGCCCCACCTGCGTGAGCGGCGGCGACACCAGGCGACGCCGGCCCTCGGCCAGCGATTGCTCGAGCGGGATCGCCCGGCCGGCCGGATCGACGAAGCGCAGGTCGGCCGCCTGCGCGCCGACCGGGACCGCGGCGGTGAAGCGCTGGCCCGGACGCAGGTCGTCGCTGGCCGCGCCCTGCGCGAGCGCGGCGAGCGACTGGATCCACAGCGGCAGGAATGCGCCGCGCGTCGGGAAGTCGTTCCACGCGCCCTCGACGTCGCTGGCGAACACGAGCAGGCGTCCGTCCTCGACCAGCGCCGGCAAGTCGGGCGCGAAGCGCGCGAGCACCCGCGTCGACGGGCCCGGCAGCAGCGGCCACGCCTGGCGGAACGCGGCCTGCGAGATCGGGTCGCCCGAGCGGCCCGCGAAGCCCTCGAGCGCGGGGTGCCCGGGCGCGGCCAGGCGCAGGGTCCACGCGCCGGTGCCGGCCGTGCGCGGCGCGTCGCCCATGCGCAGCCCGCCCAGCGCCGGGAACAGTCGCGCGCCGTAGAACGCCGGTCGGGCGCGCGGACCCAGCACGATCGCCACGCCCCCGCCGCCGCGCGCGTGGTCGACGACCGCGGCCAGCGCGTTCTCGCCGAGTTCCGCGACGTCGTCGAGCACCAGTACCTCGAAGCCGGCGAGCGCACCGGGCGTCAACGCACCGCTCTCCAGGCGCACGACGTCGACGCGACCGGCTTCCTGGCCGGCGGCCAGCGCGAGCGCCAGCGGCGAGGTGCCGCGGCTGGCACCCTCGACCAGGCCCACGCGCGTGCGGCCGCCGGGGCCGCCCGCGAACCAGCGATGGTTGTCGAGCTCGAGCGCATCCTCGGGCAGGAACGCCTCGCCGCCACCCGTCGGGCGCGTCGACAGCGGCACGAGTGCGCGCCCCTCGCCCGCGCCCAGCGGCACGAACGCCCGGCCGAGTTCGCGGCCGCCGGGGCCCACGCTGCGCACGCCGACGGCAACTTCCCCGCCCGATCCGCCCGCACCGCCGAACGCCTGCACGGTGACGTCGACCGCCGCGCCGTCGTCGAGGCCGGCGGCCGGTCCGGCCTGCGCCTGCACATATCCCGAAGCGGCGCCGGAGGCGCCGCGGAGGCGGGCACCCGTCAGCGCCAGGTTTTCAGGGCGCAAAGCTCCCGCCAGCGGCAGCACGTAGAAGCGCAGGCCCGACGGCGCCGCTCCGAGCGTGGAGCCCGAGTCGGCCGCGACCGTCGTCCCGAGGGATGGTGCGGGGGTTGCGCCCAGCTGGCCGGCTGCGCCGGGTAATCCCGCGCGCTGCAGGTCCGAGATCACGTACAGCTCCTTGTTGACGCGCGCGCTCTGGCGCAGCACGGCGAGTCCCCGCGCGACGGCCGCATCGAGATCGGTGGTGAACGGGCGGGCCTCGATCGACGCCACCGCCGCCCCTGCTCGTGCGAGATCCGGCGACGGCTGCGGGAACAGGACCGCGGGCTCGGCGTCGAAGGCGATCACCTGCACCTCGTCACCGGTGTCGAGCGACGCGAGCACCGCGCGCGCGCGCGCCTGCGCACGGGCGGCCAGCGTCTCCTTGCCCTCGGTCGCGCCCATCGACGCCGAGCGATCGATCAGCAGCACGACGGTCGAGTTGGCCTGCCCCGCGCCCGGACCGACCGCGCCCTTGAGCGCCGGCTTCGACAGCGCCAGCGCCAGCAGCGCGATGGCGAGCGTGCGCAGCGCCAGCAGCAGGAACTCACGCAGGCGGAAGCGGCGCAGCTGCGCCACGTTGACCTCGCGGAGGAACTCGACCGACGAGAACGGAATGCGCTTCGGTCGCCGCCGCGTCAGCAGGTGGATGACGACGGGAATGCCGGCCGCGAAGAGCCCGAACAGGTAGAGCGGATTGAGGAAGGTCATCGGCCCGGGCGCGCGCCTAGTGAAGGCGGCGACGCTTCTCCAGGTAGGCGAACAGCGCCTCGTCGTAGGGCGTGGCCGTGTCGAGCGTCACGTAGTCGATGCGGGCCCGGCGGCACTCGGTCTTGTAGCGCTCGATCCACGCCTGCATGCGGGCCTTGTATTGCCCGCGCACCTCCCACGGCTCGAGCGCCACTTCCTCGCCGGTCTCCTGGTCGACGAAGGTGCCGGGCTCGCTGAAGTCGAACGAGCGCTCCGCCGGGTCGAGGATGTGGAAGACGATGACCTCGTGCTGGCGGTGCCGGAAGTGCGCAAGGCCCGACAGCACGGCGTCGGGTGGCGCCATGAGGTCCGAGAACAACAGCACGAGCCCGCGACTCCTGATCCGCTCGGCGAGATGGTGCAGCGACTCGGCGAGCGCGGTCTTGCCGCCGGGCGCCAGACGCGCCAGCTCGGCGAGCACGACCTCGAGATGAGATCGTTTCGCGCGCGCCGGGATGTAGGTCTCGATCTTCTCGGCGAAGGTGAGGAGCCCGACCGCGTCCTGCTGGCCGAGCATCAGGTAGGTCAGCGCCGCCGCCAGCGTCCGCGCGTACTCGAGCTTGGTCATCCCGCCGGGCGTCGAGCAGAAATTCATCGACGCCGAGTGGTCGACGACCAGGTGCGCACGCAGGTTCGTCTCGTCCTCGTACTGCTTGACGTACACGCGATCGGACTTGGCCAGCACCTTCCAGTCGATCGAGCGCAGCGGGTCGCCCGGCATGTACTGGCGGTGCTCGACGAACTCGACCGAGAACCCGTGGAACGGGCTCTTGTGCAGGCCCGAGATGAAGCCCTCGACGACCAGCCTGGCGACCAGGTCGAGGCGACCGAGCCGGGAGACGATCCGCGGGTCGAGCCCGCCGCGCGCGCCTGCGGTGGAAGCGGCCACGCGAGGCCTAGCCGACCTCGGCCGGCACCTGCACCAGCAGGTCGGCGACGATGCGGTCGGGCTTCACGCCCTCGGCTTCGGCGGTGAAGTTGGTGACGATGCGGTGGCGCAGCACCATCGACGCGACGGCGCGCACGTCGTCGATGCCCGGCGCGAAGCGGCCGGCCAGCACCGCGCGCGTCTTCGCCCCCAGCACGAGGTACTGCGAGGCGCGTGGCCCGGCGCCCCAGGTCACCCAGTTCTGCACGAACGCGGGTGCCTCGGCCTCGGGCCGCGTGGCGCGCGCGAGCTTCACCGCGTAGCGCACGACGTGCTCGGCGACCGGGACGCGGCGCACGAGTCCCTGCAGCGCGCTGATCTCGGCGGCGTTCAACTGCGGCACCAGCTCGGGCTGCGGCGCGCCGGTGGTCATGGCGACGATCTTCTCCTCCTCGGCCTGCGAGGGGTAGCCGACCGGCACGTTGAACATGAAGCGGTCGAGCTGTGCCTCGGGCAGCGGATACGTGCCCTCGAGCTCGATCGGGTTCTGCGTCGCCAGCACGAAGAACGGAAGTTGCAGGTGGTGCGTCTGCCCGCCGGCGGTGACCTCCTTCTCCTGCATCGCCTGCAGCAGCGCAGCCTGCGTCTTGGGCGGCGTGCGGTTGATCTCGTCGGCCAGCACGACGTTGGCGAAGATCGGCCCCTTGATGAACTTGAACACGCGGTGGCCGCCCGACTCCTCGAGCACCTCGGTGCCGGTGATGTCGCTGGGCATCAGGTCGGGCGTGAACTGGATGCGCGAGAACGACAGGTCGAGCGTGCGCGCGAGGCTGCGGATGAGCAGCGTCTTGGCCAGCCCGGGCACGCCGACGAGCAGCACGTGGCCGTTGGCGAACAGCGCGGTGAGGAGCCCGTCCACCACCGCGGCCTGGCCGACGATCGCCTTGCCGAGTTCGCGCTGGATCTTGTCGTGGGCGTCGCGCAGTTTCTCGACCGCCTGGAGATCGTCGGGTGTCGCCGTCTGCTGGGTCATGCCGCCTCCGCGGTCGGTCCGGGCACTGCGCCTCGAAACACGAAAACCCGCGCCGGCCTCGGGCGGGCCGTCGCGGTGCTGCCGTCGCTGTCGTGGCAAGCAGCCTAGCATCCGCGTTCCGCGCGGGGCAACGCAACCGCCGGTCGGGCGGGTCAAGATGCTGAAAAGACCGCGCTGGGGGCGGATTGCAGGGAATGCTAGACTTGGCGCCCATTGCACGATGTTGCTTCCCTCGAGCAATCGACTTGGCGTCGCACCAGCCGGGAGGGGCCATGGACATCCGAAGCGTCATCGCCATCGCCACGCTGCTCGGGACCGGCACGCCGCTCGCACCGACCCCGGACCCCCGGATCAACGCTGACGTCAGTGGCTTCGCCACGGCCTGGACGACGGTCGGACCACGTCTCGGCTCGCAGTACGGTGGGAACGTCGTTCCTGCCGGCGATGTCAACGGCGACGGGTTCGGCGACGTCCTGGTCAGCGCCCAGAACGATTCCGTTGCATTCCCCAACGAGGGGCGCGTCTTCCTCTACCTGGGCTCGGCGCAGGGCCTCTCGCTGGTCCCCGTGTGGACCTGGCGCGCGAATCAGCAGGAGGCCGGCACCGGCGGCTCGATCGCGTCGGCCGGCGACGTCAACGCCGATGGATACTTCGACGTCCTGGTCGGTGTTGAAACCTGGACCGCGCCGAACCTGGTGGCCTCCGGCAAGGTCGCCGTTTTCCACGGGAGTCCGTCGGGATTGCCCGCCACGCCGACGTACGAACTGACCGGCCCGTCTCCGGCCGTCCTCCGCTTCTATGGTCAGGTGGCGACCGCCGGCGACGTCAATGGGGACGGCTATTCCGACGCGATCATCGGCGCATCCGGCTACTCGGACGGGGTTCTGGCCAATCGCGGAGCGGTCTATGTTCACCTGGGCGGCCCGGCCGGGCTCGCTGCCACCCCCGCGCGCACGCTGCTGGGCGACCAGGGAAATGCCGGCTTCGGCCTTGGTGTGGCGACGGCCGGCGACGTCAATGCGGACGGGTTCGACGACATCCTGATCGGTGCACCGTACCGCAGCAGCGGTGGGCTGACGAACAACGGCGCGGCGTGGCTGTTCTTCGGATCGGCCGGCGGCGTGCTCGCGGTCGCGGACACGATTCTCGTCGGCACCCGGAGCGAGGCCCGCTGCGGCACCGCCGTCGCGACGGCCGGCGACTACACCGGAGACGGCTACGCCGACGTGATCATCGGACAGCCTGGCTATGACGATGGGGTCGTGCAGGGCGGTCGCGCGGACCTCTGGTTCGGCGGACCCTCGGGCCTCTACTCGAGCCAGTTCATGATCGGCGGAGGTGCCCCCGGTTGCCGGGCGGGAACGAGCGTGGCCACGGTGGGCGATCTCGATGCCGACGGCTACTCGGACGTCGCGGTCGGGGTCCCGGACTTCTTGCCGCCCGGGGGCCCGGGTCGCGTCCACGTGTTCCGGGGGGACCCGGACGGGGGTTTCACCCTGGGCGTGATCATGGGGGATCCGGAGCTCTCGAGGACTTTCGGCTCGTCCGTGGCCGCGTCGGGCGACGTGAACGGTGACGGCTTCTCGGAGATCCTGATCGGCGATCCGCTCGGCGGTGGACTGAATGCGGCGCAGTTCGGGAGTGCATTCCTGATCACGCTCAACCCCCGCCCGTTGTCCTTCGCCACCGGATGGCCGAAGGACGCCAACGAGGTGGGCTCGCGCGCCGGGTCTTCGCTCGCCATCCTGCCGCAACACGACAACGGGAGCTTCCCCCAGCTCGTCATCGGCTCGCCTCACCTGAATGGCCGGGGCGCGTTCGAGTTCCATCGCGGAAGGAAGGGCGGCGCCAATCCGGTCGCCGAGCGCGGCGGATACGCGGGGTCCAACACCGCGCTCGGTACGTGCGTCGTCGATGCGGGCGACGTCAATCGCGACGGTTTCTCGGACCTCCTCGTGTCCATGCCGCAGCTTCCGACCGCGGCCGGTTCCGAAGCGGGATACGTCGAGCTCTACGTGGGCGCCCCAGGCGCGCAGAACAACGGCACGCCCGCGCTCATAGGCGACCAGGCGTTCGCGTGGATCGGCACCGCGCTCGCCGGGCGTGGCGACGTGAACGGCGACGGCTATCACGATTACCTGATCGCGAGTTCACGCTGGAGCGGCCCGGGTCGGGCGGGTTGCGGCAAGGTATGGCTCTGTTACGGCGGCGCGGCCGCACCGCTGGCTCCGGGTTGGTCGGTCGAGGGGACGGCCGTGCTGCAGGGCCTGGGCGCCGGAGTCGCCTTCGGCGACCTCGACGCCGATGGATACTCGGACGTCGTCATCGGCTCGTCGACGCCGAGCGATGCGCCGACCCCGGCCAACGGCAAGGTCGAGGTCTACTACGGTGGCCCCGGCGGCGTGGCCGCTGTACCCGGTCTCGCGCTCAAGGGCAATCCGTCGAGCCCATCGTACGGCAGCGCGGTCGCGTCCGTTGGTGACGTGAACGGGGACGGTCTGTGCGACCTCGGCGTTGGCGCGCCCGACGAAGGCACGACCGGTCGCGTCTACGTCCATGCCGGCACGCTGGGGCGCTCGCAGACGAACGCCGTGATCTGGAGCAAGGCGGGCACCCAGGCCGGCGGCCGCTTCGGCCAGGCGTTCACCGGCGGTGGCGACATGACCGGGGACGGCATCGCAGATCTCGCAATCGGCGAGCCCGGATGGGACAACGGCAACACGGATGAAGGCCGATTCCTCGTCTACCGGGGCGGGGTCGATGGCCCGTCGCCCACCCCGGACTGGAACGTCGAGCTCCACATCACCGGCGCCGAACTCGGGGCAGCGTTCGCCCCGCTCGCCGATCTTGATCTCGACGGTCTCGCCGACCTTGTCGTCGGAGCGCCGGGAGCGACCGGACGCACATGCCTCTTCACCCCGGCAGGACCGAAAGGCGGGCTGTCGAACCGCCTCCGCCTGCTCGAGGATGCCGTGGGGTCGCCACGCCGCTTCCACCCCACACGCCTCGACTCCCCGAACCTGCTGTCGGGAGGGATGATCCTCCGCAGCGCTGCCGGTCGGGCCAGGGTGGCCGTGCGCATCGAGCGGCGGACGCAGAACACTCCGTTCACCGGGGTGCCGACGAACATCACGGGCTTCGTCGATTCGGGCACTCCCGGTTTTCCAAACGAACTTTTCCCGACGATCACGCTGCCGTGGCCCGGCCGCGGCTATCACGTCCGCGGCCGCCTCGTCTCGAACTCGCCGTTCTTCCAGCGATCGCGCTGGGTGACTCCCGAGGCCCACGCGAGCGGCGACATCGACGTCTGGTCGAACGGTGTGGTCGTCGATGTGGAGGACTCGCGCAAGGCGGTCGGCGTGGCGCGCCTGGAGGCCGCAACGCCGAATCCGTCGTCGGCCGCACAGGGCGGGGCGACGCGCATCGCATTCACGCTGGCACGCCCGGGTGAGGTCACGCTCGACGTGCTCGACGTGCGGGGTGTGCGCGTGCGGCGTCTGCTCGCGGGTGTGCGGCCGCCCGGTGCGACTTCCCTGCTCTGGGACGGACGCGACGAGACGGGGCGGGCTGCCGGGGCCGGCGTCTACTTCGTGCTGCTGCGCGCCGGAGCGGAGTCGGATCGCAGGAAGATCGTGCGCCTGCCCTGAGCCTCACCGAGCCACGCGGGGCCTACGATGCCTCGCGCGGCTCCTTCACCCAGTGCCCGTTGCCGCGGTTGCGCAGCACCGGTTCGTCGGCGGCAGCCACGATCTCGACCGCGCTCGCGATCCGGTCGACGCGGAACGACTTGGGCGCCTGGTCGAGATGGCAGTACCCCTCGAGGAACAGTCCCCCGTCCTTGGCGAACAGGTGCGACGGCGTCACCCGCCGCGGCACGCCGCCCTTGGTCCCCCCGCGATACTCGACCATCAGGTCGACGTGGCGCGCGATCGCGTCGTCGACGATCGAGAGTTCCGGCGGCAATGCGAACGGGATCTCCGAGAACTGCTCGAACGTGAGCAGCGGCCCGGCCAGCTTGACCAGGTCGGCCACCGTGAGTACGGCGGGGTCGCCCATCGCGGTGACGCAGCGCCGCAGCAGGTCGCGCGTCGCGAACGCATCGGGCAGCGCGCGGTGCGCGTCGGTCGGCGGCAGCGCGAGGAACTTGACCAGCGTCTCCAGCGAGTAGTTCTTCGCGCCCCGAAACAGGCGCTTGGGCAGGATCGAGGTGTCGAGCGCGGCCAACCGCGGCACGCCCTTGCCCTCGCGGGCCCGCGCGAACGCCATCGCACCCAGGTCGAACGGCACGTAGTGCGCGAGGAGGATCGCGTCGTCGCAGAAGGCGAAGAAACGCTCGAGCACCGCGAGCGGCGGCGCGGCATCCTTGACCGCGGCATCGTCGAGTCCATGGATGGGGATGACCTCGGGCGGCATCGGGATGCCCGGGTTCACCAACTCCTGGAACGTGCCCGACTCCTCGATCGCGGCGAGCGGGTGCGGCGCGGCCTCGGTCGGCGCAGGGGCCGCCCCCGGGAGGAAGCGGAACTTCGCCCCGGCGATCTCGACCAGGCGCGCAGCGACGTTCGAGTACCCCGTCGCCTCGGTGTCGAAGGCGACCCAGGTGACGTCGGTCAGCGTGCGGTGCAGGAGCGGCGCGGTGTCCATGCCCGCACTCTACCAGCCGCCGATGCCCCGCCCCACCCCCGCGTTCGGCTGCTATCCTGCCCGCCGTGAACCCACTCATGGCACCCCGGGGCGGCGATTTCGTCCTGCTCGGCCTGTACGTGCTGTTCCTCGTCTACGTCACGGCCCGCATCTTCGGGCCGAAGCGGCACGACGTGCGCGAGTACCTCGTCGCCTCGCGGGCGGTGACGCTGCCGGGGTTCGTCGCCACGCTCGTGTCCACGTGGTACGGAGGTATCCTCGGCGTCGGCGAGTACAGCTATCGCTACGGCGTGTCGAACTGGCTCGTGTTCGGCGTCCCGTACTACCTGTGGGCCGCGGTGTTTGCCGTGTTCCTCGCCCATCGCGCGCAGAAGAGCGCGGTGTACACGCTGCCCGACCAACTGTACGGCGCGTACGGGAAGAAGGTTGGCGCGATCGGCGCGCTGCTGGTCTTCGTCGCCACCGCGCCCGCCGGGTACGTGCTGATCCTCGGCACGCTGCTGTCACTCGCCTTCGGCTGGCCGTTATGGCTCGGCGCCGTGCTCGGCACCGCGCTGTCGATCATGTACCTGTTCCGCGGCGGGCTGCGCTCGATCGTCATCACCGAGCGCATCCAGTTCGTGCTCATGTTCGGCGGCTTCGCGGTGATCCTGCCGTACCTCGTCGCGCGCTATGGCGGGCTGTCGTACCTGCGCGCGAACCTGCCCGCGACGCACTGGACGTGGGACGGCGGCGCGGGCCCGCAGGCCGTGTTCGTGTGGTACGTGCTGGCAATGACCACGCTCGTCGAACCAGCGTTCTACCAGCGCTGCTACGCCGCGAAGTCGCCGGCCGTCGCCCGCAACGGCATCCTCGTGTCGATCGTCTTCTGGATGCTGTTCGACTTCATGACGACGACCGTGGGCCTGTACGCCCGCGCCGCGCTGCCCGCGCTGGCCGACCCGGTGCAGGCCTACCCGGCACTGGCGAACGCGGTGCTGCCGTCGATCGCGCTCGGGATGTTCATGCTCGGCATGCTGGCCACGGTGATGTCGACAGTGGACTCCTACGCCTTCGTCGCTGCGGTCACGCTGGGACGCGACCTGTGGTGGCGCCTCGTCGGCGGCGACGAGGAGACGGTCGTGCCGCGGGCGACGCGCGTGGGCCTGTTCATCACGGCGGCGCTGTCGATCGGCGTGGCACTCAGGTACACGAGCGTGATCGACGTGTGGAAGGACTTCGGCTCGGTGATCACGCCGGCGCTGCTGGTGCCGACGCTGACCGCGCTGTTCCCGCGCTGGCGCATGCGCCCTTCCTTCGCGCTGGCGGCGCTCGTGGGTGCGGCGTCGGTGGGCGGCGGGTGGCTCGCGCTGTCGAAGGCGACCGGCGGGCCGTGGCTGGGCGTCGAGGCGATCTACGTCGGGATGGCGACGGGGGTGGCGTGCTTCGTGGCGGATCGATGGGTGCCAGGGAGAGTCAGACCGTCCGCCACTCCTCCCCCGGCAGAATCCGTCGCATGAAGTTGGAGTTATGGGCATGTTAGCCGAGTTACAAGGACTCGATAATCTCGATAATCTTGGCCTAACTCGTCCCGTTCCACCAAGCCGCCAGGAATGGGCTTCGCCCAGGGCTACATCAGGATCTTGAGCACCTGCTGCAGCAGCTGGGACAGCGGGATCTCGAGCGTGGTCACGAGCAGGAACGGCACCGCGATCGGCGCCAGCACCCCGACGAGAGTCTTCTTCCCGATCGGCACCGTCTGCATGGCGAGCACCGCCTGGTACATCGTGGCCGCATCCGCGATCGGACCGATCTCGGGGGCCGCGAGGATCGGCTCGTCGCCGACGGGCTGGTGCTCGATCCAGCGCTTGTGCGTGAGCCGCCCTTGCAGGCCCACGAGCGCGCCGTAGGCCGGGATCGCCCCGCGGCGCGCCTTCATCAACACGGGCGACAGCACGAGCAGCGGCAGGAGCAGCAGTACGCACCACACGATGGTGAACGTGAGCGCCTCGTACGCGAAGTCCTTGACGTGTGCACCGTGCGAGAGGATCTGGTGCGCCCACGCCGCCGCGAGCACGGACGAGGCGGCGAGCGTGAACGGCGCGAACGCGGACGGCATCATCGCCACCATCGACATCCCGCCCATCTTGTCCGGATGCGAAGGCACGAGCGAGATCCCCAGGCGCGAGAGCTTCACGAACCACAGCGTCACCAGACCCAGCCGCCACAGCCAGGCGAGCGCGAGCCCGAAGTAAAGCGAACGCACGACGTGGATGAACCACCACCCGCCGAAGCCCAGCGTGCCGTCGGTGTCCAGCGCCCACGCGATCGCGTCGTCCGACAGGTCGAGCCCGCGGACGAACGTCGTGGCGACGACGACGCCGAGGATGACGATCCAGGGCAAGGTCCGCTCGCCCAGACGCCTGATCGAGTCGTTCCCGGCGTCGAACGCGGGGCGGCGATCCTCGGGCACGAGGCCGGCCGCGTCGATGCGGCTCTTGATCCTTCCGAGCACGCGATGCAGCATCGCCTCGCCGGCGATGAGCAGCGGAATCGCCAGCAGGCAGCGCACGTGGATGCCGAAGTGGCGGAGAACCGACTCACTGCCCTCCGCGGCGGGCAGTCGGCCGCTCACGAACGCCCACGCCATGATCGGCACCCAGGTGAGCACCGCGACCAGCACCGCGCGGCGGGCGACGCCGAGGCCATCCTGAGGCACGACGCGCAGGCGGCGCATCCAGCGCAGCGGCGCTTCGTTCGCAAGCGGTGAGAGCTCGGGATCGGGCTTCATGGCGCGCCTCCCGCGCCGCGCAGCGGAAACCTTCCATCCAGCGCGGCGCGCACGATCGACTTCACCTCGGCGCTGAAGTCCTTGCCCACGATCCAGCGCAACAGGCCGCGGCCGTCCTCGGTCGCGGTCAGCTCGCGCAACGACTTGCCCTTGCCCTTGCCGAAGTTGAGGCAGGCCTCGCCTTCGATCCACTTGAGCTTGCCCTCGGAATCGACGGCGTCGGGGTCGGCCTCGGGCGCACCGACCTTCGCCAGCGACTCGACGTCGCCCGGCAGGTCGTCGTAGCGATCGAGCTGGCCGAGGATCACGTCGCGCGAGGCCAGCATGTCGGCCTCGGCCGAGTGCGCCGATTGCAGCTCGCCACCGCAGTACAGCGCGTAGGCGGCGGTGAGCGTGCGCGGTTCCTTGAGGTGGAAGATGTCCTTGCCGTCGATGACGTGGCGGCCCTGGTACTCGAAGGTCAGCCCGGCGCGGCGGAACTCGGCGGCAAGCAATGGCAGGTCGAAGCGGCGCACGCCGAAGCCGCCGAAATCGCAGTCGCTGCACAGCTCGAACAGCGCCTTCGCCAGCTGCTCGAAGCGCGGTTCCTCGGCGACGTCGGCGTCCGTGATGTGATGGACGGCGGTCGCGCCGGGCGGGATCGGCATGCCGGGGTTGACGCGGCGCGTCTTGACCACGGGCTCGGGCGAGACGCCGTCGGGTCCGGGCGGGAAGACCTTCATCAGCGAGACCTCGACGATCCGATCGTTGCGGGGATCGACGCCGGTGGTCTCGAGATCGAGATAGACGAGCGGCCGCTCGAGCCGAAGCCGCCCCGCCGGGCGCATGGAAGTCATCCCTGGCTTTTCTCCACGTCGCCGCCGGCCTGCATCCAGGCACGCATGCCGCCGCTCATCGACGCGACGTTCGTGTAGCCCATGGCCTGCAGCACGTCGGTCGCCAGCACCGAGCGGTTGCCGCCCGCACAGTAGAGGACGAGCGGCGTCGCTTGATCGGGCAGCACCCGCTCCACCGTCAACTCGAGCACGCCGCGGCCGATGTGCACCGCCCCGGGCATGCGTCCGGCGACCCACTCGCGGTCCTCGCGGATGTCGACGTAGACGGTCCCGTCGTCCTTCATCTGCTTCGTCATCACGTCTTCGACGGTCACTTCGCGGACGCGCGGACGCGCCTCGTTCACCAGGTCGTGGTACGTCTTCACGCTCTCGCCTTCTTCATCAGGGACTTGATCGACTTGCCGGCCGTGCGCGCGAGGTAGTCCCACGGTGCATCGCGCTGCACGTCGCGCAGCGCCGGCACGAGCGACTTGTCGCCCAGCTTGCCCGCAGCCTGGGTCGCCGCCAGCTGGACGAACACGGACGGATCGGCCATCAGCTCGGCGAGCATGGGCGCGACGTGCCGGGCCTGCTCGCGACGCAGCGCCTTCACGCGCTTGTCCTTCGCCAATGCGACGAGCAACCGGACTGCGGCCTCGCGCACCTCCTGCGTCTCGCCGTAGCGCACGTGCGTGTACGCCAAATCGAACGCACCGGGCACCGGGGCCATGGCCAGCGCGTCGAGCGCCGCCATGGGGATGAGGTCCCGCCAGCCACGCGACTCCATCGCGGCCGTGCACGCCGCGAGCAGGCGCGGCGACTTCAGGTGCGCCAGCGCCTTGAGCGCGGTGGCCTGCACCAGGTACGAGCGATCGCCGCCTTTGCCGGACGCGCAGGCCGCCAGGAGCGCCGCCTCGCCCGCCTTGCCGCACAGGCCCAGCGCGAACGCCGCGGCGCGCCGCGCGTGCGGCTCGCGGTTCTTCGCCAGCGCGGTGGCGAGCGAGCGCACGGTACGAGCCAACACGCTTCCACGACGTCCGGCTGCCCGCTCGCCCAGCGCGATCGCCGCCGCCATGCGCACGGGTGCCGAGGCATCGCGCTCGAGCGTCTTTTCCAGCGCCGCACCCGTCGCGCGGTCGGTCGCCGCACCGCGCAAAGTGCCCAGTGTGCGGGCGGCGCGCATGCGCTCGGCGGGCGAGGGGTCGTGCGCCAGCGCGTTGCGCCACGCGGACACGTCCTGCGCCAGGTCGAGCGTACACAGAAGGCGGAAGTCGGGATCGACGGCGATGCGTGAGGGCGCGCCGCCCATGCCCTCGAGCACGAAGGTCTCCTCGCGCTTCGTCACGGTCAGGCGATGGCGCCGGGCACGCCCGCGACCGGTCGCCGCGGCGCCGCTCCACACGACCACGTCGAGCCCGAAGCGGAACAGCGGCGTCGTCTCGTGGCCGGCCTGGCGCGTGCTCTGCGTCTGGCGCACGGTCACGAGTGCGCGCCCGGTCGCCCGGCCGCCGCGGCGTTCGGCGCGCCAGCGAATCTCGAGCTCGGGGAAGCCGGCGGCGTACACCCATTGTTCGAAGAACCAGCCCAGGTCGCGGGCGCTCTCCTCCTCGAACGCGCGGCGGAAGTCGTGCGTGTCGGCGAAGCCGAACGCGTGGGTCGTCAGGTGCCGGCGTGCGGCGCGGAAGAACACCTCGTCGCCCAGCTCGTCGCGCAGCATGGTCAGCACGAGCGAGCCCTTCTCGTAGGCGTGGCGATCGAACAGGTCCATCGGGATCACGTAGCGGTCGAACACGATCGGCCGGCGATACTGGGAGAAATCCTGGAGGAGGTACTGCGAGCGCTTCTGCACGCGCTCCCACTGCGCAGCCTCGGGCCCGTGCGCCTTCTCCTCGTAGAGGTTCTCGCCGAACGTGGCCCACGACTCATTGAGCCAGTTGTGGTGCCAGCCGCGGCAGGTGACCAGGTCACCCCACCACTGGTGCGCCAGCTCGTGCGAAACCAGGCCCTCGTACGACACGTCGAGCGCGGCGCGATCGTCGAGCAGCGCCTTCTCGGTCAACGTGGTCGTGCCCGTGTTCTCCATGCCGCCCCAGGTGAACTCGCTGACGACGGTCTGCGCGTACTCGCGCCACGGGTAGGGCCCGAACAGGCGCTCGAATGTCTTCACCATATCGGCGGTCTTCCCGTACAGGCGCTTCGCGGCGCGGCCCTGACCGGCGAACGCGTAGAAGCGCAGCGGCACCTTGCCCGCCTTCGCCTTCGTCTCGACGTACGGCGCAACCACGAGCGACACGAGGTACGCCGGGTGCGGCCGCTCCTGCACCCAGTGCCACGTCGTCGTGGCGCCGTCGGCGCTGCGCTTCTTCGCCGCCAGCCGCCCGTTCGCCACCATGCGCAGGTCGCTCGCGGCGGTGACGATGATCTCGCTGGTGAACTTGTCGTTCGGGTGATCGTGGATCGGGAACCAGCCGCGACTGTCCTCGGCCTGGCCCTGCGACCAGCCCTGCGCGTGGCGCTCGGGATAGGCCGCGTCGGGCCGCACGAACCAGAAGCCGCGCCGCGGCTTCGCCTTGTAGGCGATGCAGAGCGTCACCGTCTCCTCGTGGCCGTACGCGCGATCGAGCTTCACGGCGAGCATCTCGCCGTCGTACGCCGTGCGCAGCCGGCGGCCGGCCCGTGCGCCGCGCACGACCGTCACGGCGCCGATCTTCATCTCGGTCGCGTCGAGACCGATCGCGATGAGCCCGGCGGCGATCGGCCGGATCGTCAGCGTGGCGGTGCCGGCGATCGTGCCCTTCGCCACGTCGACCGCGATGTCGAGGCGCACGTGCTCGATATGGAACCAGCGATCGCGCACGGGACGGCGCGGCGCGTCGAGCGTGTCGGCGCGCTTCTTCGGCAGGGCTTCGAAGGGATCGACGTCGAGACCGCGGCGGGGGCTCAGGTACAGCGGATGGAACAGCGCATCGGGACGCGACGTCACGGGTGACTCCTCGGGGGGAGGGTCAGAAGCGGGCGCCCAGCGCCACACGATGCTGGACGTCGAAGGCCCCGTCGGGATCGGAGCGATAGGCGTAGTCGAGGTGGAAGGCCCTGAACGCCACGCCGGCGCCGGCCGACAGCAGCGTCCGCGCCGGCTCGCGCAGCTCCTGCGACACGCCGACGCGCAGGTCGAGCGTGCCCGGAACGACGTGGATCTCGGCGCCGCCGGCCAGCGCCGACGTGGTGCTCTGCTCGAACACGTAGTCGATCTCGGCCTGCCACCACTTGTAACGCACGGCGGCGATGCCGAGCGTGGTGCGCGCCAGGCGATCCTCGTCGTCCGAGTTCTCGAACGTGGTGCGCCCGAACGCGTCCGTCACGGTCAGCGCGGCGTCCCAGTGCTCGGCCAGGTCGACCGCGATCCCCACGTCGACGCCGAAGCCGGTCGCACTCGCGCCCTCGACGTCGGAGTCGGCGCGCAGGTAGCGGAAGGTGATGCCGCCGGCGCCCAGCGCCATCGGCGCGTAGGCCACGCCGGCGGAGAGGGTGGCCTCGCGGTAGCCCGAGCCCTCGATCAGCGTCAGGTTCTGCGTCGCCAGCGACGCGCCGACGACCATGCGGTACGGCTGCGAGCCCTGGTACGGATCGGCCGCGCTGGGCCCCAGCGCGAAGGCAGCCCCGATGCGACCGCGGTTGAAGTCGAGGTCGGGCGACAGGCGATCGTACTGCACGGTGACGGTGTTCGCGGCGTAGGCCAGCCGCGCGGGGTTCGTCTCGAGCGCGAGGTCGTCGACGGTCATCACCACCATGTGCCCGCCCAGCGCGATTGCCCGCGGCCCGCCGTCGGACGAGGGGAAGGCGGCGGAGGTAGCTCCGTGGGCGGAGCCCACGCCAAGAACGAATCCGCAGGCCGAGAAGGCAAACAACAACAACCCCACGCGCTTCGCGCCCGGCATCACTTCGCCACCACCACGGCGGCGGTCGTGACGCTGGTCGTCCCGTCCTCGTAGGTCACGGTCGCCCGCGCCACGTACGGCCCGTCGCCGACCGTGTTGCCCGCGTCGTCCTTCACGTTCCACGGCAGTTCGTAGCGCTGGTTGAGCTGGTTCACCAGGAGCGTGCGGACGCGGCGGCCGCGCAGGTCATAGAGGTCGATCTGCACGGCGCGCGCGGTCTTCGTCACGTTGAGGTCGAACACGTCGGTGGCGCGGAATCGTTCGGGCGCGTGGAAGCCGACCAGCTCGGAGTAGGTGACGACGAACGGCGGGCTGAAGGCCGAGCGGTTCCCGGCGCGATCGACGGCGCGGAAGGTGAACGAATTGTCGCCGAGCAGGAGATTCGGGGACGTGCTCCAGCGCGGCCCGGTGATGCGGGACACGACCGTGCCACCGCGCGCGACGTAGACGGAGTCGGCGCCGGGCGTGTTGCCCTGCAGCCCGACGAAGTTGCGCGACGTCTCGGTCACCGTTCCCGCGTCGGGAACCGGCACCGGCGGCGGTGTGTTGTCGACCACGAAGCGCGTGAACACCTTCCGGCCGGGCAACGGCTCCCCGAGCGCGCCGGCGCTCTCGGCCTGGGCAAACGCCCACCAGCTGCCGTCGGCGACGGCCGTCCCGCTGCTGTCCCGTCCGAACCAGTAGAACTCGTGGTCGCCGGCAACGGCTGGACCGTCGAACAGCGTCGCGATCGAGTTCACCGAGTCCGCGAACTGCGTTCCGGTCAGCGGCGGATTCGACTCCCGGATCTCGACGCGGAGCCGCGTCGTGGGCGCGTCGAGCGCGATCAGGACCCTGACCGTGTCGACGAAGCCGTCGGCATTGGGCGACGACTCGAACGGCGTCACGCGCAGGAAGCCGATGTCGGCGGTGTTGGCATAAGTGATCGTGACCGCCGGCACGAGCGGCGAAAGATTGAGGCCGCGGTCGATGCTCTGGAGCGCGAACGAGTTCACGCCCACGTCGAGAGTCGCGTCGTACTCGAACGTACCCTCCTGGCTCGAGACGGGGAGCGTGGCGACACGGATGCCGCCCTTGTAGAGGTACACCTTCTCGGCCTCGGGCGCGAAGCCGGTGAGGAGCAGGTCCTGCCTCGTGACGGTCAGGCCATCGTAACCCTTGTCGAAGTACGGATCGCGCGGCGGCTTCGTGTCGAGGAACGTCGTCACCTCGGCCTTCGAGCGCACGGTGTCGCCGGCAGCGTTGGACTCGCGGACCTGGATCCGGTAAAGCGAGTCGGGCGCAATCGGGCCGCCCTGGGTCCGCCCGTCCCACGTCAGGCGGTAGCTCTGGGCGATCACCCCGCGGCCGAACGAGAACGAGCGCACCGGGACCAGCACCAGGGTGTCCCGGGGTTCCGGCCAGATCGCGACGTAGATGCTGTCGGCGCCTCGCAGGGAGGTGCTCCAGGTCGCGGTCACCGAATCCACGAGCCCGTCGCCGTTCGGCGAAAAAGTCCCGCGGTCGACTGCGAGGCGGGCGATGTCCGCGCCCGCGACGCCCGGTTCCCATGGGAGTCCCGGGGCGAAGAGAGCGCTGGCGGTCAGGAGGGCAAGGGCGGGGGTGGCGAAACGACGCGGGGTCAACGACATGGGGCGCAGTCTGCCACGTTCGGTACCCCGTGGACCACCGAAACAGCAAAGGGGGCCGGTAAAGGCCCCCCTGCTGTGCGTCGCCCGAATGGAGGTTCTGGAGGTGCTGCCTGGTTCTGCTCCCTGCCGGGTAATACCGCGGTTCCCGGGGAGGGTTCCGGCGATTTTCGGGGGCCGGTGGGCTTGACGAGAGCTTGACCGGGCAAGCCCGGCGCCCGCCTCAATCCAGCCGCACGAACCGCCGCACTTCGGTCACCACCCCGGTCCGCTCCAGCCGCGCAAAGTAGATCCCGGGGGCGGCCGCGGCTCCCGCGGCACCCCGCCCGTCCCACGCCGTGCTCGCCGGCCCGGCCGGCAGCGCCCCGTCGACCAGCGTGCGCACCGCGCGACCCGCGGCGTTGTAGATCACCAGGCGCGTCGCGCCACCGCCGCCCGGCATGTCGAAGCCGAAGCGCACGCTCTGTCCCGCTCCGGACGGCGACGGCCGCGGTGTCGCGAAGGCGAGGCGTCCGCCGCCCTCGCCCACGCCCACGAGCGAAGGCGCATCGACGCGCAGCGTTCCCGTCACGCCCTGCGAGCCCTTCTGGTAGACGTACAGCAGGTGCTCGCCCGTGAACTGCGGGATCATCGAGAACTCCTCGACGCCATTCTCACCAGCCCAGCCGGTCACGCTCTCGCCCCAGATGTCCGAGCCTGCGAGCGAGTCGGCGCGCGTGCCGTAGGTGAACGCGGGCTCGCTCGTGCGCGGCCCGTAGACCGACATCGACGCGTCGCCCTTCGTTCCCGGATTGGGCGTGAACCGCCAGAAGTACTCGACGCCCGCCACCATCCCCATCGTCCACGCCACGCCGACGTGCGAGCCCATCGACAGCGGCGTGTCGGTGCCGGCGATCAGCTCGGGCATGCCGTAGGTCCACTCGATCTTGTAGTTGCCGATCGGGCCCAGCGAGATCATCAGCACGGCCGCGGTGTCCTCGGGAACGTTCGCGTAGTTGGCGACGATGAAGTCGACGATTCCGCTCTCGGCGCTCGAGCGCGCAAGCTGCGTGATGTAGTCCGGCCGCGTGTAGATCTTGATGTCGGCATCCGGCGGCGGGTTGCCGGTCCCCGGTTTGAGGCCCAGCACCGACCAGCCGCGCGTGCCCGTGGGCGCGTAGAGGAAGTCGGCCTGCGCGGTGCCACCCTTGTTGAGCGCCGAGTTCGCGGTCAGCCCGTCGACCGACCGCAACTCGATGCGGTACGTCGCGGTGCCCCCCGGCGTATTCGACCACACGACCAGCCCCAGCGTGTCGGACGAGCTCGAGGCGAAGTAGATCCCCTCGCCCTGGCCCGCCCCGTTCGCATCGGCCTCGGCGATGGCGCCGTTGCGGCCGGCCGCGTAGCCGATCTGCCCATCCGAGTCGAACACGGCCAGACCCAGGTCGGCGGTGCCCGTGGTGACGACGACGCCCACGCGGTAGCGGCCCGAGCCGACCGGCAGGTTGAACGAGCGCACGACGCTGTTCCCCGTCCAGGAGGTTGTGATCGCCGACCCGTTGAGGACCAACGTCGTCGTCGCGCAGTCGAGTGTCGCGCACACGTCGCCGCTGGCGCCCGTGCGCGACACACGGACGTAATCGGTGCCGGCGGCGGTGTGGTGGTAGTCGACGACGGCGAAGTCGACGCCGCCCTGGTCGGTGATCGACGAGCACGCGCGCGGCTGGGTGAGACCTGCGTCGTCGAAGATGCAGACGTCGGGATCGGCCAGGCTCGAGGCGGAGCGGGCACCGACGACGGCCCACGTGTTCGCCGGCGCGGAGTACTCGTAATCCTGGATCGCGGCGGGCGCGCACTGCGGCGTGGCGCACAAAAGTGGCGTCGCCGCCTCGGCGGCCGAAGCCGTCAAGCCGGGCAGGTTTCCGCCCACGGTCGAGAGCGCGGTCGACAGCATGAAGGCAAGCCAGACGATCAACACGATTGCCACCATCAGGATGACCGCACGAGGAGCCTGCTCCTCGACGGACCGGACCCGGTTGCGGGCCGACCGCCGACGCCATGCTTCAAGTTGTTCGGGCGAGAGGGAGTGGGGCTCCCGATCGCCGGGCCCGGCTGGAAAGGACATGACATCCCCGTGCGCCCTGTCGGGCCGCGGCTCCAGGCCGTGGTCGAGGTAGGGCAAGTATACCCGAAGGATATCGGCGGGTCATGAAAGGAACTGAATCAGGGAGCTCACGACAGGAGTCGATACGAGGGGATGGACCGTGCATTTTGCAACGGGCCGCAAGGCTGCGGAGGGCTGCCGGAGGTCCGCAGGCCGACTAGAACACGCTGACCTTGAAGTACTTCTTCGGGTTCGCCTGCAGGTCGGCCAGCAGCTTGTTCAGCTGGTCGAGGCTCTTCTCCAGGTTCACCGCCGCGGCGTCGTCCCTGGTCAGCCGCCCCAGGCTCCCCTCGCCGCGCTCGACCCGCGCCAGCGTCGAGTCGACCCGCCCGCTCGCCCGGCTCAGGTTGTCGTACAGGGCCGGGTCGCGGGCCATCTTGCCGAGGGTGCCGTCGCCCGAGTGGATCAGCGTCATCACGCTGTCGAGCGAGTTGGCGGTGGCGGTGAGCGAGCGGCTCATCTGCACCTGGCTCTTGTCCAGGCTGGCGGTCAGCGCGCGGACCTGCGCAATCGTCGAGTTGAGGTTCGTGTACAGCTCGTCGGATGTGGCCAGCTTGCCCAGCGTGCCCTCGCCGCGGCGCACCTTCGCGGAGAGCTCCTTGAGGTCCTTCGCCGTCACCCCGAGGTCGTCGACGATGCCCTCGCCGCGCGCCATCAGCTGGGTCACGTCGGTCGGGCGCTCCGAGCCGAGCATCGCGCCCTCCTGCACGGGGGCGGCCGAGCGTGAGCCCGACGTCACTTCCATGAACTTCTCGCCGAACAGGTTCAGCGCCTGGATCTTCACCTTCGAGTCCTCGCGAATGAGCGGCCACACCCGGTTGTTGACCGTGAACGTGATCCGCACCTTCGAGGAGTCGCCCGAGGCGACGAAGTCGAGCGTCTTGACGGTGCCCACCTCGACGCCCTGGAACCACACGGGTGCGCCGGCGACCACGCCCTGCACGTTGGGGAACTCGGAGTGCAGCTCGTACTGCTTCTTGAACAGGGTCGTGCCGCCCTGGATCGACGCCCACAGGAACACGGCCAGTGCGACGAAGATGAAGAGGCCGAGTCGGAGCTCGCCCCAGCGGATGTCTCCGGATCGTTTCATGGCGTCTGAACCCTCGTGGCTTCACCGGCACGACCCACGCCGAAATTCTCGGCGGCTTCGGCCAGGCTCTTGCGGAACGGGTCGAGGAACTGGCGCAACTTCGGATCGTCACTGGCCGCGAGTGCCCTGGCATCGCCTTCGAACTGCACGCCGCGGTCGAACAGGAACAGGTAGTCGCTGCCCACCTTGAGGGCGTCGGTAAGCTGATGCGTGACCACGATCGAGGTCATGCCCAGCTCGTTGCGCAGCCGCAGGATCGCGTCGGTGACCAGTTCCAGCGAGTTCGGATCGAGGCCGGTCGTGGGCTCGTCGTAGAGGATGATCTTGGGATGCCCCGAGGCCAGTGCGCGGGCGATGGCGACGCGGCGCTGCATGCCGATCGACAGTTCGTCGGGCATCGAGTCGATCAGCTCCGGATCGAGCCCGACCAGCGTCAGCTTTTCGCGCACGACGGCCTCGATCTCGTCGTCAGTCTGGTCCGAGTTCTCGAGGCGCCAGTAGCCCACGTTCTCCCCCACGGTCTGCGAGTCGAACAGCGCCCCGTCCTGGAACACCATGCCGATTTCCTGGCGGATCTTGTCCAGCTCCTCGCGGTCCGCCTTCACCACGCTCCGTCCGTCGATGAGAATGTCCCCGCTGTCCGGCCGAACGAGCCCAAGGATCAGCCGCAGCGCCGTGCTCTTGCCGATGCCGGACGGCCCGAGGATGATCTTCGTCGTCCCCTTCTGCACGTCGAAGGAGACGTCCTCGAGGATCTTCCGGCCGCCGATCGAGTAGTGCACGTGGTCGAAGCGGATCATGCCCTCACCTCCCGCCTCACCAGCGCAACAGCGCGAACAGCACGCGCGTCAGCATGAAGTCCGTGATCAGCAGCATCACCGAGACGATGGTCACCGACTCGGTCGTCGAGCGACCCACACCGCGCGTGCCGCCCGAGCTGGTGAAGCCCTTCCAGCAGCCGATCAACGAGATCAGGAGTGCGAACACCGCGGGCTTGACGACGCCGATCAGGATGGTGCCGAAGGTCATGGCGCGCGACGCCTGGCTCCAGTACAGGCTCAGGGACACGTGCGCCACGTACTTGGCCATGATCGCGCCGCCGATCAGCGCGACCGCGTCGCCGAGGATGACGAGCAACGGCAACATGACGAACAGCGCCAGCACGCGCGGCACGACCAGCTTCTTGATCGGATCCGTGCCGAAGGCGACCAGGGCGTCGATCTGGTTGGCGCTCTTCATGGCGCCGATCTCGGCAGTGTAGCCCGAGGCCATGCGCGCGGCGACGACCAGGCCGATCAGGTCGGGCCCCAGCGCGCGCACGACCGCGATGGTCATCAGCGTGCCGAGCAGGGTCACCGTCCCCGTCTCGGCGAGCTGGCGCGCGAACTGCAGGCCCAGCGCCTGCCCGGCGAAGAACGCCGAGATGAGCGCCAGGTGCATGGAGCCCACACCCGCCACGTAGGCCTGCTCGTAGACGTCGCGCCAGTAGAACGGCCCCCGGAAGCAGGATCGAAAGACCCGCGCCGAGAACAACGTCAGTTCCTGGAGCCCCGCGAGAAACCGCGCGAAGCTGCCGAGGAGACCGCCGAGGAAGCCGAGCATCCGGGCCTTTCCCGCCGCTGCGTGGGTGAGGCGAGGCCGCCCTGCATCGTGCCGGGCGATCCACCGCGAGGAGCCGGCATCATACCGACCGCGCCCGTCGGGCGGCAAGCCGGGTACAATGCGGCATGGCCCCATTTTCCCGCGACGAACTGCGCATCGTGCTGGGCACCAGCGGCGTCTACGCCCTGCGCATGGTCGGGCTCTACATGGCCCTGCCCCTGATGGCCACCTGGGCCGCCGGGCTGCCGGGCGCGACCCCGTTCCTGGTCGGCATCGCGCTCGGCGCCTACGGGCTCACCCAGGCGATCTTCCAGGTCCCGCTCGGCATCCTCGGGGACCTGCGCGGCCGGCGCCTCGTCATCATCGTCGCGCTGCTCATCTTCTCGCTCGGCTCGGCGGTCGTGGCCTGGGCCGGTTCGATCGGCGCCGTGATCGTGGGCCGCCTGATCCAGGGCGTGGGTGCGATGGCCTCGACGATGATCGCGCTGATCGGCGATCACACGCGCGACGAGGTGCGCACGCGGGGCATGGCGTTGCTGGGCCTGATCCTGGGCTTCGCGTTCGCCGCGGGCTTCCTCCTCGGCCCGCTCGTCTCGGCGCAGGCTGGTGTCCCCGCGGTGTTCGGCGCGGCGGCCGTGCTCTCGATCGTCGGCGTGCTGCTGTTCGAGGTCCTGGTGCCGACGCGCCTCGTGCCGCACATGGTGCGCGGCCATCGCGCCCGGCCGGGTTCGCCGGGATCGTGGTCGTGGGCCGAGGCGCGCTCGCTGTTTCATGACCGCTCGCTGCTCGTGCTCGACGGCGGCATCTTCGTGCTGCACGCAGCGGTGACGGGCCTGTTCGTCGTCGTGCCGTTCGTGCTCAAGGACCGCGGCGTCGCCGACCTCGCGCTGTGGAAGGTCTACGCGCCCGCGCTGCTGGCGGGCCTGGGCTCGCTCCTGCTCAGTTCGCGTATCGCCGACCGCGCGTCCCGCCGCCGCGCCGTGCTCGCGGTCGCCGCCGTGGCGATGATCGTCGGCCTGGTCGGACTCGCCGCGTTCCATCGCGACCTCGGCCTGACCACCGTCTTCCTCGCCGTGTTCGTGGCCGGGTTCGGCGCGATCGAGCCGCTGCTCGCCGCACTGCTCACGCTGTACACCGGACGCGGTGCACGGGGCACCGCTGCCGGCGTCTTCAACATGGTCCAGTTCTCGGGCGCCTTCATCGGCGGCGCGGTGTCGGGATTGATCCTTCCGGTCGGCCGCGGCGCGCCGCTGATCGTGCTCGCCGTGGCGATCGCCGTGTGGGCGCTGTCGCTGCGCCTGCTGCGCGATCCCGCCACGCTGGTCGAGACGCTGCTCGACGCGCCCGGGCTCGACGAGTCGAGCTGGGGCGCGGTGCATCGCGCGCTCGTCGGCCGGGCCGCGGTGCTCGAGGCCGACTGGACCGCGGGCGCGCCGGTGCGCGTGCGTCACTGGCCCGGCGGCGTGCAGCGTGACGAGCTCGAGGCGCTGGTCGCCCAGGCTTGTCGCGCACCGCTGACGAGCGTACTGTCGAAGTCATGATCCCGCTTCGCAGCCGTCTCGCGGCGTTCCTCGTGCTGCTTGCGCTCGTCGCATTCGCGACGCCATGCTCGGCCGGCGCAAAGGATGCGCCGCAAGAGGTCGTCCTGTCCCTGCAGGGACTCGACTGCGCAACGTGCTGGGAAAAGGTGAAGCCCCAACTGAAGCAGGTGAAGGGCATCACCGGCCTGCGCTTCGACCGCCGCAGCGTCGAAGTCACGATCGTCGCTGATCGCCCGCTGGACACTTCCGAGTTGATCGCCGCCGTGAAGCGCGCTGGATTCACTGCAGTCGAGGGCCCGGGCAAGGGCCGGTGGCTGCCCCCCGAGGGCTTCGATCCGGCGTCCGACGTCGCGATCGCCGTGCGGGGCGGCAAGGACCTGCCGGACCTCGCCGCGATCCTCGTCCCCGGCAAGGTCACCGTTGTCGACTTCTACGCCGATTGGTGCGGCCCCTGCCGCAGCGTCGACCGCCACATGAAGATCGTTCTCGCCGCCCGCCCGGACATCGCGCTGCGCAAGCTCGATGTCGTCGACTGGGAAACCCCGCTCGCCCGCCGCTACCTGAAGAACACCTCGGGGCTTCCCTATGTCCTCGTCTACGACGGCAAGGGCAAGCGCGTGGCCGCGATCCAGGGCCTCGACCTCGACCGTCTCGATCGCGCGATCGCGAAGGCCGGCGGCAAGTGAGGCGGCACCCTCTCCTCGGGCTCGGCTTCATCGTCGCGCTCGCCGGCGTGGTCTTCCCTGGCGTGACCCACGCCGATGCGGGCTGAGCCGGTTGAAGCAATCCCGGCCTGCCGGTCGGCGGGCGGAGCGTATTGCCCGTGCCGGCCCGCACCGTGCACGTGAGCATGGGGCTGGGCGGAGGTGGATTCCGCAATCAACATGAACAGCACTGCCCGGACTTGGGCCCGGCCTGCGACTCGATGGAAGTCACGCCGTACCGGCATGACCTGAAGATCGAGACCGCCGACTTGAGCCTCTCCGCCCAGTGGGGAGTCGCTCGCGGCGTCGCCGTCGAGGCACTCGTGCCGCTGCGACTCAATCGTCAGCAGATCACGTTTCGCACGCTCGAAGGCGTGCCGTTCACGCCGGATCCGCCGGACTTTCACCACACGAACCGGACCCTCACCGGCCTCGCCGATCCGTGGCTGCTGGTCGCGACCGGGACACAGCGTGGTGGCTGGACGCTGGGTGCGCGCGCCGGGGTGAGCCTGCCGCTCGGCAGCACGGTGGAGAATCCGTTCGTGCTCGGCGAGGAGGGCCTGCCGCACGAGCACGTCCAGATGGGCAGTGGAACCGTGCAGCCGATCGCCTCGCTCGGGCTGGTTCGTGCCTTCGATGGCTGGGCGGCGACGGCGCAGGTGATCGCGCGCTGGGGCGTGTGGACGAACCAGGACGGCTACCGCGCGGGGGACCAGATGCTCGGGCAGATCTACGCCTCGAGCAGCTTCGGCATTCCGCGCACGACCCTTTCGCTCGGGCCGACGCTCTACGGCGAGAGCACCGAGACCTGGGCGGGCCACGTCGAGAGCGAGGGAAACCTCGGACGCACCGACCTCTACGCCGAGGCGCGCGCTGCCCACGCCGCGGCGAAGCTCGGAGTCACGCTCGGGGGCGAGCTCCGCGTGCCCCTCTGGGGCCGGGCCACCGGCGCGCAGCTCGATGTCCCCGTCTCGTTCCGTGTCTTCGTCGCCAGGGACTTTGGAGAACCCACTCCATGAGAACCCGATCCATTCCCGGCCGCGTCGCGGCGATCGTCCTGACGCTCGTCGTCCTCACCGGCTGCACTCCCGAGCGGCACGAATCCCCGCAACCTCAAGCCGCCGCCCCCGTCGACACCGCCTCGATCGTGTTCACGGCGGTCGACGGCCCGGGGGTCGTCGCCGCGGTCCGCGCCGGTGGCGCGAAGCTCACCCTGGTCAATGTCTGGGCCAGCTGGTGCCAGCCGTGCCGCGAGGAGTTCCCCGACCTGGTGCGCCTGTCGCACGAGCTGGCGGACCAGGGCCTCCGCGTGATCTTCGTCTCGGCCGACTTCACCGACGACCTGCCGAATGCAAAGTCGTTCCTCGCCGAGCAGGGCGTGGGCGGTCCCGCGTACCTCAAGACCGGTGACGACATGCAATTTATTGACACCCTCGACCCATCCTGGTCTGGCGCACTCCCCGGGTCCTTCCTCTACGATGAAGCAGGTCGGCGGGTCCGCTCGTGGGAGGGCAAGGCGTCGTACGACTCGCTGCGCGCCCGTGTCCTCCCGGCTCTAGCATCCGGCAACTGACGCACCCACACTTTCGGAGGCCCTCCATGTTTGCTCGTTCCATCGCCGCCCTGGCCACCTTCGTGGCGCTCGCCGCGGCTCCCGTCACCCCGGCCCTGGCGCAGCAGAACGCGCCGGCGCCGACCCCGATCGCCCTCGGCGCCGCGATTCCGATGGCCGACGCCAAGCTCAAGAACGTCGACGGCAAGGACGTGACCATCGCTTCGGCCAAGGGCAAGAAGGGCACGCTGGTGATCTTCACCTGCAATGCCTGCCCCTGGGCCAAGAAGTGGGAAGCCCGCGCGGCGAAGATCGGCAATGACGCGGTCAAGCGCGGCATCGGCGTCGTGGCCATCAACTCGAACGATCCCGCGCGCAACAAGGAGGACGGCTACGACGTCATGCAGGCGCGGGCGAAGAAGCTGGGCATGAAGTTCGCCTACGCGATGGACCTGACGAGCGACGTCGCCCGCGCGTTCGGCGCCAGCCGGACGCCCGAGGTGTTCCTGTTCGACACCACCGGCGCGCTCGTCTACCACGGCGCGATCGACGACAACGCCGACGACGCGGCGAAGGTGACCAAGCCCTACCTCGAGAACGCGGTCACGGCCGTCGCCTCCGGCAAGTCGGTGGCGACCGCGCAGACGAAGGCGCTGGGCTGCTCGATCAAGTACAGAGCCAAGGCTAGCTAGCGCCCATCGGGCGCAACGCCCTGCCGGGCGCACCAAACGAAAACCCCCGCAGGGCCTGAGCCCCGCGGGGGTTTCTCTTTTCTCGCCTTCGGCTCGAACTCAGGCAGCGCCTTGTTGCCGCGTCATCGCGGCCAGTTCGCTCGAGCCCGGCTCGCCGCCGATCAGGCGGCCCCACGAGAAGAAGTTGAGCCCGTCGAGGTAGTAGTGCACCAGCAGTGTGCCCAGCACGACGCCGTAGTACGCTGCGTCGCGCGGCCAGCCGAAGCCGTACTGCAACACCAGCGAGGTGGCGAACGCGATCACCGTGGCGCCCAGGAAAAGGCCGTAGAACTTCCACGTGTTGGCCGGGCCGGATACCGCGCGCATGACCGGTCCGTGGATCTCGCCCCGCTCCAGCCGCAGCTTGTTGATGTACCAGACGAGCGCCAGGTACTGGAACGAGTGCCACGTGTTGTAGCCTTGGAACGCGATGTCGATGTTGGGGAACTGCGGGATCGCCAGCGACATCACGACCGAGGTGCCGATGATCGCGACCGACGGCAGGTTGAGCCGCCCTTCCTTGTGCTCGCGCACGGTCTTCGCCACATACAGCGCGAGCAGGATCAGGAAGCCGGCCGTCGCCATGGTCGGGATCCACATGGCGCCCTTGGCAAACTCGGGGATCATGATTTCGCGCGGATTCGTGCCGCCGCCGACGACAAAGCCGCCGGTGACCAGGCGCGAGCTCGAGGCGGCGTACAGCGCGCTGAAGATCACGCCGTAGTCGATGGCGCGATTCCAGATGGTGCGCGGCCGCGGATCCTTGAACCGGTAAGCGTCGTTGATGTAGGCGATCTGGTGCAGCACGTGCACCGAGGCCCAGAAGAAGAACACCGTGATGAGCAGGTTCAGGTTGTTGAGCGCGAGGTAGATCACGCCGACCGGGATGAACAGGATCGGCAGCAGGATCAGGCCGTAGCGCTTGCGGTACGAACGGTCGGCCAGGGTGTAGCCGAACGTCGAGTACAGGTGTGGACCCCCCACGATTCCCGAGACGATCAGGTTGATCGCCGAGACCGGGACGTTGAACACATGCAGCATCAGGAGCGGGATCGCGCCCAGCACCGCGCTGCCGACGAGGAACGTGAGATCCCAACGCTTGCTGTGCAGCCACAGCCGCTCGCCGGAGACGGCGGTGCGCTCGACGGGGATGGCGACGTTCCTTGGGGCGACGAAGCTGCTCATGGAGATCCTCCCTGGAACAACGGGGCGCAGGTCATCGTGTGCGCCCGCGGGGCAATGGAACGGCGCTATCTTAGTGGGTCACCCGGCCCCTGGGAAGCGAAAGGAAGGCGCGATTCTTGGGCCTTTTTTCGCAAAACGAGCCGGGTCAGCCGGCCGTGGATGCCCGGCGCGAGGAACGCCATCCCGGCCCCCAGCGCCGCGCCGGCGAGCGTGTCGAGTGCGTAGTGGAACCCGCCGTAGATGGTGGCCAGCGCCAGCGCGGGCACGATCGCGGTGAGCACGAAGAACGCCGGGCGGCACAGCCGCCACGCCACCAGCCACGTGACGACCGAGACGGCCGTGTGCGACGAGGGAAACGCGGTCCCCGGCGACGATCCGCGCTCGACGATGCCGTGCACCAGCGGAGCGAAGAACCCGCCCCACGACGCGGCCGGCGCGTGCCCGAAGTGATGGAACGGCCCGACCACGGGGAAGATGAGGTAGATCAGGCAGCAGGCCAGGAACGAGCCCAGGATCGCCGTCAGTGCGCGGGAGAAGCGGGCGCGCTCGCCGCGCGCGTACAGCCACAGGCACAGCGTCGTCGGCACGAAGTAGTAGTAGAAGTACGAGAAGTGCAGGTACTCCGACAGGACCAGCGACGGATAGAGAACGTGCCACGACTGGCTCGGCTGCCCGCCGAACAACGCGGACTCCCACGTGACGAGGAGCTCGTCGTAGTGCTGCGTGGTGAACAGGCGCGTCAGCGACGACAGCTCGATGTAGAGCGGGATGAACGTGGCGATCGGGTACCAGTCGCGCAGGAACGCGAGCACCGGGTTGCGCGGCCGCCGCGGCACCAGGCGCAGGATCGCGACGACGGCGACCAGCCGCACGGCCAGATGCAGCGGCCACATTGGCAGGTTCTTCGTCGCGCCAAGGATGAGCAGCCCGGTGAGCAGAACGTAGCCGAGGATCAGCACGTCGACCGGACGCAGGCCGCTCTCGCCCGAATGCAGACGCTCCGGCGCCGGCCCGCCCCAGCGCGGCCGCGGCGGCCCGCTGCCCGGACGCGGGCCGGTGCCTTCGATCACCTTCAGATCCACCCGGTGCTCCGATACCACGCGGTTGTCTCCTCGATGCCGGGCTTGAAGCCGATCGTCGGGGCGTACCCCAGGTCGCGCCGCGCCGCCTCGTCCGACACGGTCCAGCGCGGGGCGGTCCAGTCGGCCAGCCGCTCGCGGGTGAGCTGCGACGGCCGGCCCGTCGCGGCCGCGAATACCTCGGCCGCACCGACCGCAAGCCCCAGCATCGCCGCCGGCAGGTCGAGCCGCCACGGCCGTTTGCCAAGGGACGAGGCGATCGCGTCGACGATCGAGGCCGACGTCCGGGGCACACCGTCCGTCACATAGTACGTCGAATCGGGCCGACCGCGCTCCCCCGCGAGCGCCAACGCCACCGCCAGGTCGCGCGCGTGGACCAGGCTCACCCACTGTCGCTCGGGCCGGTGGAGCGGCACGATTCCGCGGTTCACCAGGTGGTACAGCGCGAGGAATGCCCGGTCGCGCGGCCCATAAACGGCCGGAGGCCGGACGATGACCAGCTCCGTCGCCCCACCCGACAGGGTCGCGCGCGCGGCGTGTTCGGCCGCGCGCTTGCTCGCCCCGTTGGCGCCGAGGGGCGCGTCGGGATCGCCCTCCACGCGGGGCGACGAGCCCGGCGTGGGCCCGGCGGCGGCCTGCGACGACACGAGCACGATGCGCGCCACGCCGGCAGACCGCGCCGCCCGCGTCATGCGCTCCGTACCGCGCGAGTTCACCCGCGCGAAGTCGTCGCGGTGCCGCGCCTGCGTGACCCCGGCCGCGTGGATGACGAGGCGCGCGCCGGCGCTCGCGCGCTCGAGCTCGGCTTCGCCCGCCGCGGACTCGTCGCCCACGTCACCCGGGACGAACGTCACGCGATCGGCGGGCAGGAAGCGACGGTCCGTCGTCGCGCGCACCAGAACGCGAACGCGCTCCCCGCGGACGAGGAGCGCGTCGACCACGTGGCTGCCGACGAAGCCGGCCCCGCCGGTGACCAGGACGTCGCGGCTCATCCGCTCATGCGCCCGCGCCGACGAGCGGCCGGTCGTAGACACGGTACGTCTTGTACACCCGGGCCCCGATGTTCTCGAGCGGCCGGCGCATCGCGAGGTTGTCCTCCAGGATCCATGAGAACTCGCCCTTGAAGATCCCCATGGCGACGCAACGGCCGAACAGCTCGGAGATGAGCAGCGCGTCGATGCCCGAGGCGCGATAGCCGGAGCGCACGCCCAGCGTGAGGATGCGCGCCTGGCGGATCTTCCGCTTGTGCCACAGGATCGACAGGAAGCCGAAGGGGAACAGCTCGCCGTTGGCATGCTTCAGTGCAAGGTTGAAGTCCGGCAGGCCAAGGCCGAAGCCGACCGGCTCGCCGCGGATCTCGGCGAAGACGATGAGCCCGGGCTCGACCACCGGCTTCAATTGCTCCGCCATGTGGTCGATCTCGGCCTCGGTCATGGGCACGAAGCCCCAGTTCCGCTCCCACGCGTCGTTGTAGATCGTGCGGATGAGGCCCACTTCCTGCTCGAAGCGCTTCATGTCGAGCGGGCGCACCGTCACGCCCTTGCGCTTGCGCACCAGTTCGACCCCGCGCGTGACGCGCTCGGGAAGCGTGTCCCCCTCGTACCAGTAGGCGACGATGTCCTTCGCCTTGGCGAACCCACCGGCGGCGTAGAGCCGCGCGTGGTACGCGGGATTGTGCGGCATCATGATCGCCGGCGGCGTGTTGAAGCCCTCGATCAGCGAGCCGCAATCGTCGTTGGTGGAGAAGTTCATCGGCCCGCGCAGCACGTCCTTGCCGCGAGCGGCGAGCCACGCCGCGGCGGCGTCGAACAGCGCCGTCGCGGCCGCCGGATCGTCCTCGCACTCGAAGAAGCCGAAGAAGCCGACCTGGTCGCCGTGGAACTCGTTGTGCGCGCGGTTGTCGATCGCGACGATGCGCCCGACCACGCGATCCCCGGCGAGGGCGAGAAAGGATTCGATCTCGGCGTGGGCGAAGAACGGGTTCCTGAGACGGTCGAACATGCCGCGGACGTCGCTCTTGAGCTGGGGGACCCACATGCGGTCGTCACCGTACAGGCGGTAGGGCAACTCGACGAAGCGGGTGAAGTCGGCCGCGCCCTGAACGGTGCGGATCTCGATCGCGCTCAGACGACCCCGAACTGCTTGCCCACCTTCGCGAAGACGTCGATCACGCGGTCCAGCTGCTCGGTCGTGTGCGTGGCGATCAACGACGTGCGGATGCGACAGGCGTTGGGCGGCACGGCCGGGGCGACGACGCAGTTGGCGAACACGCCGTTGTCATACAGCCCCCGCCAGAACTGGAAGGTCTTCATGAAGTCGCCGATGATCACCGGGATGATCGGCGTCTCGCTGGTCGCCGTGTCGAACCCGAGCGACTGCAGACCACTGCGCAGGTAGTCGGCGTTCTTGATCAGGTTGACGCGCCGCTCGGGCTCGTCCTTGATGATCTGCAGCGCCGCCTGCACCGTGGCCACCGCATACGGCGGCATCGCCGCCGAGAACATGAGCGAGCGCGCATGGTGCTTGAGGTAGTGGATCACGTCGCTCTCGGAGGCGACGAAGCCGCCGATCGAGGCGAACGACTTGCTGAAGGTACCCATGATCAGGTCGACGTCCTTCTGCACGCCGAAGTGATCGACGGCACCCGCGCCGGACGGCCCGATCACGCCGAGCGAGTGCGCCTCGTCGACGAACAGCCGCGCGCCGTGCTTCTTCGCCACCGCGATCAGGGCCGGCAACGGTGCGATATCCCCCTCCATCGAGAACACGCCGTCGACGGCGATCAGCGCGCCGCCCTTCTTGCCCGACAGGTGCTCGAGTTCCTGGTCGAGGTCCGCCGTGTCGTTGTGGCGGAAGCGCACCGTCTCGCCCTGCGACATCTGGCAACCGTCGAGGATCGAGGCGTGGTCGAGCTTGTCGACCAGCACGGTGTCGTCGCGACCGACCAGGCTCTGGATGATGCCCAGGTTGGTCTGGTAGCCGGTCGAGAAGACGAGCGCAGCCTCGTAGCCCGTGTAGGCGGCGAGGTCGGCCTCGAGCTTCTCGTGCAGGTCGAGCGTGCCGTTGAGGAAGCGGCTGCCGGTGCAGCCCGTGCCATAGCGCCGCGACGCGGCCTCGGCGGCCTCGAGCACCCTGGGATGGTGGGTGAGCCCGAGGTAGTTGTTCGAGCCGACCATGATCAGCTGCTTGCCCTCGATCATGACCTCGGTGTCTTCCGAGCCCTCGATCGGGATGAAGTACGGGTAGAAGCCCGCGGCCTTGAGTTCCTTCGCCCGGACGAACGAACGCGTCTTGGCGAACAGGTCCGTCCGCTTGGTCTCCACGGCCTTCATGGCACCCTTTACGAAAACGGAGGCCCGGCCCCACGGCGCGGGGTCAGCCTCCTTGGAATCTGCGACCGGTCCCCGGGGGCGCATCCCCGTTTGCAGGTGGGACCGAAGCGGACCCCGGCAGCCTATTCGGGGGCTGGAAAGGTGTCAATGCCATGGGTTGTGGCCGGTTAATTGTGCAGGCAGGCGGAGCGGGCGCAAACCATTCTCCGGTCATGGCTTCCGGCGCAGTGCCGGTAGCCCCTCAGGGCACCCCGACCACCTTGCCGGCCGGCGCCGGGCCCGAGTGCCAGTGCTGGTGTCCCACGGTCGGATCGTAATACTGGTTCTTCGCCTTGTCGTACTGCCATGCTTGGGGCTTCTCCCCCGGTGCCAGCTGCGCGCTCCCCACCGTCATCGTGGAGCCCGCGACCCGCGACGCCGTCTCGCTGATCACGTTCCCCTTCTCGTCGAGCTTGATCTGCCGCGGCGCGACCACGACGGCCTGCGTCGTGTCGGCCGGCGGTGGGCCGTTGTGCCAGTGCTGGTGCCCGGGACGAGGGTCGTAGTGGCGATTCTTTGCCACGTCATATTCCCACGGCGTCGGATGCTCGCCCGGCGCCAGGGCGCCGCTGTTCCCGATCGGAATCACCGCGCCGGCATTCGACTGGGGGATCGGCGGCCGACCCGTCGCGCCCGGCTGCACGATGCCGAACGCGTTGCCGCCCGTCGGAGCGGGCGTGCCCGAGACGTCGCCGCCGGTCGTCGCACCGCCGGTCCGGCCGCCCGGCGGGACAAGGCCCGAGTCGGCCCCGGCGAGGTCGGCGTTCTTCTTCCCGAGTTGCCACTGGTTCATGGCGCCGAACGCGGCGGCGCCGATGACGATCGCGCCGATCACGAGGATCCCGGCCAGCGACGTCTTGCTGCGGCGCGCCTGGTCGACCCCGAGATGACAATGCTTGTAGCGCTTGCCGCTGCCGCACGGGCAGGCGTCCTTGTGGTTCACGCTCATCGTGGTGCCTCCCCTAGCTTCCCATGCGGAACACGATCTTCCAGTCCTTCCCGACCTTCTTCAATTGTTCGGCGGTGATGCTGGTGTAGGGTTGCACGCTGTCGCTCTCGGCGGGCAGGGTCAACTGGTAGGCGATGTGGACCCTGTCCTGCAGGCGGCGCGCGCCGAGCAGGGCGAACTTCGCGCGCGTCATGATCGCCGCCCCGCCGGGATCGAGTTCGATCACGTAGTTCATCATCGAGGCGAACAGGTCCTCGGTCGACGTGGCCTTCAACGAGTCATCCGTGCTCACGCCGAACACCTTGCGGAGCGCCGCCGGACGCGTCGTCGAGTCCGACGAGATCGAGGCGATCAGCGGGTCGACACCGGCGAGGAACGACTCGCGGTCGAGGTCCTGCGCGGCCGTTCGCCAGTCGCGCTTCTGCAGCGCGCCCAGGTAGTGCGTGAGCGTCGCGCGAACCTGTTTGTCCTCCTGCTTCGTCAGCTCGCTGCCCTTCGTCATCGACAGCGACAAGGGCGCATCGTCGGCGGCGCGGCCGGGTCGGGACGCGAACGCGGCGAGCGCCAGCGCCACGAGAGTGGCGACGGCGAGGAACGAGGCGGACGACGAGCGGTGCAACGGGCGCACGAGGGCTCCTTTCGGGCGGCGGGCGAGGACGGAACTCAGACGATGCGGAACAGGTCGACCAGCGAGCAGCGGCGCCGGCGCGTGAACGAGCGTGCGGTGGTCATGCCCTCGCCGGTCGGGCTGGCGATGGTGAAGCTGGTCGGGCCCTCGCCACCCATCCCGAGGCCGGCGAAGTGCGGGCCGTTCTTGACGAAGATCGAGCAGTCCATCATGCGCGCCATGCGCGACAGCCGGTCGACGTTGCGCGAGTGGATGCTCGCCGTGTGGCGGAAGCCGTGCTCGGCGAGCACCGACCAGTCCATGCCCTCCTCGGCGCTGGCCACGCGGGCCACGGGCAGGACGGGCATGAGCAGCTCGGTCCACACGAACGGATGATCGGGCGGCGTCTCGACGACGATGAGCCGGATCTCGGGCCCCACCACGATTCCCAGCTCCCCCAGGATCACGGCGGCGTCCTTGCCCACGAACTTCTTGTTGGTCACGGCATGGTGCCGGCGACCGCGGTTCTCGCTCAGGATCAGCTTCTCGAGCTGCGGCAGCCGCCACGCCTCGAGCACGTAGGCGCCGCTCGCGGCCATGGCCCGCAGCAGGGTATCGGCGGCCTGGTCGACGACGAACACTTCCTTCTCGTCGGTGCAGATCACGTTGTTGTCGAGCGACGCTCCGGCCACGATGTCCGCACCCGCGCGTGCCAGGTCGGCGGTCTCGTCGACGACGACGGGTGGGTTGCCGGGGCCACCGGCGATGACCTTCTTCTTCGAGGCCATGGCGGCTTGCACCACGCCCGGCCCGCCGGTGACGACCAGGAGGCGCGTCTTCGCGTGGGCCATCATCGCCTGCGCCGACTCGATCGTCGGTTCGGCGACGGTGGTGATCACGTCGTCCGGGCCGCCGGCCTCGACGAACGCCTCGTTGATCAGCGAGACGGCGAGCTGGCTCGTACGCTTGGCCGAGGGGTGCGCAGCGAAGACCACGGTGTTGCCACCGGCGAGCATGCCGATCCCGTTGTTGATCACCGTCTCCGACGGGTTGGTCGACGGGCCGGCCGCGCCGATCACGCCATACGGCGCGTGCTCGGTCAGCGTGAGGCCATGATCGCCGGTGATCACCTCGGGGCGCAGGTCCTCGATCCCGGGCGTCTTGTCGATCACCAGCGCGTTCTTCTTGATCTTGTCGTCGACGCGGCCGAGGCCCGTCTCGCTCACCGCGAGCTCGGCGAGCAGGCGCACGTTGGCGCGCAGCTTGGCCCGCACGTGCTCGATCGCGCGGGTGCGCATCGCCACCGGCCAGGCGACCAGTGCCCGGTGCGCGCGGTCGGCGGCGGCGACGGCGTGATCGAGGTTGGCGTGCACGCCGCGCGGCGAACGCGCGCCCTCGTTGGCGCGCTTGGTCGGATCGGGCAACGGTGCCGCGGTGGTCAGCAGCGCGCGGCGCGCGGCGTCGGCGGTCTCGTGGGCGCGGTGCGCCGCATCGACGGTTGCGGACTCGACGCCCGGGGTGCGGGACTCGAGTTCGCGCGTCACCTGGTCGACGATCGAGCGGATCTGGTCGGGATGGAGGTTCAT
>JANPEF010000093.1:0-31920 GCA_031431875.1 Candidatus Eiseniibacteriota bacterium | reverse complement strand
ATCCAACCAATTCCCCTGCTCGTCCATCTGAAGGAGCGCATGGACTCGGCAAGCCCCGAAGCGACGGTCTTGAGCGCGGTTCCGGGACTTTCCCCGGTCCCCGGCTCGTGGCAAGCGGATGCCGCGGATGCATCCCGCGCGGCAGCCGGGGACTTTCGTGCCTTCGAGCGGCTGTACCGGGCGCATGCCGGCCGCGTCCATGCCCTCGCCCGGCGGATGCTCTCGCCCGACGAGGCGGCCGAGGCCACCCAGGACGCTCTCGTCCGGGCCTGGCAGAAGATCGACCAGTTTCGCGGGGAGTCCGCGTTCGGCACCTGGCTCCACCGGCTGGCGGTCAACGTGTTCCTCGCCCGGCGGCAGGTGCTGAAGCTGCAGCGCGAGCGCCACGTCGAGGACGAGACGGTGCTCGCGAGCCTGCCCGCCCGCGTCGCCGGGACGGACTTGAACGTCGACTTCGAGGCCGCGCTCGTGAAGCTGCCGCCGGGAGCGCGCCAGGTGTTCGTGCTCCACGACGTGGAAGGCTACAAGCACGAGGAGATTGCCGGGTTGCTCGGCGTGACGACGGGAACGACGAAGGCCCAGCTGCACCGCGCACGGATGATCCTGCGCGCGCATCTCGACCGCTGATGGAGGAATCGAACGACATGATCGACGCCTGGACCGACCGACTGTCCGAGTACGCGGACGACAGCCTGACGGGCGAGGAGCGCGCGCTGCTCGAAGCGCACCTCGGCACGTGCGCGTCGTGCGCGACCACGCTCACCGGGTTGCGCGCCGTGATGGACCGGGCGCGCACGCTGCCGGAACGCGCGCCGGACGTCGATCTGTGGCCGGGCATCGAGGCGCGCATCGCGGCGTTCGCCCGCGACACGCACGCCGCGGCGGAGCGTTCGGCGCGGCCGCAGGGCGGCGGCAGCGGCACGCGTTCGTTCCCGGACGCGCGGCGTGGCCTCGTGCTGTCGTGGCCGCAGCTCGTGGCCGCCGGGCTCACCCTCGTCGCGCTGTCGGGCGGCGTGAGCTGGTTCGCGGGGCGCAGCGCGATGCGCCCGGTCGTGGCCGGGCGGACGTCGGGATCCGGCGAGACGACGGAACCGAACGTGACGACCGCCGCAACTCCCGCGAAGACGGCAGACGGGGAGCTGGCCGGTGAGCTCCGGCAGCTCGAGCAGGTGCTCGCGGCGAAGCGCTCCGAGCTCGGTCCCGAGACCGTGCGCACGATCGAGGCCAATCTCAAGATCATCGACCTGGCGACGGCGCAGGCGCAGCAGGCGCTGGCCGGCGATCCGGCGAATCCGTACCTGCAGGAGCACCTCTCGAAGACCATGAGGAAGAAGGTCGACATGCTGCGCCAGGCCACCGTCCTCGCGAGCGCGCAATGACCGCGTTCCTGCGCCGCAGCGGCCTCGTCGCCCTCGCGCTCGTACCCGCGCTTGCCTTGGCCTCGCTGGCGGAGGCCGGAGACGGCTGCGCGATGCTCGGCGTCCCGGGCTCGGTCGCGAGTGACGATTCGGGGCGGGCTCCGGCCTGCGCCGCGGCACCGGCCCAGGCGGCGGCGGTCGCCGCGGCTGCCGCGAGTGACGCGGCCCAGGCGGATGTGATCACGCGGGGTGCCCTGGCAAACCTCGACGGGTTGCTGGCACAGGTCACTCCGCCGGCCCCGCCGGCTTCCCCGACACCGCGGTCTGCTCCGGCGCCGGCGCCCCGCGCGACACGCAGCTACCGCGAGTACCGGATCGACCGCGAGACGCGCAAGGGCCACAGCTCGACCGACACGACCGTGGTCGTGCGGCGGGGGACCCGGCTCGACCTCAACAACTTCGGCGGGGCGATCGCGATCGCCACGTGGCCGAAGGACGCCGTGCGCATTCGGGCCGAGCACTCGCGGGCCGACTGGATCGACGTGAAGAACCTGCGCGGCGTCCTCCACGTGCAGTCGACCTCGCGCCTGGGACCGTCGCAGGCGATCGAGTACCGCATCACGCTGCCGGCATGGATGCCGATCCAGCTCAGCGGCGTGTACAACGACGTGACCGCCGACGGTGTCGAGGGTGGCATCAGCGTCGAGACCGTGCGCGGCGACATCGTCGTGCGGCGGGCTTCGGGCAACATCGAGCTGCGCTCGGTCGAGGGGATCGTCGACCTGTCCGAGGCGAGCGGGACGATCATGGTCAGCTCGGTCAACGACGCCGTGCGCCTGATGAAGGTGGCCGGCGCGATCCAGGCCGAGGCCGTCAACGGCGACATCCAGTTGATCGAGCTCTCCTCGCGCGACGTCGAGGCGTCGACGATCAATGGCGCCGTGCTGTTCGACGGCAAGATGTTCGACGGCGGCTCGTACCGGTTCTCCACGCACAGCGGCGACATTGCGATGGGCATGAACGCTCGATCGAATGCGACGGTGACGGTGTCGACCTACGCCGGGGACTTCGAGGCCCCGTTCCCGATCCGCCTGTCGCGCAAGGACAAGGGCAAGCGCTTCGAGTTCGTCCTCGGCACGGGCAAGGCCGACGTGGAGCTCGAGTCGTTCCAGGGCGCGATCCAGCTGTTCGCGCCCGGCGACAAGGCGATGCTCAAGCGCTTCGCCGAGACCTGGCGCGAGAGCGTGCGGGAGCGCAAGGACGGGTTCCAGTGGATCATGAAGGGCGAGAGCGTGCACGAGCACGACTTGGACGACGAGGAAGACGAGGAAGCGCCGACGCCACCGCCGAAGAGGGGAAAGTGAGGAACGCATGAAAGGGACGCCTGGCAAGGGCGGGGCGCTGCTCTCACGGTCGACGATCAACGGGAGCATCGAGCTCGCGCGTCAGAGCTCCGCCTCGAAGTAGACCGCGCCGGGGATCGGGTTGAAACGGTACGCCGGGATCGGGCGGAAGCCCAGGCTCCGGTACAACGTGATCGCCGGTGTCATCGTGTCGATCGTGTCGAGCCTCATCCGCCGGTAGCCCAGCGCCCGCGCATCCGCCAGGATGCGCTCCCCGAGCCGGCGGCCCATGCCGGTTCCCCGCGCAGTATCCCGCACGTACATCCGCTTCATCTCGCAGGCCCCGGGCTCGTCGAGCGGCCGCAGCGCGACGCAACCGAGCGGCGCGCCTGCACCATCGAACGCGAGGACGATCGTGCCGCGTGGCTCCGCGTACTCTCCGGGGAGTGCGTTCAGCTCGGTTTCGAAGCCCTGGAAGTCGAGCGGGAAGCCCAGCCCGGCGGCGTACTCGCGGAACAGCGTGCGGGCGATGTCGAGGTCGGCGGGGGAGGCGGCCGGGCGCAGCGCGGACGGGCTCATGCCGGCAATCTGGACCATCGGCGACGACCTGGCAATCACCGCCGATGCTTGCGGGATCCGCGACCCCGTGGCCTCGACGGTCCGCCGCCTGTAGGGTACTCTGCCGGATGTGACGCGCGATGCGAGCCGCCCCGGGCGGGGGTTCGCATCGCGCGCTCCACTTCCGGGCGGGTCCTCCCGCGAACACGGGCGCAAGGAGAGTGCCGATGCTGGCAAAGCTGCAGTCGTTGATCCTCGACCCCTACGCGGTGCGCACGATCGCACGTGGGGTCATCCGCTCGCTGCGCCTGGGCGACTATCCGTGGCGCGTGGAGCTGGGGGCCGTCGAACGACCCCACTATGCCTACTGCCTGTACCACGCGGCCGTGCTGGCGAAGCGCCTCGGCCTGAGGCGCATCAGCGCGATCGAGTTCGGTGTTGCCGGCGGCAACGGCCTGGTCAACCTCGAGGCACATGCGGCGGAAGTGACGCGGGCTCTCGGGGTCGAGATCGACATCTACGGCTTCGACACCGGCGAAGGCCTGCCGGAGCCGGTGGACCACCGCGACTTGCCGTACCACTGGAAGAAGGGCTTCTACAAGATGGACGTGCCGCGTATCACGGCCCGCCTTCACAAGGCAAAGCTGGTGCTGGGCGAGGTCAAGGACACTTCGGTCGACTTCTTCCACATGTTCGACCCGGCACCCATCGGCGCGATCTTCTACGACCTCGACTTCCACTCCTCGACCCGCGATGCGCTGGCCATGCTGGTCGCGAACGAGAAGTATCACCTGCCCCGGGTCTTCACCTATTTCGACGACACGGTCGGGACCGAAATGGAGCTCTACAGCGACGACATCGGACAGCGCCTGGCCATTCGCGAGTTCAACCAGGCCCACGACGAGATCAGGCTCGGCCTGCCCTACCACCTGCTGGGGCGTCGCATCGTGGAATCGTGGTACCACCAGATCTTCATCGCACACTTCTTCCGCCACAGCCTCTACAACACCTTCGTCAGCGATGAGGATCAGCAACTGCCCGTTCGCTAGTGCATCGCGCAACGTAACGAATCGAAACGGCGGCGCGAATTCGCACCTCCGCTCCGGTTGCCAGGTGGACGGCGCGCGCACGCTTCGCGTCTAATGGTGGCGGACCCGGAGATCCCATGCGCCCCCAACCTGCCGACTTGTTCCCCCGCCCGTGACCCAATCCGACCCGATCCACCCGTTCGCCCGGCTCACCGCGCGCGGCATCGCCGTAGCCGCGGTCGTCGGGCTGGTGCCGGTCGCGGCCGTCGGGTACTTCGGCCACTGGCCGCTTGCGCGCGACGTCGGCTTCATGACGATCGTGGTCTACGCCTGCCTCGGTCTCGTCCTGCACGCCTATGCGCGGCTGTGCGGCGTCGACGTGGCGCGGGTCTACGGCCCTCGCCCCGCGGCCGCGGACGTCCTGTCGGCGATCGGCTTCGGCGTTGCCACGATCGGGCTCAATGTCGGGATCCTCGCGCTCTTCTCGGGCCTGGTGGGGCTGTTCGCGCCGGCCACGTTCGACACCGCGCTGTCCGATGAGAGCTCGTTCCTCTACCGCCAGATCCACGCGCTCCAGCCGGGCGCGCGCCTGCTGCTCGGGGTCGGCGTGTCGGTGTTCGCGCCGTGGATCGAGGAGTTCATCTTCCGCGGGCTGTTGTTCGCGCGCTGGGCGAGGAAGTTCGGCCTGCGCACGGGCGTGTTCGCCTCGGCGGCGATCTTCGGCGCGCTGCACTTCACCACCAGCCCGTTCACCGCGTTCCTGATCGGGATCGCACTCGCGGTGCTCTACGCGCGGACGGGCTCGCTGTGGGTGCCCATCGCTGCACACGCGACGAACAACGGCCTGATCTACGCCGCAACGTTGATGCTTGGCCCGAGCGCCGACGCGGGCGTTGCGGCCGCAGCCTCTTCCGTGCGTGACGACGCGGGCTGGCTCGTCGCGGGCGGCCTGGTGCTGGTCCTGATCGTGCTTCCGTTCTACGTGCGCACGCTCAAGCGCTGGTGGCCGGCCGCGGACGCGCCGCTGCCCTACGACCGCAACGCCGGGGCATGAGCTCTGGTCCGGTCGCGGCGCTGAGCACCGTGCGCGCGGCGCTGGCGTCGTGCCGCCCGCGGGTGCATGCTGGGGGCGATCGGGTCAGGGGGCGTGCGCGCCCCGGGAGATCCCCATGTCACCTCGTTCCATTTCGCGTTTCTGCTTCGCCCTGCCGCTGTTGATCATGGGCGGACCGTCCATCGCTGCCGGCGCCGGCCCTGCATCCTCGCCGCCGCCGTCGGATGTCGCGGAGTTCGTCGCGGCCGAGCGCGCCTTCGCGGCCGATGCCGCGGCGCGCGGGGTCACGCCCGCGTTCATCGCCGCGCTCGCACCGCAGGCAATCCTGTTCCGGCCGGGTCCCGTCGACGGACAGGCGTGGCTGGCGACCCATCCAGGGAATCCCGATGCCCGGCTCGCCTGGGAGCCGTGTTATGCCGAGGTCTCCGTCGGCGGCGACCTGGGCTGGACGACGGGTCCGTGGGACTTCCGGCGCACGGCCGCCGACGCGCCGATCGCCTTCGGCCACTACGCGACGGTGTGGCGGCGCCAGGCCGACGGCACGCTGCGCGCGGTGATCGACGCCGGGCACGGACACGAGCGCGGCCCCGCCGAGTCGCTGACCTGGTCGCGTGCCGGCGATGCATCACGCAAGCCGAAGACGCCCCGGGCTTCGCAGCGGACCGCCGACAGGACGTTGTTCGCGGCCGAAGGTATGTACGCCGCCGCCATCGGCCAGGGCGGCTGGGCGCGCGCGCTGGCGACGCATGCCGATCGCGACGTGCGCGTCGGTCGGGCTGAGTCGCCGCCGAGCATCGGCTCGGCCGTCGCCGGGGAGGCGCTTGGCGCGGCGTGGGCGCAGACCGCCCTGCAATGGAGCGAGCCCGCCGGTGCTGCGTCGGCCGAGGGCGACGTGGGCTACACCTACGGAACGGTCACGCCGCCCGACGGCGCGCGGCAGGCGTTCTTGCACGTCTGGCGCAATCCCGATGGCAAGCGCTGGCGGCTGGCGCTCGACATCCTGACACCGGCGCCCGAGCCGGCCGCACACGATGCACCCGCTGCCGCACCGATTCCCACACCCCAGTGAGGACGCCATGAACTCCCGCGAACACGAAGCCCTGGCCACCATCGGTTTGCTCGCTGCGCAGTCGGACGGCCGGCGCGACCGTACCGAGCGCGATGTCCTGACCGCCACGTTCGAGTCGTTCGGCATCGCCGGGATCGCGAGCGTCAACGCGCACGTCGCACTCGGCACCGCGACGCTCGAGGAAGAGGCGCAGGCGCTGGTCACGCCCGAGTTGCGCACGGCGGCGTGGGAGCTCGCGCTCGGCGTCTGCCACGCCGACGGTTCGATCACGCCCGGGGAGCGGGCATTCCTCGAGCAGCTCCGTGTCGCTCTCGGAATGCCGGCCGAGCACGCCGCACAGGTCGACGCTCCTGTGGCACCGCACCTCCTGCCAGCACCAATGTCGGCGATCGAGGCCGCGTTCTCCGCAGCGACGCCCGCAACTCCCGTGCTGGCGGACGAAGCCGCGCTCGACGAGACGATTCGCCAGGCCGCGGTGTTCGCCGCCGCGCTCGAACTGTTGCCGCAGGGACTGGCCACGCTCGGAATCGTGCCGCTGCAGCTGAAGCTCGTCGCCGACATCGGGACCGCCTATGGCCACCGGGTCGACGCGGGCCATGCGAAGGAGCTGCTCGCCACCGTCGGGCTGGGCCTGGGCGGCCAGGCGATCGAGGGCTTCGCGCGTCGGCTGCTCGGCCGGCTTGCGGGCCGCTTTGGCGGCGGGATGATCGGCGGGGTGGTCGACGCCGCGACCGGCGCGGCCGCGACGTTTGCCGCGACCTGGGCGATCGGCCAGGTGGCGAAGAGCTGGTACGCGAGCGGGCGCGCGCTCGACCGCGCCGACCTCGAGTCGCGTTTCGCGGGAGCGCTCGACGACGGGCGCGCGGCGTTCGAGCGGATGCGCGGGTCGGTCGAGGCGCAGGCGCGCACGCTCAGCGCGGGCGGTCCCGGCCGGCCTTGAGCGGGGGGCGTCCGCCCGCTACAATGCGGGGACACCGTCGTTTCTTGAACCCCCTGCGCCGCTCGTCCCTCCGGAGCGGGGCCGCCCGGCCCCATCCCGCGACGCGCCGCATCCAGGCCGACCCGGAGATCGCATGTCCACTGTGATGGAACAGCTGCTGCGCGAAGAGCACCTCCAGGTGCGCGACGCGGCGCGCAAGTTCGCCCTCGAGGCCGTGTTGCCCGGGGCGGCGCACCGCGACGAGCACGAGGAGTTCCCGGCCGACCTGGTCCGCCAGATGGCGGAGCTCGGTTTCCTCGGGTTGCCCTACAGCGAGGAGGTCGGCGGCACCGGGCTCGACACGCTCGCCTACTGCATCGCGGTCGAGGAGATCGGACGCGTCGACGCATCGCTCGGGATCACGCTCGCCGCGCACGTCTCGCTGGGCTGCGGCCCGATCAACGCGTTCGGCACCGAGGCGCAGAAGAAGAAGTACCTCGCGCGCATGGCCTCGGGGAAGGCGCTGGGCGCCTTCGGGCTCACCGAGCCCAACGCGGGCTCCGATGCCGGCGGCACGCAGACCACCGCCGTGCGCGACGACGGCGGCTGGCGCGTCAACGGCACGAAGATCTACATCACCAACGGCTCGGTCGCCGAGGTCATCGTCTTCACCGCGAAGACCGACAAGACGAAGGGAACGCGCGGCATCAGCTCGTTCATCATCGAGTCGAACACCCCCGGCTTCAAGGTGGGCAAGCGCGAGAACAAGATGGGCCTGCGCTCGTCCGACACCGTCGAACTGCACTTCGAGGACATGTTCGTTCCGGCCGACCAGCTGCTGGGCGCCGAGAACATGGGCTACAAGCAGTTCCTCTCGACGCTCGCCGGCGGGCGCATCTCGATCGGTGCGCTGTCGCTGGGGATTGCCCAGGGCGCCTACGACGCGGCCGTGAAGTACGCGATGGAGCGCAAGCAGTTCGGCAAGCCCATCGCCGAGTTCCAGGCCATCCAGTTCATGCTCGCGGACATGGCCCTGAAGATCCAGGCCGCGCGGCACCTCGTCTACGACGCGGCGTGGCGCAAGGATCACGGCCTGCCGTACCAGAAGGAGGGCGCGATGGCGAAGCTGTACGCCTCGGAAGCCTCGACCTGGTGCGCCGATCGCGCGATCCAGATCCACGGCGGCATGGGCTACATGCGCGAGATGCATGTCGAGCGCTACTACCGCGACGCCAAGCTCATGGAGATCGGCGAGGGCACGAGCGAGATCCAGCGCATCGTCATCGCCAAGCACCTGTTGAAGGACGCGGGCTATGCCTGGGAAGGAGAGAAGGGATGAGCTTCACCCCGGTCATCGTCGCGGGCGCACGGACGCCCATCGGAAAGTTCCTCGGCGGGCTGTCGCCGCTCGCGGCGCCGAAGCTCGGTGGCATCGCGATCGCCGAGGCCATGAAGCGCGCGGGCCTCGGTGCCTCCGATCCCGACGAGGTCATCATGGGCCACGTGGTCCAGGGCGGCGCCGGGCAGGCGCCGGCGCGGCAGGCACAGCTCGCCGCCGGCATCGATCCGGCGATCGGCGCGCTCACGATCAACAAGGTGTGCGGATCCGGCCTCAAGGCCGTGATGCTCGCTGCCCAGGCCGTGCGCGCGGGCGATGCGAAGATCGTCGTCGCCGGCGGCATGGAGTCGATGTCGAACGTGCCGCACTACCTCTACACCGGCCGCACCGGCGTGAAGCTGGGCGACACCAAGCTGGTGGACGGCGTGGTCAAGGACGGGCTGTGGTGCTCGTTCAACGACTGCCACATGGGCGCGCTCGCCGAGTTCACCGCCGCGAATTCGAAGATCGGCCGCGTCGAGCAGGACGAGTTCTCTGTGCAGTCGCACAAGAAGGCTGCCGCCGCGATGGCCGCCGGCAGGTTCAAGGACGAGATCGTGTCCGTGAGCATCGCGCAGAGGAAGGGCGACCCGATCGTGATCGCCGACGACGAGCCGGTGCGCCCCGACACCACGATCGAGGGCCTGGCCAAGCTGCCGACCGCGTTCCAGAAGGACGGTACGGTCACCGCCGGCAACGCGCCGGGCCTCAACGACGGCGGCGCCGCGCTGATCGTGATGGAAGAGCAGGAGGCGCTGCGCCGCGGCCTCGTGCCGCTGGCGAAGATCACCGGCTACGCGACCGGCGGCGGCGACCCGAAGATGCTGTTCTACGCGCCGGTCGTGGCGGTGAACAAGCTGCTCGCGCAGAGCGGGAAGAAGATCGACTCGTTCGACCTGATCGAAGCCAACGAGGCGTTCGCCGTGCAGGCCCTGGCCGACGGGAAGGAACTGGGCTGGGACTGGAACCGCGTCAACGTCAACGGCGGCGCGGTCGCGCTGGGCCATCCCATCGGCGCCTCGGGCGCGCGCGTGCTGGTGACGCTGCTGTACGCGATGAAGGACCGCGGGGCTCAGTCGGGCCTCGCCACGCTGTGCCTGGGCGGCGGCAATGCCGTCGCGCTGTCCGTCGAGGCGTACGCGTGAGCGTCGTCGGAGTCGTCGGCGGCGGCACGATGGGCAACGGCATCGCGCAAGTGTTCGCGGCGAAGGGGCATGATGTCCTGCTCCTCGAGGTGGACGACGCGCGCATCGCCCTGGCGCAGAGGTCGATCAAGGGATCCCTCGATCGCATCGTCAAGAAGGGCACGCTGACCGAGGCCGATCGCGACACCGTGCTCGGCCGCATCCGCGGCACGACGAAGGCCGCGGACCTTGCGCCGGCCTCGCTGTGCGTCGAGGCGATCCTCGAGGACGAGGCGATCAAGCGTTCGTTGTTCGCCACGCTCGACGGCATCCTCCCCGCCGACGCGATCCTCGCCTCGAACACCTCCTCCATTTCCATCACCGCTCTGGCCGCGGCCACGAAGCGCCCCGACCGCGTGATCGGCATGCACTTCATGAACCCGGTGCCGGTCATGCAGCTGGTCGAGATCATCCGCGGGCTCGCCACCAGCGACGCGACCTATGCGGCGGTGAAGCAGTGGACCGAGGAGCTGGGCAAGACGCCGGTCGAGGTGCAGGATTACCCCGGCTTCGTCTCCAACCGCGTGCTCATGCCGATGATCAACGAGGCCGTGTTCTGCCTCATGGAGGGCGTCGCCACTCGCGACGCCATCGATGCGGTGATGAAGCTGGGCATGAACCACCCGCTCGGACCGCTCGCCCTCGCCGACCTGATCGGGCTCGACGTGTGCCTCAACATCATGCGCGTGCTGCACGATGGCCTGGGTGACTCGAAGTACCGCCCGTGCCCGCTGCTCGTGAAGATGGTCGCCGCCGGGCGCCTGGGCCGCAAATCGGGCGCCGGCTTCTACGACTACGCCACGACCTGATGGACTTCGCGCTTCCGCCTGCGCACCTCGAGCTCCAGGCCCGCGCCCGCTTGTTCGCGGAGCGAGTGATCCGTCCCACGATCGCCGCGCTCGATGCGGAGCGAACCTTTCCGGCCGAACACGTCGTCGCGCTTGCGCGCGACGGATTTCTCGCGATCCACTGGCCGGGCGAGCACGGCGGCGCCGGGCTCGACACGCTCGCCTATGCGGTCGTGCTCGAGGAGCTGGCGCGCGTCTCGCCGGCACACGCGATCCTCGTCTCGGTGCATGCGACGCTGGTCGGCGTTCCGCTGCTCACCTTCGGCACCGCCGCGCAGAAGGCCGCATGGCTGCCGCGGCTGGCGCGTGGCGAGATGCTGGGCGCCTTTGCGGTCACTGAGCGCGAGGCGGGCAGCGACGCCGGTGCGGTGCGCACGCATGCGCGGCAGGATGGCGAAGGCTGGGTGCTCAACGGCGAGAAGGTGATGGTCACCAACGGCGGCCCCGCGGGGCTCTTCCTCGTGGTTGCGACGACCGATCCCGCCGCCGGAGGGAAGGGCCTCGCCGCGTTCCTCGTTCCCGGCGCTGCCGGGGGCATCACGCGCGGGGAGCGCGAGCGCACGATGGGCCTTCACCCGGCCGATGTGCGCACGCTCCACTTCGAGAATGTGCGCCTGCCCGCCGACGCGCTCCTGGGCGAGCCCGGGCAGGGGATGAAGATCGCACTCGCCGCGCTTAACGTCGGCCGCATCGGCGTGGCCGCGCAAGCCGTGGGCATCGCCGCGGAGACGACCGACCGCGCGGTCGCGTACGCCCGCACGCGCCGGCAGTTCGGCAAGGAATTGGCGCAGTTCGGCGGCGTGGGCGAGATGCTCGCCGACATGGCCGTCGAGCGCGACATCGCACGACTGTTCACCCACGAGGCCGCGACTGCGCGCGATCGCGGCGAGGATTTCGCGCACCTGTCGGCCCGCGCCAAGTGGACGGCCAGCGAGGCGGCGGTGCGCTGCGCCGACCGCTGCATCCAGGTGCACGGCGGCTGGGGGTATCTCGAGGCGACGGGCGTCGAGCGCTACGCCCGCGACGCCCGCGTCACGACCCTGTACGAGGGCACGAGCGAGATGCAGAAGCTGCTCGTCGCCCGGCATGCCGTCACGGCGGGGGTCTGAGCGTGGACTTCCGGCTCTCGCCCGACCACCAGCAGGTGCGCGACATGATCCGCGACCTCGCCACCAGCGAATTCGCGCCGCATGCCGCGGCGTGGGACCACGACAGGATCCTGCCGACCGCCGCGCTCGCGCAACTCGCCGAGCTGGGCTTCTACGGCCTGCTCGTTCCCGAGGAGCACGGCGGCGTGGGCTACGACGCGCTGGCCTACGCCATCGCGCTCGAGGAACTGGCGCGCGTCTCGGCCGCGCTGTCGGTCATGATCTCGGTCCACAACTCGGTGTGCTGCTGGCCGCTCGTCACCTACGGCACGGACGAGCAGAAGGCCCGCTTCCTGCCGTTGTTGACCGCCGGTACGCTCGGTGCGTTCTCGCTGTCCGAGCCCGGCGCGGGCTCCGACGCGGCCAGCCTGTCGTGCGCAGCGCGGCTCGACGGCGATCACTACGTCCTCAACGGCACGAAGAACTGGGTCACCAACGGAGCCCAGGCGGGCGTCATCGTGCTGTTCGCGCGCACGGATCCGGATCCCGCTGTGGGCCCGCGTGGCATCACCGCGTTCCTCGTCACGCCCGACCTGCCGGGGTTCTCGGTCGGGAAGCACGAGGACAAGATGGGGCTCAGGGCCTCGGACACGGTTGAGCTCGCGCTGCAGGACTGCCGCGTGCCCGTGGCGAACCGGCTCGGCGCCGAGGGCCAGGGCTTCAAGATCGCGATGAGCACACTCGACGGCGGGCGGATCGGCATCGGCGCCCAGTCGCTGGGAATCGCTGGCGCGGCCTTCGCCGAAGCGGTGAAGTATGCGGACACACGCGTGACGTTTGGCAAGAAGCTGCACGAGCACCAGCCGGTGGCGTTCCTCATCGCCGAGATGGAGCGCCGCGTTGCCGGCGCCCGCCTGCTCGTTCACCGCGCCGCGTGGAAGAAGATGAATGGCTTGCCGCACCGCATCGACGCCTCGATGGCGAAGCTGTACGCCTCGGAGGCCGCGACGTTCGTCACCCATCGTGCGATCCAGATCCACGGCGGCTACGGCTACGTGAAGGAGTACCCGGTCGAGCGCTACTACCGCGACGCGCGCGTGACCGAGATCTACGAGGGCGCCAGCGAGATCCAGCGCATCGTCATCGCCCGCGAACTGGTCGCCGCCGCCGCCGCCGCGCAGCTCGATGCCGCGCCGGCGACCCACCCCACGGAGACCGCCTCGTGACCCCCCGTTCGAAGGTTGCCGTCCTGTTCACGAATCCACAGACCGTGCGCGAGGACTACGCGCGGCTCATGGACCTGGCCGGCATCCGCGAGGCGCTGCCCGTGGGTCCCGAGACGTCGCTGCGTATCAACATCTCGTGGCATGTCTACATGCCGGCGTGTTCGACGACGCCGTGGCAGCTCGAGGCGGCGATCGACAAGCTGGTCGCGATCGGCCATCCGCGCGAAAAGATCTACGCCGCGCAGAATCGCACCGTGGTCGTCGACTGCCGCGTCGGCGCGGTGAACAACAACCTGCAGCCGGTGCTCGATCGCGCGAAGGTCGACATCCAGTACCTGAACGAGCCCGGCACCGAGTGGGTGAAGTACGAGCCGAAGGCGAAGATGCGGGTGCTGAACGAGGTATTCCCCAAGGGCATTCTCGTGCCCAAGCGCCTGATCGGCAGCAACGTGATCCACATGCCGACCTTGAAGACGCACGTCTTCACCACGACGACCGGCGCGATGAAGAACGCGTTCGGCGGCCTGCTCCAGGAGAATCGCCACTGGACGCACGCGGTGATCCACGAGACGCTGGTCGACCTGCTCGCCATCCAGAAGGAGATCCACCCCGGGCTGTTCGCCATCATGGATGGCACGGTCGCCGGCGACGGGCCCGGCCCGCGCGCGATGCGCCCTCGCATCGCCAACCTGATCCTCGCCTCGAACGACATGGTCGCCATCGACGCGATCGGCGCGAAGCTCATGGGCATCGACCCGATGGGGCTCAAGTACATCCGCCTGGCGCACGAGGCGGGCCTGGGCGTGGGCGACCCGGCCGAGATCGAGCTCGTCGGCGACGACGTCTCCGGGGTCAACCTCCACTTCTCGCCCGGCGAGGACACCATGGCCTCGCGCGGCCAGAAGCTCATCTACTGGGGGCCCTTGAAGCCGCTGGAACACTTTCTTCTACGGACTCCGATCGTGCCCTGGGCTTTTGCCGCTTCGCGGCTGTATCACGACGCCTACTGGTACCCGTTCGTCGGCAAGCCGCGCGTCGAGACGATCCTGCAGAGTGAGTGGGGCAAGCTGTTCACGTCCTACGGTCCGGGACGGACCGTGGCGGATGACTGGAGCGCGACGGAAGTTCGCAAGTCGGGGGTGACGAAATCGTAGGCGATTGACGGGCGCTCGTTGCGGTCCGGCGGGTCGTTGGACGGTGCCGTACGGCCCACGTCTCACGCCGGGCCGGTCACGCGCCGGTCGCGCGCCGGTCGCGCGCCAGGAATCGACTTGTTGTTGCGATTCGTCCCCGGACAGGCGCAGACTCCAATTGTCGAGTCGTGACGATCCGAAGATTCGGATCGCCGCTCGAGGCGCGCCTCCGAAGACAGGCTGTCCATGCGTGCCCATGACCTCAAGCATCTGAGCGACGCGGCCCTCCTTCGTGATCTGGCCGGACTCGTCGTCCGCGATCGTGTGATCACCGCAGCACTTCTCGCCCACATCGCCGAAGTTGATGCCCGCGGCCTCTACCGGTCCGCGGGTTACTCTTCCATGTACGCCTATTGTGTCGAGGAACTCCGCCTCTCCGAGGATGCGGCCTACAAGCGGATTCAGGCAGCACGCGCCGGCCGGAAGTTTCCGGCGCTTCTTGTCGCCCTGGCCGAGGGTCGCCTCCACCTGACCGGACTGGGCCTGCTCGTGCCGCATCTCACCCCCGAGAACGCGGACGAGTTGCTTGCCGCAGCGAGCGACCAGAGGAAATCGGCGATCGAGGGGATGCTCGGGCGGCGCTATCCCCGCATGGAGGTCGCCGCGTATGCGCGCACCCTGCAGCCGATGCCCGCTGCGCTGGTACCCCAACTTGCGCCGTCGCAAGTCGCGCGCCCCTCGGCCCGGCCCGCGCCCGACGGCGAGCGAGCGCCGGCGCAAGTCGAGGTGGCGTCCGGGGGTGAACTTGCGCCGGCGCAAGTCGAGGAACCCGCCGACGGTGAACTTGCGCCGGCGCAAGTCGAGATGCCGGCGCTTTTCCTGCTCCAGATCACGATCGGCCAGGGTGCACAGGAAAAGCTGCGCTACGCCCAGGACCTGCTCAGCCACTCCATCCCCTCGCGCGACGTGGCTCTTGTCCTCGAACGGGCACTCGAAGCCCTGATCGAGCAATGCGAGAAACGGAAGTTCGCCGTCACTCCGCATCCCCAGGCGCCCCGGCGTTCCGGTGTGGGCAAGCGCCACGTTCCGGCCCACGTGAGGCGCGCTGTCTGGGAGCGGGACCGGGGCCGATGCACCTTCGTCGGGGGCACCGGAAATCGCTGCTCGACACGGTCGTTTCTCGAGCTCGACCACATCGATCCGGTGGCCCGTGGGGGGCTCGCGACCGAGGACCGCATGCGATTGCGCTGCCGGGCCCACAATCAGTACGAGGCCGAGCGTGTCTTTGGAGCACAATTCATGGAGAGGAAGCGCCTCGAGGCTCGGCGACGAGTGTCGCCGAGAGACGAGCCGGCGCATGTGCCGGAGACGGGGGAGGTGGGTGCAGAGGAGGTGGGCGCGTGGGCCGTGCCGAACGGCCCCTCGGGCGCCGGGCTCGCCGGGCTGCCCGGGCCCAGCCAGCCCGGTCAGCCCAGCCAGCCCCGTCCCCCGGTGCCGGAGTGAACCCCGCGTGCTCGGCCGGAACTACGCCTCGCCCCCCGAACGCTCGCGGAACATCCGACCGATGGCGAAGGCGACGCCCAGCCAGAGCAGCACCAGCCCCACATTGACCATCGCGAAGTGCTTCGGCGTGAACGCGAGCCATGTCGTGCCGGCGAAGACGAGCCCGGCCGACAGGACATCCCCGAAGCGCACGAAGAACGTGTCGATGGCCTGCTTGGCCTTGTACTTGGCCTCGCGCGACGTGGGCAGGAACAGCGTCTGCCGGGTCGTGTTGTTGAGGGAGTAATCGAGTGCGTTCTCGGCGATCTTCGCGCCCCGGATGAACGCCAGTGCGGGTGCCACGGCGAGGATCGCGTAGGCGCCGAGGGCGACGACGGGCAACACGAGCAGGGCGCCGCGCACGCCGAAGAACTTGATGATCCGCGACACCAGGAACAGCTGCACGATCGCCGAGACCGTGTTCACCCAGAAGAAGTAGTTGCCGTAGAACGAACCGATCCACGCGCCGATGTCGGCCTCGGCCATCAGTCCCTGGGACACCCGGTCCTTGGCGATATTCGTCAGCGTCTCGCCGAGGATGTACTCGCCGGTCGAGTTCACCAGGTTGAGCAGGATCATGAGTCCGGCGATGAGCAGGAGATAGCGATCGGCGAAGACGAGCGCGAAGCCGCTGCGGCCGGTGATCACCGCGTCGGCGTCACCGGCAGCCACGGCGGCGGGATCGTTCGACTTCGCGCTGGCCCGTTCCTTCGCGTGCCCCCTCTCGCGCACGTGCACCAGGTTCGTCAGCACGATGCACAGCGCGAGGATGCCGGCGGCGATGCCCATGAGCGGGTAGAGCCCGAAGCGCTCGATCAGGTTTTCGGCACCCCACGAGCCGGCGATCGCCCCGAGCGAGGCGCCGAAGGCGACGATGGCAAACAATCGCTTGCCCTGCTCGACGGTGTACACGTCGTTGGCGAAGGCCCAGAACTGGGCGACGATCATCAGGTTGAAGATCCCCACCCAGATGAAGAACGACACGCCGAGGGCGAGCTGTCCGGCTCCCGCGGCGGCGGCGGTCTCGGCCGTGGCCTTGCTCTCTCCGGGCATCGTGCCGGGAATGCCGACCGCCTGGGCCCACAGGAAGAAGCCGACGAGGCATGCGATGAAGAACAACGTCACGCCGTTGATCAGCTTGACGCGGGAAACCCGGGAGGCGATCGCCGAGTAGACCGGCACGAGCACGATGAGCAGCCCGGCGATGGCTGCCGAGGCGTAGCTCTTGATCTCGGCGCCGCCGCCCGCGGCCGCCAGCACCAGCGGCTCGCGAATCGTCTTGATCAGGTAGTAGCTGGCGAGCAGCAGGAAGACGTTGAGGAGCAGGAGGAGGGCGGTCGTGCCCTCGCCGCCGTGGACGTCGGAGAAGATGTTGAGCACGCGGTCGAGCGGTCCGCGCCGTCCAGCGTCGGCCGTGGTCGCGGCGGGTTGTTCGGTGCCGATCATCAGCGGCCTCCTGGGGAAGTGCGCGTCGTGGCGCCCGGCTTGGACGCCGGCTTGGTCACCGGCTTGACGGCCGACGCTGAGTCCGACGGGGCGACCGTGCGTACGGTGCTGGATGTCTCCTCGCTCGGCGTCGGCTGCTTCGGGCCGCTGGCGGGGGGAATGACGATCTTCTTCTGGTCGATCTCGGGGATGCCGAAGCGCTCGAGGTCGATCGCCAGGTGGTCGATCAGCTGGTCCTTGCCCTTCGCGTCGACGGCGTAGGTGTTCAAGTCGCCGCCGCCGAACCAGAAGCGCATCACCGTGTACGAGAAGGTCATGCTCGCGTAGACGTCCTCCGGCTTGAAACCGCAGTCCGGAAGCTCGTAGGCGGCGAACATCCGCCCCGCCTCCTCTCCGGTCGGAATCACGTGCAGCGGGCTTCCGGCCCCTCCGGAGACGATGCACACGAGCACGGCGTCCCCGCACACGAGGGCGGCTCGCTCGTAGGCGTGCTCGTGGCCCGAGACCAGGACCGCGAGGCCCGCCTCGCGCAGCGCGGTCACCATCGTGGCGCGTCGCGCGGAGAGCAGGCTGTCCGACTCCCACTCGGCGCGGTGGAACCCGAGGCAGAATGGGGGGTGGTGCAGGAACACCATGGCCGGGCCACGGTGCTCCTTGAGGCGGGCCACCATCCAGGTGAACTGCTCGTTCGTCGCCGCCACTTCGTCCTCGCGCGACCAGTAGTGCTTCGGATCGGTCATCGGGTTCGAGTCGAGGGCGATGAAGCGCACCCAGCCGTCGGCCGAGTCGAAGCAGTAGTTGAGCAGGTTTCCCGTGATCGGCAGTCCCGTCGCCGTGTGCCAGTTGGCGAGACCGAGAGAATCGTCGGTCCGCTCGTGGTTGCCGGCGATCGGCATGTAGGGCACACGGTCGTAGAGAGGCCTCGTGATGCGCAGGAAGCGCTCCCAGTGCTGGGGAAAGCGCCCATCCTTGACGATGTCGCCCGAGTTGATCACGGCGGAGACGCGACTGCCGCGGGCCTCGATCGAATCCATGCGGGCGAGGATCGCGTTCATCACCGGGACTTCGCGCCCGTAGCTCGGGTTCTTCGAGATGAGGGAGGGGATGTCTCGCCAGAGGGCGAGGTCCGGGATCGTGCCCCGGACGAGAAAGATCGGAATGTTCACGAGGCCCTTGAGAATGCGCAGCGGATTGAGCGAGGCAATGCCCTTGATCGCATCCGTGTTGTTGCGGAATCGGGTCGAGCGGTACGACGGGCGGTTGTCGCCCATGATCACCACGCTCAGCGTGTCGACGGTGTAGCCCTCGCGCAGGCGGCCGAGGTGGCGCCGCGCGCTGTCGGCGGTGCCGGGCTGGAAGCCCACCAGCGTGTCGGCGAACATGGCGCGCAGGGGGATGCTCGGGCGCGAGTCGGGCGTCCGCTCCCGGTTGCGCTTCCGCTCGTGCTCCTCACCCTCCTCGCCCTCGTCTCTGGCGCGCTCCCGGGGGATTCCGGCGGCGACGCGCGAGGAGTCCTGCGCCTCCGCGATGTCGGCCGGGACGACCGGGGCGATCGGATCGACGAACGACAGCTTGCCCATCTGCGCGCAGCCGGAGCCGAGCACTGCGAGCAGGATCGCGGCCACGACGCTGGCGATCAGCGCCCTCATCCGTGCACCACCCGCTCGAGGATCCACTCGCCGCCGCTGCGGCGCAGCAGCACGGTCGCGGGTTCGGCCGGGTCGCCGTCGATTCCGACCTCGAGCTCGATCTGGTCGGCGCCGGCGGCGATCGTCTCGAGCGAGATCATCGTCGTCCGCACAGTCTGGATCGAGGGAGCGCCGGAAGTCCGCTTGCCCGCGGACGAACTCAGGCGGACGCGATAGGCCCGCGGGGGCGCGAGCTTCCGATCGACGGCGAGATCGCGGAACCGGAGCTGCCCGGAGTCGATATGGAAGTAGTCGACGGGCGCCACACGCTCGAACCAGTAGCGCGCCACGCGCTCCCGCCGATCCGTGAGGATGCGGAGCAGCAGCGGTGCGACGCGCGGATCCTCGTAGCCGACGGCGTCGATCGCCGCGGCGATCTGCGCATCGCTGAACGAGGCAACGAGCTTCGCCCCCCAGTAGCCGTCGCGCGCGGTGCGCTTGCCGAACGCCGGGTGCGGCATGAGTGGCTTGAAGTCGTCGGGCTCGTAGCGCTCGGCGGAGAAGTTGCCCAGGGAGGGGATGCCCGTTTCCTGCCAGCCGCCGCGCCACGGCTCGCTGGCCATGCCAAAGGTGAACAGGCGCTTCATCGTCCAGCCCCAGTCGAGCCGGTACTCGTAACCGTTGCGCTCGCCCTTCGCCCCTTCGGCGGCGGCGCCGAGTGACGCACCCAGGTCGAGCAGGTGATGGCGGACGTGGCCGAGCGAGTCCTGCGTCTCGAGGAACGTGTCGAGCGACTGGTGGTCCTTCGTGTCCCAGCTCCCGAGCCACGACATGAGGACATAGAGCCCGCGCAACTCGCGTCGGTCCCGGTGCTGGTAGAGGTCGTTCGCATCGTCCGGTCGGCGACCGCTCATGTCGATGTGGCCGACCGGCACCCCGTCGAGGAACAGGCTGGCCTGGGCGTAGGAGCGGTCGTCCGCGCCGAGTGCCCCATAGGTGAGCAGCGTGTCGAGGTCGCCGGGGAGGAACGGCCTGGCACCGTCCTTGCCGCTCGCGAGGTCCTCGTCGATCGTGAGCTCCGCGCGGCTGAACGTGAACGCCACGTCGTGCGGCACGTTGTAGCCGGCGGCGTGGAGCAGGCGGCTGACGACGACATCGGCCCCCGAGCCGAGCTGCGGATGGCCGGACGGATCGAGCTTGATCACCCAGCGCCGATCCGCCGCGTCCTTGATGATGAAGCCCGGGTTCACGCCCGAGAGCTTGTACGACTTGACCGTGTAGGGGGGTGTGGGCTTGAGGTCGTCACCGGCGCCACGGCGGACCGCGTCCGGGGTCACCGCGCGCACGTGATTCCGGTTGGTGAACCACGTCGAGTTCGGCACTTCGTCGAAGCGATTCACGTTCACGCTCTGCGGCTTGGTCCCGCCGGTCAGCTGCCGCGAGAGCCACAGCAACTTGTCGGGCACGTCGAACGCGTGCGACAGCGGCTCGACCACCGCCTCGCGGAACTGGTGAGCATGGAGGTTCTTCTCGCGCTCCTTCGGTTTCATGATCGGCCGGCCATCATGGTCGACGCCCGTCTTGGGATCGACGGTCACGCCCTCGGCGCGGGGATCGGAGACCAGGGGGAGCAGCGTCAGCGCGAGCACGATCGCGAGGAACTCGGGGCGGTTCATCAGAAGTCTCCATTGAGCGTGAGCGCCGCACGAAGGCCGTCGGTCCCCGTGGCGATCTGCAGGCGGGCCACGGCGCCCTCGCGAAATGCGTAGCGTATGCCTCCGCCGTAGCTCTCGTGCACGTCGGACATGCGCAGGCGACTGGCCGAGGAGGCCACCTCGCCGACCTCGGCGAGGCCCAGCGCCCAGAGTCGGTCCATGATGAGCCAGCGGTACTCGGCGTGGGCGAGGACGAGATGCCGGTCGACGAATCGATGGGTCACGTAACCCGCGAAGTTGGTGAGCCCGGCCGCCTCGGGCAGGCGGTAGAAGGGGATCACGGCGTCGTCGCGCACCGGGTCGATGCTGTGGTGGAGGGCGCGCAGCGCGAGTACCCGCCGCTTCGAGGCGATCGGGATGTAGCCGCGGGCCTCGAGACGAAACTGCCACAGGTTGAAATCCCCACCGCCCTGGGCGTTCACCTTGCGGGCCTCGAAGCGTCCGTGGACGCCGGAGGTGGGATCGCGTCGGTCCGCGACCAGTGCGAGCTCACCGCCCAGTCCGAAGGACAGTGCCTGCGATGCATCATTGATGCCGGGGGCCTCGGCCGGCGTGAACACTTCGAGCACACCGGGGCTCGAACCATTGTAGCCGCGGCGCGCGCTGGTGATGTCATAGCCGCCGAGGAGCTCCAGCGAACGGCCGACGGGTCCCAGGCGCAGGGCGACGTCGGCCACGCCGACCTCGTCCAGGTAGATCGACTTGTCCGCGTTGCTCGTCGAATTGCCGATTCCGTAGTAGGTGCGGAAGGGCCGGTAGTTGTAGTTGGTGATCGCCCGCACTCCCCAGTGGTCCTCGGTGGTGCCCCGGCGGTAGCCGAGCTGGGCCTTGCGCGAATCCCTCAGCGACCACGATCCGGCGGCGCCCCATTGCGTCTCGTGCGCGGGGTCGAGCACCGAAACCACGCGGATGCCGATCGCCGGGTCGGACTCGCCGGCGTAGAGCACGGCCGGGCGGATCTTGAGCCCCGGGGACTTCTGGTCGTGCAGGCTCTTCGGAGCGACGCTCCCGCCGGCGACTCCGGCGATGGCTTCGGCTCCGCGGGCGACCAGGCGCAGTGGCAGGAAGAGAATGCGAAATGGTGTGCGCAGGACCGTTTCGCCGACGGGCTCACCGACTTCGTCGGAGACCCGGGGGCCGGGCGCGGTCGGATCGCCGTCGAACGTCCCCGGGGGCAGGGGTGCGACCCAGCCGGAGTCCCCGAAGGCCGGGTTCGTCTGCGCGTGGGCCTCCACGCCGGGGCCGGCCGTCGCCAACGCAAGTAGCAGGGAGGCGCCAAGCCAGCTCACCTTGATGGGGACAGACGGGAGTGTTGTTTCAAGGCGCATCCGCGGAACTCCTCGTGGCAACGTCGAAGGAGAGGATGGGCGCCTTCGCGCACACCAGATTCGCCCTGATCAAATTTCCAGATCACAGGAAGGACCCAGAATCTCAGCGAAGCCAGCGTGGATGGCCTCACCATTAGAACCCATCTACGGTGAGCCTGTCACCCCCGAATCGCGCAACCGGCCTGCGGGCAAGGGCTTCCCCGGGCTGCAAGCTCGACGCGGACCGCCGCCCGGTCTACAGTCGCTCTGGGTTTGCCCGTGTTCTTCCTGCCTCCCCGAGGTGTCGATGGCTCGCTTGCTCGTGGGTGAACGGCTGGATCGTCGCCTCGATCTCGAGTCCGGGGATCGCCTCGTGCTCGTCCTCATGGGCGGACAGATTGCCTGCCTGCTCGCGGCTTACACGATCGCCAAGGTCCTGCGCGACTCGATGTTCCTCACGGCCTACGGGGCGAGTGCCCTGCCCTGGGGGTACGTCGCGGTGGCCGCGGCGGCGATCGGGCTCATCACCTTCGAGTCGCGACTCGCCCGCCGACTCCCAGCGAACTGGGTCAGTGGGCTCACGCAATCCACCGCGATCGCGCTGAGCGCCGCCGCGGCGCTGCTGGCACCGAGCCACCCTCCGTGGCTGCCCGCGGCGTTCTACATCTGGACCGGTAGCCAGACGCTGCTGCTCGTCTCGCACTTCTGGATCACCGCGCTCGACGCCTGGGACAGCCAGCGCGCACGCCGGATCTTTCCGCTGCTGACCGGGTGCGGACTGCTGGGCGGTGTCGCCGGCGGCACATTCGCCGGCATCTTCGCCGGCCGGCGCGGCGAGACGTTTCTCCTCTGGGTCCTGTGCGGGCTGCTGCTCGCCTTCCGCCTGTTGACGCTCGTGCTCAAGGCGCGCCTGCCCCAGCGGCCGCTGCTCACCCAGGTCGCGGCCGGAACTTCGCAGTGGTCGGCCTTCCGCGATTCGACGTTCCTGCGCTACCTCGCGGGCGCGCTCGGGCTCGCCGTCGTCGTCTCGACGCTCGTCGACTTCCAGTTCAAGGCGCTCGCACAGCAAGCGTACCCGGACGCCGTGGGCCTCGCCCGATTTCTCGGCGGCTTCTACGCCGGGCTCAACGTCCTCGCGCTGATCGTGCAGTTCGGCGTCGCCGGCTGGCTCCTGCGGCGTCTCGGCATCGGCGCCGCGAGCGGCCTCCAGCCTGCGTCGATGCTCCTGTTCGGGGTCGGACTCTTCGTCGCGCCGCTGTGGCCGGTGGCACAGGCGATGCGATGGGTCCAGGGCATCGTCTACCAGACGCTCGGGAAGTCGTCGTCCGAGATCTACTTCATGGCCATCCGGCCGCCGGAGAGGCGCCAGGTCAAGCCCACGCTCGACGTGGTGGTCGAGCGCGGGGCCGATGCCGTGGCGGGTGCGCTGCTGCTCGTCACCTTTTCCCTGCTCGGGGCCAGCGTGCGCGTCGTCGCGGCCCTGACCGTCGTGGCCGCCCTGGTGTGGATCGCCATGCTCTATCAGCTCCATCGCCGCTACGTGCGCGCCTTTCGCGAGTCGTTGGCCGCGCCGTGGGCGGAGCCCGACAGCGCACTCGAGTCGCTGCGTGTCCCGGGCGCGATCGAGGCGCTGGCCGATGCGATCGGATCGGACGATCCGCGTCGGGCCGCGATCGCGCTGCGTTTCGCCGCCCGCGCGGGCCGGGCGTCACTCGCTCCGGCGGTGCGCGGCGCGCTTGGCCACGAGTCGCCGCGGGTCCGCACCGAGGCCGTCCGCGCAGCGATCGCCCTCGGGCTGTCCGGTGAGGACGAGCGCATGCGGTCGTTCCTCGCCGACCCGTACGAGCCGCTGCAACGAGCCGCCCTCGAGTCCCTGCTGACGCACGGTCGCGATGCGCCCGCGTTCGCGCGGGAGGTGATCGAGGGCGACGATCGGGCGCGCCGCGATCATGGGCTCGACCTGATGGAGGCGAAGCCCGCGCTGGCGCACGGCGCGATCACGCTCGACTGGATCGACCGCGAGATCGCCGCGGACACGCCGGACGACCTGCGCGATGCGTGCCGCGGGCTCGTTCACCAACCCGGTCCCGCGGCGCAGGATCGCCTGCGTGCGCTCCTGCCGCATCGCGACCGGGAAGTGCGCCGGGCCGCGCTGAAGGCGCTGGCGCGCACACCCGCGCCGGAGTTCCTCGACGTGGCCCTGGAGCATCTCGACGATCGCGGCCTCCGCTTCGAGGCGCAGGATGCCGTCGTCGCCTTCGGTGAGCGCGCCGTGCCGCGGCTCGCGGAACTGGCGCGCGAGCATCCGGACGACGAGGTGCGCTCGCTCGCGGCCGCCGCGCTCAGCCGGATCGGCGGCCGGAACGCGCGCCGCCTCCTGCTCGACCTGGCGAGGAGCAGCGACGCGGTGCTGCGCTATCACGGGCTGCGCAACCTCAACCGGATTCACGAGCGGAGCGGGCGCCGGCAGGTCTCGCGCCGGGACGCGCTGCGGATGTTCCTGCGCGAGATTCGCGATGACCGGATCCACAGCGACCTCGCACTCGCGCTCCCCGCGACGGCCGACGGCGCGGTCGCGCTCCTGCGCGCGTCGCACTTCGAGTCCGCCGATCGTGCCCTGGCGCGGGCTTGTCGCGCCCTGGCCTGCTATCATTGGCCGGCGCCCCTGCGGGGAGCCTACGAGGGATTGCGCACGGGATCGTCCCGCGAGTCGGCTGCGCGTGCGCTCGAATACCTGGGCTCGCTCCTGCCCGGACGCTCGTTTCAGATTGCGCGTGGCATCCTTGAGGTTGCGCCCGCGCCCCTGGCCGGAGAGCCGACGGCGGACATCGAGTTGCGGCCGCTCCTTGAGAAGGCCCTGCAGTCGGAGGACCCGTGGATCCAGGCGGTGGCGGCGCGGGCCGCCGCGCTCGCGCCGGACGTCGCGGTTCGCGCAGCGAGCGGCGAAGACGAAAGGCCGAGGATGAACGAAGTCGAAAGAGTGCTGTACTTGCGTGGGATCGACCTGTTCAAGCAGGCGGGGCCACGCCAGCTCCTCGCGCTCGCTGCGTACGTGCGCGAAGTCCCCATGTGGAAGGGCCAGGTCATCTACCAGGAGGCCGATCCGGCCGACGGGCTCTACGTGGTCGTGGAGGGACGTGTGCGCCTGTCGACTGGCGACCAGGCCCTCGCCGAGATTGGCAGCGGCGAGGCGTTCGGGACGTGGGCCCTGGTCGATGACACCGCGCGCGGGCAGCGTGCCGAAAGCTTGGAGGACGGGCTCCTGATCACCCTGGGTCGCGAGGAGTTCTACGACTTCGCAACCGGGGACACGCAGCTGCTGAAGGACCTCGTGCGAGTGCTGGCCGGGCGGCTCAAGGAGCTGGTCGCCGAGCGACCGGAAGAGGCACGGGTCGAGGGCGAGGGCGTGGCCACGCCGGAGGCGACGAAGCTCGAGGACGAAGTCCAGGAGGACGAGGCCCCGCCCAGTGAGGCCGCCGCCGCCGCGACGGACGAGGCGGTCGCGGCCCGAGAGCCGGACGAGGTCAAGCCCTAGGAACCCCCCGGATCAAAGCCGGACAAGCCGCAGCTTCCGCCTCTCGCCCTGCGACTCGAGCGTTGCCACGTAGACCCCCGGCACCGCGCGCGTGCCATCCGCTGCACGACCATCCCATGCCATCTGGTGCGGACCCGCGGCGCGCACGCCGTCGGCCGCCGAGACGAGCGCGCGCACGAAGCGGCCGCGCATGTCATGCAGGCGCAGGCTGACGGGCGCCGGCGCTGGCTGCCGCCACGCGAGTTCGACCAGTCGATCGCCGCGCGCAGGCGAGGGATGCGCACCGGTGAAGGCGAGGCCGCTCCCGCCGGCGGGCGGGTCGTCGACTCCCGCCGTGGGTCCGACGTAGCCGTAGCGCCGGAGCTCGCCCGGCCCCGACGTCGGCGTCGTGCGATAGAGCATCGTGTAGTAGAGCCAGCCGTCCTTCGGCCCGACATGCATGCTCGTGATGTAGCGGATGCCGGTGGCCCAGTCTGTAGCGTTCGGTTGTCCAAACTCGGGCGGCGCGAGCGCCCAGTCGGGTCCGGACGGCGCGAGGCGGCGCACCCAGCCGCGCCACGTGTCGCCCATGAAGATCATGCCCTCGTTCACCAGTGGGAACGGGTAGGCCACGCCGGCCGGGGCACGATAGACGGGCCCCGCGAACACCGAGTAGCCGGGCTCGGGGTGCGGATATGCGTAGGCGGCAGCGACGAACGCGGTCGTGTCCGCACCGGCGCAAGTGAGAGCGCTGCGCGTCGGCCCTTCGAAGTGCGGCCAGCCAAAGTTCTTGCCGCCGCTGCAGGCGACCTCGATCTCCTCCCAACCCTCGTTGCCGACGTCGCCGATGACGAGGCAGCCCGTCACTCGATCGATGGTGAAGCTGAACGGATTGCGCAGTCCAAGCGCCCACACCAGGCGCGCGGCACTGTCGGGGTGGGCGGCGAACGGATTGCCCGCCGGCGTGATCGTGGCGTAGCGCGGTGCCGGGCCAGGCCCGGCGGGCAGTCCCGCGACGTCGACGCGCAGGATCTTGCCCTGCAGCTTCGTCAGGTCCTGCGCCCGGCACGGATCGTCGTCGTCCCCGAGCCCGATGTAGAGCATGCCCTCGGGGCCGAAACGCAGCGTGCCGCCGTTGTGCTTCGCCGCGAAGTCGGGTAGCCCGCCCAGTATCACACGGGCCGAGGCGGGGTCGATCGTCATCGCACCGTTGCCGGCCCACGCGAGGTCACCGGTCAGCGTGTAGCGCGTGACGCGGATCTCGTTGGGCGGCGTGTGCGTCGCGTGCACATAGACATACGGCCGGGTGGGGAACTGCGGGTCGACGGTGACGCCCACGAGCCCTGCCTCACCGCCACTGCGCACGTTGGGGATCGTGCCGGCGACATACGCCACCGCCGGCGCGTCGCCCACGACCAGCGTGAGCTGGGCCGTGTACTGGCCCGTGATGAAGATGCGTCCGTCCGGCAGGAACTCCGAGTTCGACGGCGCGTCGATTCCGCCGATCACCGTTCCGTCGAAGAAGTACGCCGGCGTCGCCGCCTTCGACGGCGCCGGCATGGCGACGGCAGCTACGACGACGCACGCGGCGGCGAGAGCGAAGGCCGGGAGCATGCGCATGGCGACGGGGTCGCTATTCCGGCGTGGCCGGTGGCGGGGCATGCGGCCCGCCCTCGACGAATTCCGAGAGCACGCCGGCGGTCGAATCCGGGTGGAGAAACGCGACGAGGCAGCCGTCGGCGCCGGCGCGCGGCGCGGAATCGACCAGGCGCGCGCCCGCCGACTGCGCGTGCGCCAGTGCGGCAGCCGCATCGTCGACGAACCACGCCAGGTGGTGGAGTCCGGGCCCGCGCGTCTTGAGGAACTTTGCCACCGGGTTCGTGGCGTCCTCGGGATCAAGCGGCTGGATCAGCTCGATCGGGACGCCGGCACAATCGAGGAACACGACGAGCAGCCCGCGATCGGCGAGTCGCTCGCGCGAGCGGATGTTCGCGCCAAACAGGCTGGCGTACTGCGCGGCGGTCGCCTCGGCGTCGGGAACGGCGATCGAAACGTGGGCAAGCGCGCGGGCGGCGGCCTTCGGCGGCGGAATGCTATGCTGGGTCATCCATCAAGGATACGTGAGCCGGGCCGGGCGGGGAAGCCGCCCCCGGTTCGCCCCCGTCACCCCGGAGCCTCGACGATGCCGCCGCCCGCCGATTCCCACGATTCCGCCGCCGAACGGCCCGTTTCCGGCGGCACCGCCGCGCTGCGCGGCATTGCAGAATGCCTCGCCAGGATCCGGCACGCGCTCGAGCACGGGGACATCCCGGCCGCACGGCACGCGGCGGGACACCTGGTGCTGCACCTCGACGCGCTCCCGGACGAGCGCGCCGCGTACGAGAAGTTGTGCGACGAGGCGGATCGCGAGCTCTCCGCCGATCCGACGGCATGGGATCAGTCGCGCGGACGGTAGTCCCGGACGTAGTGGATCAGGTCCTTGTAGATGTCGTTGTAGCCGAAGGCCTGCATTTCCTCGATTGCTTCGGCATTCGTCCAGCCATCGACCTCGATGCGATAGATCGCCCCGAACATGCCGGTGCGATCGGCGCCTCTCGCGCAATGGAAGTACACCGGTTGCCGCGTGGAGTCCCGCACGATCGACAGGAACTGCGCGAGCTGGGCATCGGTCGGCGGTGACGAGCCGAACAGGTCGCACTGGATCGGGATCTCGACCAGCGGCAGGCCGGCCCGCGCCGCCGCCGCTTCCTCGTCGTGATGCTGACGAAACGTGATCACCGTCCGGAAGTCGTGTGCAGCCAGCCAGAGCAGTCCGTCGTCGTCGGGCTGGCCGCCGCGCGCCACGGCGCCCGAGTCGATCCACGCGAAGCGCCGGATGTTCGACTCGGGAACCGGCAGCGCGAAGGCGCGCCCGGTCGAGCCGTGCAGGAGGGTGCGCGGTCCGCTGCCGCAGCCGGCGAGGACCAGTGCGAGCAGCAGCGTGCCGAGCGCGGGGGCTCGCCCACGCATCATCGGGAGCTCACGACGGTTGCCGGCGCGGCGAGCGCGATGCGGGCCCAGATCGGAAAGTGGTCGCTTGCCAGGCCGTCTCCGGGCACCACGCCCGCGGGGGAACATGCGTCCTCGCGCGCGGCGAGCGAGTCGCCGAGGGCGCTCCCCGTGCGGCGGCGGATGAACACGTGGTCCAGGTCGAAGCCATGGACCTCGGTCGAGCCGAGTTCGCGTGTCGGGCAGGCGTAGCCACGCTCGACGAATCGTTCCGCCAGGTCCGAGTCATTGAGATCGCCACCGATGAGCACCAGGTCCGGCTTCGCCGTCGCGGCGAAGTCGGCGATCGCGTCGACCTGCGCCCGGCGGTTGTCGGGGCTGACCTCGATTTGCGTCGCCAGGTGCACGCTGGCGACCGTGACCTCGCGGCCCTCGACCGAGAGAACGGCCAGCACGCCGATGCGCTGCGTCTTCCCGAAGCGTCCGCGATGCGGCAGGATCAGCTTCTTGTGGCGCAGCACGGGCCAACGCGAGAGCACGGCGTTCCCGAAGTCGCGATCGCTCGACGGGTGGCGAACGGCGGGGTAGTAGACCAGGTTCATCCCCAGTGCGCGCGCGACGCGACGCGCACCGATGCCGTCCATCTCCTGCAGCAGGACGACGTCGGGCGCGGCCAGCGCGGGCGCCCCCTTGAGGATATCGATGGCGAGCAGCACTTCGCGCGCGAAGCGGATGTTGTAGCTGACCACGAGCAGGGACTCGGCGGCCGCCGGCGGCGTCACGCAGCAGGACGCCTCGTATGGCTGCACGGGGTTCGTGTAGTTGAGCGGGGCGCAGCCGACCGTGCACGTCAGTGCCACCAGGGTCGCCAGGACCGCGCCACGGAGAGAGCTGCGGCTCATGTCCGCCTCAGAACAGTGCGGGCGGCTGGTACAGCCCGAACACGCCGCGGAGGCGGTCGCTGATCTCGCCCAGCGTCACGTGCGCCTCGACGCAGGCGAGGATGCACGGCATCAGGTTGGCGTCGCCCCGTGCGGCGGTTTCGAGCGTGGCAAGCGCACCGGCAGCGGCCGTCGCATCGCGTTCGCCACGCCAGCGTGCCAGGCGCTCCGCCCGGTCGCGCTCGACTCCGGGATCCGGCGCGAACACGTTGGCCGCGGCCGGCTCCTCCTCGACGAAGCGATTGACGCCCACAACGCCGGCCGTGCCCGCTTCGACGGCCTGCTGGTGTGCGTAGGCGGCCTCGTGGATCTCGCGCTGCGGGTAGCCCTGCTCGATGGCCACGAGCATGCCGCCCATGGCGTCGATCTTGTCGAGATAGACGAGCGCGGCGGCTTCGACCTCGCGGGTGAGCGCCTCGACGTAGTATGAGCCCGCGAGCGGATCGGCGGTCTCGGCGACCCCGCTCTCCTCGGCCAGCACCTGCTGCGTGCGCAGCGCCAGGCGCGCGGCGTCGGCGGTCGGGAGGCCGAGCGCCTCGTCGAATGAATTGGTGTGCAGCGACTGCGTGCCGCCCAGCACGGCCGCGAGGCCCTGCACCGTGGTGCGCACGACGTTGACGAGCGGCTGCTGCGCGGTCAGCGTCGAGCCCGCCGTCTGCGTGTGGAAGCGCAGCATCCACGAGCGCGGATCCTTTGCCCCGAAGCGCTCGCGCATCAGGCGCGCCCAGATCCGCCGGGCGGCGCGGAACTTCGCGACTTCCTCGAACAGCTGGTTGTGCGCGTTGAAGAAGAACGAGAGCCGCGGGGCGAACGTGTCCACGGGCAGGCCGCGTGCGACGGCAGCCTCTACGTAGGCGACGCCGTCGGCGAGCGTGAACGCCAGTTCCTGCGCCGCCGTCGCACCCGCCTCGCGGATGTGATAGCCGGAGATCGAGATCGTGTTCCACTGCGGCAGCTCGGCCGCGCACCACGCGAACACGTCTGTGGTGAGGCGCAGCGAGGGGCCCGGCGGATAGATGTACGTGCCGCGGGCGATGTACTCCTTGAGCAGGTCGTTCTGGATCGTGCCCGCCAGCGGTGCGACCGGCAGCCCGCGCTTCTTCGCCACGGCGACGTAGAGGCACAGCAGGATCGGTGCCGTCGCGTTGATCGTCATCGAGGTCGACACGCGGTCGAGCGGCAGCCCGTCGAGTAGCTCCTCCATGTCCGCGAGCGTCGAGATCGCGACTCCGACGCGGCCCACCTCGCCGGCGGCGCGCGCATGGTCCGAGTCGTAGCCCATCTGGGTCGGCAGGTCGAAGGCGACCGACAATCCGGTCTGCCCCGCGGCGAGGAGCGCGTGGAAGCGCTCGTTCGTCTGGCGGGCCGAGCCGAAACCGGCGTACTGGCGCATCGTCCAGGCGCGGCCCCGGTACATGGTCGGGTAGACGCCGCGCGTGAACGGGGGGGCCCCGGGGTCGCCCAGATCGCGCGCGTAGTCGACGGGGGCGTCGGCCGGGCGGTAGACGGGGGCGATCGGGATGCCGCTCGACGTGGCGTGGGGATCGGTCGTCGGGACAGTCGTTTCGCGGGCCATGGTCCCGCCATGATAGCGGGCCGTCCCTGCCCCTGCGCGGGGAATCGGCGGACGGTCTCGGGCACCCTCCGGAAGGTGGCTGGGGCGGGCGCCCCGAAGCGGCCAATTCGTTGTTGCGCTTTTGCATGCATGCCTCACAATCGTCGATGCGATCATTCGCGGGACTTTGGAGTTCCATCGGTTCGCCAACGCCAGCCGAGCTCCGCCCGGCACACCCGACAATCATTGTCTCGATCCCGTCCCCCCGGCATCCGAGTCGTCCAATTTTCTTCGTCAGGCCTGAACCTTGAGCGACGAGATCGATGTGAGTTCGAATCCGGGTCGACGCGTGCGAGTCGGTCCCTCCGCGGGATCCGGCTTGCTCGGGATCGGGCTCCGTACGGTCACGGCGCTGCTCGTCTCCCTGACCATGGCCGCGACCTCGCCTGCGAAGGCGGGCGCAAACATCGCCCCGGAACTAGCCGACGTGCCGGTTGCGGCGACGATCCCGGAGCTCGCCGCCTATTCCTTCACCGCGACGGCGACTGACCCGGACGAACCGGTCCAGACCCTCACGTTTGCGCTGACTGGCGAGCCGGCCGGTGCGGCCATCGACTCCGGAACCGGCGCGTTCACCTGGACGCCCACCGAGGCGCAGGGCCCGGGCGAATACACCTTCAACGTCGTCGTGAGCGATGGCATCGACTCGGACGCGGCCGCGATCACATTGACCGTGAGCGAAGCGAATATCGCTCCCGTGCTCGTTAACGTGCCGGTCGCGGCGACGATCGCGGAGCAGGTTGCCTACACGTTCACAGCAACGGCGACCGACGACGACCTGCCGGTGCAGTCACTGACGTTCTTGCTCCTTGGTGCACCGGCTGGTGCCGCCATCGATGCCGGCACTGGAGAGTTCACCTGGACGCCGAGCGAAGCCCAGGGTCCGGGCGAGTACCCGTTCACCGTTCGGGTGACCGACGGCGTCGCGACGACCGACGCTGCGATCACGCTCACGGTCACGGAAGCAAACGTCACGCCCGTGCTCGTTAACGTGCCGGTCGCCGCAACGATCGCGGAGCAGGTTGCCTACACGTTCAC
>JANPEF010000092.1:0-6347 GCA_031431875.1 Candidatus Eiseniibacteriota bacterium | reverse complement strand
CCACGGCGAGGAGCATGCGCATCCCGAACTCCCCAACCTCGTCACCTTCCTGCGCGCGGCCTACCCGGCCGACGCCCAGCCGGCGTGGGTCACGTTCCTCCACACGTGGGAGAACGTGGTCTTCTCGCTCATTGCCGCGCTGATCCTGATCACGATCTTCGGCCTGGGCGCGCGCCCGAAGAAGATGGTGCCGACCGGACTCCAGAACCTGTCCGAGGCGATGCTCGGCGGCCTCAGCGATTTCTTCCTCGGCATCCTCGGACCCGAGGGGAAGAAGTACGTGCCGTTCGTCGGCACGCTCTTCCTCTACATCGTGACCATGAACTGGATGGGTCTCTTCCCGTTCATGAAGGCGCCCACGTCGAGCCTCAACACGACGCTCGCGCTCGCCCTCTGCGTCTTCGTGTACGTCCAGTACATCGGCATCTCGAAGAACGGGATCGGCGGCTACCTGTATCACTTCGCCGGCCAGCCGAAGGATGCGATCGGCTGGGGCACGGCGATCCTGTTGTTCCCGCTCGAGGTCATGGGGGAGCTCATCAAGCCACTTTCGCTCTCCTGCCGTCTCTTCGGGAACATCCTGAGCGAGGACATCCTGCTCGCGGTGCTGGTCGGTCTCGGCGTGACGATGCTGGCCGCCATGAACTCGCCGATCGGCATTCCGTTGCAGTTGCCATTCCTCGTTCTTTCGACGTTGTTCGGTCTCATCCAGGGACTCGTGTTCTCGCTTCTGGCGTCGATCTACATCGTGATGATGTTGCCGCACGACGACCACGGGCACCACGAGGACCACGCGGGCGCGCAAGTCGCCCACCACTAGACCCACCAGGAGGAAACGATGGGTTTCGAGAATGCTTCGACCGCGCTCGGCTACTCCCTTCCGTTGGCCATCGGCATTGCGGCCCTCGGTTCGGGCATTGGCCTCGGCCTGACCGGCAAGGCGGGTCTCGACGCGATGGGCCGCCAGCCCGAAGCCGCGGCGAAGATCCAGACCGCCATGATCATCGGCCTCGCCTTCAGCGAAGCCCTCACGATCTACGCGCTCGTCACGATGTTCATTCTCTCGGCAAAGATCACGGGCTAGGCCGACGCGGACCCGCGCCGGCATCGTTCGCGGCGCGACCACGAAAGGGATCATGGGAAGCCTGATCGACATCAAACAGGTCCTGACGCAAATCGTCGGGTTCCTGATCTTCCTCTTCCTCATCCGCAAGTACGCCTGGGGGCCCGTCCTCCAGACGCTCGAGGATCGCAAGGCGAAGATCGCCGGCGATCTCGCCGAGGCGGAGCGGAGGAAGGCCGAGGCCGGGGAGTTGCGCAACAAGCTCGAAGCCGAGCTGCGCAACATCGACCAGCAGGCCCGCGTGAAGATCCAGGAAGCGGCGGCCGAGGGACAGAAGCTCGCCGCCGAGATCAAGGCCGATGCGCAGGTCGAGGCGCGTGCGCGTCTCGAGCGCGCCGAGGCCGAGATCGTGGGCGAGCGCGCGAAGGCCCAGAAGTCGCTGCACGAGGACATGGCCCGGCTCGCCGTCGGCGGTGCCGAGAAGATCCTGAGGAAGAAGCTGGACGAGGGCGAGCAGCGGCGACTGATCGGCGAGTTCATCGCCGAGGCCGGGGAGCTGCGCTAGGTGGCGCGCGACGTCGGCATCGCGCGGCGATACGCGCAGGCGCTGTTCCTGGCCGCGCGCAAGAAGGACGTCGTGGACCGTGTGTGGGACGATCTGCAGGGCGTCCTCGCCGTGGACCGCGCGGCGGGAGATCGCTTTCGCCAGTTCCTCGAGGCGCCGCAGGTTCCGACCGAACACAAGTTCGCCGCGCTCGAGGCCACGTTCCGGCCCGTCGTCCATCCGCTGGTCGTCGAGTTCTTCCGCCTGCTGCTGAACAAGAAGCGCATGTTCGAGCTGCGGACGATCGTCGGCGAATTCGAACGGCTGGTCGAGGTGCACCGTGGCGTCGTTCGCGCGCGCGTCACCAGCGCGATCGCACTGCACGACGGCGAGCTGACGCAGCTCGTCGGCGCGCTGGAATCCGGCATGAAGAAGAAGGTGCGGATCGTCGCCAACGTCGATCCCGCCATCCTCGGGGGCCTGGTCGTCCGTGTCGGCGACCGGATCGCCGACAAGAGCGTGCGCACCATGCTGACCCAGCTGCGCGACCAGCTGTTGGCCGCCCGCGCATCCTGATCACGAGCCCAGAGGAACCCCGATGTCCTTCCGACCCGAAGAAGTCAGCGCCGTCCTCCTCAAGGAGCTCGAGCGCTACGAGACCAAGCTCGAACTCAAGACCGTCGGCACCGTGCTCTCGGTCGGCGACGGCATCGCCCGCATCTGGGGCCTCGAGAATGCGATGGCCGGCGAGCTGCTGAAGTTCCCCGGCGACGTCGTGGGCATGGTGCTCAACCTCGAAGAGGACAACGTGGGCGCGGTACTGTTCGGCGCCGACGAGAAGATCAAGGAAGGCGACGCGGTCCACTCGACAGGCAACATCGCGCGCGTGCCCGTGGGCGACGCCCTGATCGGCCGCGTCATCAACGCGCTCGGCCAGCCCGTCGACGGCAAGGGCCCGATCGTCACCGACAAGTTCCGCAACATCGAATCGATGGCGCCCGGCGTGATCCAGCGCCAGCCGGTCAAGGAGCCGCTGCAGACCGGCATCAAGGCCATCGACGCCATGATCCCGATCGGCCGCGGCCAGCGCGAACTCGTGATCGGCGACCGCCAGACCGGCAAGACGACGCTGCTCATCGACACGATCCTCAACCAGAAGAACACCGACGTGTTCTGCATCTACGTCGCCGTCGGCCAGAAGGAGTCGACGGTCGCGCAGGTGGTGAAGATCCTCGAGGACAACGGGGCGATGGAGTACACGACCGTCGTCACCGCCTCGGCCTCCGAGCCGGCGCCGCTGCAGTACCTGGCGCCTTACTGCGGTGTGACGATCGGCGAGGAGTTCCGCGACACGGGCCGCCACGCGCTGGTGATCTACGACGACCTGTCGAAGCACGCCACGGCCTACCGCCAGCTGTCGCTGCTGCTGCGCCGTCCGCCGGGCCGCGAGGCGTACCCGGGCGACGTGTTCTACCTGCACTCGCGCCTGCTCGAGCGCGCCGCGAAGGTGTCGGCCGAGCTGGGTGGCGGATCGCTCACCGCGCTGCCGGTCATCGAGACGCAGGCCGGCGACGTGTCGGCGTACATCCCGACGAATGTCATCTCGATCACCGACGGGCAGATCTTCCTCGAGAGCGACCTGTTCTTCTCGGGCGTGCGCCCGGCCATCAACGTCGGCATCTCGGTGTCGCGCGTCGGTGGCAACGCCCAGACCAAGGCGATGAAGAAGGTCGCCGGTCGCCTGCGCCTCGACCTGGCGCAGTACCGCGAGCTCGCCGCATTCGCGCAGTTCGGCTCGGACCTCGACAAGTCGACGCAGGCGCAGCTGACGCGCGGCCAGCGCATGGTCGAGCTCCTGAAGCAGGGCCAGTTCGTGCCCATGACGGTCGACCAGCAGGTCATGGTGCTGTATGCGGGCACGCAGGGTCACCTCGACGACATCCCGGTCGAGGCGGTGCGCCGCTTCGAGAAGGAGTTCCTCGAGTTCATGGCCGCGAAGTACCCGGACGTGGCGGCAACGATCGCGAAGGACAAGGACCTGTCCGACGCCACGACCGCGAAGCTGAATGCCGGCATCGCCGAGTTCAAGGCGCAGTTCGGGAAGTAGCCGACCGGGACCGGCGGGGGACACGCAACGATGGCGACGATTCGCGACATCAAGCGCCGCATCAAGAGCGTCAAGAACACGCAGCAGATCACCAAGGCCATGGAGCTCGTGGCGGCGGCGAAACTGCGGCGGGCGCAGGTGCGCGCGGTCCAGGCCCGGCCGTACGCCGAGGGCATGGAGCAGATGCTGCGCAATCTCGCCGGGACGCTGACGGCGATGCAGCACCCGCTCACCGAGGAGCGGCCGGTCAGGGCGCGCGCGTTGTTCGTGTTCGCCTCGAACCGCGGGTTCGCCGGCTCGTTCAACGCCCAGATCGTGCGCTTCACCGAGGCGCTGCTGCGCGGGCCCGAGGGGCCGACGCTGCGCCTGGTGCTGTTCGGCAAGCGTCCGGCCGAGTACTTCCGCCGGCGCACCTATCCGGTGATCCAGAGCTACGTCGACCTGGGCGACCAGGCGCAGCTCGACGTGGCGCAGGCGGTGACGCAGCGCGCCATCGAGCTGTACCGCTCGGGCGAGGTCGACGCGGTCGACCTGATCTACACGAAGTTCATCAGCGCGATGACGCGGCAGGTCGTGCGCGTCCCGTTCCTCCCGCTGGGTTCGGCGGGCCTCGCGACCACGGGCGCCGCGGTTCCGGCGACGGCGCGTGATTACATCTTCGAACCGAACGCCGCGGAACTCGTCGGGCGCCTGCTGCCGCGCTACGCGTCGACCCGCATGCTGCAGGCGTTCGCCGAGAATCACGCGTCGGAGCATGCGGCGCGCATGCTGGCGATGGGCGCGGCCCGCAAGAACGCGGGCGAGATGATCGATGCACTGGTCTTGAAGCGGAATCGGCTCCGTCAGGCCACGATCACGAAGGAGATTTCGGAGATCGTGGGCGGCGCCGAAGCGTTGAAGTAGTCGACAGGCACACGGAGAACTCCATGACGAACGGCAAGGTGGTACAGGTTCTCGGACCCACGGTGGACGTGGAGTTTCCGTCGGACAAGCTCCCCGCGATCATGAATGCGATCCGCATCGAGGACGCGTCGCGCGGGATCCGGATCACGATCGAGGTGGCGCTGCACGTCGGCGACAACGTCGTGCGCTGCGTCGCCATGTCGTCGACCGACGGCCTGATGCGCGGCATGGAGGCCATCGACACCGGCTCGCCGATCTCGGTGCCGGTGGGCGAGCAGGGCCTCGGGCGCATCTTCAACGTGCTGGGCGAGACGATCGACGGCAAGGGCCCCGTCCCGCACCCCGAGAAGACGCTGCCGATCCATCGTGCAGCGCCCAAGTTCGAGGACATGGAGACGACCGCTTCCGTGTTCGAGACCGGCATCAAGGTCGTCGACCTGATGGCCCCGTATGCCCGCGGCGGCAAGATCGGCCTGTTCGGCGGCGCCGGCGTCGGGAAGACCGTGCTGATCCAGGAGCTGATCCGCAATATCGCGACCGAGCACGGCGGCTTCTCGGTGTTCGCCGGCGTCGGCGAGCGCACGCGCGAGGGCAACGATCTCTACCTCGAAATGAGCGAGTCGGGCGTGCTGGCCAAGACCACCATGGTCTTCGGCCAGATGAACGAGCCGCCGGGAGCGCGCCTCAGGGTCGGCCTGACCGGCGTGACCATGGCCGAGTACTTCCGCGACGAGCAGGGTCAGGACGTGCTCTTGTTCATCGACAACATCTTCCGCTTCACCCAGGCCGGCTCGGAAGTGTCGGCGCTGCTGGGCCGCATGCCGTCGGCCGTCGGTTACCAGCCAACGCTGGGCACGGAGATGGGCCAGCTGCAGGAGCGCATCACCACGACGAAGAAGGGTTCGATCACCTCGGTGCAGGCCATCTACGTTCCGGCCGACGATCTCACGGACCCCGCGCCGGCCACCGCGTTCTCGCATCTCGATGCGACGACCGTGCTCGAGCGCTCGATCGCCGAGCGCGGTATCTACCCGGCCGTCGATCCGCTCGCCTCGACGTCGCGCATTCTCGATCCGCGCATCGTCGGCGAGGAGCACTACAACACCGCGCGCGCCGTCCAGCGGATCCTGCAGCGCTACAAGGATCTGCAGGACATCATCGCCATCCTCGGCATGGACGAGCTGTCGGAGGACGACCGCATCGTCGTCGGCCGCGCCCGCCGCATCGAGCGCTTCCTCTCGCAGTCGTTCTTCGTCGCCGAGGCGTTCACCGGCCAGAGCGGCAAGTACGTGAAGCTCGAGGACACGGTGAAGGGCTTCGCGCGCCTGGTTTCGGGCGAGCTCGATCACTACCCCGAGCAGGCGTTCTACATGAAGGGCACGATCGAAGAGGCCATCGAGGCCGGCGAGCAGATGCTCGTCGTCAACGCGGCGAAGTAGGAACGGCGCCATGGCCTCGACCTTCCACGTCCGCCTTCTGACCCCCGAGCGCGAGGTCTTCGCCGGCGAGGCGCAGCATCTGTACGCGCGCGGCTCGCTCGGCTACCTGGGCGTGCTCGCCAACCACGCGCCGCTCCTCACGTCGCTCGAGCCGGGCGTGATGTCGATCCGCCTGCCCGGCGGAGCGCTGGAGCACTTCGTGGTCACGGGCGGGTTCCTCGAGGTCTCGGACAACCGGGCGACCGTGCTGGCCGATGGGGCCGAGCACGCCTCGGAAATCGACGCCGCCGC
>JANPEF010000091.1:0-99976 GCA_031431875.1 Candidatus Eiseniibacteriota bacterium | reverse complement strand
CCGGGAACGGCATCGGCACGGTGGGCACCGCCGAAACGCCGGGCGTGCGCGTGGGCGGCAGCGGGCACCGGCTCGACCGCAACATCCTGACGGGCAACTACGGCGCGGGCGCGCTGTTGCTCAACGGCTCGACGAACGTCGTGCTGACGCGCAACCTCGCCTTCGGCAACGCGGCGACCAATCAGCTCGGCATCGATCTCTTGCGCACCGGCGACGACGCGGCGAAGGGCACGGCGCCGTTCGTGACCAGGAACGACACCGGCGACGGCGACACCGGCGCCAACGCGCTGCTCAACTTCCCCGTGCTCGAGACCGCGGTCGCCGGCGCGACCACGCTCACGATCGCCGGCTGGGCGCGCCCGGGCTCGACCATCGAGCTGTTCTTGACCGACGCCGATCCCTCCGGCTTCGGCGAGGGGCAGACCTACGCGACCACCGTCGTCGAGGGCTCGGGCAGCGACCTCGATGCGAGCGCCTCGGCCTATGCTCCGAACGTCAACGGGATCGACCAGGGCAGCGACAACACGACACGCTTCCGATTCGTCGTCGCACTGCCGCCGGGGGTGACACCGGGCCGCTCGCTGTCGGCGACTGCGACGATCACCGGCACGGGCACGTCCGAGTTCGGCGGCCGCGTGCTGGTGGGCGGCGGCGTCCCGGTGACGGGCTTCGCCTACGCCGATCTCGACCACGACGCCTCGCGCAGCCCGGGCGAGAACGGCACGGGCGTGGCGACGTGGGTGAAGCTCGTCGCGGTGACGTCCCCCGCGAGCGCCCAGCAGGTCGCCGCCGCCGATCCGACAACCGGCGCATACGGCTTCCCCTCGGTCGCCGAGGGCGACTACACGCTCGTGCTCGACGACAACGCAACCGCGGGCGACGTGACGCCGGGCTATCCGGCCGCGCGCATCGGCACCGAGGCCGCGCCGGGCACGCGCCCGGCGACGGTGCCCGGACTCGGCGGGCTCGCCAACCAGAACTTCGGGATGTGGCACGGCGGGCGCGTCGAAGGTCGTGTGTTCCGCGACGACGGCGCGGGTGGCTTTGGTGGCGCGGGCGCGAACGACGGCGTTCTCCAGGCCGGCGAGCCCGGCGTTCCGGGCGTGGCGGTCGAGCTGCGCGCCGCGGTGCCGGCGTGCGTCGGCGGCGTATGCGACTCGACATCGACCGACGGCGGGGGTGCGTTCGCGCTGTGGTTCCCGGGTTCGGCCGGGGGCGCGGCGGCCGCGGTGGTCGAGACAAACTCGGCCGCGTGGCTCTCCGTCTCGGGAGCCGCGGGCACGACCGGCGGGACGTACGTGCGCGCCACCGACCGCGTGACGTTCACCGCTGCCAACGGCACGATCGCGACGGGCGTGCTCTTTGGGGATGTCCCGCCGAACGCGTTCGCCGCCGCCGGTGCCGCGAGCGTCGCGCCCGCCGGCGTCGCGCTCTATCCGCACGTTTATACGGCGCGAAGCGCCGGCGCAGTCACGTTCTCCGACGTGCAGGCGCCGTCCCCGGCAATCGCGGGCTGGGGCTACGAGGTCGTGCGCGACCTCGATTGCGACGGCGTCGTCGATCCGGGCGAAGTGGCGGTCGGCGGGGCGCCGCTTGCGCTCGTCGCCGGCGAGCGGGTCTGTCTGGTGGCGCGCCACACCGCGCCCGCGGGTGCGCCGGTCGGGGCGACCGAGCTGGCGACGCTCAGCACCGCGTTTGCGTATGCGAACGTCGCGCCTGCGCTCGGCGCTGCGGCGCAGCTCACCGACCTGACGACGGTGCTCGCTGCCGGCGGGGGGCTTGCGCTCACGAAGGCGGTCGACCGTGCGAACGCGCTGCCGGGCGACGTGATCACGTACACGATCACGTACACGAACCTGTCGAACTCACCGTTGACCGCGATCGCGATCGCCGACGCGACGCCGGCCTACACGGTGTTCGAGGACGCGACCTGCGGGGCGCCGGGGGCGGGGCTCTCAGCCTGTGGCGTGAGCGCGCAGCCGTCGGCGGGGGCCACCGGGCCGGTCACCTGGACGATGACCGGCGCGCTCGCGCCGGGTGGCAGCGGTTCGGTAACGTTCCGGGTGCGGGTGCAGTAGCGCATCCGGGTCGAGGCGTGGTCTGAACCGCCCTGCCCCAAGGCGGTGGTCCTGTATATCAATGTCATAAAATAAGTTGGGAAGCAGATCCTTACCGCAATTCAATTTCCCGCACCGGGATAGACCTGTTATTCTGCCCCCAGAAATGCCGAAGGCGGCAGAGCGCCGACCTTTGGAGCCAGCCACCTGCCACATGGGGAACCGCGAGGGCCGCGCCCGAAGTCTGGGCGTGTTTCTCAGCTCCCCGTGGCGGGGGTTCGCTTCGAAGGGCGGCGTTTCCGTTTTTGGGCCGGACGCTCCGGGAAGCCGGACTCGGGCTTGGCGGTGCGGACAGCATGGCCGATGGTGTCCTCCCACGGGCCGGGGACGGCCAGCGTGACAGGATCGGGGCCTGACGAGGACTGCTGGGGCTTGACGGACGCGACAGGGGACATTACCCGTGGCCCTGTTCAAGGTCTTGCAAACGCTACGGCGGCGCAAGGAGAAGGGGCCGGGCGGGTGGATCAGAACCCGCTCCGGCCTGGCGATTCGATTTGCTCCCGCCAACTCTCTAGTGTAGCTGCGGCCAACGATTGACAGGCGCAGCGGGTGTCCATCGTGTGTCCGCGTCGTGGAAAGTGGAAGACACGCGCGGTTTGGAATCGTGTGGCGAAACAGCGCCGTGGGGGTTCGCGTCCCCCCGCGGACACCGGGGGGGAAGGTGTACCTGATTTACGTGGATGAGAGCGGAGATCCGGGGATGGTCAATTCCCCGACGCGGTACTTTGTCCTTTCGGGGCTCGTTCTGCACGAATCGCGCTGGCTTCCGTACATGGATCAGCTTATCGCCTTCAGGAAGCGACTTCGAAACGCGCCGGGTCTACTACTGAAGCATGAAATTCACGCGGCCCACTTTATCAGCTCTCCTGGCCCCGCTGCGTACTTGAAGCGAGACGTGCGCCTCTCCATTCTCCGCTTCTTTGCAAACGAACTGAGTGGGATGACAGACTTCCGGACGATAAACGTCGTCGTGGACAAGGTGGGCAAGGCCCCCGACTACGACGTATTCGACAACGCATGGAGAGCGCTGATTCAGCGATTCTCCAACACCATGAGCTACCAAAATTTCCCTGGGTCTGCAAATCCGCGGGATTGGGGGATGCTCTTGCCCGATCAGACGAATACGAAGAAGCTCACAAATCTGGTTCGTCGTCTGCGGCGATTCAATCCGGTCCCGAATCAGCCACAGTATGGTGGGGGGTACCGAAATCTGCCGATCCTCAACTTGATTGAGGACCCGTTCTTCAAGGACTCGGCGCACTCGTATTTCACTCAGGCCGCCGACCTTGTTGCGTACCTGCTGTACCAAGAGCTTGACCCGAACGGGTACATTCGGCGCAAGGGAGCGAGGCACTACTTCAACCGCCTGCGTCCAATCTTCTGCCTGCATGCTGCGACTGGAGATCAGCGCGGAATTGTGCGCCTATGAAAAAAGGCAGGCCCCTCTTGCGAGGGGCCCGGGTGAATCGTACACCCGCAATGCCGCCGGGTTTCGGATTCACTAGAAGTGTGCCCATGGGCTTCACGATGCGCCAGAGAATTCTAAGCAGTCCGCCTATGCCTTGTCGGGCATTGGGTTATGCGCTGGCTCCCTGTACCGCAGCCGCCTACCGTCGCTGGCCTTGATCGCCAGCCGTGTCCGCTCCCCGTCGTCGACAAACCGCGCGTTGTACCTGAACTCGAACTCGGACAGGTAGCGGTGCAGGTGCTTTGCTGACCGCGTGAAACGTGCCGTGGATGCCCCACTTCAAGAGGGCGAAGAAGGACTCCACGGTATTGGTGGTCACGTCTCCCCGGGCGTACTCGTCCGGCCGTGGTTGACGGTCTGGTGCCCGCCCTCGAACTGCTTGCCGATGCCGATGCATCTGGTGAACTCGTCGTTCATGATCCGGGCCGAGGCTAGAAGCCCGCGCCAATGACTTTGCGGCGGGGGTCCTGATCCCGAGGGTGGAGATGGAGGCCTTCTTCGCCCGAAAGGCTCCCGCGTTCTCCCTCTCCGACATCCAGAAGTTCGCGAAGCGGTTGGGAGTGCACCCTTCGATCGTCGTCTCGCAGCTCCACCACATGGGCGCGTGGCCGCAAACGCACGGGAACAAGCTCATGGAACGAGCAAGGGGCGTCATCATCAAGTCGGCCCTGACCGATGGCTGGGGCCACGGAGCACCCGCCATCGAGGGGTGATCCATCGGACCCGATCTCGTCGAAGGGGGGCATCCTGCGAATCGACTCCCTCGCAGCCGCCGCGCGGGCTCGCGTCTTCGCACGCGGGCTCGGCTTCGCCCTGCTCGCGCTGGCGATGACCCTCGGTCCTGTCGCGATCGCGCAGGGCGAGGGACGCCTCTACGGCGTCGTGCGCGACGCGGTCGACCAGCGCCCGCTCGCCGGCGCGCGCGTCACGCTGGTCGAGGCGGGGTGGGCGCTCGTCACCGACTCGACCGGGCGCTACGCGTTCGACGATCCGGCCGCCGGGCCGCACGATCTCGCGGTCCGGCTGGTCGGCTACCGCGCGCGCACCGTCCACGCGCTCGTTCCCGCGTCCGGTCCGCTGGCGATCGACATTGCGCTCCATCCCGAACCGGTTCGCCTCCCGCGCGTGGACGTGCGTATGCCGATCGCGCTGCCCCGACCCGTGTCCCCCGACTCGGCGACGACGCACGACCGCGAGCTCGAGGCCCCGGCGCTGCGCCAGCATCCGTTGCTCGCCGAGCCGGACGCGTTCCAGGCGCTCGTCGGGACCGACGTGGCGCTCGATCCCGAGACGCCGAGCGGGCTCCACGTGCACGGCGGCGCCGCGGACCAGACGGGCTACCTGCTCGACGGCATCCCGATGCACCAGCCGTATCACGCCGCGGGCATCACGAGCGCGTGGAACCCCGACGTCCTGTCGCTGCTCCGCCTGTGGTCCACGCGGCCCGCGCCGGACGGGACGGACCATCTCTCGGGCACGGTCGAAGGTTCGCTGCGCGCCTTTGGGCCGTCGGCGCGCGCGCAGGTCGCGCTGTCGACCACCCAGGCGCGTCTCGCGGTCGATGGCCCTCTGGGCGGCGCCGGCGCGGGCTACGGGCTCGCCCTGCGCTCCGGCATTCACGACCTGTTCACGCCGAAGTCCGAGGACTCGTACCTCACCAGCGTGATCGGCGACGGGCTCGCCCGCGTCGACGTGCCGCTCGGGGCGCAGCGCCTGGGACTGCTCTTCGCGGCGCACGACAACGACGTCGACGCCACCGCCGAGGCGGCGGCGGGCGGACCCCCCGGCAACCACGAGTTCAAGTGGGGCGCGCAGACGCTGGGGCTCTCCCTGCGCCGTGCCGTCGGCGCGGGCGAACTGCGACTCGCCGTGTGGGACGCGCGCAGCCACGGCTCGGCAGTGTGGGTCCTCCCCGACACGGCGACCGAGGTCTCGGCCCGCCGACACGACACGGCGGCCCGGCTCGCCTGGGTGGACGGCGCAACGCGCGCCGCGCTGCGCGTCGAGCGCCTGGACACGGAGTACCGGGTCGACGGTGGGGCGGTCGCCGACCTCGCCGCCGCACCGGTCATTCCGAGCCTGTCCGCGGAGCACGCGCGCCGCGTCGGCGCCGCGACCGAGATCGGCCTCGGCGCATCGCTTGCTGCGCTCGATCAGCGCGTGTATCCGGCCGGGCAGGCGCGCGTCTCGATGCACGCGGGCGCCGACGGCGTCGTCTCGCTGCGCTATGCGCGCACGCGGCAGTTCACCCAATCGCTGCGCAACCCGGAGTCGGTCGTGGGCGCGGTGTTCCCGGCCAGCCTCGACCTCGCCGCCGATGCGTCGACGGTGCCCGTTGCGAGCGGCGACTTCGTCGGCGTCGATGCCGCGGGGCGGCTGGGACCGGCGCTTCGCTTCGAGGTCTCCGCGTGGCTGCGCGACGCGGACGATCTGGTCCTGGTCGCGCCACGCGGCGGCGCCCCGTTCGCCACGCGCGGCTTCGTCGAGGGACGCATGGACGGCGCGGGCGCCTCGGCCGGGTTCACGCTGCGTACTGCGCGCTGGGGCGGCCTCCTCGATTACGCGTATGAGCAGGTGCGACTCCATTACGCCGACTCGACGTACGTGCCGCAGCACTCCGCCCGGCATCGCGTCTCCGCGGGAGTCGTCTACTTCGCCTCGGCGAGCACCATGCTTCGCCTCGGTGCGGCGACGCTGTTCGGACGCCGCAGCACGACGTCCGTGGGGCCGATCGAGTGGGAGTCGTGTAACTTCCTCGATCGCGGTTGCGAGTTCGTGGGCAGTCCCGAGCTGGCCGACGTGCCGCGCGGCGGAACCGCCCTGCCCGACTACGTGCGGCTCGACCTCGGCGTGCGCAAGCACTGGCACGTCGCTCTGGGGGGACGCGACGCGTCGATCACCGCGTTCCTCACGCTGACGAACCTGCTCGACCGGGCGAACGTGCTCACCTACACCCGGCGCTCGGCTGGTGCAGCGGCCGAGCCGGTCGAGATGCGGCCGCTCGCGCCGCTCGTGTTCGGGGTCGAGGGCCGGTACTGACGTCGCAGCGGCTGTCACGGCGTGGTCGCGTGGCGGGTTCCTTCAGGAAGAGACGAGGAGGCGAGACGAGCCCGGACGAGCGGACCCCCTTCCACGACGCGTTCGTGGCCCTGTACGAAGGCCAGTTCCCGGGCCTGCTCCGCTTTCTCGCCCGCCTCACCGGCGACGGGGAGCGGGCCTCGGACCTGGCGCAGGAGGCGTTCGTGCGCCTGCACCGACGCTCCGCGATGCCCGACTCGCCGGGAGCGTGGCTGGTGACCGTGGCGCTCAATCTCATGCGCAACGAGCGGGCGACGCGGCTCCGGCGGGCGCGCCTGCTCGACCGCGTTCCCGGCGAGCGGCTGGTGGGCGATGCGCCGCCCGATCCCGAGGCCGCCGGCGATGCGGCGAAGCTCCGCGCGCGCGTGCGGGGCGCGCTCGATCGGCTGTCCGAGCGGGATCGCCAACTGCTGCTGCTGCGCGCCGAGGGCTACGGTTACCGGGATCTCGCGCGCATTCTCGAGCTGAACGAGGCGAGCGTCGGCGTGTTCCTGGCCCGCGCGCGCAACGCGTTCCTGGCCGTGTACCCGGAGGACGACGATGCATCTCGATGACGAACGGATCGAGCGTCGGCGCGACGATGAACTCGAGCCCGTGGAGCGGATCGAGGCGGACCGCCACCTCGCCGACTGCGCACCGTGCCGCGAACGCTTCGAGCGCGCCCGCAGCGCCGATGCGCGCGTGAGCAACCTGCTGCGCGGGCTCGACCCCGCGGCGTCCGCGCGGCCTCCGCTCGAGGCGATCCTCGCGCGGGCACGCGTGCGACCCCGCTTGCGCGTGCCGCGGTTCGCCGCCGCTGCGGCGCTGCTCGTCGTCGTCGCAGGGGCGGCAGCAGCACTCCCCGGATCGCCCGTGCGCGCCTGGCTCCAAGGCTGGATGGGCGGCGCGGGCACACGGCCGGCGACGTCGCCGACTGTCCCGGCCCCGGTGGCGCCGGCCATCGGCGGCGTCGCGGTGACGCCCGGCGCACGCCTCGTGATCGAGCTTCGGCCTACGGGAGCGGGAGAGAGTGCGCGCGCGCTCGTCAACCTCGTCGAGGGGGAGGCGGTCGTCGTGAGCGCCGCACCCGACGTGGCTGCGTTCGACTCGGAGGAGGGGCGGCTGACGGTTCGCGTCTCGGGCGCCGGCCTGGTCCGGATCGACGTCCCCTTGACCGCGCCGGAGGTCGAGATCCGGGTGCACGGACGCCGGGCCTGGCGCCTGGCGGCGGGCCGGGTCGACGCGTCGGTCCCGGCCGACTCGCTCGGCGAGATCGCCATTCCCCTCGGCGAGTGAGCGTGGGCTGTCACGCCCGAGCGGCCTCGTCGGTTCCTTCCCGCAGAGGTTCACACCCCTAACTGATGCTGAAGGAGGCTGACGATGCGATTTCATCGGATGTACACGGGTGCCGCGGCGTGCGCGGCGCTCGCGACGCTCGCCGTGGTGATGGGTTGCGCCGGAGGGCAGGGCGCCGACGTGCTCGCGCCGCAGGCCGCAGGGCCGGGGGCGTTCGGGGCCGCGGGTTCGGTCGGTCGGACCGGCGCCGACGAAGCCCCGGAGTTTGATCCCGCGAACTTCGTCACCGGCGTCACCCACCCGTACTTCCCGCTCGTTCCCGGCACGGTCGCCACGTTCAAGGAAGGGAGTGGTCCCGGCGCGGAGACCGTCGTGGTCGAGGTGCTCACCGCGACGAAGTCGATTCTCGGCATCGCGGCCACCGTCGTGCGCGATCGCGTCTATGTCGACGGCCAGCTCGTCGAGGACACCGACGACTGGTACGCGCAGGACAAAGACGGCAACGTCTGGTACCTGGGGGAGGCGGTGCTGAATTACGAGAACGGCCAGCTCGTCGATACCAACGGCTCGTGGGAAGCGGGCGTCGCCGGTGCGAAGGCGGGCATCCAGATGCTGGCCGAGCCCGAGACCGGCGAGTCCTACTACCAGGAGTACGCGGTCGGCATCGCCGAGGACGAGGCGCGCGTGCGGAGCATCGACGTCGACGTCGAGGTGCCCTATGGCGAGTTCGACGACTGTATCCAGATCCTCGAGTGGACGAAGCTCGAGCCCGGCAACCGCGGCTTCAAGTACTACGCGCGCGGCGTGGGCCTCGTGCTCGAATCACCGGCCCAGGCCGGGGGCACGCGCGGTCGGGTGGAACTCGTGTCGGTGGCCGGCCCGTAGGCGCCGGCTACTCGCGATTCGCTATTCCTTGACGACGTTCGGCGGCTCGAGACGCGCTAGCTCGCGCAGGTTCCTCCCGGCGCGCCAGGCGAGGAGCGACAGCATGAGCAGCGTGACGGCGATGCCGCCGACGTCGAACACTGTCATCTCGACGCCGAGCCAGGTGAACGGCAGCGGGGAGACGAACAGCGCAATGGTGTTGAGCGCGATGAGCAGGAGCCGGGCCTCGGTCGGGCCGAGCACTCCGTAGCCGTAGCGGAACACCCCGAAGACGTACGTCTCGAGATACACGTTGATCGACAGGATGAGGTAGGCGACCACCCCGGCGAGCCCGACCGAGACGAGCATGAACGGCGAGAACCCGAGCCCGAGGCCGAGCGCCGTCGTCGCGTACGCGTCGGTCAGGTGGTCGAGGTAGAAGCCGTAACGCGGGCGCGGGATCCTTCGCACGCGCGCCAGCGTGCCGTCGAGGCTGTCGCCGAACCAGTGCGCGACGAGGCCGAGGTTCGCGCCCCAGAGCCACGCGCGGCTTTCGTTCGATCGCCAGTAGCACAGCATGATGAACGTGGCCGCGACGATGCCGAGCCCGGTCAGGTGGTCGGGCATCACCCAGCGCGGCAGCCGTGCGGCGATTCGCGGCAGCGCCCACTGCTCGAAGCGCGCCACCAGGAACTTCGCCTGGCGCGTGGCGTCCTTCTGGTCGGGCGTGGCGGGCTGGTGCGACATCGTCTCGGGCACGGCGGCCTCCGGGGAGGGGTGGGGTCGCCGGAGAGTACGTCCGGCGCTGTGCGGCGGCAATGAGTGTCGGTGTGCGTGCGGTGTGCGTGTCGGTGTGCGTGAGTGTCGGTGTGCGAGTCGGTGCAAGCGTCGGCGCGAGTGGCCACTCGGTATGCGCTGGCGCATGTTGATCCCACACCGCACCGGGTCGGAGCGCCTGGGGGTCCGGGCTTCGGTATCCGGTGTCCACCAGGCGTGCGTACGTTTCGTACGTTTCGTACGGACCGTACGGCTGTTCGTCGACCCTTGGGTTTACCGAGCATGGGCACTTCGATCGCCTGCCCCGGTTCTCCTTTCTCGAAGGAGAATGCCGATCTCATTTCTCCCTCCAGGAAGGAGAAATCCGCGCCGGCCCGTCCCAACTCCCCCCTCAACCCCGATTTAACAGCCCTTTTTGCCGCGATCCCGCAGACTCCCCGGGCGCTCGCCGACGCCCCACCTCCCCGGAGGATCGCCATGCCGCACGACCTGTCCGACCGCGACCCCGACCCCGACCGCCGTCGCCTGCTTCGCCTCGCGCTGGCCGCGCCGATCGTCTTCGCCGCCGGCGCACACCTGCGCTGACTCGACGCCGAGCCTGCCGCCGCGGCCGCCGCCGCGCCCGCCGCGCCGCGGCTTGCGTCCACGCCCGAGTGCGACGACGGCGACGACCCGACACCGTCGATGACCGCGGGCCCGTTCTACACGCCGAACTCGCCGCTGCGCACGTCGCTCCTCGAGAAGGGAGTCACGGGGACGCGCATCGTCGTCACCGGTCGTGTCTACTCGCGCGCCTGCACGCCGATCGCGAACGCGCTGGTCGACGTCTGGCAGGCCGACGGGGACGGGGAGTACGACAACGAAGGCTACCGGCTGCGCGGACACCAGTTCAGCACGGCGGACGGGAGTTATCGCCTGGAGACGATCGTGCCGGGGCTCTACCCCGGGCGCACGCGCCACGTCCACGTCCGGGTCCAGCCCAAGGGCGGGCGCCTGCTCACCACGCAGCTCTACTTTCCGGACGAGCCGCGGAACGCGCGAGACTCCCTCTATCGCCCCGAGCTCGAGATGGCCGTGCGCGAGGCAGAGCGCGGTCGCGGGCGCGAGGGTCGCTTCCACTTCGTGCTGGCGACGGGGTGAGGGCAAGGCTGACCGAGCATGCGCTGGCGCATGTCGCGGACCGGCCCCGCCTCCCCGAGTCCGGGATCCGCGTGATACCGTGTCGTCGCGGGTTCCTGCTCTTCGGTCATCCAACACGAGGTTCCGAATGCTGACGTTGCGAAGAGCAGGTGGTATCGCCGCGCTGGTCGAAGCGTTGATCTACGTCGTCGGTTTCGTCGTCCTCGCCACCTTGCTCAACCCCGGAGACACGGAGGGTTGGGATCGAGCCCAGAAGCTGGCCTTCGTCCTCGAGCGGAAGGCCGTCTTCCAGCTCTGGACGACGTTGATCTACGTGATCTTCGGCGTTGTGCTGGTGGTCCTGACCGTCGCGCTTCACGATCGGCTCCGGAGTGCCTCGGCGGAGCTCATGAACGTCGCCACCCCGTTTGGACTCATCTGGGCCGGTCTCGTGATTGCCAGCGGCATGGTCGCCAGCGTCGGACTGGAAGCGGTTGCCACGCTTCACGCGCAGGATGTTGCCCAGGCGGTCACGGCGTGGGCTGCCATCGCCGCCATCCAGGACGGTCTCGGCGGCGGCGTGGAAATCGTTGGCGGCCTGTGGGTGATCATGACCAGCGCCGCTGCACTTCCGTCCAGGGCGCTGCCCCGGCCGCTGGCGCTCCTGGGCTTCGTCGTTGGAACGGCTGGCGTTGCCACGATCATCCCGGCGCTCGGTGAGCTGGGCGCCGTGTTTGGCCTGGGCCAGATTCTGTGGTTCGCGTGGATCGGGGTGTTGCTGCTGCGGCGGTGAACCTGCGCTGGCGCAGGTTCGCCCAGTCCCGCGCGTGTGAGATGCTTCGACTCTGGTGTCACGATCCACAATGCCTTCCTCGACAGAAACTGACGGCCATGAAGATCGCCTACGATCGCGACAACGATTCCCTCTACATCGATCTCGTCGCGGGACCCAGCGTCGAGAGTCGCGAGATCTCGCCCGGGTTCGTGCTCGACTACGACGCACGCGGCAACATCGTCGGCATCGACATCGACCACGCCAGCCGGCGACTTGACGTGCGCGAACTCGTTCTGAGCGAGTTTCCGCTCGATCCGCCCCGGCCCGGAGCGTAGCCGCGAGACCCCTGGGGAGGGGAACTTGCGCTGTCGCAAGTCAGCGGGCGAACGATGGATCGAGCAGCCGGGAGAAGCCGGGCCGTTGTTGGATGCGTTGAGCCGCGAGAGTGTCTTGACTCCGACCCTAGTCGAGCAGGACCAGCTTTCCTGTCGCGCCCTCTTCGGCGCTACGGATGCGCGCCAGGTAGATTCCGCGCGCGAGGCGCCGACCTCCCTGATCGCGACCGTCCCATGCAACGCCGCGCGTCCCGGCTTCGAACCCGCCGTTCGGTTCGAGCGTGCGGTGGAGCCGTCCGGCGACGTCGTAGATGTCGATCGTGACCGAAGCCGGTGAAGGAAGCTCGAACACGAGGAGCTGCGAATCCCGCGCCGGGTTTGGCCGCGCCTGGACGAAGCGAATCGCCGCGGGGGCTGCGCTCTCGATCTCCGGTCCGATCGCGCCCGCCGCGCTCACGCGTGTGATGCGGATGCTCAAGTGAGCGTGTAGCGGCCGGTGGATCCAGGACACGAACGCTCCTCCCGAACCGTCGGTCACCAGGGCCGGCTCGGACTGTTCACCCGGACCCGCGCCGAGGCGGCGACCTCCCGCGAGCCAGCCCGGCGCAGCCGCCCCTGTGGCGTCGAGCTTCATGAGGTACACGTCTCCCCGGTCGTCCCGCCGATCCCGCCAGGTGATCCACACGCCACCGTCGCTCGCACCGACGACGGCGGCCTCGGTCTGATCGCCCGGGCCGCCCGCGACCAGCACTCCATCCGCAGGCCAGCCGGGGGCGACGGTTCCGTTCGGGGTCACCCGCTGGGCATAGACATCGGTTTGCGAGGAGTCGCGGTAGTCCGACCAGACGACGATGGCATCCCGCTCCACGACGCAGAGCTCCGGATCGATCTGGACGGACGCCGCGGCGCAGATGCGAGTTCCCTTCGCCGGGAATCTCGGGCTCGGTCCCGATGCGAACAGGACGCGATGAAGATAGATGCTCCCGGCGATTGGAACCGGCGAGAATGAGCCCCGGATTTCGTCGCTCCACGTGACGAAGAACCCCTCCGCATCCTTGGCCACGCGGTAGTCGAGAGTGCTTGTGGTCTCGGCAAGCGAGAGTTCACCGGGGGGCCAGTCCGATGAAAATGCGCCGAAGGGATCGAGCTTGCGGGTCAGCAGCTCAAGCGTGTCTCGGACCACCCAGAGGATGCAGGCACCGCCCGAGGGATCGGCCACGACTCGTGGGTTCGAGTCCTCGCGTGAAGTCGTATCCATTGGGACTCCCGGCAAGCCCCACGGGGTTACGGGAAGCGGAGTGGAGTCGACCCTCAGCGCTCCAGTGTCCGTTTCCCCATCGTAATAAGAGGGGTGCGACGTCCACGCGGCAAACACGGTGCCTGGCGGCCCGGCGTCGACGGACCTGACCAGGATCTCGCCGGTTGCCAGGGTGACGCCATCGGAGGGCCAACCGGGAGCGATCGCAGCCCAGGATCGAAGGCGCTGGACCCGGATGCCCTGGGGCCGCTGCGGGCCGTAGCCGTCGCTCCAGACGATGAAGAGTCCTTCGCCCGAATCCGACGCCATTCGTGGGAGGTACTGCTTGAGGGATCCAGGCTCCACTGTGAATCCGTCCTCGGGCCATCCCGGCTGGACGGATCCGGCTGAGGTCAGCCACGCCAGGTTCACCTGGGACGTGACCGTATCAAAGAACTCGTTAGGCCGATGCTGGCCCCACGCGACGATCACACCACCGTTTCCGTCGGCAAGCAAGGAGTGGTCGAGCTGGTGGCCCGGCTTGAGGGAGGCCGGGTTTCCTTCGGGGAGCCACGCCGCGAGGACTCGATCTGCAGACAACGGGGAGACGAACAAGAGAAGGGTCACGGCCGCCAACAACCAACCAAAACCCTCGCGTGACCAGGACATGCTCGACCCCCGAATGCGCGGCAGCGTTTCGACCCGGTCTCGACGTGCGAAAACGATAGCTTGGCGCGCCCTCCCCCCGCAACCGGTGATTCCTGCTAGATTCCCGGGGTCCGACCGGTTGCAAGCCCGCCCGCCCCGCCCGCCCTGACCGGTCCCATTCCGCAGTGCCGCAACCCCCGGAGGCTTCATGGCCGTCTTCAACGGTGTCGACTTCCTGCGCATCGACGATCTCCTGACCGACGAGGAGAAGACCATCCGCCAGGCGGTGCGCGACTGGGTCGAGGACAAGTATCTCCCGGTCGTCGAGCAGCACTACGAGGCGGCGACGTTTCCGATGGAGCTCATCCCCGAGCTCGCCGAGCTCGGCGTGCTCGGCGCGAACCTGCCGGTCGAGTACGGGTGCGCCGGCATCGGCGACGTCGCGTACGGACTCGCGATGCAGGAGCTCGAGCGGGGCGACTCGGGCCTGCGCTCGTTCGTCTCGGTGCAGGGCGCGCTCGTCATGTACCCGATCTACGCCTACGGCTCCGAGGAGCAGCGCAAGAAGTGGCTGCCCGAGCTCGCCGCCGGCACGAAGATCGGCTGCTTCGGCCTGACCGAGCCCGACTTCGGCTCGAACCCCGCGGGCATGAAGACGACCGCGAAGACGGTCGCCGACGGCTTCGTGCTCAATGGTGCCAAGATGTGGATCACCAACGGCACGATCGCCGACGTCGCGATCGTGTGGGCGCGCCTCGACGGCGGGAAGATCCGCGGCTTCCTCGTCGAGAAGGGCACGAAGGGCTTCACCGCGCCCGAGCAGAAGCGCAAGCACTCGCTGCGCGCCTCGGTCACCAGCGAGCTGATCCTGCAGGACGTGCACGTCGGTCCCGACGCGATCCTGCCCAACGGCGAGGGCCTCAAGGCGCCGCTCGGCTGTCTGACGCAGGCGCGCTACGGAATCTCCTGGGGGGTCCTCGGCGCGGCGATGGCCTGCTACCACTCGGCCGTCGAGTACGCCAAGGTGCGTATCATGTTCGACAAGCCGATCGCTTCCTTCCAGTTGGTGCAGGCGCGCTTCGCCGACATGATCACCGAGATCACCAAGGCGCAGCTGCTCGCGCTGCAGGTCGGCCGCCTCAAGGAGAAGAAGCAGCACACGCCCGAGATGGTTTCCATGGCCAAGCGCAACAACTGTGACATCGCGCTCGACATCGCCCGCGAGGCGCGCGACATCCTGGGCGCCAACGGCATCACCGGCGAGTACCCGATCATGCGCCACATGTGCAACCTCGAGTCGGTGAAGACCTACGAGGGAACGCACAGCATCCACACGCTCGTGCTCGGCGAGGCCGTCACGGGCATCCCGGCGTACCGGTAGGGCGGGGGCGAGCCATGGAAGGGTCGCGTTGGAACCTCACGCGATCGATCGCCGTCGCGGCGGCGCTGCTCTGCTGCGCCGGACGCGCCCATGCCCAGTCGACCTCTCCCGTGCCGCTCGAGTCGTTCGAACCCGGCGTCGAGCGCGCCCGTGCGCGGGAGAACCCGGGCGCGCGTGAGATTGCCCGCGGCGACGCCCCACCTGCGCCGCGCCTCGTCGTGGCGCTCCTGTTCGACCAGTACCGCGACGATTATCTCGATCGCTTCCGCCGGGTGTGGGGCCGCGACGGCTTCCGGCGGCTGATCGACGGCGGCGCGCGCTTCCACGACTGCACGATTCCCTATGCCCAGACCCTGACCGGGCCGGGCCATGCCACCTGGCTGTCCGGTGCGACGCCGGCGGCTCACGGCGTCGTGGCGAACGAATGGTTCGATCGCGCGGACGGCCGCATGGTCACTGCCGCGGACGACCGCTCGGTGCGCTCGGTGGGCGTTCCCGAGGGGACGCGGGGCGAGCCCGGTTCGCCGAACCGGATGAAGGCGCAGACGGTCGGCGACGTGCTGCGCGGGACGACCCGTGGTGCGGCGCGCGTGATCGCGATCAGCGACAAGGCGCGAGGCGCGATCCTCCCGGCCGGCCGACGGCCCAACGGCGTGTACTGGCTCGACGATGTTTCGGGCCTGATGCAGACGAGCACGTACTACGCGTCCGCACTTCCAGACTGGGCCATCGCGGCAAACGTGGCCGGGCGGCGCGCGCGGGACGAGGCGATGCGCACGCCGTGGGTCCCGATCCTCGGCGAGGCGGCGCTGCGGGGCACGGCGGTGGCCGATCCCGACGACGTGTTCCCGCATCCGATCGGGCCCGCGGGGCGCAACGCGACGGGCGGGGAGATCGACCTCGCCTCGCATCCCGTGTCGCTGGCCACGCTGTTCGACTTTGCGGAAGCGGCCGTTGCGAACGAACGGCTCGGCGCCGACGCCACGCCCGACCTGCTGGTGCTCTCCGTCTCGATCCCCGATCGCGTCGGCCATCGTTACGGGCCCGACAGCCCCGAGGTCCTCGACCTGGCCCATCGCACGGACGCGCGGCTCGCGGAATTCCTGGGCTACCTCGACGAGAAGGTCGGGCGCGGACGCTACCTCGTCAGCATCACGTCCGACCACGGCGTCGCCACCTCACCCACCGTCGCGCGCGAGTTCGAGACGGCGCCTGGAGACTCGGTCGGTGGCGTCGCCAGCGCACGACTTGGCGCCTGGGTGGACGGGGTGATCACGCGGGCGCTCGCCGCCGTGGCGCCTCGTGCGGCGGGGAAGGCTCGCTTCGCGCGGTCGATCGCCTCGGGGCTCGTCACCTTCGACGACTCCGTGCTCACCGTGGCGGGCATCACGCGCAGCCAGGCGGCGCGCGTCGTCGCGGACTCGGCGGCGTCGAATCCCTGGCTCGCCGCCGGCTTCGCGGCAGATGACGTGCTCGCCGGCCGCAAGGCCGGAGCGCTGGCGCGGCAGGTCGCGCTCGGGTTCTTCGTGGGCCGCTCGGGCGATGTCGTCCTCGTTCCGCGGCCGTACGTGTATTTCGGCACGGGTCCCACGTACCGCGCGAGCCACGGCACGCCGTACCGCTATGACACCCACGTTCCGCTCGTGTTCTACGGTTGGGGCGTGAAGCGCGGGTCCTACCGGCGGCCGGTGTCGACCACGGACATCGCGCCCACGGTCGCGGCGCTGCTCGGGATCGATGCGCCGGCGCATTGCGAGGGCCGGGTGCTCGATGAAGCGTTGCAGGTGCCCGCCGCCGGCGGGCGCTGAGTGGCGGGCGTCCCGGTGTCCCCCTCGACCGCGACCCACTGCGTCCTCTGCGGATTCGAGGCGGTGCTCGCGCCGCGCGTTCACCTGCGCGACCTGTCGCCGAACGCGGCGTCGCGCGACGTCGTCCTCGGCCTGTGCGAGGTGCACGGCAGCCGGCTGCGCAAGGGTGAGCTGCGCGTGCTGATGGTGATCGAGACGTGGCTTGCGGCCGAGGGGCGCTTCCAGCCGAACAACCCGCTGCACGGAATCCGCCTTGCCGCGTGCTGCCTCGCGTGCGATGCGCCGCTCGACGTCGATGCCGCCGGGGATCGCGCGCGGTCCCTGCCGTCGGGCGAGCTGGTCGTCACCTGCAACACGTGCCCCATGGGCAACGTGGTCGAGTCGATCGGCGGCGACCCCGCCGCCGTGCGGCTGTGGCAAGCGCCGTCGCGCGTGCGGCCCGGAGCCTGAATAGCTTCGCCTGATTCGGCAACCGGCCGCGGAACCGGCCGCGGAACCGGTCGCGGGACAGGCGATTGCATCCCTGTAGATCGGCTCCGGGGCGCATGAGCCCTTCGTCAAGGTTCCCGGCTCACTCTCTGGCGGCGTACGCTCACGCCACTGGATCGCCTCACCCGATGCCATGGCACAGGCTTCCGGGTGTTGCCGAATCAAGCGAGGGCATGAACCTCGCGGCCGTAGCGCACGATGACGATGCGCTCGCCTACCTCTGCGTCGGGAACGATTCGCTTGAGCCTGGTGTCGAGCCCGCGGGGGCGGGAGTTGTGAAGCCCGCGGGGACAGGTGGACCATTCGGAGGGCGTACGGTTCGTACGAACCGTACGCTCACCCAGAAGCATGGGTCTCCATCCCGGGCTTTACAACTCGGCCGTACCCGATAGCCGTTCCCGATCCGGCCCCGCTCCACGGCACCCGCATGGACGCGCCGCCGGAGACGAGGCCGGACGCCCTGCCGCCGACGGCTCGATGCCGTTTGACCCAGGGAAAGGCAATCGCTTGTCCTGGGGCCAGTTCCACATCGTTGCCGAATCAGGCGAAGGCATTTAGCGCAGGATCTTCGCGAGCTCGGCGTCGAACGCCGCCTCGGTCAGGCGGTACGGCAGGTAGCTGCGGACGATTCCCTTCCGGTCCACGAAAACGAACGTCGGCGTGCTCGAGCCGCCGTAGCGCTCCATCGACGCGGTACTGATGGCCAGTGGAGTCGGGCCGATCTTCGCGTAGTCGGCGGCCCACGTGCTGTCGAGGCGGGCCTTCTCGCGTGGCAGGTCGGTCTTCACGTAGTAGCGGGTGAGCGGATAGACGACGAGGCCGCTCGCGGCGTGCTTCGCTGCGACGCGCGACAGCGTCGCCGCCTGCGCGCGGCAGTCGCCGCATCCCTTGTCCCACACGTAGACGAGGACCGGCTTGCCGCGCAACGACGCGAGCGTCATCGGCGCCGTTGCGCCCGCGTGGTCCTCGATCACCATCTCGGGGGCGGGCCGGCCCACCAGGTCGGTCAGGTTCATGCGCTTGCCGATGCGCGAGCGCAGGGACACCGGCGCGTCGTAGCGCGCCAGCTCGCCGCGCAGGAAGCGCATCGCGTCGGCCTTGCCCTTGGTCTTCGCGCGGACCTGCGCCTCGACCTCGATCGCCGCACCCAACGCGATCTCGAGACTGTCGTCGGCGTCGGGGCGCACGCCGCGCGCCATCCGCGCCTCGCAGCGCGTGCGCACCTCGGTCGCCCAGGTCTCGGCGCGGTCGAACTCGTGCAGCAGGACAGCGCCGCGCGCCACCCACGACAGCGCCAGCAGGTAGCTGCCGTCGTCGCCCTGCGTCTCGCGCCACGCCTCGGCCAGGGACTCGGCGCTGCGCAGGTCGCCGGCCGAGAGCTTGTTGCGCACGCTGGTGACCAGCCGGGCCCCGGGCGGGGTCGGTGCGGGCGGGGCGACCGCAGGCGCGGCCGGGGTGGCGGGGACGGACGGAGCCGGTGTCTGGGCGAACGCGCTCACGGACGCGAGGAAGGCCACGGTCACGGCGGCGGCGAGCAGGGCGATGCGAGGGCGGGACGCGGTCATGGCGGGTCTCTCTGGTCGTGGTGCGGCTGGTATACTGACAACATGACCCTACACCACGATCGTCCTCGCACCCTGGGTGAACTCCGCGCCTCGGGCTGGCAGCCGCGTTCGGTCAAGGCCGAGATGCGCGCCAACCTGATCGCGCGCATTCGCAGTGGCCAGCCGCTGTTTCCCGGCATCGTCGGCTACGACAAGACCGTGATCCCGCAGCTCGAGAACGCGCTCCTGTCGAAGCACGACTTCATCCTGCTCGGCCTGCGCGGCCAGGCCAAGACGCGCATTCTTCGTCAGTTGAAGATGTATCTCGACGAGTGGATCCCCGAGATCGAGGGCAGCGAGATCCACGACGATCCGTCACACCCGACCAGCGCGTTCGGCCGCCGCATCGCCGACGACCTGGGCGACGCTGCGCCGATCGCCTGGGTCCATCGCGACGATCGGTACAAGGAGAAGCTGGCCACGCCCGACGTGTCCATTGCCGACCTGATCGGCGACATCGACCCGATCAAGGCCGCCACGCGCAAGCTCTCGTTCTCCGACGAGGAGGTCATTCACTACGGCCTCGTGCCGCGCACCAACCGCGGCATCTTCGCCATCAACGAGCTGCCCGACCTGCAGCCGCGCATCCAGGTCGGCTTGCTCAACATCCTCGAGGAGAAGGACGTGCAGGTGCGCGGCTTCCCGATGCGCATTCCGCTCGACATGCTGCTGGTCTTCTCGGCCAATCCCGAGGACTACACCAATCGCGGCAACATCATCACGCCGCTGCGCGACCGCATCGCCTCGCAGATCATGACGCACTATCCGCTGACCGTGGACGACGGCATCGCGATCACGGCGCAGGAGTCGTGGACCGTGCGCGACTCGGGCATCGAGGTCGTCGTCGCGCGCCCGCTGCGCGAGCTGGTCGAACAGGTCGCGATCGAAGCGCGCAAGTCCGAGTACGTGGACCAGAGCTCGGGCGTGTCGGCGCGCATGACCATCTCGCTGCTCGAGAACGTCGTCTCCAACGCCGAGCGGCGCGGCTTGCGCACCGGCGAGACGCAGGTGTGGCCGCGCCTGGCCGACCTGCACGGCGCCATCGCCGCGATCTCCGGCAAGGTCGAGCTGGTCTACGAGGGCGAGCAGGAGGGCCCGACCAACGTGGCGCGGCACCTGGTCGGGCGCGCCGTGAAGACGCTGTTCGCCCGCGACTTCCCCGATGCGTTCAAGACGCGCGGGCGCGGCAAGGACCCGGCGGCGGCGCAGGTCTACGCGCCGATCGTCGAGTGGTTCGCCGGCGGCAAGGGCGTCGAGATCTCGGACGAGTCGACGGCGCAGGAGTTCTACGACGAGCTGGTCGCGATCAGCGGGCTCGAGGACCTGGCGACCAAGCACCTCGAGGTCGAGCGCATGGAGGAGGTCGGCCCGGCCATGGAGTTCGTGCTCGAGGGCCTGCACCAGAACTCGATCCTCTCCCGCAACCGCGTCGACGGCGGCGGCACGGCTTACGGCGACATGCTCAAGTCGATGTTCTCGGGCTTCCAGTCCGGGGACGACGCCTGAGCCGGCGCGAGGCGCGATCGTGAAATTCCGCTACGGCGCATGGACCGGTGGGGCGTGGGGCGATCCCGAGTTCCTCAAGGGGTTGCTCAACCTGTATCACCAGCTCCTGCTGCAGACCAACGGCGACGTCGACGACGCATTCGACGCACTCGAGCAGATCGGCGAGCGTTACGGGTTCTTCGGCAAGGACTTCGATCTCGAGAAGTTCAAGGAGTGGCTGAAGCAGAACGACGCCGTGCGCGAGGTCGAGCCCGGCAAGCACGTGCTCACCGGCCGCGGCGAGCGCGCCATCCGCCGCGACTCGCTGCAGGAGATCTTCGGCAAGATGGCCAGGTCCGCCGCCGGCGACCACCGCGTGCCGAAGTCGGGCGCGGGCGTCGATCGCCTGCCCGAGACGCGGGCCTGGGAGTTCGGCGACTCGACCGCGGACCTCGACCCGATCGGCACGATCGGCAATGCGATCCGGCGCAACGGCCTCGACGACATCGACGTGGGGCAGGAGGACTTCGAGGTCTACGAGACCGAGCATCTCACGTCATGTGCGACGGTGCTGCTGCTCGACGTGTCGCACTCGATGATCCTGTACGGCGAGGATCGCATCACCCCGGCCAAGCGCGTCGCGCTGGCGCTCACCGAGCTCATCACCACGCGCTACCCCAAGGACGAGCTCTACGTCGTGCTGTTCGGCGACGACGCGCGCGAGGTGCCGCTGGCCAAACTGCCGTACGTCGGCGTGGGCCCGTACCACACCAACACGAAGGCGGGGCTGCAGCTCGCGCAGCGCATCCTGGCGCGGCGCAAGACGGCGAACAAGCAGGTGGTGATGATCACCGACGGCAAGCCCTCGTGCATCTTCGAAGGTGGTCGCCTGTACAAGAACCCGTTCGGACTCGATCCCAAGATCGTCAATCGCACGCTCGACGAGGCGGCGGCCTGCCGGCGCAAGGGCATCGAGATCACGACGTTCATGGTCACCGACGACCGCGACCTGACGGCGTTCGTCGAGCGCTTCACGCAGCTCAACCACGGTCGCGCGTTCTTCGCCGACCTCGAGAACCTAGGCAGCTACGTGCTCAAGGACTTCGTGCGCAATCGTCGCCGCCGCTTGCGCTGAGCTTCGCGTCATGCGCTAGGGAGCGAGGTCGACGATTACCGCGTCGTGATCGGACGCGGCGAGCTCGCCCTGCGCGACGCCGCGCGTCTCGGCGCGGAGCACGCGGATTGGCCCACGCACGAGCACGTGATCGATCCGCGCGCCCGGCGCGCGCCAACCGTGAAACGTGCCGGGCGCGCCCGCGCGCGCCGGCGCTTCCATCCACGCGTCGCGGAACCCCGCCGCGCGCAGGTCGGCCAGGCGCCGCGTCTCGGCCGAAGCGTTGAAGTCCCCGAGCATGACCTGCACTCGGGCGCGCCCCGGCCCTTCGAGCACGCGCAGGAGGAGCGCGGCGTCGCGCGCGTGCGTCGACGCCGCATGTCCCGCGTGGACGTTGAGGACGGCGATGGTATCGCCCTGCGCAAGGCGCGCATACACGCCGAGCTGCGCGATGCGAGGCTCGAACGCGAGCGGATCGCGGCTGCCGGGCCGATCGGGCGTGGGGGAGAACCACAGCGTTCGGGTGTCGACGAGGCGCAGAGCCTCGGGGCGGTGGAGGAGGACGAGCCGTTCGTTCACCCGGCCGTAGCCGCCGACGTGCCACGAGCCCGACGCGAGCGCTGCGGGCAGGCCGAGCGCGATCGCCCAGAGCGCCGCGCCGACGGCGCGCCCGCGCCAGCGCCGGAACGCCGCGTATCGCGCGGCGGGATCGTGGTCGCGCCGCCGCGCGCGCCGCACCAGGACCGCGAGCGCGGCCAGCGCCGCGACGGTCAGCAGCGGCGCGATCGGGCGATCGACGCCGCCGGGCTCGCTCACCGTCATCGCGTATCCGGGAAGGTCGCGGGAGATCGCCGCCAGCCGGCCGGGCAGCACTTCCTGCAGGGCCACGAGATCGGCTTTCGCGTCCCGCAGGCCGCGCACGTCGAGGGGCCAGCGGGCCTCGCCGCTTCCCCCGCTCATGGGCGACGTTTCGTAGAGAATGTTCCAGGTGAGGACGCGGAGCGTGTCGCCGTCGCTCAAGCCCGATCCTTCTCCTTCTGCTTCTCGTCCTTCGTGCGCACGAACATGTTGAGCCCGAACGAGATCACGGACATCACGATCGATCCCCAGAACGCCGGCCAGAAGCCGCTCACCTCGAAGCCCTGCACCAGGTCGCCCGCCCAGTAGAAGAACGCGGCGTTGATGACCAGGGTGAGCAGGCCGAGCGTGAGAACCTGGATGCAGCCGGTGAACAGGTTCACGAGCGGGCGAATCAGCGCGTTGAGGAGTCCCAGCACGAACACGGCGATCAGCACGGACTGGATGTCCGAGACGTGCAGCCCGGGGACGACCTTCGTGGTCAGGAACAGGGCGAGGCCGCCGAGGAGCCAGCGAATCAACAGTCCGAGCATGCGTTCCTCCGGAAAAGGGTCGGCCGGAAGATAGCAAAGACGGGGCTGGGGCCGTATTGAGAATCAGTCTCAATTCGGGTAGGCTCGGATCGTACGCTCCGCAGCGCCGACTCCGGCCGTCCGGCCGGTCGGGCGCGCCGCCGGAGTGCTCCGCAGAGGTTCCCAGCCATGCTCGAAGCCCTGGTCATCGTCCTGCGCGAAGGCGTGGAGGCGTCGCTCGTCCTCGCCATCGTCCTCGCCTACCTGCAGAAGTCCGGGCGCGGTGCACTCGCCCCGTGGGTCTGGGGCGGCCTCGGGCTCGCCCTCCTGGGCTCCGTTGCCGGAGCGTTCGCGCTCAACCAGTTCCAGTGGAATGCCGAGGCGTTCGAGGGCGTGCTCCTTCTCCTTGGCGCGGTCGGCGTGCTCACGCTCGTCGTGTGGATGAACCGCGCGGCGAAGGGCCTCAAGAGGGAGATCGAGTCGAAGGTCGAGATCGCCGCGACGCGCCCCACCGGTGCGGGCTTCGGCGTGCTCCTCTTCTGCGGCCTGATGATCCTGCGCGAAGGCGTGGAGACGCTCCTGTTCCTCAGCGCGATCGCGATCGACACCGACGGCGTGTCGCGCCTCATCGGCGCCGGCCTGGGGCTGTTGCTGTCGGTCGTCTTCGCGTTCTACCTGCTGCGCGGGTCGCTCCGCATCGACCTCGGCAAGTTCTTCCGGGTCACCACGCTCGTGCTCTACGTGCTCGTCTTTCAGATGATCGTCGGCGGCCTGCACGAGCTGTCCGAGGCCGGCTGGATCCCGTCGACCCGCACGATGATGGCGATCGTCGGCCCGATCGTGCGCCACGACACGCTCATCTTCCTTGCCGCGATCGTGCTGGCGCTGCTGTTCGTCGGCACCTCCGGCGGCCGCAAGCCCGCCGCCGCCGCGATGCCCGCATCCGACGATCCGGCCGATCCCGCCGCGCGGCGCCTGCTCCTCGCCGACGCACAGCGCGCGCGGCGCATCCGCATCGGTGCGTTGGTCTCGGGCGGTGCGGTCGTCGCGCTGCTCGCGGGGAGTATCCTCGCCGCGCCGGGGCCGCCGGCAATGGCCCCGGCAGCCGTGGTCACACCCGTCGACGGGTCGATCGCATTGCCGCTGGCCGAGGTGTCCGACGGGCGCATGCACTTCTTCGCCGTCGCCGATCCCGGGGAGGCCGGCGCCGCGCTGCGCTTCTTCACCATCCAGAAGCCCGACGGCTCGATGCAGGCGTGCATGGACGCCTGCGAGATCTGCGGCGATCAGGGCTACTACGAGGCGGCCGGCGCGGTCACCTGCCGCAACTGCGCGGCCCCGATCAACCTGCCCACCCTTGGCCAGACCGGCGGTTGCAATCCGATCCCGGTCGTCTCGAAGGTCGACGGCGATCGCCTGCTGGTCGATGTCGCCTCGATCTACGCCCAGCGCGTGACCGCCAAGGGAACGCGCTGAGCGGCGCGCCATGTTCTCGCGCACGCTGACCCGCTCGCTGGTGCGTCGCCCCTGGCGCTTTGCGCTGGCCGTCGCGGCGGTCGCGCTCGGCGTGGGGATGACGGTCGCACTGGCCGCCATCTCGCTGTCGCTCGGCGACCGGCTGGGCCGCACCGTCCGCGCCTACGGCGCGAACCTGGTGCTCGCCCCGCGCGGAGCCGACCTGCCGCTCGAGGTTGCCGGACAGGACCTCTCGGCACTCGTCGGCACGAACGCCGGCACGTTTCCCGAATCGTCGCTCACGGCGCTGGGCAGCTTCCGCTGGCGCAACAACATCCTCGGCGTCGCACCGCAGGGCTACGCGGTCGGCACCGTCGGCGACCTGCGCGTCGCGGTGGTCGGCACGTGGTTCGCGCGCTCGCTGGTGAACGCCGCCGGGGACACGCTGCATGCCGGGATGACGACGATCGCGCCGTGGTGGTCGGTCGAGGGCGCATATCCCGGCGACGAAGTCGCCGGTACCGCGGGCCCGGTACCCGCGCTCGTCGGCCGACGGCTTGCGGCGCGGCTGGGGCCGGTCGGCGCGACGCACGCGCTCGCGCTTGAAGGCGCGACGGCCGCTCCGCTGCGCGTCGCGGTCGTCGGAGTTCTCGATGCCGGCGGTTTCGAGGACGACCATCTCTACCTGCCGCTCGCCGCATTGCAGCGCGCCACCGGCACGCAGGGGCAGGTGGCCAAGGCGCTCGTCTCGGCGCTGGTCGTGCCCGGCGATGCGCCGCCCATGCCCGACCCGGCGAAGGACCTGGCCGCCTACGAGCGCTGGAGCTGCCGTCCGTACGCGCTCACCGTCGGCCGCGAGATCGAGGGCGCGATGCCCGGCGTCACCGCCCACCCGATCGCCGGGCTCGTGCGCGGCGAGGATCGCGTCGTCGGTCGCCTCAATCTACTGTTTGCACTGCTTGCCGCCGCGGCTCTCGCCGCGGCGGTGCTTGGCGTCACCAGCACGATGATTGCCTCGGTGGTCGATCGGGGCGGCGAGATTGCGCTGTTGCGGGCGCTCGGCGCCAGCAAGAGCGGCGTGGCGCGCCTGTTTCTCGCCGAGGCGCTCGTCGTCGCGCTCGCCGGCGGTGTACTCGGCGTGGGCCTCGGCGCGCTGCTGGCGCGGCTCATCGGCCAGGGCGCGTTCGGCACGGCGATCGCCCTCCAGCCGCCGCTTGTTCCCGCCGCGCTCGCGCTGGCCGCTGCGGTGTGCCTGCTCGGCGCATGGATGCCGGTGCGCCGGGCGGGCGCGATTGATCCGGCGACGGCGCTGCGGGCGGGTGCATGAGCTCCGTTCCGTTCGGACCGCTGCTGCGCGGCGCGCTCGTGGCGCGGCGCGGCCGCGTGCTGCTGGCGGTGGCCGCGATCGCCGTCGGCACGTCGGTCGCGGCGGCCCTGCTCCTCGTGTCGCGTGACATCGGGAGCAAGGTCGAGCGCGAACTGCGCGCCTACGGCCCGAACCTGGTCGTCGTCCCCGAGGCCGGCGCGCTCACGGTCGGCGAGCGCGACCTCGCGCTGGGTTCGGTGGGGGGCGACGCCCGCCTCGGTGCGGGGACGGGCTCATGGCTCGCCGCCGAGACGAACTCCGGGCGTCTGGCCGGTGCGGTGACGCTGCGCTACGCGGTGGCGCGTCGCGGCGAGGCCGCCGCGGTCGTCGCGGGTGTCGACGACCTGGAGGCGCTCGCGCGGCTCTATCCGACGTGGCGGACCGACGGCTCGCTCGCCGGCGCCGATGCGCTCGCCGGCGCGATCGTGGCGCGCGAACTCCATCTCGTCGCGGGCGACGGCGCCACGCTCGAGATCACCGGTCCGCGCGGCACGCGCCCGCTGGGCCTGACACGCATCGCCATCGTGCGCACCGGCGGCCCCGAGGATCGTCAACTGTTCGTGCGCGGCGATCGCCTTGCCGATGCTCTGGGCGAGGATCCGGCGCGGTTTCACCTGGCGCTCGCTCGCGCGAACGGTTCCAGCGCCGCGATCGAGGCATTCGCCAAGGCCCCGCCGCCTTCGGCGGCGGTACAGGAAGGAGCGACCGCGCGCGCCATCAAGCAATTGTCGCAGGCCGACGGTGTCGTGCTCGCGCGGCTGCGCGTGCTGCTCGCGTTCGTGACGGCGATCGCGCTGACCGCGGCAACGCTCGCGGCCATGGGTACGCTCACCGACCTCGTGCTCGAGCGCACGCGCGAGATCGCGCTGTTGCGCGCCCTGGGAGCCGGGCGGCGCGACCTGGTGCGCCTGTTCGCGACCGAGGCGTGCCTGCTGGGCGCCACCGGCGGCGCGGTCGGGCTGACCATCGGCCTGATCGCCGCGCAGGCCATCGGCTATGGGGTGTTCGGCACCGCGATCCGCGTCGCGCCGTTCGTGCCGCCCGCGATCGTCGGGCTGGGCGTGGCGACGGCGCTCGCTGCTTCCGTCCTGCCCGTGCGCCGCGCGCTGGCGATCGAGCCCGCGACCGTACTGAGGGGGGAGTGACCGTGCCGCACGGCGCCCGCATCGAGCTCAAGCAAGTGACGCGCATCTACGGCGCGCAGCGCGCTCTCGACGCGCTCGACCTCACGATCGAGTCCGGCGAGTGGCTCGCTGTCATGGGCCCGTCGGGCTCCGGCAAGACCACTCTCCTCAACCTGCTGGGCGGCCTCGACCGGCCCGACGAGGGATCGATCACCGTCGGCGGCGTCGAGATCGCGCGGCTCGACGAGGGGGCGCGCACGCGCTACCGGCGGGAACAGGTGGGGCTCGTGTTCCAGCAGTTTCACCTGCTGCCGTACCTGACCACGGTCGAGAACGTGATGGTCGCGCAGCACTACCACTCGATCGCCGACGAGGCCGAGGCGAAGGCCGCGCTCGTCGCGGTGGGACTCGGCGAGAAGCTCGCGGCTCGTCCCGGCCATCTCTCGGGCGGGGAGCAGCAGCGCGTGTGCATCGCGCGTGCGCTGATCAACCGCCCGCGCCTGATCCTCGCCGACGAGCCGACCGGCAACCTCGACGAGGACAACGCGCGCATCGTGCTCGACATCCTCGTGCGCCTGCATCGCGCCGGGCATACGATCGTGCTCGTCACCCACGATCCCGACGTCGGCGCGCTGGCCGATCGCCGTGTCGAGCTGCACCACGGCCGGCTCGCGGTGGCCCGCGCGAGCGACTCGGAACGCGAGGAGCGCTGCGACCACTTCCTCGAAGAGATGTGGTATCTCTGGGAGGATGGTCGGCCGCTTGCCTTGATGTCCGTTCGCGCCTCCAAGGTCGTGGATCGCGAGCGGATCGCGCGCGAAGTCGTGGATCGTCGCCTTGTCGTCCAGTCGGGCGACGAGCTCGCCTTCACCGCCCGAGGGGCGGCGCGGGCGCACGACCTGGTGCGTCGGCATCGGCTGGCCGAATGCCTGTTCGCCACCGCGCTCGATGCGGAAGATCCGCACCTGGATGCGACCGCCTGCCGGATCGAGCACATTCTCGATCCGCAGGTGACCGAACATATCTGTGCCTTCCTCAAGCACCCCGTTGCCTGCCCGCACGGCATGCCCGTGCCGGCCGGTGCGTGCTGTCCGCCCGAGCGACGTCGGGGCGGGCCGCCCGCGATCGGGGAGCAGGCCGACGACGCGACCGGTGCGTCGGCGGAAGGCGTGAGGACCCCGGCTTGACCACGCGCAACGATTCCGCAGCTTCGCCCCGACCTCCGCGCCGTCACGATCGCGTCCGCCAGATCCGCGTGGGCGCCGCCGTCATGCTCCGTCCGACCGACGACGGGCCCGAGATCCTGCTCGCCCAGCGCCCGCCGGGCGAGGCGCTCGCCGGCTTCTGGGAGTTCCCCGGCGGCAAGCTCGAGGCGGGGGAGACCCCGCTCCACGCCGTCGTCCGCGAGGTCCGCGAGGAACTCGGCGTCGACGTCGAGGCGATCGAACTCATGGCCGAGGAAACGCACCTCTACCCGCACGGGCTCCAGGTCGTGCTGTCGTTCGTGCGCTGCACGGCGCCGACCGGCCAGCTGCAGTCGCTCGACGGCCAGGCGTTCCGCTGGGTCAAGCTGACCGACGTGAATCCCGACGAGCTGCTCGAGGCCGACCGCCCGTTCATCCGCAGGCTGATCGAGAACGAGGGCTGATGCCGTACGCTGCCGGCACCAGGCTCGGGACCTATGAAATCCTCGCGCTGCTCGGTCGCGGCGGCATGGGGGAGGTCTACCGCGCGAAGGACACGCGCCTGGGTCGCGAGGTGGCGATCAAGGTCCTGCCCGCCGGGGTGGCCGCCGACGCCGAGCGCCTGGCGCGCTTCGAGCGCGAGGCCCGCATGGTCGCGGTGCTCAACCATCCGAACATCGTCGTCCTCTACTCGGTCGAGGACGAGGACGGTGTCCGCTTCCTGACGATGGAGCTGGTCGAGGGCGAGAGCCTCGACCTGCAGGTCGTGCCCGGCGGCCTTCCCGTGCTGCGTGTGCTCGAACTCGGCATCGCGCTCGCCGACGCGCTGACCGCCGCCCATGCGCGCGGCGTCGTGCACCGCGATCTCAAGCCCGCGAACGTGATCCTCACCCGCGAAGGCCGCGTGAAGGTGCTCGACTTCGGCCTCGCCAAGCTGGCGTCGGACACGCCGGATGCCACGCTCGGCGCCAACGGCGACGCCACGGTGGCCTCGCCGCTGTCGCACGTCGGCCAGATCATGGGCACCGTGCCGTACATGGCCCCCGAGCAGGTGCGTGGCGACGCGGTAGACGCGCGCACGGACCTGTTCGCCCTGGGCACGCTGCTCTACGAGATGGCCACCGGGCAGCGCCCGTTCACCGGCGCGACCCCGGCCGACGTGGGTTCGGCGATCCTGCGCGACGTGCCCGAGCCGTTGCGGATCGTGCGCGCGGAGCTGCCGGGAGAGTTCGAGCGCGTCGTCAGCCGCTGCCTCGAGAAGGATCCGAATGCGCGCCTGCAGACCGCGCTCGACGTGTGCAACGAGCTGCGCCGCATCAAGCACGCGCTCGAGTCGCCGGGCCAGGCGGCCGCCGCGAAGCCGGCGACGAAGGCCGTCGCGTCGATCGCCGTCCTGCCGTTCGTCAACCGCAGCCGCGACGAGGACGACGAGTACTTCTCGGATGGCCTCGCCGACGAGCTGCTCGGCATGCTCGCGAAGATCCGCGGCCTGCGTGTCGCCGCGCGCACGTCGTCGTTCCAGTTCAAGGGCACGACCGACGCGCTGTCGGTCATCGGCCAGAAGCTCGGCGTGGCGACCCTGCTCGAGGGCAGCGTGCGCAAGTCGGGCAACCGCGTGCGCATCTCGGTGCAGCTGGTGAACGTCGCCGACGGCTACCACCTGTGGTCCGAGACCTACGATCGCACGCTCGAGGACATCTTCGCCGTGCAGGACGACATTGCGCAGTCGGTGGTGAAGGAGCTGCGCACCGCTCTGCTCGGCGTCGAGTCCGACTCGAAGGCGAGCGGCGAGGCGAAAGCCGCCGTCGCGGCCGCCGCGCGCGGTCGCGGCAGCAATCCCGAGGCCCATCGGCTGTACCTGCAGGCGCGCTTCCTGCAGGAGCGGCGCTCGGCGGAGAGCCTGATGAAGGCCAAGGAGTACCTCGAACGCGCTCTCGAGCTGGAGCCCGAGTTCGCGCGCGCGTGGGCCGGCCTCGCGGACGTGATCAACGACGAGATCGGACTCGCCGCGATCCCCGCCGCGGACGCGCTGCCGCGGGCCCGCGAGGCCGCGGCCCGCGCCATGGCGCTCGCCCCGGACCTGCCCGAGGTCCTCGAGGCGACCGCTTCGCTGCAGACGAACTACGACTGGGACTGGCCGGCAGTCGAGGTCACGACCGCCCGCATGCTCGCGGTGGCCCCGGACGACACGATCACCCTCCGTCGGGCCTCCCTGGTCGCCGCAACGATGGGCCGCTTCGAGGAGGCCGTCGAGATCAGCCGCCGGGCGTGCGAGCAGGATCCCCTCAGCGCGCGCGGCTACATGAATCTCGGCTACGCCCTGCACGCTTCCGGGCGGCTGGACGAGGCAGAGACGGCCCTGCGCAAGGCCCTCGAACTGGCGCCCGGGCGGGCCGCGATCCGCAACACGCTGGCGCTCGTGCTGCTCGGTGGCGGCCGCAAGGAGGAGGCGCTGGGGGAGGCGCAGGCCGAGCCCCACCCGGTCTTCCGCGACCAGGCGCTCACCATCGTGCTCCACGCCCTGGGCCGCGCCGAGGAATCCGAGCCGCCATTCGACCGCCTGAAGCGGGACTTCGCCATCGAGGGTGCGTTCCAGGTCGCCGAGGTCTACGCCGTGCGGGGAGATTTCGACGAGGCGTTCCGCTGGCTCGAGCGCGCGTACGACGAGCACGACCCCGGGATCGCGCAGGCGAAGGCCAGCTGGTGCCTGCTGCCCCTGTACCGTGATCCGCGCTGGGGCGCATTGATGAGGAAAGTTCGGCTCGAAGCCTGAGCCGGCGACCGGTCGCGGGCCCGGACGGCGCGCCCACGACGAGCCCCTTGACGCAACCGCCGCCGAACGGCACATTCCCGCCGATGGGCCGCCTGCCGCGTGCGTGGCCGGCACGGCCCAAGGCTGACGCAACCCGCAGGAACCACCCCCCGGTTCACCCCGCCGGCGGGCCGAAAGGGCAACTGATGGCCTATGTGATCACCGACGCCTGCATCGACATCAAGGACCAGTCCTGCGTGCAGGAGTGTCCCGTCGATTGCATCAAGTCGGACGAGGAGTCGAAGCAGTACTTCATCGATCCCGACATCTGCATCGACTGCGGCGCATGCCAGCCGGTGTGCCCCGTCAACGCGATCTACCCCGCGGACGAGGTGCCGGCCGACCAGGAGCACCAGATCCAGGTCAATGCGGACTACTACAAGAAGGACAAGTAGCGCCCCCCGGCGCCGCCATGTCGCCAAACTCCACCCGTCTCGTCGTCGCCGCCCTCGTCGCGGTGGTGCTCGCGGCGGGTGGCTTCTTTTTCGTCCGCTCGTTCCGTCCGCCCGAAGGTTCCGCGGGCCGCGAGGCGAACGTGGCCCCCGCGCCTGCGGGCGGCCGCACGCAGGCGATGCCCGATGACTCGCTGCACGCCGGATTGCCCGGCGGCGACACGCCCATCGTCGTACCCGACGATCCGCTTCTGCCCGGGATCACGGAAGCGCCGGACATCCCCGCTTCGGACGCGCACCGCGGTCTCAAGAAGATCGGCGAGCGCATTCGCGACGCGGTCCTCGCCGACGGCACGATCGGCGACGACGAAGTTCCGGGCGTCACGTTCGCTTCGACGACGTCGCAGGCGCAGCGCCGCTGGTTCGTCGAGACCGCACCCGGGATCCCCTGCGGCTGCGGCTGCGGCCAGGACCTGCTCGAGTGCCGCCGCGACGATCTCACGTGCCCGACATCCCCCGACCTGCGCGACTCGTTGCTGGCGGTGGCTGCCGCGCGCGGAGATTAGGGCGGGCACCGGACGGGGACGTGCATGTCAACTCGTCCCGGGACGAGTCGTCTTGCACATGTGAACCCAGGCTCAGCGATCGTCGCTCCTGATCCATCCCCAGGTGGTCGCTTCCGCCGGAGTCGGGGCGGAATCGAACTCGAGGACGCGACCGCTTCCGGAGTCGGTCACGAACACGTCGCCCGCGGCGTTCACCGTGATTCCGCCCGCCCCGAAAGGACTCCCGTGACCGTCCCCGCTCTCGTCACCACGGAGTGGCTCGCCGAGCACCTCGGCGATCCGCAGGTCCGAGTCGTCGACGTGCGCTGGTCGCTGCTCGAGCGCGGCAAGGGTCGCGCTGCGTACCGCGCCGCGCATGTGCCCGGCGCGGTGTTTCTCGACGTCGACGGGGATCTCGCCGCGCCTCGCGGCCAGGGCCCCGGGCGCCACCCGTTGCCCAGCGCCGAGCGCTTCGCCGCCGCGATGTCGCGCGGCGGTGTCGCGGCGGACACCCGCGTGATCGCCTACGACTTCGGTGACGGCTCCACGGCTGCGCGCCTGTGGTGGCTGCTGCGCCACTTCGGGCACGAGCCCGTCTCGTTGCTCGACGGTGGGTGGGCGCGCTGGAGCGCGGAGGGTCGTGCGACCGAGTCCGGGGCGGCGGCCATCGCGCCGGCTGACTTCGTGTCGCGCGCGCGCACCGACGATGTCGTGGACGCCGACGCGGTGGAGCGGCTGCGTCACGAGCCCGGGACCCTGATGATCGACTCGCGACTGTCCGAGCGCTACGAGGGCCGCATCGAGCCCATCGATCCCGTGGCCGGCCACGTGCCGCTAGCGGTGAACCGCCCGTACCCCGGGAACGTGCGCGCGGCGGACGATCCGCGCTTCCTGCCGGCGGAGGACTTGCGCCAGCAGTTCGCGGCGCTCGGCGCCGACCGTGCGGAGCGCGTGATCGCGTACTGCGGCAGCGGCATCAACGCCTGCCAGAACCTGTTCGCGCTGCACGTCGCCGGATTTCCGGACGGACTGCTCTACGAGGGCTCGTGGAGCGACTGGTGTTCGACGGGGATACGGCCGGCGGCGACGGGGGTATCCGGCGTGGGGGACCGCCGCGCCTGAGGAATCACGGCCGCCCTGGGCGTGACCCGGGCGGCCGCCCGAACGCAGAATGGCTCGACGACACGGCTACTTGCCGCTCTTCTCCTTCTCCGCCGCCTCCTTCTTCTTCTTCTCGATCTCGGCGTTCTGTCGCTCGGTCCATGGCGGCGTCACCTTGTTCATGCGCGCGTAGGCAATGGACTGGCCGAGGTGCTCGTGAGCGTGGGCGAGCAGCAGCATGTAGCAGCCGCGCACCGTGGTCTTCATGCCGAACAACTCCACTGGCTTCTCGAAGTCCGCGTCGGTGGCGCTCGAGAGAGCGGCCTTCACGTGCACGAATGACTGCTTGAGGGCGTTCTGGATGTCGGCCTTCTTCGTCAGCGAGTTCTCGTACGTGTCGAACGCATAGCCGGCCGGCGGTGCGACGCCCCACATCGAGGGAATGCCGTAGTTTGCGGCCGCGACGTGCATGAACACCTGCCCCGGCGTGCGCACGTCCTTCTCGGGGGACCACCCGTACTTGTCCTCGGGCATCGCCTCGGCCAGCTGGGCGAGCTTGGATTCCGCGTCCGCGATCCAGAACAGGATGTCGGCCTTCATGCCGTTGGTCATCGGGGCGGCGTCGTGGCTGTAGGCGTCCGGCGCGGACGCGACAACGGTCGTCAGCGCGAGTCCGGCGCCGAGGCAGAGAGCTCGAAACGTGCGATGCATTGAATCACCTCCGGTGTGGGATGGAGCGGCCTTCCTGCAGGCGAGGGATCCGCGGGTGGAGCGCTCCGCGGCAGGTGATCGGCAGTCTAGCGCAGGCGCGTCGCCAACGTCTTGCCCGGTCCCCGCGACTGGCGACTTTCCCCCATTCACTCCGCTCTTTCCCCCAGATCGAGCCCGCCCGTGAACGCGCCGCATCGGGCGGAACGCAGGGCCCGCCCCGGACCCCGCGGGAACCTCAACATCCACGCAATGCAATTCACCACGTCGCTCCAAGGGCGTTTGGCCGACCACTTGCACTCTGCGTTCCCACTCGGCCGGATTCCGTTCGCCGCTTTTCTGGTTCGCGCGGCAACGCCGGCTTCCTCGAGATGTCCTCGAGTACGCAGACCTTCGGGTCGGGAGCGTTGCCATGTCGTCGTCTCGCCTCAGCTCACTCGCCATCGCCCTGGCGCTCGGTACTGTGATCGCCGGGTCCGCAGTCGCTGCACCCTCGGCCTCGCTCGAGCAGGTGAGAAACGGCCAGGCCACCGCGACCTCGACGCCGATCCCGGGTTGGACCAGCGGCAACGCCGGCGCCTCGAACTCGCACTACCTCGAGAGCCACTCGATCGCCTACCGCGCCATCCTCGCCGACCTGCCGACCAATGGCAGCGTCGTCGAGCTGACGCTGGGCTACAACGTGAAGCGCAGCGGCTCGTATGCGCTCGATTATCTCACGCAGTACCAGCGCCTGCTGCCGCACGTGCTGTTCGGGCACCGCGATCCCGAGGTGTTCGATCCGCTCGACGGCATCTCCGGCGTGGGCCCGATGGTGACGACGGCGCCGATCCCGTTGGTGACGCGCAACGTCGTGATCGACCCGGACGGCGCGGAATCCGAGCCCGCGGCTGCGCAGCCGTCGACCAACATGGCCGCCCTGTCCGCGGCCGAACGCGTGATGACCCTGTTCGGCGGCACGCTGCTCGACGTGACCTACGTGAGCGAGGGCGACGTGGCCCTGTCGGCGCGTTCGTCCGAGACGCTGGTCAAGGTGCGCTTCATCCCCGACAGCCCGAGCGCCGTCCTCGCCTGGGGCGGTCACATCGCGAGCCGCTGGGACTGGGGCTTCAATGCCGACGGATCACCGCGCTCGGCCGGCGGCATCAGCGGTTCCTCGTATCACATGCGCCTCGTCGGCTGGACGCTGGGCAACCTCGGCAACCAGGACCGCTCGATGTCCACCGACGCCGTGTACCCGGTGCCGCGCTGCGGAATCTCGAACGCCGGGCCGTTCTGCGCCGGATCCACGAACACCCATACGGCTCCCGCGGGCATGGAGACCTACGCCTGGTCGCTGTTCGAGAACACGAGCGGTGCATCCATCGTCGGCAGCGCGACGGGCACGTCGGTCACCGTGCAGACGACCGGCGCCGGCACGTACGGCCTGATGCTGACGACGGGCGCGAGCGGGTTCACCAAGCAGTGCTCGGCGATCGTCACCGTCAATGCGCCGACGACCTCCGATGCCGGCCTCGACCAGACCGTCTGCGCGAACGCCCCGCAGGTCCAGCTCGCGGCGCTTGCAGGCAACGGCAACGGAACGTGGGTCGGCGGCACGGGCACGTTCAGCCCCGGCCGCACCGCCGCGAACGCGCTCTACACCCCGTCCGCGGCCGAGATCACCGCGCGCGGCGTCACGCTCACCTTCAACGTCGTACCGACCGCGGGTCCCTGCGGTCCGGCCAGCGACACGATGCGCATCACCATCGACCCGGCGGCGACCGGCAGCGCGGGCGCCGACGCGGTGGTCTGCGCGGGCGCTCCACTCGTGCAGCTCAACGGCTCGGTCGGCGGCGGCGCGGCGAGCGGCTCGTGGGTCGGAGGCAACGGCGCGTTCACGCCGGGGCGCTCGGTGCTCAACGCGACGTACCTGCCGAGCCCCGATGAGGTCACCGCCGGCGGCGTCACGCTCACGCTCGAGACGAACGATCCGACCGGCCCGTGCGGCGCGTACAGCGACCAGATGCGGATCACGATCAACCCGTCGGCGACGGCCATTGCGGGCACGGACCCGGTGGTCTGCGCGAGCGCGCCGCAGGTGCAGCTCGCCGGCTCGATCGGCGGCGGCGCGACGAGCGCGTCGTGGACGGGGGGCGCGGGCTCGTTCAACCCGGGCCGCACGGCGCTCAATGCCATCTACACCCCGACAGCGGCCGAGATCGCCGCGGGCGGGGTCACCCTTACGCTCGTCACGGCGGACCCGACCGGTCCCTGTCCGCCGGCGAGCGCCTCCCTGCGCATCACGATCAACCCCGCGGCAACAGCGAACGCGGGCACGGATCTCGTCGTCTGCGCGACCAGCCCGCTTGCGCAACTCGCCGGCTCGGTTGGCGGCGGCGCGACCAGCGGCACGTGGAACGGCGGCAACGGCACATTCACGCCGGGCCGCTCGGCGCTCAACGCGACGTACCTGCCGACGCCCGGTGAGGTCACGGCTGGCAGCGTCCTCCTGACCCTCGTCACGAATGATCCGGCCGGCCCGTGCGGCGCCTTCAGCGACCAGGTGCTCATCACGATCAACCCGGCCGCGGTCGTCTACGCGGGTCCCGACCAGATCGTGTGCGCTGGCAGCCCGCAGGTGCAGCTCGCCGGCGCGGTGACCGGCGGCGCGTCGGGCGGCACGTGGAGCGGCGGCGGCGGCTCGTACAGCCCGCGCGCGACCGCGCTCAACGCGCGCTACACCCCGTCGCCGGGCGAAATCGCCGCCGGCGGAGTCACGCTCACGCTGACGTCAGATGATCCGGCAGGCCCGTGCGGTCCGGTCGCCGACCAGGTGCGCGTCACGATCGATCCGCTCACGATCGTGAACGCCGGTCCCGACCAGGTCGTCTGCGCGACCAGCGCGCGCACGCAGCTTCACGGCGCCGTCACCGGCCCGGTGTCGGGCGGTACGTGGACCGGCGGCACCGGCACGTTCAGCCCGGGCCGTAACGACCTCGATGCGTTCTACACCCCGAGCCCGGCGGAGATCGTGGCCGGAAGCGTCACGCTCACGCTGACGAGCGCGACCTCGACCCGGCCCTGTCCGCCGGCGAGCGATCTCGTGACGATCGTGATCAATCCCGCGCCGACGGTGAACGCCGGCGCCGACCAGGTCGTCTGCGCGGCGACGCCGCAGGTGCAGCTCACCGCGACGCTCGGTGGCTCCGCGAACGGCGGCGCGTGGGTCGGTGGCGCGGGAGTGTTCGCGCCCGGCCGCTCCTCGTTCAACCCGACGTACACGCCGACGCCCGGGGAGGTCGCCTCGGGCAGCGTGACGCTCACGTTCACGACGAACGATCCCGCCGGTCCGTGCGGCCCCGTGAGCGACCAGGTGAAGATCACGTTCGCCCAGCCGACGGTCACCGTCCCGAACCGCATCGTCTGTGACGGGGTCGCACCGGTCGAGCTGTGCGCGAATGCCGCCAACGGCCTCGCGCCCTACACGTACCTGTGGAGCAACGGCGCGACGACGCGGTGCATCGCGGTGGCCGACACCGGCCGCTACAGCGTGACGATCACCGACGCGCGCGGTTGCAAGGCGACGGGCAGCGGCGTCTACCGGATCCGCGACTGCGAAGGCCAGCTCACGCACACGAGCGCGACGTGCACGTCGTACCAGGCCGGCGAGGGCCCGGACATGCCCTCGAGCGACGTGAACTACGCCCTCGAGAACAACGTGATCACGAACATCGCGCCGGGCGTGTTCTTCTACTGGTCGAAGGTCGTCGCCCCGAGCGCGAACTTCACGATCCAGGTGGTGCAGGAGAAGAACAGCCCGACGGCCCCTTTCATCGCCACCCACCAGGGGCAGGTCACGCTCTATGACGAGAACTGCAACGGCATCGGCGGCGGCACGGAGACCTCGACCGGTCAGGTGTCGATTCCGGTGAGTGGCGTGCAGGCGGGCGACGTGCTGATCATCCAGGTGAAGTACAGCCTCAAGTCGATCCTCGGCGCTTACGTGCCGCCGGTCGGCGGCCTGCACTACGACTTCAAGACCGTGATCAACGGACAGGTCGTCGACCAGGATCCGGATGGCCTGCAGATCGGCACGCCGGCGACGACCGGTGTCGACGACGATCTTCCGCTCGACGGACCTGCGCTCGAGCTGTACCGGCCGGTGCCGAATCCGTTCAGCAACGGCATGCGGCTCGCGTACGAGGTGCCCACGGCAACCGCGACGGTCAGCATCAAGGTGTTCGACCTGGCGGGACGTCTCGTGCGCACGCTGGCCGGCGACACGCAGTCGGCGGGGCGCTACGTCGTGGTGTGGAACGGCCGGGACGAGCGCGGTGCGACGGCGCGCAGCGGCATGTACTTCATCCAGATGCGCATCGGCAACGAGGCGAAGCGGGTGCGGGTCACGTACCTGAAGTAGCGCGACCCATCGCAGCAAGGGGCACATCGATCCCCGCTCGCGGCTCGCGCCGTGGGCGGGGTTTCGTGCTCTGGCGCAGATTCCCCCGCATGACCCTCGCCCCACGCCGCCGCCTCGGCGCCCTACGGAGGAATCCGCAGACGGAGGAATCCCACTGGACGTACCTCCTCACGGACCCCCCGCCCGTCGCAACGCTGAACTTCGGCTCTCCTGTTGCCCTTGCTGCTCTCCGCCTGCACGTTTTGCGCTCTCGCGACCTCGCCCGCGCTCATCGCTGGCAACTTCGTCGCGGGCGGGGAGTCGGCCACGCGGTTCGCCTACTCGATCCTCTTGCGGCAGAGTTTCGCCACCGATCTTCGCTACCGCGGGGACATCGACGTCGACTCGCTGGCCACGATCGGCGCGCTGTCGTTCCGGCTGGGCTGAAAGCCGGTCTTCTGATCCATGGTCCACGAAAGCTCCCCGAACCTTGTGAGCTCCCCCGTCTGGGTGTATGATGTTTCGCCATTCGACACCGGCGCACATCCGGAATCGCCCCGCCTGTTCAGCCTCAATCCGTGCGCGAACTGCAAGGAGCCGCCCATGTTTCCGTGGATCGCTGGACCCGCCCGGGTCATCCCGACGATTCGTCCGTGCCACCTGGTGCACGTAATTCTCGCAGCCTGCCTGGGCATCCTTGGACCGCTCCCGGCCGCCTTCGCAGCCCCGGCGTCCGGCGTCAGCGTCAACGGTCCGGTGCGCCTGCAGTCGTTGACCTGCGGCATCCTGGTGACAACGACCGGCATCGATGGTCCGACCTGCGGCCTCACACCCGGCACACCCTGCCGTACGGTCCAGAAGGGACTCGATCGCGCGGTCGAGGATGGCCTGTCCTGTGTCTTCGTGCAGGCCGGCGACTACACCGGGACGATCACCCTGCACGACGGAATCGCGCTCACTGGCGGATTCGACACGAACTGGCAGCTCGGTCCGCGCGCCGACCTGGCCCATCGTGTCCGCATCATCGGGGTGGCGAACCAGGTGCAGGGCCAGACCAGGACCGTCCTTCTGAGTAATCTCGTGACGGCACCCGTGCTGAGCAATCTCGTCCTGGTCGGCGCCGCTGCCCAGGGGTTGACCGGAATCTCGGGCAAGAGCTCGTATGTCATTCATGCCCTGCAGTCAAACCTCGTCCTGCGCGACGTGACGCTGATTGCCGGCAATGGTGTGGCCGGGGCGGGCGGCGCAAACGGGAGCGATGCGATGAACATCCCGCGCACGGCGGGGAGGAATGGCGGTTCCGGTGGCACCGGCGATCAGTTCGCCACGACGTGCAACGACGCGTCTCGCGGATCGGCCGGGCCGGGCGGGACGAACACGTGCGCGGGAGTCGTCCTGCCGAACGGTGGAGACGGCGGCACGGGCGGCACCATGGACACCCACTGCGAGCTATTCAACAACAACTTCGAGGCCAGGCCCGGGAACGTGGGAGGCAGCGCCGCGCACGTCCTCGCGCTCCTGGGGACCGGTGGAGACGGGGGATCGTTTTGCACGTCGGGAGGAACGGGCAACCCGGGACACCTGCAGAATGGCAGCGGCGGATCGGGCGGAAGCTCGACCCCGAGCCTGGCTGCAGGTTTTCTTGTCGCGGCCGCGGGAACAGCGGGTCAGCTCGGGGCGAACGGTGGGGGCGGCGGCGGAGGTGGCGGCGAGGGAGGTTGTGACTCCGGGGTCGACGCCTACGGTGCAGGCGGCGGCGGCGGCGGGGCCGGGGGATGTGCGGCAACTGGCGCCGGTGGTGCCGGCGGGGCCGGGGGCGGCAGCTATGGGATCCTTCTCGCCGCGTCACATCTCGACATCCAGGACTGCGTGATCACCCGCGGAACTGGGGGGAGCGGGGGCAGCGGTGGCACGGGCGGCCGCGGGCAGGAGGGTGGGCTTGGCGGATCGGGTGGCCTTGGCACCAATGGGCGGCGCGGGGGCCGGGGCGGCGCGGGAGCTCACGGCGGACACGCTGGTGGCGGTGGTGGTGGTGGTGGTGGCGCAAGTGTCGCCTTCGTCAGTTGTGGTGGAGTCGTCGCCAACAACGTGAACGTCGTGATCAACGGCGGCTCGGCAGGGGCCGGCGGCACCGGCGGGGTTTCGGCTCCCCTCGCGGAGGGCACCCCGGACGGGGATGGAAACAACGGCCAGGCCGGGGGTCAGGGAGCCCTCGCGAGCAACTTGACCGTCACGCAGGCCGGCGGAGGTGCCTGCGGGTCCATCACCCCCAATGCAGCGATTCCGGCGTGCGACATCGCCACCTGTGCAGCGGTCGACGTGCCCGCGGGTTCCGGCGGCTCCACGCTCGCGTTCGCCGGGCTGGCGCCCAACCCCACGTCGGCCGGTGGACGCTTTCGGTTCGCCCTGCCGCGCGAGGGCCATGTGCGTCTCGCGCTCTACGACCACGCCGGCCGCCGCCGCCGCACCGTGGCCGACGCGTCTTTCCAGGCGGGCGCGCAGAGTGTGGCGTGGGATGGACTCGACGACGCCGGTCGCAAGCTCGCCTCCGGTGTCTATCTCGCGCGATTCGAGTTCGGGGCCGAGCAGCGCGTCGAACGCGTGATCGTCGCGCGCTGATTTGGATGACACCGGCAGCGCGCGGCTGAGCCCGCACGCTGGCCGTCGACACGCAGTCGGCAGGGCGCTACGTCGTGGTGTGGAACGGCCGGGACGAGCGCGGCGCGACCGCGCGGAGCGGCATGTACTTCATCCAGATGCGCATCGGCAACGAGGCGAAGAAGGTGCGGGTCACGTACCTGAAGTAGGGCGCGACCTGCTCCGGGAAGCGACGATCCCCGCGCGTGGTTCACGCCGCGGGCGGGGATTCCGTGTCGCCAGCCGTGGTCCGATGCTACTATCCCACCCGATTCCCACGCCGTGCCCCGACCGTTCTCGAGGCGGCGGGCCTGCCGCAGCCCGTCTCGGTGAACGGGGTGCAGCAGGATGCCATCGAAGGCGTCAGCATGCTCTACGCCTTCGACGATGCGAAGGCGGCGGAGCGCCACGAGACGCAGTACTTCGAGATGTTCGGCAACCGCGGCATCTACCACAAGGGGTGGACCGCGGTGACCCGGCACGTGACACCGTGGATCCAGGCACCGAGCATCCCGCTCGACGACGACGTGTGGGAGCTGTACGACACGACGAAGGACTGGAGCCAGGCCAACGACCTCGCCAGGCAGATGCCGCAGAAGCTGCACGAGTTGCAGCGCCTGTGGATCATCGAGGCGACACGCTACAAGGTCCTGCCGATCGACGACCGGATCATGGAGAAGATGAACCCCGACACTGCCGGTCGTCCCGTGCTGATCAAGGGGAAGACCCAGATCCTGTTCGGCGGCATGGGGCACCTGTCCGAGAACTGCGTGCTCAACCTCAAGAACAAGTCGCACTCCGTCACCGCCGAGATCGTCGTTCCCAAGGGCGGCGCCGAGGGCGTCATCATCGCGCAGGGCGCGCACATCGGCGGGTGGAGCCTGTACGCGAAGGGCGGCAAGGTGACGCTGTTCACCGACGGCAAGCAGGTCGGCGAGGAAGTCATCCCTGCGACACTGGCGATGATCTACTCCGCCGACGATGGCTGCGACGTGGGCGAGGACACCGGGGCTCTCGTGTCCGAGGACTACGGCTCGCAGGGCAACGGGTTCAACGGGCGGATCAAGGGCGTGCAGCTCGCCATTGATGAAGCCGCCGAGAACTCGGATCACCTGATCACGCCGCAGGATGCGATGCGCATCGCCATGGCGCGACAGTAGCGAAACAGGGGCGACAGGAGGCGGTCGCCGCTCCGGGCGGCCGCCTCGCAACACGGAGGGTTGAGCGATGAGCGTGAAATTCCTGATCGAGGTCCCGCACGAGGCGACGATGCAGTCCTGCTTGCGAGCGGTCGAGGTGCTGCTCAAGAGCGGCTCCCACTTTCTCACGCATGCCGATTGGGGCTGCAAGGACGGCGAGCACAAGGCATGGTTCACCGTCGAAGTCGCCAGCAAGGAGGAGGCCCGTGCCATCGTGCCGCCGGCCTTCCGCGCGGCAGCCCGCGTCATCCAGCTCAACGCATTCGTCCTCGAGGAGATCCAGCAGATGCTGAAGGAGCACGAGTCCGAGGCCGGTTGAACCGGGCGGGGCACCACGTCGCGGCGCCTAACGCACGACCGTGATCCGCTGCGCCGCCGATTCGCCTTCAAGCGCCAGTCGCAGGAAGTAGAGCCCGCGCGGCAGCCCGGCGCAGTCGACCTGCAGCGCCCCCGGGCCCGCCACCGCCTCGCCGTGGTGCAGCATGCGTACGCGACGTCCGGCAATGTCGTACAGCGCGAGCGAGATGGCGCCGGCGCGCGGTAGCGCGAAGCGCACCGTCGTCCGCCCCGTCACCGGGTTCGGCCACGGTGCGCCCAGTTCGATCCGGGACGGCAGGGCGATCGCGGCGGGTGGCGGCGGCACGTCCACCGACGGCGACCCGCCCTCCCGGAACGTGAGCCCGTGCGCGGCCAGCGCATCCCCACCGCCATCCTCGTCGTCGTCCATGCGCAGCACCACGTCGTAGAACCGGAACGAGCGCGGCTCGGCGAACGTCGCCTCGACTTCGATGTCCGCCGTCGCGCCGTTCGCCAGCACGACGTCGCCCGTCAGCGGTGCCCCCGGCGGCAGGCCGTTCAGCATCACGCCCGGCGGATCGCCGAGCCCGCCGCCACCGGTGTCGCCCTCCGAGCCCGGCGCGGCCACGACCGTGATCGTGTACGGCACCGTCAGCGGCCCGCCCGACTCGTTCGTCGCCTTGAAGCGCAGGTGCGCTGATGCCCCGGTTCCGCCCAGGCCGATCCCACCGTCGAGGAACGGCACGGCGATCAGGTCGCACCAGCGGCGGGCCGCGACGACCGTGCCCTGGCCCACGATCGGCAGGTTCGTCGCCGTGTTCGTCGCGGTCACCTGCCAGCACGCGTTCGTGTTGAGCGGCATCGCGACCGGCCGCGTGATCTTCACCTGCACCGCCACGCAGCCGTTGGCCGGGACGGTGACCGGATTGGGTCCGATCACCTGGAACGTGGTCGGTCCGGGGAACGTGCACGGCGGCGTCGCAGGCAGCCCGGCGAACGTCAGCTGATAGCTCTGCGCCGCCGTCGAGTAGTTGCAGACCGAAATGGTCACCGTGACGTCGTTGCGATCCCGGCACAGGCTGCTCACCGCCGGCACGTAGACGAACTCCTTGCACTTGCCCAGCGTGTCGGCCTGGGCGACGCCGAGGATCGCGCTCGCCGAGAGGGCGCGCTGGAACAGCTCGACCTCGTCGATCTCGCCGGGGAAGTGTTCGACCGGCGGGCCGAAGCCCACGCCCGCGCCGATCCGCAGCTTCTCGGTGTTCGTCAGGTTGCCTGCCGGATCGAATGCGGGCCAGCTGGCGACCAGGCTGCCATCGACGTACAGGCGCGTTCCCGCGAGCGCGTCGGCGCGCTCGAGCACGCCCGCGACGTGGTGCCACTGCCCGTCGGCCACGAACGGCGCCGTGGGCGACCAGTACTCGCTCATCGAGGCGTTGGGCGGCGCGCCCAGGCCCAGCGCGAGGCGCCCGTTCTTCAGGTACAGCGAGTAGCCCTGCGCCGGATCGGGCGTGCGCTTGTCGACGATGCGCCGGATGCCCGTCGCCGCTTCCGTGCGGACCCACGCGTCGATCGTCAGGTCGCCGGCACCGAAGTTGAGCCCGGGCGCGTCGTTCGCCTCCAGCCACTGCGTCGCGCCGTCGAACGAGCGGGCGCGACGCACCATGCCGGGCACGTGCAGCGGAGCGCCCACGTCGGTGGCGTGGCTGCCGAGCACGGTCTCGAGGGCGGTCGGACCCGTCGGTTCGTCGAGTGGCCACCAGGCGTTCATGTTGAGCGGCGGCGACTTGCACACCGGGCAGGGGCCCACCAGCTTCGCGATCGATTGCGTGCAGCCCGTGGTCGAGTCGGTCACGGTGAGGGTGAGCGTGCCGCCGGTCGGGAGCCAGACGACGTCGATGTTGTTGCCGCTCGCGTTCGTCGGCGTGCCTCCCGAGGTCGACCACGCGTAGGTGTAGGAAGCCGGCCCGATCGCCGAGTAGTTCTGCGCCGTCGTGCACGCCGTGTTCGCGCCCGCGATCGATACTGGCGCCAGGCCGAGCGGGATCGTCTGCGTGGCCACGCTCGGGTTCGAGCCGGTTGCCGTCAGCGTCACCGTGTACGTTCCTGGTGCGGCGTACGTGTGCGAGACCGTCAGACCGCTTCCGCCCGAGGCGTCGCCAAAGTTCCAGGTGGCCGGGCCCCCGCAGTTCGTGGTCGTGAACTGGACGGTGAGGCAGTTCGTCACCTTGGCCGTGAACGCAGCGGGGAGAAGGGATCCGGTGCAGGCGACGACGTTGTTCGGCAGCGCCCCGAACAGGGTGCTGGCCGACGCCAGCGGCACGCTCAGGGGATTGAAGCCGCACTCGTTCAGGTTCTGCGTGTTGAACAGGTCCGGGTAGTTGACCGTGTGGAGCGCGTTCTGCGAGCCCGGTGCCATGTAGATCTTCCCGTCGGGGCCGGGCGCGATCGGGCCCGCGGAGTTGCGGATGATCTCGCGCACTTCCATCGTCGACAGCTTGACCTGGCGCAGCCCGTACACGCCGCTGTCGCTGAACGTGTAGTAGACGAGCTGCTTGTTCGGGCTCAGGAGCGCGTCGCCGCCCACTTCGAGCATGGTCGGCGGCAGCGAAACGGTCACCGCTCCGGTCGAGCGGTTGAAGTCGTAGATCGCCAGCTCCTTCGTCGCCGCGCCGGTGATCACGAACTTGGTACCGTCCGGCGTGGGGCGAATCGAGCCGCCCGTCGTGCCCGGCACGTCGAGACCGATCGGGTAGACGTTGGTCGAGACCGGGCCCGCGCTGGTGACCACCGTGACGTAGATCTTGAATGCGTCGAGATAGCCGCCGTGCGAGATCACGAACCACGCCTGTCCGCCGCAGTGCGGGATCGCGGCCAGCGCCTCCATCGTGAACGTGGGATTGCCCGGCAGGGTGACGGGCAGGTTCTTCTGCCCGAACGGGATGTCGCCCAGTCCGCCGTTCAGGGTCATGTCCACGACGCTGTAGGTGAGCGGGTTCGGCACCGGGGAGTCTTCCAGCATCATCATGGCGAACAGGAAGTACTGCGTGCTCGAGCCGGGACGGGGGAAGGTGATGATGCCGGTGTGCGAACTGCCGCCGGCGAGGAGGCCGTTGCCGTTCGGCATGACGTTGTCCGTCCGGTCGATCGCGCGCACGCCATCGGAGTAGAACAGGAGGTTTCCCCCCGCGTCGGACATCGTCGTTCCCGCCTCGATGGCCGCCGGGATCCGGCCCGCCACGGCGACGGGGGCCCCGGTCGCGAAGCTGAGGCCCTGGTTGAGGCCGAACGTCCAGTTGGTGCAGGTGTTCGCGATCGGCGTGCAGGCAAGGACGTAGACGGACTTCGTGTTCGTCGCGCTCGCATTCGCCGCGGTCGTGACCGTGAGCGTGACGGGGTACACACCCGGTGTGGGGTACGTCGTCGACGCGCTCTGCGTCGCAGCAGCCGCCGGCGTCCCGCCGGGGAACGACCACGCGTAGGTCATGCCGGCTGCCTGCGCGGTCGTCGTCGCCTGCACCGTGCCGCCGGAACAGAGCTGGCCCGGCGTCAGGATGATCAACGGATCGAGCCCGCTCGAGCAGCCGGCGGCGAGCAGGTTCGCCGCGCTCACCAGGCCGGCGCGGTGCGCGCCGAGCGCGGTCTGCATGCGCACCTGCTGCCCCGCGGTGAAGGCGAAGCGGCAGGCGTCGTTCGTGTAGTCCATGAAGTTCTCGATCGGGTCGGCGACCGCGGTGCAGCTGGCCAGCGACGTCGTCGGGCAACCCGTGCGGTTCACCTGCTCCTTTGGCGTGTCGGCGACCTGGTCGCCGGTAGTGGAGCATCCACCGTGGAACGTGTGGAACAGGTTCAGCCAGTGGCCGGCCTCGTGCGTCATGATCTTGCCATCGTCGTTGACGGGCAGCAGCGTGTAGCCCGAGCCGAACGGCGTGAAGTTGCTGCCGAACGCGTCGGCGCGGATGACGATGCCGTCGAGCGTCGCCGGCACCGTGCCCGGGAACGTCGCGTAGCCGGCTACGCCCCCCGAGCCGCCGCTGATCGCCTTCACCACCCAGATGTTCAGGTAGCCGGTCGAGGGCAGGTAGTCGATCGCCTTGAGCGCCTGCTCGCTGACGAAGCTGCCGTAGGTGTGATTCGTCTGCGTCGAGAACGTGCGCGTGATGCCGGGCGTGGTCGACCAGACCACGCTGCTCGTCGCCGGCAGGTTCTGCGCCAGGCAGAACGAGATCTTCGTATCGACCGCCGGTGCGCCGTTGCCCGTCGAGTCGGCGAAGTCCCGGTTGAGCGCGTAGATCTGGCTCAGCACCTGCTGGTCCGAGATGTTCTCGACTCCGCCCATGTGCACGATGTGCACCGCCACCGGGATCACGTAGGAAGGTCCCGCGTTGGTCGTGCCGCCGATCAGCTTCTGGCGAGTCGCCTCAGCGACCAACTGCTCGAACAACTCGCGCCGCGCGGCGAGCGTGGGATCGGCCGCGAGCCGCCGCACGAGGTCGTCCTCGGCCATGCACGGCTCGGCCCCGACGGGTGCGCTCCACGCGCTGCTGCCCGGGTCGAGCGTGCGCATGGACTGGGCGTGGGCGGGGAGGACGACAACGAGCAGGAGGAGCGACGCGGCACAAGCCAGGCGTGCGAGCATGGGGGGATCTCCGAGGATCGGCGTCCGGACGGCGAGGCAGGGACTCTACGCTCGACCACGGCGGAGGGCAAGCTGCCGCTGCGGGTCGTGCGCTCGGACCGGGCGGTGATGGTCGGCTTGACCCGACCCGCCAACTACAGGAGAGTCCGCCATGCAGCTCGACATTCGCTCTCCCGGAGGCTTCGCCATGCCGCGCATCTCTGCCCTGTCGATCCTGCTCGGCTACAAGCTGGTGTTCTGATCCATGGACCCCGTGAATCCCGAGTCCCCCGGCGACCCGACACCCGACAACGACGCAACGGTCGCGCCTGCGGGGCCGCCCCGCATCGCCGCCTCGACGCCTGCGCGCAGGGCGGGGCTCCCCGCGACGATCGGGCGCTTCCGCATCCTCGGCCGGCTCGGCGAGGGTGGCATGGGCATCGTGTTCGAGGCCGAGCAGGAGCACCCGCGGCGACACGTCGCGCTCAAGGTCATCCGCGGCGGCTCGTTCGTCGACGAGCAGCAGGTCCGGCTCTTCCAGCGCGAGGTCGACACGCTCGCCCGGCTCAAGCATCCGAACATCGCCGCCATCTACGAGGCCGGCCACACGGATGCCGGCGAGCACTTCTTCGCCATGGAGCTGGTGCGGGGCGCCTCGCTCGGCGCGTGGTTGCGCGCGCGCCCGACGCCGGTCGACGCGGCCGAGCTGCGCCTGCGGCTCCGGCTCTTCCTCGCGATCTGCGGCGCGGTCAACTATGCACACCAGCGCGGCGTCATCCACCGCGACCTCAAGCCGTCGAATATCGTCGTCGCCGAACTCGAAGAAGCCTCGAGCGCGATCACGACCGCGACCACCGCGTCCGACAGCCGCGGCGGATCGCGGGGCCTGCCCGAGGTGAAGATCCTCGACTTCGGGCTCGCCCGCATCACGGAGTCCGACGTCGAGGCGGCGACCGCGGTCTCGGAAGTCGGCGAGATCAAGGGCACCCTGCCGTACATGAGCCCCGAGCAGGCGCGCGGCGACTCCGACCAGGTCGACCTGCGCACCGACGTGTACGCGCTCGGCGTGCTGCTCTACGAGATGCTCACGGGCGCGCGCCCCTACGACACGCAGACGGCGTCGATCCCCGAGGCGGTGCGCATCATCTGCGAGCAGCCGCCGTCGTCGCTCCGCCACGCCTGGAAGGGGACGCGTCCTGTCGATGGCGACCTCGAGACGATCGTCGGCAAGGCGCTGGAGAAGGAGGCCGATCGGCGCTACCCCAGCGCCGCCGCGCTGGCCGAAGACGTCGAGCGCCACCTCGATTCGCGCCCCATCCTGGCGAGGAGCCCGAGCACGCTCGACCGGCTCCGCAAGTTCTCCCGGCGCAACCGCTCGCTGGTCGTCGGTGTCGCGGCCACGATGATTGCGCTCCTGGCAGGCATCGTCGCCACGACCACATTCGGGCTGCGCGAGGCGACGCAGCGCCGCGCGGCCGAGCAGGCGCGCCTCGACACCGAGGCCGTCGTCGAGTTCCAGCGCAACATGCTCGGCGGGATCGACGCGCTCACCATGGCGCGCCGGCTCGAGGCCGACCTGGCCGCGCGGCTGGCGACCTCCCTGCGCGATGCCGGTCGATCCGAGGCCGCGGTCGCCGCGGCCGTCGCGTCGCTCCACGCACACCTGGCGGACATCAACACGACCGACGCTGCGCTGCGTGTCCTCGACGAGAACGTGCTCGCCGAGGCGATCGCCGCGGCGGCCGTTCAGTTCGCGGACCGGCCGCGCATCCGGGCGCAGCTCCTGAGCTCGATCGGGGACACGTACTTCAAGCTTGGACTGTTCGACCAGGCCGAGCCGACGCTCGTCACCGCGCGCGCGTTGTACGACAGTGTCGACGGCGCGGGCCACACGGACGGCCTGCGCGTCGCGCAGCAGCTCGGGGCGCTCTTCGTGTCGCAGGGGCGGGTCGCCGAGGCCGAGCCCCTGTACCTGGCCGCGCTTGCGGGCCACCGGCGCACGTTCGGTGACGGGAGCCACGACGTCGTGCAGGCGATGAACGACCTCGGACTGCTCTACACCGAGGATGGGCGTTCGACGAGCGCCGAGAGCCTGCTCACGCTCACGCTCGCGGCGCAGCGCCGCCTCGTGCCGGTCGACGATCGCTTCACCTTCACCGTGATGCACAACCTGGCGTGGGCGCGGAACCAGGCCGGGGACTTCGCGGGGGCCGAGTCCCTCGCCGTGGGCGCGCTGAAGGGGCGCCGCCGGCTGTTCGGGCCCGAGCATCCCGAGACGATGCAGGCGCTCAACAACCTCGCCGTGATCTACGCGCGAAGCGGTCGCCCCGAAAAAGCCGAGCCGCTGTACCGGATCGACTACGAGATCAGCCGCCGCGCGTTGGGCGAAGAGCATCCGGAAGTGCTCGTCTCGATGACGAATCTCGGCCGCGTGTACAACCGGCTGGAGAGGTTTACCGAGGCCGAGGCGATCCTGCGTCGCGCGCTCGCCTCCACCCGCCGCGTGATGCCGCCCGGCTACGTCGGGATCGGGATCACGCAACTCGCCCTGGGCGAGGCGCTCGTCGGACTGGATCGGCCTCGCGAAGCCGAGCCCGAGCTCCTGGGCGCGCACGCGATCCTGCGCGCCCTCTCCGGCGACGACGGCGATCCGGGAGTGCAGCGCGCGGTGAAGGCACTCGTCGAAGTCTACGAGGCGACCGATCGCCCGGGGGACGCGGCGGCGTGGCGCGGCAGGATGCGGTCGTGACCCACGGCGCCCCGACGCCCCCGAAGGTTTGAGCCGGGGCGATCAGCTCACCGAGCGATCCAGGGGCCGCAGCCGCTCCATCACCTGGTCGAGATCGCCATGGCCGCCCGTGATCACGAGCGTGTCGCCGACCCGGATCTCCATCTGCGGATCGAAGTCGATCATCGCGTTGCCGCCGCGCACGATGGCGATCAGCTTCACGTGCTCCTCGTCGAGCAGCCCCGTCTCCCACAGCACCTGACCGACGACCGGCGAGTGATGGAGCACGACGACCGCCTCGGTCGTGCCCTTGGTCAGGATCGCGTCGAGCTGTTCGAGCACCGCGCGAGGGAGCTTGCGGCCACGCAGTAGCGAGTAGCGCTCGTGGCGCAACATCGTGACCTGCGCCTCGACGACGTTGACCGGCACGTGATACTCCCGCAACACGGACGTGAAAATCTCGATCGACGTCTCGAACTCCTCGGGGATGACCAGGTTCGCTCCGGCCTCGTACTGCGCATCGATGTCTTCGACCGAGCGAGCGCGCACCAGCACGAACAGGTGCGCATTGAGCGAGCGCGCCAGCCGGGCCGCGTGCCGCGAGGCGAATGGATCCGACAGCGCGAGCACCAGCACGCGCGCCCGCGCGATCCCGAGCTGTTTCAGGATCTCGGGCTGGGTCACGTTGCCGACCAGCGCGGGGCTGCCTTCCTCGCCGCACTGGACGATCGCCTCGGGATCGAGGTCGACGACGACATGGCCGATCTTGACCGAGCGCAGAACGCGCGCGAGGTTCCGCCCGTTCAACCCGAAGCCGGCGATCACCACGTGGTCGCGCATCAGCAGCGACTGCGGCGTCTCCGCATGCGGCGAGCCCGGCAGGTGCGAGATCTCGCGCAGGCCGCGCAGCTTCATCTCCAGGGTCAGCGCCCAGCGCGGGGCCGAGTTGACGAACCACGGCGTGAGCATCATCGAGAACACGGCGCCGGCGAGGAACGCCTGGTCCCACGGCGGCGGCAAGAGGCCCGCGGGCGTGCCGGCCTGCGCCAGCACGAAGGAGAACTCGCCGACATGCGCGAGGCTCAGCCCGGCCGCGAGTGCGATGCGCCACGGATAGCCGGCGAGGCGCGCCACCGCCGCCGCGGCAACCAGCTTCCACGTCACCATGCCGACCGTCGCGAAGCCGACCTCGAGCGGGTGCAGGAGCAGCGTCCACGGTGTGAGCAACATCCCGATCGAGATGAAGAACACCGAGAGCAGCATGTCGCGAAACGGCAGGATGTCGGCGTGAACCTGCGACCGATGCTCCGACTCGGCCAGCACGAGGCCGGCGAGGAATGCGCCCAGGGCGACCGACAGCCCGGCCTGCTGCGACAGCCACGCCGAGCCGGCGACGACGAGCAGGACCGCGGCGAGGAAGGTCTCGCGCGAGCGACCCGCCGCCGCACGCGCCACCAGCCACGGCACCAGCCGCCGCGCGGCGAAGAAGGCCAGCACGACCAGTCCGATCGTCCCGAGACCCCGGAGCACCAGCTCGAAGCCGCCGCCCGTCGTGCCGCCGTGGCCCAGCACCGCTGCCCCTGCCGGTACGTCCGCGCCGCCGCCACCGGCGGCCCATGTCGACAGCGCGGGGACGAGCAGCACCATGGGTACGACCGCCAGGTCCTGCACCAGGAGGACGCCGGTGAGCAGGCGCCCGTGCGGTGCCTGCAGCTCGCCGCGATCGGTGATCAAGCGAAAGACGAGCGCGGTGGAGGAAGGGGCGATCAGCATGCCGAGGAAGATCGCCTTCGCGGGAACTGCACCCATCGCGATGAGGACCAGCGCGACAGCCGCGGCGGTGACAACCACCTGGCCGACGCCCGCGATGACGGCCTTGCGGCCGAGCTTTTTCAGGTCGGCGAGCGAGAACTCGAGACCGATGGCGAAGAGCAGGACCACGACGCCGATCTCTGCGAGCGTCGCCACCGTCTCGGGCTCACGCACGAGCCCCAGGCCGCCCGGGCCGATCAGGATCCCCGTGAACAGGAAGCCGACGACCGAGGGGACCTTGAGTCGGCGCAGCAGCAGGTTCACCACCAGCGAGACGCCGGCGAGCAGGGTGAGTTCGCGGAGGATGGTCAGTTCGTGGGACATGAGGCGCCGCTCCCGGATCAGGTCGAAGTCGGCGCCACCTTATCAGCCCGATGGGGAGGTCAGGCCGCGGAATCCGCCTCGACCGGCACCGTGCTCAGCGTCAACTTCTCGGCGCGGCGGATCACCGTGATCGACGTCGCCACTCCCACGCGCTCGTGCGTGAGCGCACGGTGCAGGTCGTCGATGCCGGCAACCGGCCGGTCGCCGAATGCGATCACGACGTCGCGCTCGCGAATGCCCGCACGTTCGGCCGGGCCGCCCGGCTCGATTCCCAGCACCAGCACGCCGCTCTCGACCGGCAGGTCATGGAAGCGCACGACCTGGCGCCGGATCGGCAGGTTCTGCCCGCCCAGGCCCAGCACACTGCGCCGCACACATCCCTCGCTCATCAGCCGCGCCACCACGAAGCGCGCGGTGTCGACCGCGATGGCGAAGCAGATGCCCTGCGCGCCGCGGATGATCGCCGTGTTGACGCCGATCACCGTCCCGCGCGAGTCGACCAGCGGCCCGCCCGAGTTCCCCGGGTTGAGTGCCGCATCGGTCTGCACCACGTCGTCGATCAGGCGTCCCGAGCTGGCGCGCAGCGAGCGGCCGAGCGCGCTGACGACGCCCGCCGTGACCGTCGTCTGGAAGCCGAGGGGATTGCCGATCGCGACGGCCAGCTGGCCCACGCGCAGGTCGCCCGACGTGCCCAGGTCGACCGTCGGCAGGTGCGCATCCTCGGCCTGCAGACGGACGACCGCGAGGTCGGTGTGCGGATCGTCGCCGACCAGCGTCGCGGCGACATGTCGCCCGTCGGTGAGCGTCGCCGTGATCCGCGTCGCGCCGCCCACGACATGGCTGTTGGTCAGCGCGAAACCGTCGGGCGTGAACAGGAAGCCCGAGCCCGTGCCGTGCACCTCGGGATCGTCGCCGGCGCCCGCGCCGTGACCGTCGCCTCCGTGGGGACCGCGACCCCGTCCGCCGCGCCGTGAACGGCCCGCCGGAACGCGGTGCGTCACCTCGAGATTGACCACGGCGGGGCTCACGCGGTCGGTCGCGTCGATCACGGCGCGCGAGTAGGAGTCGAGCAGCGCGCGGTCATCGCCCTGCGGCGAAGGAGCGGAAGTCGTGAAGTTCGCAGGCTGCATGGTCGCCCGTCCTTTCCGTGCGCCCGGCTCCGGGCGTCATCTTCGGATGCGGCGAGGGGGCGGGGTGTGCCGGTGGAGGACCGTGGACAGGCGGGAAAACTTGGGCCCGCGCAAATCGAGCCGGGGGCGGAGGCGCGGCCGGAGGAACCGCTCGCGAAACGGCCCCCCAGACTGGTCAAATGACATGCGCTGGGGCATGCGATTCTGCCTGTCTGGCGGTGGGGCGGGCCCCACCAACTTGCGCCGGCCCAAGTTGCCGCCGACCGACCCCAACCGCCTCAGGTCCGCCCCGCGCCGCCCCCCGCGGACCCCCGCGGACCCCTCCGCGCCCCTGACAGCGCAATTGGCTCAGAATGCAACATATTGTCAAATAAACGTTTGGCCTGCTCGGAGCGCTTGCCGAGCGCCACCCGGACCGCTAGATTCCTGTTCGAGAATCCTTCTCATCTCTCGAGAAGCTCTCCGGAGAAGCGACCCCTTGCACCCTGCGCTCAGCCCCTCGCGACCGGACGTCGCTTCGGAACTCGATCGGTTCACCCGCACCTGCCACGACCGTGGGGTGCCGGTGACCCATCAGCGCCTGGCCGTCTACCGGGCACTGCTCGCGAGCCGGGAGCATCCGAGTGCGGAGGGGGTGTTTCGGGAGTTGAAGCCCGGCCTGCCGGCGCTGTCTCTCGGAACGGTCTACAAGACGATCGATTTTCTCGTCGAACTCGGCTTCGTGCGCGAGGTCGATGCCCCGGGAACCAGCCGGCGGTTCGACGCGAATCTCGGCGGTCACCATCACCTGTGGTGTGTGAAATGTCACACGCTGCAGGACGTCGCCCACGAGGCGTTCGACACCGTGCTCCCCCCGGGCGGCCTCGACTTTGCGGTGAGCGACTACACGATTCGGTTCAACGGCGTCTGTGCGGGGTGCCGCGCGCCCGACGCCTGAAGACTTCGAGTTTCCCGGCCCCGGCGTCTCTGGATCCAAACTGCCACTCGTGGCTCGGGTCTGGGACGCACGGGCGCTCGGGGATCTCTCCCGACCTGACGCATCGCACTCCGGGCCCCAGCCAGCTCCGCATCTCGCACCGCATCCAGATCCCCAGCCCGCGCCCGGGCCGATGTCACACCTCCCCTGAGAGTACGACCACCCTGGCAGGCGGGAAGGCAGAGGCGCCCGAGGGGGCGCCCGAGACTCCCCCCCTAACGACCAGGAGGTGCGTCATGACCGCTCGTGCGATGTCCGCCAAGTCCCTGAGCCTCGGGAGCCTGCTCCTTCTGGCCGCCCTGTTCCTCTCCACCAGCGCTGGAGCGACCGACACCCCCACGCGCACCAATGCCGGCTCGATGCTTGCCGATCAGGATGCGTGGCGGCGTGGTGGCGAGGTCAGCGTCGAGCCGATCCCCGAGGAGATCGAGCACCCGGCCGAGGTGGCGGGAATGATCCCGAAGGTGTTGCACGCGAAGAAGAGCTGGGGTGCCGTGAAGAGCGCGTACCGGCGCTGACGAGTCGGAGACCGCGACCGCGGCCCGGAGACGGAAGGGAGGGCGCCCCCGAGTCGACTCGGCGGGCGCCCTTTCGTTACTCCGCGCGCGAAGCTGCGATCAGCGCTTCGCCGCCGGGCCTGCCGGCCCGCCGAGCCCGGCCACCGGCTCCACCGGCGCGTTCTTCGCCTGGTCGAGCGCGCGGTCGTACATCCCCTTCAGCTCCGGATCGGTCGCCTTCGCCTGCAGGTTCGTCAGCGCCATGACGTGCGCGGTCTTCAGCGCCTCGTCGGCGCTCGTGGCAACGTCGGGGGCGACGCCCACACCTTCCCAGTTGGTCTTCGTGACCGGGCTGATCGCGCGCCCGGTGGCGATGAACGCCGCGAAGTTGTCGTTGAGGCGGAACAGGCCGCCGGGGTTTGCGCCGCCGGCGGTCACTTCGCCGACCAGTGTGCCGCGCTTGAGGTTCTTGATGTCGTAGGCGAACTCCTCGGCCGCCGAGCCGGTGCGCCGGCTGGTCAGGACGAAGACCTCCTTGCCGTCGAAGCGCGGGCCGGGCACGGTCGTCGAAGTCCAGTACTCGACGGTGCGGTCGTCGCGACGCTCGTAGAAGTCGTTCACGTGCACGCGGTCCTCCCCGTTGTACAGGTGGCTGAGCAGCAGAACGATCATGTTCGGGTCGCCGCCGCCGTTGCGGCGCAGGTCGAAGATGAGTGCATCCGAGTTCTTGAGGAACTCGAGAGCCGCGATCGCAGTCTTGCCCGCGTCCGGCGAGCCGTCGAAGGCGCGCAGCTCCAGGTAGCCGACATTGCCGGCCAGGCGCTGCACCCTGTCGAAGCCGTGGTTCATGCGCCGGGCCTGCGCGGCAACGCGCACCTGCTCGGCCGGGTCGGGCAGGTGATCCGCGTTCGAGCCCGCGTTCGGTGCGGTCGCGGGAAGCGGGCGACTCGAGTAGTGCAGGCGCAGGTGCAGGTCGTGCGCCAGCGTCCGCAGGTCGGCGTTCAGCGTGTCGGACAACTCCTTCGCCTGGCCGATCGAGTCGTAGCGGCCCCGCTTCGCCCGGTCGCGCAGGCCCTTCGCCACCCTCCTGGCGACGTCGGGGAACACGTACTCGGCTTCGACCTTCACCGCGAGGCTCTCGACGACGGCGCGCGACGTCGCGCGATCGACCAGGAGATCCGGCTGGTCCGCGGGCGGGGCGCCGAACTGTGCGGTGGCGGGCACAACGCCGAGCGCCAGCGAGGCGAAGACGGTCGCGGCGAGTAGGCTGAACGACGAGAAATGACGAAAGACGCGAATCATGACGGATTCCTCCGGGGACGCGGGGGCTCGGGAATGGACGGCGGACGGGACGAAGCGGCGGTCGGCGCGACGATTCCACGCACGACGAGTTCGGCGACGGTGATGGCGCGCGTCTCGATCTCGGCGCGCCGGCCCAGCTCGCGCGCGCTCAGGCTGTAGGGCAGGAGCGCGTTCGTGGCCGTGATCATGGCCTCGGCGGCGGCATTCGGATCGATGCGCGGGATTCCCGCTCCGGCGATCACGCTCGCGACGATCGTGGCTTCGGCCGCGAAGTGTCGCGTGCGGCGGGCGATGAGCTCGGTGCGGATCGCCGCCAGCAACTCGTCGAGCCGCGCCGAATGGCCGCGCGCGTAGTCGAAGCGGTGCATGACGCGCAGGACGAGGATACGGCGCAGCCGGTCGGCCGGCGGACCGGCCTCGGCGGCGATGGACTCCAGGCGAATGCGCAGGCGGCCGGCCATGCGGTCGATGCAGGCGAGCGCGATCTCCTCTTTGCTGCGAAAGCTCAGGTAGACCGTGCCTTTGCCGATCCCGGCCTCGCGGGCCAGGTCGTCCACGGTCATCTTGCGATAGCCGAAGCGGCCCAGCAGGCGATCGGCCGCATCGAGGATGCGGTCGGCCGTCGCGGACTCGGCAGCGAAGGGGCGGCTGGTGGCGGGCATGAACGACTCCCCCGGGTGCGTGATGACCAGAATCAGATTCTGGTCATTCTGGTCCCACAGATGGCCGCCGGCCAGACAAGCTTTCGACAAGTGACTGGGGATCCCGGCGAGAGCTCAGCGCGCAGCGTACGTCTCGGCCACCTCCCAGAACGTCTTCGGCGCCAGCGGCGGGGTGCCGTGGCGCTGCTCGATCGTGGCCAGGGCGGCGCGGCGGCGGGCGCCGGAGTCGGCCGACAGGTTCGCCCCGGCCGCGCTCCAGATGCGCACGTCGACCACCGGGAGCGGCGCGCGCACGAACGCGCCGGGGCCGCGTGCGGCAAGAACCCTCAGCAGCCAGTCCCAGTCGTCGGAAACATAGAGCGACTCGTCGAACGGGCCGACGGCGTCGTACAACGCGCGGGGGTGCAGCATGCCGCCGGGCACGATGAAGTCGTCGCGGCGCAGGTCGTCGACAGCGAACGGCACCGCCAGCGGCAGCCGGGCCGCGACACGCCAGGTCCACGGATCGAGGTCGCCGTCGGGGGCGCGTCCGCCCCGCGCGTCGATCGGTTCGAGGCGCTGCACCTCGGCATCGCCGTAGGCGAGCGCGGCGTCCGGCGTGCGCTCGAGCGCGCGCACGAGCTCGGCCAGATGGGAGGGCCGCCAGCGATCGTCGTCGTCGAGATACGCGATCAGCGTGCCCTCCGCCGCGGCGACGCCCGTGTTGCGCGTCGCGGCCACGCCACCGTTGAGCTCGCGGCGCACGAAGCGCGCGGTGAACGCGCCGGCGTGGGCGGCGGCGAATGCCTCGACGACCGCGGCCGAGCCGCGTGGCCCGGCATCGCTGACGACGATCACCTCGAAGTCGCGCCGGGTCTGCGCGGCGATCGAATCGAGCGCCTCGGACAGGCAGCGGCGACGATCGAAGTGGCTGACGATGATCGAGATGCGGGGCGTGGCGGCCAAGCGCTACGACCGTCCGAACACGGGCACGACCGCGCCCGAGACGATCGAGCCCGCACCCGAGAGCAGGAAGGCGACGACCTCGGCGACCTGTCCCGGCGTGGGCCAGCCCGAGGAATCCGCGTCGGGCATGTCGCGGCGGTTCTGCGGCGTGTCCATGACGCCGGGCGCGATCGCGTTGACGGTGATGCCGTCGGGCTTCCACTCCTTGGCCAGGCTCTTCGCCAGGTGGATGACGGCGGCCTTCATCGCGGACGAGACGGCGACGCCGGGACCCGCCGACAGTGCGGGGCGATTGCCGACCAGCACGACCGAGCTGCCGCCCGGGCTCGCCTTGAGTAGCGGGTACATGGCGTGCAGCGTGAGCAGCGTGGTCTTGAGGTTGAGCGAGTACTGCTGGTCGAAGAGCGCGGGATCCATGTCCGCGAATGGCCCGCCGGCGAAACCGCCGACCGTCGAGACCAGCGCCTCGAGCGGGCCGCCGATCTCGGTCGCGAGCTTTGCCACCGCGGAAGGATCGGTGAGGTCGACGACGTGCACGTGGATGTCGGCCTGGATCAGGCCGAAGGCGAACTCGGCGCGCGTTCGCTGGTCCTGCACGGTGATGTGCACTTCGTACTCGGCGCGCTGCAGGAGGCGCGCGACGGCCTCGCCGAGATTGCCGTTCCCCCCGGTGACGAGGGCGCGCGGGCGGGATGCAGCGGGGCTCGGAGTCGACACGGCGGATCCTCGCAACGGAAGAGAGAAGAAAATGCGCGACGGCGGACGGAGCGAGGATCGCGCAGGCTGCGTGCGGCGACAAGCCCCATCCCGCGCTTGACTTGGCGCGGCAAATCCCGTGTTCTGTGCAGGTTGTCGGGCGGTCCCGCCGCCCGCATTCCCCCGGGATCCACCGTTGCCCGTCATCCAGGATGGAGGCTCGCTCATGCAGATCGTCGTTCGCGGTGGCGCCGCCGAACGTGTCGCCGCCGACGCGCTCGTGCTCGGCTTCTTCGAAGGCACCAGCCGCCCGTCGGGCGCGGCGCAGGCGGTCGACAAGGCCGCCGGCGGCGCGATCCGCGAACTGCTCAAGAGCGGCGACTTCGCCGGCAAGGCCGGACAGTGCGTCGTCCTCTATCCGACGACCGGCCGCCTCGCGCGGCTGATCGTCGTCGGCCTCGGCGCCGAGAAGGGCGTCGATGCCGAGCGCGTCCGCCAGGCCGCCGGCACCGCCGTCACGCGCGCCCGCATGCTCGGCGTGAAGACGCTGGCCACCGTCGCGCACGGCGCCGGCAAGGGCGCGCTCGACGCCGACCTCGCCGCGCAGGCGGTCGTCGAGGGCTCGGTGCTGGGCAACTACGTGTTCGGCCACTACCTTACGCAGGACAAGGATCGCAAGCGCCAGGTCAAGTCGCTCATCGTCGTCGAAGCGGACAAGGCGAAGCTCGCCGCCGTCACGCGAGGCGCGAAGAAGGGCGAGACGCTGTCCGCCAGCGTCGTCATCACGCGCGACCTGTCCAGCCATCCGGGCCAGGACATGACGCCGGCCGACCTGGCCACGGCGGCGCGCACGATCGCGGGCACGTCGGCGCAGCTCAGGGCCACGATCTTCGGGCCGCTCGAGATGAAGCGCATGAAGATGGGCGCGCTTCTCGGCGTGGGTCGGGGTTCGGCGCAGCCGCCGCGCTTCATCGTCGTCGACTACAAGCCCAGGGGCCGGGTCAGGAAGACCATCTGCATCGTCGGCAAGGGCATCACGTTCGACACCGGTGGCATCTCGCTCAAGCCCGCCGACTCGATGGAGAAGATGAAGTACGACATGTCGGGTGGCGCCGCCGTGCTCGGCGCGATGCACGCGCTCGGCAAGCTGCGTCCGGCGGGCGTGCGCGTCATCGGCCTGGTCGCCGCGGCCGAGAACATGCCCGGCGGCAAGGCGCTCAAGCCGGGCGACGTGCTCACCGCCTCGAACGGCCTGACGATCGAGGTCAACAACACCGACGCCGAGGGCCGGCTCGTCCTGTCCGACGCTCTGTCGTACGCCCATCGCTACAAGCCCGACGCGGTGATCGACCTGGCCACGCTGACCGGCGCCGTGGTGGTCGCGCTCGGCTCGCAGTGCGCGGGGATCATGGGCAACGATCAAGACCTGGTCGACGACGTGATCGAGTCGGGCAAGCGCACCGGCGAGCGGCTGTGGCAGCTGCCGACCTGGCCCGAGTACAACGAGCTCCTGCGCAGCGACATCGCCGACATGAAGAACTCGGCCGGCCGTGAGGGCGGGACGATCGCGGGTGCGATGTTCCTCGCCCAGTTCGCGCAGGGCTATCCGTGGGTCCATCTCGACATCGCCGGCGTGGCGTGGAACGACCGCGACAAGCCCTATGGCCCGAAGGGCGCCGTGGGTTTTGGCGTGCGCCTGCTGGTGGATTACGTCGAGCGGGCGGCGGCGAAGAAGTAGGGCCCGCGTCGAAAGGGCGAAACGGCGGCGGCGGCTCCACCCGGAGCGCCGCCGCCGTCTCCATTTCGCGTCCGGGCGAAGTCCGTTGCCTACGGCGTGAGATCCGTCGAGCGATTGCCGACGAATTGATTCGAGCCGTTGCGATCCTCGTAGGCAACATCGGTGAAGCGGATGACATTGGCCACGAAGCGATTGTTCGTCGATTCGTCGCTGGCCTGGATTCCCTTGGGGAAACCGTCGATCGTGTTCTGCTGCACCTGGTCGCGCTGCGGCCCGACGGCGCCCTCCCCCGCGGCGGGGTTGTAGCAGATTCCGAGCAGGCCGTTGAATCCCGCTGTCGCCGCATTCTGCTGGATGCGGTTCTCGTAGCTCTGCGCCCCGCGGACGAAAATGCCCAGGTTGACGCGCTCCAGCCGATTGCCGCGGATCGTGTTCATCGCGGAGTTGACGAGCAGCACACCGATCTGCGGCGCGATCGCCGGCGGATCGGCGAACTCGTCCGCGCCCTCGACCGCCACGTTGGAGACACTCGACCGGCGCGTGCCGATCAGGGCGATCCCGATCCCGAACGTGCGCACGGACCCGCCCTCGACGCTCACGTTGGTGGCGCCCTCGAGGACGATGCCGCGGCCCTGCTTGTTGCCCGGGCCGGTGATCGTCCGGCCGCCCAGCGAGAGCCGGACGTTGCTCGCCCGGATGACGATGGCATCGCCTGCGGGATCCGTGACGGTGAAGTCCGAGGTCACCACGTAGTCACCCGGTTCGCTGATCACGGTCGGCCCGGTGATTGGGGTGACGGTCGCTGCGGGTTCGGCGGGAGCAGCTGCGAATAGCGTGAGCACGAGACCGGCGAACAGGCTTGCCGGCGCTGCGATGGACGAGCGTGCGGTGACGGCGTGCGAGCGGAGCATGGGAAATCCCCTTCCAAGTGGAAGTGCGAAAGCGATGAGCTGGACGGGGCCCGTCGGGAAGCGACGGGCAGGAAGCGCGGCCGCACATGGGAATACGAAACTGCACGAGGGCTTGTGACTTCAGGGAACGAAGCGGCTTCCGGCGCGATCGCGCAGCATACCGAGTTTCATCGCTTCCTCGGGGCGGATCGGGCTGTCGACGGGCGGGCGGAAGTCGTCGAAGAGCTGCAGCCGCCGTCCGGCGACGACCCGCCCGCCCTGGTTTCCTTCGCGCGAGCGGATTTGCGTCACGCCGTCCTCCACGCAGACGCATGTGCCGGCGGAGTCGCGGATCACGGCAAACGTCGTGCCGACGACGTGGACGCTCGCGTCGTCGCTCTCGATGGTCAACGTCCGTCCGCTGAAGCCCGGGCCGGTCACGATGCGCACCTCGCCGCGGGCGATGTGGCCGTGCAACTCCGTCGCCGATTCGTCACCCGCACCGCCTGTGCCTCCCGGAAGGGTGCAGCGTGAACCGGGAACGAGTTCGATTGCGAGCACGTCATCCCAGACGAGTTCGAGCGGCAGCGTTCCACGCAGTTCGACGTCCTGCCCGGCAAGGATTCGCCTACGCCCGGCACGGACGTCCGCCACCGCGACCTCGAGCCCATCGACGAGCAGCAATCCATCATCCGTCAGCTCGCCCGGTGCCGTGTCGTAGGCGACCGGCGACGCGTTCTCGATCACCCCGGGTTCGTGCAGGCGACCATTGAAACGCAGCAGGGCGACGATCGCGATGCCCGCGGCCAGCGCGCCGGCGAGCGCGAGAATCGAGCGTCGGCGCGAGAAACGGGGTCGCAGCATGGCGCTCCGGGAGCGCCCGGGCGGAGGCGGTGCCGCCGGCGCGGTGGGAGCGACCCTCGATCCCGCGAATTGATCGCGCAGCCGCTCCCGAAACTCCGGATCGGACGGCGGAGGCGCGAGCGATCGCGCCATCGCCTCGACCCGCTGTTCACGGGGCGTCGGGGGAGCGTCCGCTGGTTGGCGATCATCGGGGCGCACCGAATCGTCGCTCATCGGTCGAGGTCCTCGAGCATGTCCGCCAGCACCGTCAGGGCCCGCGAATAGCGTTTGCGCGTCGCGGCGTGGCTGGCGCCGATCACCTCGGCGATCCGATCGTGTCCCCAGCCAAGAAACGTGTGCAGGACGACCACTTCGCGCAGCGATTCAGGCAGCCGTGCGACCGCAGCCTGCACACTCGCGTCGCGCTTCTGGCGTATCAGTGATTCCTCAGGCGATGGCGCGCTTCCCCGCAGCTGATTGCGGAGCAGCGGGTCGGCATCGAGCGACGTGCTCGCCCGTGCCAGGCGATCGCGCGCCGAGCGGCGCTGATCGTAGAGCGCGTTGCGCGTGATGCTCACCAGCCACGGTGCCGGATCGCGAGTCGGATCGAGGGTGTGGGCCGCCATCTGCACCTTGTAGAACACGTCCTGCGTGAGATCCTCGGCGGCCGTGCGATCTCCGGTCAGGCGGTACGCGACGCCGTGCACGAGATCGAAGTAGCAGTCGAAGAACGAGGACAGCGCTGCCCGATCGCGCCGCCTCACTCCCTCGAGAAGAGCCGGGGGAGGGGGCTCGATCCGGCCCACCGAGGGGCCGCCCGAAGGTACGATTCCCTTGATGGGTTGTGCCATCGGGCGTGGGGTCCCCTCGACGAGGTCACGGCATTGGCCGCCGTTCGTATCGCATCGTGGAGCGCCGCGCCCGCCGGAACGGGGCACGATCTCGCGAGGGCGGGTCGAGTTGCCCGGGGACTCGCAGGGGGAATCGCATTGCAGGGACCTGAATGCGACCTGCAGACCTTTCCTGTGGCGCGGTGTCTCCGTTTCCACCTACGAACGGACCGGCAAGGTGTGATTCAAAATCGACGGCTGGGACCCGGATCCCCGCCGATCAGCCCTTCTTCGCGCCCGCCTTCTGCTTCGTCGCCGGCTTCGTGGCCGGGCCTGCCGGCACCGCCCGCTCGACGCGCAGCCCCTGGCCAGGCGCCTCCATCTTCCACATGCGGCCGTCGGCGTCGACCCATGCGACGAGCTGCGTCAGCTTGTCGGTGATGTCGACGCGAGTCGTGGTGACGACATGGCCCTCGTTGCCCAGGCGCTCGACCGGCCCGCGGGTGAGCGTGAGCTCGACGACCTGCTGCGCCGAGGGGATAAGCACCGGCTGGCGGCGCTTCGCTTGCTTGGTCGCCAGGAAATCGCCGGCCAGCGTCTGCACCTGCGCGTAGATGCCCGGCTCGAGCAGGTAGATGCGCCCGGGCGGCAGGCCGATCGCCTCGCCGCGACCCATCACGCCCGTGATCTCGCGATAGATCACGGCCGTCGTGTCGCTGAACGTGACGTTGATCGCGCTGCCCTTGCTCCGCGTCGTGTCGCGCGGGATGTCCATCACCTGGAAGACGAGCGGATACGAGTCGAGCGCGCGGCGCAGGAAAGTCGTCCGCTTCTCGAGCGGCAGCTTGCTGTCGGGGCGTGCGCCGGGCAGGCGCAGTGTCGAGCCCATGATCAGGGTGTCGCCCGCCTGGAAGACGCGGTATTCCTCGGTGCCGAGCAGCAGGTCGCCCTGCCAGATCTCGAACGACGACGAGTCGCGTGAGATCCAGCCGGGTGCCTGCGCCCGCGCCGGGCCGACGATCGCCGGGCCGAACGAGAGCACCAGGCCGAGGGCCAGCCCGAAAGCCGGGACGAGGGCCGCCGCGCGGGCGGCCCGAAGTTGTGCGGTCACGAGTCGCTCCTGGCGGGGAGTCGGGGCCGGATGTCGCGTGCTCGCCGCGACGCTCCGTGGCATGCTTGGGAACGACGGGCCCCGTGGCGGGACCCGGATCGACAAGGAGTCTACCAGAGATGGCGTCTTTTCGAAGCCTGGCGCTGAGCCTCGTCGCGGGCGGCGCATTGGTCGCGCTCGGCGGCTGCGTGCCGGCGCCGGCTCCTGTCGCCGCGCCGACCACGGCGGCCGCACCCGGCTATGTGCAGGCGGTGCGCGCGAGCGAGGTCGACCTGTGGCGCGGGATGAACGATCGCGGCATCACGCTCGACCTGCGCACGCCCGAGGAATGGAACGACCCGCTCGGTCACCTCGACGGCGCGGTGCAGATTCCGTACGCCGAGCTCGCGGCGCGTCTCGGCGAGATCACGGCGTACCGCGACCGCCCGGTACTCCTCTATTGCAAGGACGGCCTGCGGGCGCAGGCGGCGGCGCAATCGTTGTCGCGCGAGGGCTATCGCGAGGTGGCGTGGCTCGACGGCGGGATCCAGGCCTATCGCACCTGGCTGGACGCCCGATGAGCGCCCGCGATGATGCGGGTTACGTGCACGGCACGGCGGCCGCGGAACAGGACCGCCTGGCGAAGCTCAATGCGCTGCTCAACGCGCGCTCACTCGATGCGCTGGCGCTGGCCGGCGGCGAGCGCGTTCTCGACCTGGGCGCCGGCCTGGGCCAGATGGCGCGCGGCATGATCGCCCGTGGTGCGGCACACGTCGTCGGCGTCGAGCGCAGCGCCGCGCAGATCGAACGCGCGCGCGACCTGGCCCGGCGCGAAGCGCCCGAGATCGACGAGGCGTTCGACCTGCGGCCGGGCAACTCGCTCGCGCCGCCTCTCGCGACCGACGAGTGGGGGACGTTCGACGTCGGGCATGCCCGCTTCCTGCTCGAGCACGTCCCCGATCCGCTCGGCGTGGTCCGCGTGATGCTGCGCGCCGTGCGGCCGGGCGGCCGCATCGTGCTCGAGGACGACGATCACGCCGTGCTGCGCCTGTGGCCCGAGCCCCCGGGGTTCGATCGCATCTGGGCGGCATACGAGCGCACCTACGATCGCCTGGGCTGCGATCCGTACGTGGGTCGCCGGCTCGTCGCGCTGCTGCACGAGGCCGGTGCGCGTCCGGTGAAGAACCGCTGGCTGTGGTTCGGGGCATGCGCCGGCACGGGGGACGACGAGCTGCAGGCGCTGGCAATCAACATCCGCGAGATCCTGCGCGGCGCCGAGGAGGCGATCCGCGAGGCCGGCGACCTCGATCGGCAGACGTTCGCGGCGGCGCTCGACGGCTTCGATCGCTGGCGCGATCGCCCCGAGGCGACGATCTGGTACGCGAGCGCGTGGGCCGAGGGCGTGCGGCCCGGGTAGGCTCGGGCTTGAGAGCGGGCAGGCAAGAAAAAACCCCCCGGATCGTGACCCGGGGGGGACCGGCGAGCCCGAGGGCCCGGCCGGAGTCGACATGAAAGGAGTATCGGCATCAATGAGCACGGAGGCAAGTCCGAACGACGTGAAAACCGCGTTTCTCGTCGACGGGTTCAACCTGTACCACTCCCTCGATCAAGCCCAAGGAAGACCGAGAGTCAGGAACACCAAGTGGCTCGACCTCAGGGCCTTCTGTCAATCCTTCCTGCCGGTCCTCGGCCGAAACTATCGGCTCGGATCCGTCCACTACTTCATCCGCGATCGCTACGCATATCGAGGCGTGGAAGCCTGAAGTGACCGACCGGCACCGAGCGTACATCCGATGCTTGGAAGATTCGGGTGTGCAAGTCGAACTCGGGCACTTCAAGGAGAAGCGAATCTACTGCCCAAGCTGCGGCGTCGAGATCAAACGGCACGAGGAAAAAGAGACCGATGTTGCGATCGGCGTCCGGCTTCTTGATCTGTTGTGGACTCGGCAGTGCGACGCACTCGTGCTCGTAAGCGCCGACAGCGATCTCGCCTCAGCCGTACGCCTTGCTCGATTGCGATTTCCCGGCACTCCGATTCATGTCGTCTTGCCCTACGGCCGCGGCAGTTTCGACTTGAGGGGACTTGCAAGCAGCACGATCCGCGCGACAAAGGAGAAGTACGCACAGTGCCAGTTTCCAAATCCGTGCAGACTCGTGGGTGGAGCGACGGTAGCCCGGCCTGAGAGCTGGTAGCGGCCGATGCCAGCCTTCTCGATCGCGCGCTAGGGCTTGGCCGTTGCCCCCGGCGCGCCGCCCATCTCCGCCTTGAGCCGCCCCAGCTTCATCGCCTCGTTTGCGTGCACGTCCAGCTCGTCCGACATCGTTCCATCGGGGTAGATCTCGCGACGGTGGCCCGCCGCGATGTCGTGCCCGGTCGTCGGGCCGCGCGCCGAGTCGGCGCTCGCGCCGCCGCGCGACGTCACGTGCACCGTGCCCTCGCCCACGCACACGCACGTCATGTGCGGCTCGGCGATGACGACGAATGCCGTGCCGGTCACCTCGACGATCGCCTCGGGACTCTCGACCGTCAACCGCGTGCCCGCGAACGCCGGGCCGGTGGCGAAACGCACCTCACCATGGTCGACGCTCGCGCGGCTTGCCACGCCGGCGGTGGGCACGGTGAACCATGTGCCGGGGGCGGTCTCGAGCAGAAGCGTTCCGGCGAGTCGCAGTTCCATCGCCACGCCGGCGGGCAACTCGACGCGCGCGCCGGGCGCGACCGTCGTCGTGGGGAGCGCGGCGAGCGCGATCTCGCGGCCGTCGATGAGCGCGACCGCGCCGGCGGCTGCCGTGGAGTCGGCGGTCGCCGCGATCACCGTCCACGCGGGTGCGCGCGGCGACTCGGGCCGCGGCAGCCAGGCGAAGACGGCGATCGCCAGCAGCGCCGCTGCCGCCAGCCCCGCCGCCCACGGACGAAGGACGCGCGGTCGCCGCGCCGCCACGGGAACGCGGGGTGCGGACACCAGCGCCTCCATCGTTCCGGCGACGAAGCGCTCGCGCAGCCCGGCGCGAAACGCGTCGCGCGCCGCACCCACCGCGCCGGCGTCACCCGTCGTGCCGAGCGCGGCGAGCTCTGCCCGCAGGCGCGCCTCGTCCTCGGCCGACAGAAGCGGCAGGTCCGGATCGAAGTCGTCGTTCACGTTCATGCCAGGTCCTCGAGTCCGCGGCGGAGCGTCGCGAGAGCTCGTGAATACCGCTTGCGCGCGGCATCGTGGGTGATGCCGAGCGCCTCGGCGATCCGGTCGTGTCCCCATCCGGCGAAGTCGTGCAGCGAGACCAACGTACGCAGTCCCTCGGGCAGCGCCGCGATCGCTTCGCGCAGGCGGCGCTCGCGCTCGCCGGTGACGAAATCGTCGACGGGGCCGGGCGTGCGCGCCGCGACCGTGTCGCGCAGGACCAGATCGCCGTCGAACGAGGCGCTGTGGCGATCGATTCGCCCGGCGGTCGAGCGCCAGCGGTCGCGGAACGCGTTCGTCGTGATGCCGACCAGCCAGGGCGCCGGGTCCCGTGCCGGGTCGAGCGTGTGGGCCGCCCGGTTCACCTTGTAGAACACCTCCTGGGCCAGGTCCTCCGCCCTGTCCCGGTCGCCCGACAGCCGCAGGGCCACGGCATAGACCAACCCGAAGTAGCGGTCGAAGAACGACGCCATGGCCTCGGGGTCGCGGACCCGGACGCGCTCCAGGACCTCGGGTCCCATCGCAGCTACCGGGGTTACGGCGCCCGGCTCAGGGTGTGTCACGCGGAAGCCTCCCCGGCAGGCGACGCCGAAGCGGGGACCGGGTCCAGCCGGGCCACGCACTCGACGTGGGGGGTGTGCGGAAACATGTCGAAGGGGCGCACCCGGGTGGTGGCATAGCCGTGGCGGGCGAAGTGCGCCAGGTCGCGCGCCAGTGTCGCCGGATTGCACGAGACGTAGACCACCCGCGCTGGCGCAAGTTCCGCCACGCGCTCGATCACCCGCTCGTGCAGTCCCGCGCGCGGCGGGTCGACCACCACGACGTCCGGCGCGAAGGGCTCGTAGGCGGCGGGGTCGAGGGGCGCCTTCGCGTCCTTCAGCCGCGCTGCCTCGGGTGTCGTGCGCTTGCCGGCGCGCGCATGCGACCAGGCGCGCAGCACCGCGCGGGCGTCGCCACAGGCGAAGCGCGCGTTCGTGATCCCGTTGCGCGTCGCGTTGCGCCGCGCGTCGGCGACCGCGGGTTCGACGGTCTCGATGCCGACCACCTCGGCCGCGTGGCGCGCCAGCGCGAGCGAGATCGTGCCCGCGCCGCAGTACACGTCGAGCACGCGCTCGCTCCCGGTGAGTGCGGCTTCCTCCAGCGTGGCGGCGTACAGCGCCTCGGCCTGGTGGCTGTTGGTCTGCAGGAACGAGTTGGCGCTCGCCTCGAACGACAGCCCCAGCAGGCGCTCCTCGATCGTGGAGGCGCCCCACACCACGCGCGAGCTTTCGCCGAACGCGATGTTGGCGCGCCCATCGTTGACCGTGACGACGACGCTCCGCACCGCCGGATCGAGCCCGGCGAGTTCCTCGCCCCAGCGCTCGATCTGAGGCACGGTGTCGCGCGCGACCACCAGGTTCACGGCGGCCTGGTTGGTCGTCGGCAGGTGGCGCACGGTAAGGAAGCGCACGAGCCCGGTGTGCAGCCGCGCATGGTACGGCGCCCAGCCGTGGCGTATGGCAAACGTGCGCGTTGCGGCCACGATGCGGTTGGTCAGCTCCGATGCGATCGTGCAGTCGGCCAGGTCGAACACCTGGTCGAAGCGCTCGCGCACGTGGAGTCCCAAGAGTACCGCGCCGTCGGCTCCCGGGTGGAACGCGAACTCCATCTTGTTGCGATAGCGCCAGGTCTCGGGCGAGGGGACGCAGTCGGCCACCGGGACGTCGCGCAGGCCGCCGAGGCGGGCCAGGGTTTCGCGAACCTGGCGCGTCTTGGCGGCGACCTGTGCCGGGTAGGCGAGGTCCTGCGCCCGGCACCCGCCGCACACATCGCCGAAATGGGCGCAGCGGGGGGCGACCCGCTCGGGCGCCGCGGTCATCACCTCGACCAGCGCGGCCTCGCCGAAGCTCGACTTCTTGCGCAGCAGCCGGGCCCGCACCCGTTCGCCCGGGTAACCGCCGGCGACGAACACGACGAAGTCGCCGATGCGGCCGACCCCGGCGCCCCCCAGGGCGAGGGAATCGACGGTCAGCTCGAGCACGTCGTCTTTTTTCACGATGTTGACGCCGGGGCGGGGCTCACAGGCGCAGGCTATCCGTCCGCGGGCCGGCTTTCAACCCTGTGCGCCTCAACTTGTATCGAAGGGTCCGAGAACGACCCCCTCGTCCCGCTTCTCGACCGCAAGGAGAGACCCATGGATCGTCACGGCAGTTCACGCCCCCGGCTTCGCCCGGCCGCCCTGTTCGCCCTCGCCTTGGCCGTTCTCGTCGGCGGGGTCGTCGCGCATGCGCCACGCGAGGCCAGCGCCCAGCGCTCGACCTCGGGCGAACGGGGCTTCCTCGGCGTCTCGCTGCAGGACCTGACCTCGGGTCTCCGCGAGTCCTACGACTACAAGGGCAGCGGCGTGCTGGTCTCGGACGTGGTCCCGGGCAGCCCGGCCGCGAAGGCGGGCATCCGCGAGGGCGACATCCTGCTGCGCCTCGACGACGATGCGGTGTCGAGCGCCGACCAGGTCACGACGAAGATCCGCGCCATGCGTCCCGGCACGCTCGTCACCGTGACCGTCGTGCGCGACGGCGACACGCGCAACCTCGGCCGCGCCGAGATCGCCGACCTGGCGACCGCGCGTGACGAGAAAGGCGATCGCTGGTACGCCGCGCCACCGGTCGCGCCCCGCGCTCCGCGGACTCCTCGCGCGCCCCGTGCCATGCGCGTCGCCCCGGTCCCGACCCCCGGAATGCAGGCGTTCACGCTGAACGGTCGCGGCCGCCTCGGCATCGAGACGCACGATATCGACGCGGACCTCGCGCCGTACTTCAAGACCACGAAGGATGCGGGCGTGCTGGTGCTGCGCGTGCTCGACGACACGCCGGCGGATCGCGCCGGGCTCAAGGCCGGCGACGTGATCACGACGGTCGGCGGCAAGTCGGTCACCGACGGCGACGAGCTGCGTAGCGTGCTGCGCGATCGCGAGGCCGGCGACGTCGAGCTGCGCGTGCTGCGCGCCGGCACGGCGCGCGCGGTGACGGTCCGGCTCGAGGAGGCCCAGGGCTGGAACGGGCAGGGTGGCCCGGGCAACGGCCCGTGGATGGGCTGGATGGACGGTGATGACGACGCGCCCGGCATGTCGCACCAGTTCCACTTCCGCGGCATGGACGACGGCGACCTCGACAAACTCAAGAGCAAGCTCAGGGGCATGAAGTGGTACGACGGCAAGGGCATCGACGGCCACGTCCGCATCTTCCGCGACCTCGACGACCTCGAGGACATGGACCCCAGGGAGCGCGCCGAGTTTGAGCAGGAAATGCGCGAGCTGCGCGAGGAGATGCGCGAACTCATGCGCGACCTGCGCGACGAGCGCGACGACGAGCGCGACCACGACGACGACTGAGCGACCAGCCGCGGCACCCGCGGCGGCCGCCGCAAGCGAGGCCCGGGTGAGGGGCTCCGATCGCAATCGATCGGGGCCCTTCGTGCGTCTGCTAGGGTGGTCGTCATGCCCCTGCCCCGGAAGCCGGCCCGCTTCTGCCCCTACTGCGCCACTCGCCTGGTCTCCGCGGACGACCACGGCGTGCTGCGGCCCACCTGCCCCACCTGCGGGTTCATTGCATATCGCAATCCCGCCCCGGCGGTCGGCGTGATTCTCGAGCGCGAGGACCAGATCGTCCTCGTGCGCCGGAAATTCGAGCCGATGGCCGGGGGGTGGGGCCTGCCCGCCGGCTTCATGGAGTACGGGGAGTCGCCCGAGGCCACCGCGGTGCGCGAGGCTCTGGAGGAGACCGGGCTCGAGATTGAGCTGACCGGCCTGCAGAACGCGTACCGCGCCGGCGCGGACACGGGCGTCCCCGTACTCCTGCTGGTCTATCGCGCGCGGCTGGTCGGCGGAGTCCTCGTCGCCGGCGACGACGCCGACGACGCGGGCTGGTTCGCCGCGGCCGATCGACCGGAACTGGTGTTTCGCTCGCATCGGCGGGCGCTTCGTGAGTTCGACGCCGGGCTGCGGCGCGAACAGCGCGAACGGCGCGCCCGACGCTGAAGTGCCGCCCCGCGCAGGGAGCGCGGGGGAATGGTCCAGGGAGGAATCGCCGTGCTCAAACGCATCGTGACGGCCGGGATCGCACTCGGCGCGCTCGCCGCGATCGCCGGCCCCGCCGGCGCGCAGTCGTTCGACGCGCGCCGCCTCGGCATGGGCGGGATCATCGTCTCCGAGGTCTCGGGCTCGAACACGCAGAACGTGGCGTACCGGGCGGTGCCGAAGCCGGGCAAGTCGTTCGCCGGCTACAACGCGATTCCGCTGCCGCTCGGGATCATCCAGTACTTCGCCGATCCGCCCGAGTTCGATCCCGACAACCCGAACTTCAACGTGTTCCAGATCGCGAACCTGCTCGGTCAATCGCCGTGGACGCTGCAGCTCATCGAGCCCGAGGAGCTGTCGAGCGACATCATCATCGACATCTCGAAGAACAGCCTCGCCGTCGACCTGGGCGAGCTGCAGCGCCTGTTCCCCGACGAATCGATCCGCTACGGCGTCTCGTGGCAGTCGCCGAACCTCGAGTTCGGCACGCCCAACGTGTTCGCCGGTGTGCGCCCGCAGACCGACGGCCGCATGTCGCTCGACCTCGATCCTGCGCTACAGCAGGTGCTGGGCGAGGCCGCGCCCGTGCAACCGAACTCGGTCTATGGCGCGACCGACGAAGTGCAGGCCCAGACCGCGATCGCCTTCACCGCCGGCGCCGCGCTGCCGCTGGTCACCGCCCCCGACGCGCCCGAGGGCGATCCGCGCCGCGGCGGCTTCGCCGTCTACGCCGGAGCGCGCCTCAAGTACCTGAGCGGGATCGCCTTCTGGCGCGCCGACGCGGCCGGCAACTTCGCCACCGGGGACACCATCTTCGGCACGACCACGCCGATCGACGCCGCCTACCAGGCGGACATCCGCGACGCCTCGGACCCGAAGTTCGGCGCCGGCACCGGCGTCGGCGGCGACTTCGGCGTGGCTGTGTTCGTCGACAAGATCGAGATCGGTGTCGGCGTCACCGACCTGGGCAGCACGATGACGTGGAAGAACACCGACCTCAAGCGCATCGCCTACGACTCGGTCTCGGGCAACACGACGACCGAGGAGCTCGAGCGCGGCGTCGAGTACAAGAGCAAGTTCCCGGTCACCGGCAGCCTCAACGTGGCCTACCGCACGGGGCCGATGATGTTCGGCGGCACGCTCGACCGCACCTCGAACGAGCGCTGGATCCCGCGCGCCGGCTTCGAGACGTGGGCCCTCGCGGTGCCGCTGCGGGGCGGCGTCTATCTCGACACGTACAAGCAGCTCCAGTTCACTGCCGGCAGCGGCATCAAGCTCGGCTCGATCGGGCTCGACATCGCGCTGGCCACCAACAGCCGCGGCATCACGACCGACCGTGGTCTCGAGCTGGCCGCATCGCTCGCGCTGTACGGCCCGGGAGGCAGCGAATGAACCCGACCATCCGTTCGCGGCGCCCGAACAAGGCCGCGCGCTTCGTCCTGCTCGCGTGCGCTCTCACCGCCATGGTGGCCGTCGGCTGCGGCGACAAGAGCCTGATCGTCCGCGTCGACCTGCTCACCTTCCTCACCGCCGACGAGCAGAACGCTCACTACGGCCCCGTGCCGCCCGGGATCTCCGACTCGGTGGACGTTGTCCAGTCGCGACGGCTCAACCTGCTGCCCGGGCTCGATGACGTCTCCACCGTGACCGACGTCCAGGTCGAGGTGGGCGCCATCATCACCAACCTGACGGGCTCCGGCACCGGGCGGATCGCCGTGTACCTGTCGCCGGCGGACACCGACCCCTTCGTCACCGACAGCACGCCGGTCGTCGGCACGTTCACGGTCAATGGCGCGATGGCCGACACGATCGAGACGATCGTCGTCGGGGACGCCGAACTCGCCGAGCTGTTCACGGGGAAGGAAGCGCAGATCGGGATCCGGCTGGTGCTGGACTCGGGGGTGGGTCTCGCGCCGATGGAGGGCGATATCCAGCTGACAACCTTGCGCGCGGTGGTCACCGCGAAGGAAGCCGTCTTCGAGTAGATCGTCAGCCTCCGGTTCATCCTCCGAAGATTGCATCTTGCGCGGCGATTGATCGCGCATCGTGCACGACGCGGCGTCCGGGACTTCCCGGGCGCCGATTTCGTTGCGGACGCGGCCCCCCGAATCGACCCCCGCCGACATCCGAACATCATTCGTGGCAACGAGTTATGAGCAGCCTGGGGACCGCGCTTCGTCGCGCCGCTCGCGCCCCGCCCGACTGGCACGGACCCTGCGATTGCAATGCTCTGCCAGCGTCTCCTGAGGGGGGGACAGGCAGCTACCGAGGGGTCACACGGCAGGGATTGCCAGCCCGCAAGCACGCCCGACCAGGGAAGGCCGGGGCCACGGAAGGCGGTTCGTCAGGGAGGACGGAAGGGCACACCCACGGTCCTCGCACGGGCCCGGAAGCAATTCCGGGCCCGTTTTCATTGTCCGGGGGACGTCGTGGTACAGTGGGGGCGGGCCCGGGCTCTCCCGTAGGTAACGGGAAGTCCTGCAACGAGATCGGGGCCCCGCGCGGCGGATGCAATCTGCGGAGCATGACCATGCGGACGCTTCGTATCGCCCTGGCGCAGGTGAACACGACGGTCGGTGACTTCGACGGCAATCTCCGTCGGATCCGCGACGCCATCACCCGTGCCGAGGCTCTCGGCGCCGAGCTCATCGCTTTCCCCGAGCAGACCATCCCCGGCTACCCGGCCGAGGACCTGCTCCTGCGCTCCGAGTTCATCGACGCCAACCGTCGCGCGCTGGCCGCGCTGGCCGGGGACGTCACCCGCTCGGTCGTGGTCGTCGGGGTGGCCCACCGTGACGATGACGTCTACAACGCCGCGGCCGTCATCGCCGGCGGCGAGGTGCGCGGCATCTACCGGAAGCACCACCTGCCCAACTATTCCGTATTCGACGAGAAGCGCTACTTCCAGGCGGGGCGCGAGCCGCTGGTGTTCGGCTATGGCGACGTCACCTTCGGCGTCAACGTGTGCGAGGACGTGTGGTACCCCGACGGGCCCGCGGTGGCGCAGGCCGGCGAGGGCGGGGCGGAGCTGCTGCTGGTGCTCTCCTCGTCGCCCTACTTCCGCGGCAAGACGCGCGATCGCGAGCGCATGCTCGCCACGCGGGCGGCGGACAACGTGGCGTGCGTCGCCTTCGTCAACCAGGTGGGCGGCCAGGACGAACTGGTGTTCGACGGCAGCTCGGTCATCCTCGACGAGCACGGCGACGTCCTGGCTCGCGCGCGGGCGTTCGAGGAGGACCTGATCGTCGCCGATCTCGACCTCGAGTCCGTGTTCCGGGCGCGGCTGCGCGATCCGCGGCGGCGCGACGGCATCGCCTGGCGCGGCGAGGATCACGGCCTGCTGCCGGTGCGGCGCATCGAGTTGCCGCCGCGGCGGGCGGGTGCGACCCGCCGTCGGCCGCGCATCACGCCGGGCATTGCGCCCCAGCTCGACGGCCCGCACGAACTCCACGAGGCTCTCGTCCTCGGGCTCGGCGACTACGTGGTGAAGAATCGCTTCGAGTCGGTCGTCCTGGGCCTCTCGGGCGGGATCGATTCGGCGCTGACGGCCACGCTGGCGGTCGATGCGCTGGGCCCTGATCGCGTGATCGGCGTGTCGATGCCGTCGAAGTTCACCTCGCGGCGCAGCGAGGAGGACGCCGCCGACCTGGCGCAGCGCCTCGGGATCCGTTGCCTGACCGTGCCGATCGCCGACGTGGCCGAGGCCTACGACAAGGCGCTCGCCGGCGTGTTCAAGGGCCGGCGTGCCGACGTGACGGAAGAGAACCTGCAAGCCCGCATCCGCGGCAATACGCTGATGGCGCTGTCGAACAAGTTCGGCTGGCTGGTGCTGACCACGGGGAACAAGAGCGAGGTCTCGGTCGGCTACAACACGCTGTACGGCGATACGGCGGGCGGCTTTGCGGTGCTCAAGGACGTGCCCAAGACCGCGGTCTACGCGCTGGCCCGCACGCGCAACGAGCGGGCGCTGCGCGCGGGGGAGACCGCGCCGATCCCCGAGTCGACGCTGACCCGGCCGCCCACGGCCGAGTTGCGGCCGAATCAGCGCGACGAGGATTCTCTGCCGCCGTACGCGGTCCTCGACCCGATCCTCGAGGCCTACGTCGAGCAGGACCTCTCGCCCGAGGACCTGGCGGCCGAGGGGATCCTGCCGGACCTGGTCGACCGGGTGGTGCGCATGGTCGACGGGAACGAGTACAAGCGCCGGCAGTCGCCACCCGGGATCAAGGTGACCCCGCGCGCCTTTGGCCGGGATCGCCGCCTGCCGATCAGCCACGCATTCCGCCGCTCTGAGACCCCGAAGGCGACCAAACCCGGGACGCGGACCCCCTCCCGGAAGCCAGCCGCAAAGTCGCCTCGGGCGGCATCTCGCGGGCAAAGCGCAACTTAGGTCCGCTCAAACCGCACGAATGCGGTGCCTGCCCAGGCGCTGGAAGCGGTGTGCTCGCGAACCCCACGAGCTGCGGGGCCGCTCCGGCGCCTCCGCCCCACTCCAGTCTGGGCGGGAAAATATTCCCACGATGCTCGTGGGCGATGAATCGGACGATCCGGATCCAGGTCGAGGCCCTCCTCCCGCCCATCGCGACCCTTGCAAGTCGAAGCAGAGCCTGCTAGCTTGCCCACACCTTCATGCAAGACATGAAGGGAAGGCGCGGAATCAGCGTCAAATCTGGACTGAAGTCCCTGCGGAGAGACGGGGTCCGGGTCGCGACACCTTGCGTGTTCACCATCGACGCACCCTCTTGTCTCACACCTCTCCCAGCAAAAGATTTGCGCTTTTTCGCCCCTTGGGTGGGGAATCTCCCCCGAAATTGATGCATCCTGCCCGCTGTGGGCAGTCTGCACGACGCGGGTGTGATTCCGGCCAACCGGTTCCTGTCCATATAGTTCGGACGGTTTGAATCGGAATGGCCCTTCGCCGGACTGGCGGGCACGGCCCTTGCAAATGCTACACGCTGCCTGACGCACGCTTCCCCGCTGGGAGGATGCGCCGGGTCGCGAGGGGCTGCGACCCAACCAGTGTCAGCGAGGCCCCGTGTCCGTTGCTCTCGCCTCAAGGGCACCCCGGCGGCTGCCGATCTCATCGGTGCCAGTCGGGGGCCGACCAAAGGAGTTCGAACATGAAGGCTCTCAAGAATTTCATCGTCTGCGAAGAAGGCCAGGATCTCGTCGAGTACGCGCTGCTCGCGGCTCTGCTGTCGATCGTCTCGATCGCGGCGCTGACGCTGCTCGGACCGGTCATCGCCGACGTGTGGACGCAGATCAACACGGCGATCTCGAGCGTCTAGCTTCACGGCACCGACGGGCGCCCGTTCGACCTCGGGCGCTCTTGAACGAACTCCGGACGGGGAGACGGGCCTGCGAGCCCGACCCCGGCCCGGGGGGTCGCAGGGCGGTTCAACCCAGGGATGTGTTCCTCCGTCGCTGACGCAGTGGGGTCCCGTTGCTCGACGCGCTGATCTGGTCACCTGTGAGTGCACAGCCCTGGGGCTGGTGGATTGCGTTCGCTGCCGTTGCGGTGGCGACCGGGATCGACTGGAACTCGCGGCGCATCCCGAACCTGCTCACGTTCCCGCTGGCCCTCGGGGCCCTGGCGTTGAACGGGATCGTCGGGGGATGGATGGGACTCGCCGGCTCGCTGGTGGGGCTGGTTCTGGGGCTCCTGATCTTCCTGCTGTTCATGGCGCTCGGTGCCATGGGGGCGGGTGACGTCAAACTCATGGCGGCGCTCGGAGCCCTGCTCGGCGTCGTGCACGTGTTCTGGATCGGCCTGTTCACGGCCGCCATGGGCGGCGTGTTGGTCGTGCTGTACAGCCTGGGGCAGCGCTCCCTTCCGCGGTTGTTCAACCGGACCGGGGCCCTGCTCAAGACTGCGGTTCTGACCGGTCGTCTGCCGAAGGCGGACGAGCTCGAGGCTAAGCGCGAGGACTACATGCCCTACGCGTTGGCCATCGCCCTGGGTGTCGTCGCCCAGTTCCTGTATCGAGGTGGATCATGAAGCGCCCCCAGTCGCAGTTCATGAAGAAGGACCACGGGCAGTCGCTCGTCGAGTTTGCGCTCACCCTGCCCATGCTGCTCGTGGTCATGTTCATGGTCACCGAGTTCGGGCGCGCCCTGTTCCAGTACAACATTCTGGCCCAGGCCACCCGCGAGGGGGCCCGGGTCGCGGTGACGAGCGCCGAGGGCTCGGCCCCGGCCAACGGCGAACTGCGGATGACCGAATTCCTGGTTGGCACCGGCATCAGGCCGGGCGACCTGACCGTCCTTTCGTGCAACGTGGACGAGAGCTACGTGGATGCGAATGGAAACGAAACGGGCACGAAAGTCGTCGTCGCCACGGCTGAGATGCCTTTTCGCTGGATTTTGCAGGGCGACTTGCCGACAAACCCGGGGTCGGGGTCGGCCGTCGTGTCCCCTGGGGCACTGACGCTGCATGCCGAGACGGTCATGAAGGCCGAGACGTTCTGATTTCGTCGTAACGCGATCCCGCCGTGCGGGGTGTTTTGAGCCGAGCATGAGGTTCGGCGTACGAGGAGGTTGTCTGTGGCACAGAACCGGGGAGGTCCCTTCCTCATCCTGGCCGTCGTCCTGGGCCTGGCGGCCTCGGCGGTGGTGTTCTTCTACCTCAACCAGCAGAGCGCCGCCAACGTCACCGCACGCCAGACGCGTCCGGTCGTGGTGGCCTCGGCCGACCTGACGTTCGGCACGAAGCTCGAACGCAACCTCCTCAAGGTCGTGAACTACCCGAAGGACAGCGTTCCTCCGGGCGCCTACACGAGCCTCGACTCGGTCGTGGGCCAGACGACGAAGATCTTCCTCGCCGAGAAGGAACCCGTCCTCATGAGCAAGCTGTCGACCATCGGCGGCGGGCTCTCGATGATGGTGCGCCCCAATCTCCGGGCCTCGTCGGTGACCGTGAATCTCGTTTCTTCGGTCTCGGGATTCGTCGTGCCGGGTGACCGCGTCGACATCCTGGTGACCATCGACCGCATGGCCGGTGGCGCGCAGAATGCGACCACGCGCACGATTCTGCAGAACATCGAGGTCCTCGCCGCCGGTGTGAAGACCGAACAAAAGGACCAGCAGAACAAGCCCAACACGGAACTGCAGACCATCACGCTGCTGGTCGATCCGAGCTCGGCCGAGCGCATGGCGCTGGCCATGCACGAGGGCAAGATCCACCTGACGCTGCGCAATCCGGAGGATGCCGACACGCTCAAGCTCGCCTCGATCAGCACGGGCGAGATGCTGGGTGGCTCGGCCCCGTCAGCGCCGCGCGCCCGCTCGTCGGCCTCGTCGAAGCCCCGCATCGAGTATCGCGACCGTCCGGTGCAGGCCACGGCCCCCGTGCCGGAGCAGCCGACCAAGGTCACCGTGATCAAGGGCAGCAAGCAGGAGGAGAAGATTCCGGCAAACGACTAAGTGTCCCGAGTGCCCTTCTGGAAGGAGGGCCTCGTCCGTCACCGGCCAGGGGCCGATGACTCTGGTCCCAAGCCATCGGACGAAAACAAGCCAAGGAGGCGCCCCATGTCGCTGATGCCGGAGAAGTGGATTCGTTCTGTCGCGCTCGGGTTGGGCCTGTCGGCCCTGCTCGTCGCGCTCGGGTGGGCCGGGACGGCCGCCGCTCAGGAGCCGCAGAAGGTGCGGATCATGATCGGCCGGTCGGCGGTCCTCTCGGTTCCCGACTCGATCGGGACCGTGGCGATCGCGGACGACAAGATCGCGGACGTGGTCGTGGCCACGTCGCGGCAGCTTCTGCTCAACGCGAAGAAGATCGGGACCACGTCCCTCGTCGTGTGGAGCAAGGGCAACCGTTTCCAGACGTACGACGTGGTGGTGCACAACGGCACCGGCTACAACCAGGTCGTGCTGAACGTGAAGGTGGCGGAGGTGAACCGCGCCCGGCTCAAGGAGCTCGGGTTCGATTTCTTCGTCAGCGCGCTGAACAGCCGGCGCATCGAGGGCTCGGGTTCGCTCGGGTTCTTCGGCGGACAGGTCAAGCGGCCGTCCATGCCGCTGATCGAGTCGCCGCTCGGTGAGCAGGTCGGCATCGCGCTCGATTACGTGACGTTGTCGGGCGATCGCCGCATTCAGGCCGTGGTCAAGGCGCTGGAAGAGGACGGAACGCTCAAGACCCTGGCCAGCCCGAACCTGGTTGCGGTCAACGGCGAGAAGGCCTCGTTCCTGGCCGGCGGTGAGATTCCGATTCCGGTGATCCAGGCCGGATCCGGGTCGTCGTCGATCAACATCATCTTCAAGGAATACGGCGTGAAGCTCGACTTCACGCCGACGGTGATCGACTCGGGCATCATCAACCTGCGCGTCAAGCCCGAGGTCAGCCAGCCGGACTACTCGAACGCGGTCGAGATCTCGGGCTTCCTGATTCCGGGATTCCGCACCCGCCGGGTGGACACGGTTGTGGAGATGAGGGACGGACAGAGCCTGGTCATCGGTGGGCTCACCAACACGGAAGTGCAGAAGCAGTCGAGTGGTATTCCGTTCCTGAGCGCGATCCCGGTCCTGGGGGCGCTGTTCAAGAACACCTACGAGTCGATCACGGAGAATGAGCTCGTGATCCTGGTTTCGCCCCGCATCATCCGGCCGCTCGAGGCTAGCGAAGTGCCCGAGCTGCCGAACCCGATGGAGGCGAAGTCCGAGGAGTAGCGCGGCAGGAAAACCGTCCGCAGAAAGCGTCGAGGTCAGCCATGCGTCAGTGGATTCGCAACGAAAAGGGCAACGTCCTCATCATGGTGGCCATGGCCACCGCGGTGCTGGCCGGATTCGGCATCCTGACCATCGACATCGGTCGAATGCTGGTGACCAAGACGCAATTGCAGAACGCGGCTGACGCCGGCGCTCTCGCCGGCGCCGGCATGTTCTGTGGCGGCACGCCGACCGACGAGGAGGCCAAGGCCGAGGCGAAGAAGATCACCGACGCGAACCAGGCCCTCGAGGACAACGCCGTCAACCTCGACGTGGCCGACGGCGACATTACGATCGAGCACTCGGGAAGCGCCAACGACGTCACGGTGATCGCGCGCAGCGACACGCGGCAATACCTGCTGGGCCTGTTCAACATCTTCCAGTCGAGCAATCCGGACGCCGATGTCCCCGACGCGCAGCGTGAGTCCGCGGTCAACGCGATCGCGACCGCGCGCTGCGGCGGCACGTGCAGCGTCTCGTGCGTCAAGCCGTGGTCGATCCCGGATCGCTGGGACGATCTCACCGGCATCCCCGGCTACATGGGCGAGCCCGTCGGTCGGAGGCGCAATCCGGACTGGCGGAACAACGGCAAATTCGATTTCGAGACCTTTACCGACTCGGACCAGAGCGGCAAATGGGAGCTGGGCGAGGACTACACGGACGGCAATGGGAACGGCCGGTACGACGCCGAGAACTACCACCCGTCGCTCACCGGCTACGGCCCGGACCCAATTCCCGGCAACTTCCTCTCGCCCGAGGGCGACCTGGGTCTCGAGTTGACCCTGCACGCGGGCAACCCGAGCAGCTCGGATCCGCCGGCGCCCGGCCAGTTCTTCTCGGTCGACCTGCCGCCGATCAACAAGGGGACCCCGATCCCCGGTGGGGACCAGTATCGCGAGAACATCGCGCGCTGCAACCCGACATCCATCGAGGAGGGCGACTGGCTGGCAACCGAGCCGGGATTGATGACCGGCCCGACGAACCAGGGCATGCGCGACCTGATCGCGCAGGACCCGGACGCCGAGTGGGACGATGCGACGCAGAGCGTCGTCAACTCCGACTTTGCAGTGAGTCCGCGCATCGTTCTCATCCCGATCCACGATCCTCGGATCCCGATCGTCTCGGGTCGCAAGCAGGTGCAGGTCGTCAAGGTCGCCGCGTTCTTCATGGAGCGCATGACCGGTCCGGCCGAGGTTCGTGGCCGCTTCCTCAAGGTGCGTGCCCCGGGCGCCCCGTGCGTCGACGGGGAGACCTCGGGATTCTTCACCTTTAATCTCTCGCTGATTCGCTGAAGGGGGCCGTCCCCGCAGCCGATCACAGGAGGGAGTTCGGATCGACCGGTCCGCGCGCGGAGCGCGGGCCGGAGTTTGGGCCAGGCCAGGAGGGCACGGCGTGTCGTCGAAGTTCACAGCGGTCGTAATCGACACGGATGACGGTTCCCGCAGCTCGCTGATCACCCAGCTTCGTTCCATGCCGGGTGTGTCGGTCGAGAAGGATGCGGGCGACCTCCAGCTCGGTATGAAGCTGGCCCGCCAGGTCCGCCCTTCGTTGCTGGTCCTCGAGGCCAAGCCGCTCGACGAGGCGCTTGCCGCCGCGGAGCGGTTCCACCTCGAGAACCCGGCGACGGCGATCTTCATCACGTCGACGGATACGCAGCCGAACACGATCCTGCGCGCCATGCGTGCCGGGGCGAAGGAATACCTGCCTCGCCCGGTGCCCAATGCGGAGTTCGGGGCCGCGGTCGATCGCCTGCTCAAGCAGGCCGACCGGACCTCGGGCGGGCGCGGCAAGATCATCGCGGTGTTCAGCAACAAGGGAGGCGTGGGCACCACGTCGGTGTCGGCCAACCTTTCGGTCGCGCTGGCGCGGGTGACGGGCAAGGACGTCGCGCTGGCCGATCTCGACCTGCAGGCGGGCGACGTCAGCATCTTCATGAACGCGCGCGCGCCGAAGACCATCGCCGATGTGTGCGGGGGGACCGGCCGGATCGACTCCGGCCAGATCACCGGCGCCCTGGTGAAGCACTCGTCGGGCGTGTTCGTGCTGGCGGGTCCGGATCGGCCCGAGCAGACCGAGGTGGTGAAGCCCGCCAAGGTCAACGAGATCCTGACCACGATGCGGGACTCGTTCCCGTTCGTCGTGGTGGACAACGGGCACGGCTTCTCCGACGTGAACCTGGAGGTGTTCGACCTCGCGGACCAGATCCTCGTGGTCGTGCTCCTCAACTTGCCGTCGATCCGCGCCGCGCAGCGCTGCCTCGACGTGTTTCGCCAGCTGAACTACCTGCGCGACCAGGAGAAGGTTCGCCTGGTGGTCAATCGGTACCTGCCGCAGAAGGACATCGGCGTCGAGCAGCTCGAAGAGGCGCTGCACTACCCGGTGTACTGGCGGATCCCGAACGACTACGCGAACATGAGCGACGCGATCAACGCCGGCATGCCGGTGTCCGAGATCGACGCCGAAGCAGACGTCACGAAGAGCTTCGACCAGCTCGCTTCCGAGCTGGCGGGCATCGAGGCGCCGATCACGGAAGACGCAAGAGCGGGCAAGGGATTCCTCGACAAGTTCCTTCGCCGCGGCCGTTGACGGCCGGGCGTCCGGGAGAACACGATGGGACTGCGCGAACGAATCACCCGACGACCTGAAACGGCCGGTGCCACGCTTGGCGCCCAGTCGCCGCTCGCCCCCGAAGCACGGGCGCAGGATACGTACCATGAGCTGAAGCAGATGATTCATCGCCAGTTGATCGATCGACTCGACCTGGCGAGCCTCGAGAACGTCGACAACGAGTTCCTGCAGCAGCAGGTCGACCGCGTCGTGCGGACCCTGCTCAAGGAGCAGGACCTGCGCCTGTCGCCGACCGACGAGGAACGGCTGGTCAAGGAGATCCGGGACGAAACCTTCGGCCTGGGCCCGATCGAGCCGTTGCTGCACGACCCCGAGATCTCGGACATCCTGGTCAACACCTACCGCCAGGTGTTCGTCGAGCGTCGGGGCAAGCTCGAGCTGACCAACGTCACGTTCCGCGACGACCAGCACCTGCGCGTCATCATCGACCGCATCGTCTCGCGCGTCGGTCGCCGCGTCGACGAGGCGTCGCCCTACGTCGACGCCCGCCTGCCCGACGGCTCGCGCGTCAACGCGATCATCCCGCCGCTGGCGCTCGACGGACCGCTGCTCTCGATCCGCCGGTTCGCCGTCAAGGCGCTGACGATGCAGGACTTCGTGTCGTTCAACACCATTTCCGAGCCCATGGCCCTGGTGCTCCAGGGCGTGGTCCGGGCGCGGCTCAACGTCCTCATCTCGGGCGGTACCGGTTCGGGCAAGACGACGACGCTCAACATCATGTCGGGCTTCATCCCGCCCGACGAGCGCATCGTGACGATCGAGGACTCGGCCGAGCTCCAGCTCCAGCAGCCCCACGTCGTGCGCCTCGAGACCCGCCCGCCGAACATCGAGGGCAAGGGCCAGGTGACCGCGCGCGACCTGGTGCGCAACGCCCTGCGCATGCGCCCCGACCGCATCGTGGTCGGTGAGGTGCGCTCCGAGGAAGTGCTCGACATGCTCCAGGCCATGAACACGGGCCACGACGGCTCGCTCACCACGCTGCATGCCAATTCGGCGCGCGACGCTTTGACCCGTCTCGAGACGCTGATGCAGATGTCGGGCATCTCGCTCCCGGACAAGGCCATGCGCGAGCAGATCAGCTCGGCGATCGACGTCATCGTCCAGGTCAGCCGCATGTCCGACGGCAAGCGCAAGATCCTCTCCATCTCCGAGATCACGGGCATGGAAGGCAGCGTCGTGACCATGCAGGACGTCTTCACGTTCAAGCGTACCGGCATCGGCGAGAATGGCCAGGTGCTCGGGGCGTTCACCTCCACCGGAATCCGTCCGCGCTTCCTCGACCGGCTCAAGCTGAGCGGCGTCGAGCTGCCGTCGGGCACGTTCGACTGACCGGCGATCGGCCCGGGGAGAACCGCACATGCTCGCACTGATCGCCGCCCTGCTCGTGTTCCTGGCGTTCGTCGTCACGTTCTACGCGTGGCGCGCAACGAACATGTCCGAGGGGCAGAAGCGCATCCAGGACCAGTTGCGCCGCCTGTCAATGCTCGGTCGCGAAGACACGATCGACAAGGGCGTGCTGCGCGACAAGCGGATGTCGGACATCACGATCGTCGACCGCTTCCTGTCGTCGCTGCCGTTCTCGCGCAAGCTCGAACTCCTGCTCTACCAGGCCGGCCTGAGCTGGCGGGTGGGCACGCTCGTGCTGCTCATGGTGCTCTCGGGGGCCGTGTTCTTCCTCCTGTGCTCGATGCTGCTGCATCGGCCTTTGCTGGGCCTGGTCGTCGGCGGACTGACGGCGTTCATCCCCTACTGGTGGGTGAAGGGGCAGAAGAGCAAGCGCATGAACCAGTTCAGCGAGGAGCTGCCCGACGCGCTCGACCTGATGACCAGCGCGCTGCGCGCCGGACTGTCGTTCCCGGCCGCGTTGCAGCTCGTGGCGCAGGAATCGCCCGATCCGCTGGCGCAGGAGTTCGCGGTCACGTTCGACGAGCAGAACCTGGGCCTCGACGTGAAGGAGGCGCTGGTCAACCTGACCGATCGCGTCGACTCGCTCGACCTCAAGTTCTTCGTCACGGCGGTCATCATCCAGCGCGAGACGGGTGGCAACCTCGCCGAGATCATGGAGTCGATCGCGCGCATCATCCGTGAGCGCTTCAAGATCCTGGGCGACGTCAAGGCGCGCACCGCGCACGGTCGCCTGACCGGCATGATCCTGTCGATCCTGCCGATCGCACTGGGCGTGCTCTTCACCATGATCGCACCCAACTACATGCTCACGTTCTTCCGTGACCCTGCGGGGCAGATGATGCTCATGATGTGTCTCGTCCTGCAGGTCGTCGGGTTCTTCTGGATCCGCAAGGTCATCAACATCAAGGTCTGAGGGGCCCATGATCCTCGTCATCCTCGCCGTCGTCCTCGTCTTCGCCACCGTGGCGTTGCTCATCTTCGGGATGATCAACCAGCGGCAAGCTGGCTCCGATCCGGTCGCGGCACGACTGGCGGAGATCAAGAGCTCGACCGAGTCGACCTCGTGGTGGCAGTCGCGGCGGACGCAGCGCCGTCCCATCTGGGAGCGGTTGCTCGCGCGGCTGGCCGGCTTCCTGCCCAATGCCGACGGGCAGGAGTCGATCAAGGACGGCCTGACCGAGGCCGGACTGCGCGGTCCGAACGCCGTCACCACGTTCCTCGGCGCCAAGATCGTCTTCGCGGTCGGCCTGCCGCTGATCTTCTTCGTGCTCATGGCGGCGTTCCGCCAGAACCTGGGCAACACGCTCATCTGGTCGATCGTGTTCGCGGTGATCGGCTTCTACGTGCCGACGCTCTGGCTGATGGCCAAGTCGAGCGAGCGGAAGACCGAGGTCACCCATGCGCTGCCCGATGCGCTCGACCTGCTCGTCGTCTGCGTCGAGGCCGGCCTTGGGCTCAATGCCGCGATCGTCAAGGTGTCGCAGGAGATCACGCTGGCCAGCCCGGTCCTGTCGCAGGAGTTGCGCCAGGTGAACAACGAGATGAAGGCCGGCATCAATCGAATCGACGCCCTTCGCGCCCTCGCCGATCGCACCGGCGTGGCCGACGTGAAGAGCCTGGTCGCGGTGCTCGTGCAGACGGATCGTCTGGGCACGAGCATCGCGGCCTCGCTGCGCGCGCAGTCGGACTCCCTTCGGGTGAAGCGTCGTCAGCGCGCCGAGGAAGCGGCTCACAAGGTGGCGGTGAAGCTCGTCTTCCCGCTCGTGCTCTGCATTTTCCCCGAGCTGCTGCTCGTGCTGCTCGGGCCGGGGTTCATCTCGATCTTCCGTTCGCTGTCGAAGATCGCCAGGCCGCAGTAGGACTCCGGGAGGCAGGACCCCGGCTTCGTCCGGGTTTCCAGGGAAAGGAGTGACGTCGATGAGCACGTTGAACATCATCCTCATCCTTGCAGCGGTCGTACTCTTCATCGCCTACATGGCGCGCAAGAGCTCGCGCTCCAAGCGCAAGTAGTCCGCGCCGGGCAGCACGCCGGCGCCCCCGCGCCGGCCGAGGTCCCCAGGACGAGCCCCGCCTTCCCGGCGGGGCTCGTTTCGTCGTAGCCTGTTTCCGTCGCTCCTGCCTGTCGTCCACCTTGAGGACCCACCCATGCTCCGCGCCTTGAATCAGACCCGCGGCACGACCCTGGCGCGTCGCGTCGAGGTGGCCGACTCCAGCGAAACCCGCACCAAGGGGTTGCTCGGCCGCAGCGGGCTCGAGCCCGACACCGGCCTGTGGATCGAACCCGGGGAGTGGGTGCACATGTTCGGGATGAAGTTCGCCATCGACATCGTCGTGCTCGACAAGAAGCATCGCGTCGTCGGCGTGAAGAGGGACCTCAGGCCCGGGGCCATCGGCCCGCTGTTCTGGGGCGCACATTCGACGCTCGAGCTGCCGGTCGGCGCCATCGCCGCAAGCGGCACGGTGAAGGGCGACCTGATCACCTGGGAGGAGAGCGATGGCGAAGTCGCCGCAGGCTAGTCCGGACGAGTTCCGCGCCGCTGTCGGAGCGGGCTTCGGCGCGACGAGCGCGGGCGCGGGCGGCGCGCTGCCGCTGGGCGCCGCGATGCACGAGGGGAGCGTCTTTGCCGACCTGCCCGTCACCGCGTCGCTGGCGCTGCTCAACCGTCACGGCCTGGTCGCCGGCGCGACCGGGACGGGCAAGACGAAGACGCTGCAGGGGCTGGCCGAGAAGCTGTCGGCCGCGGGCGTTCCGGTCTTTCTCGCCGACCTCAAGGGCGACCTGTCGGGGCTGGCCGCGCCCGGCGAGCCCTCGCCCAAGGTGCTCGAGCGCGCCCGGTCGTGCGGCGTGACGTTCACGCCCGCGAGCTTCCCGGTCGAGTTCCTGAGCCTGAGCGGCACGCACGGCGCGCCCGTGCGCGCGACGGTGGCCGACTTCGGGCCGCTGCTGCTGGCCAAGGCGCTCGACCTCAACGACACCCAGGGCTCCGTCCTGTCGCTGGTGTTCAAGTTCGCCGACGACCAGGGCCTGCCGTTGCTCGACCTGCCGGACCTGCGCGCGGTGGTCGCGTGGCTGGCCGGGGATGATCCGCCCGATCTGTCGCAGTACGGCGGCCTCGCCAGGTCGACCGCGGGCGTGCTGGCGCGCAAGCTGACCGAGCTCGAGGCGCAGGGGGCGGCCGCATTCTTCGGCGAGCCGGCGTTCGACGTGCGCGACCTGCTGCGCACCGCACCCGACGGACGCGGCGTGATTTCGATCCTCGAGCTGGCCGACGTGCAGGACCGGCCGCGCCTGTTCTCGACGTTCCTGATGTGGCTGCTGGCCGAGCTCTACGAGGAGCTGCCCGAGCGCGGCGATACCGACCAGCCGCTGCTCGTGTTCTTCTTCGACGAGGCGCACTTCCTGTTCGACGACGCGTCGAAGGCGCTCGAGGAGCAGATCACGCACGTGGTGCGGCTGATTCGCTCGAAGGGGGTGGGCATCTTCTTCGTCACGCAGACGCCGAAGGACGTGCCCGCTGACGTCCTGGGGCAGCTCGGCAACCGCGTGCAGCATGCGCTGCGCGCCTACACGCCCGACGATGCAAAGAAGCTCAAGGCCACGGTGGGCACGTTCCCGAAGACGGCGTTCTACGACCTCGAGGAGACGCTGACCACGCTCGGGACGGGCGAGGCGGTCGTCAGCGTGCTGGCACCCGACGGCACGCCCGCGCCGGTCGTGGCGTGTCGCATGCTGCCGCCGGCCTCGCGTATGGCGCCGCTCGCCGAGAACGAGTTCGCGGCGGCCGCGGTGGCTTCGCTGCTGGCCGCGCGGCTCGGCACGGCCGTCGATCGCGAGAGTGCGCGCGAGATGCTCGCCGCGCGGATGGGGGGCGGAGCGGCGAACGATGGGACCGGGGGTGGCGATCGCCGGGGGGAAGCAACGAACGATCGCACGATTCCCCCGACCCATCCCGACCCCGGGCCGGCTGCGCCCAGACCGCCCGCGCCGAAGAACACGGGTCCCGGAGCCGGCGCCCAGGTTGCGGCGGGAGCCGCCGCGGTCCTGGGTGGCTTGTTCAAGTTCGCGAGCAGCCGTCAGGGGCAGCGCCTGATTCGCGGCGTGCTCGGCAACCCGACGCGGCGTCGTTAGGCGCCGCACGCGAAACGGCACGGGACCCCGCCGCTCCGCACCACTCAGGTGGCGGCCCGAGCGGGGGAGCGTGGGGTCCCAGCCCACACTCGTTGAGATTGTGGTCCGGGCGCCGGGATGGGCGACTGGGGAGGTCGAGGACCGCCCCGGACGCACCGGACCAACAGCGAAGAAACGTCGGTGCTGCGCCAGCGACGACTACGGCGCGACCGCCAACGGGACATCGCCGGGCTTCGGCGTGATCTCGAGCAGCCGCGCAGCGACGCGCCGATTCTGTGCGCGACCATCCTCGGTGTCGTTCCCGGCCGTGGGCTCGTCTTCGCCCATCGACAGGACCGCGATCCGCGCGGCGGCCACACCATGGCGGGTCACCAGGTAACGCTCGACCGCCTCCGCCCGCTCCCGGCCCAGGCGGTAGTTGTAGCGCTCGTCGCCACTGGCGTCGGCGAAGCCACGGATCTCGATCACCCCACGCGGACGCGAGGCCAGACTCGTGACCATCGCATCGAGAGTGCCCGTCGCCGCGTCGTCGAGTCGGTAGTCGTCGAAGGCGAAGCGCATTTCCTGGGTCGAGACGACCGTGTAATCGAGCGCCCCCGAGGCGAGCTGTTCGGCGAGCGTCGCCTTGGCGAACGCCTGGTCGGCGCGGGCCTGTGCCTCGCTCACGTCGTCCGAGATCGCGGACATGCGGGTATCGTTCGAGACCTGCGCGTCGGACAGCTGCTGGCGGACATAACCCTTGGTGGCGCAGCCGACCGAACCCGAGCCGATCGCGACGAGAGCGAGGCCGAGCACGACGGTTGCAGCCGTAGAAAGAGGACCAGGTCGGGCTCCGTGGCTGATGTCGGAATGGTGGGTCATGCGTGGTGTCTCCTCGATGGTGGGAGAGTCGCCCAACACGACTCTCCGGAGTGACCGCCCGGTCTCTCCCTGCGGCCTCTACCACGAGCCGTGCCGAACGCCGGCGAAAAGTCCCGCAGGCCCCCCCGGGCAGACTCCTGCGGGGTTGCCTTCGCGGCCTGCTGCATTCCTCCCAAGTTGCCCCCGCGCAACGGATTCGGGACTGCGGTCCCGGGGCGCAATCAAGGCCGTGAAAAGTTCTCCCTGAACCATCCGACGAACCATCCGACGGCGGGCGCCGGCTGCGGACGGGAGGAACCAGGTTGCGCTGCGCGGGTAATTCATTCCGGGAACAAACGGGTATGTGTCGCTTTTACCCGAGTTTTTTGGATGGAGCCAATCCGGGCTGGACGGATGCCCGTCCGTCTGGGAAAGTCTTACGCGCTTCCCCGCTGACCCCCACGCGCGCCATGCTCCCCGCAAGGAAGGACCGCTCCCGTGATCGAACGCCTGCCCGACGCGCCGTTCGCCGCCCCGCCCCTCGTCGATCCCACGGTGCCCGCGGTGACGTTTGCCGCCCGCCCGATCGACCGGCCGCGCGCCCTCGTCGTCGACGATTACGTCTCGAGCGCGGACGCCCTGGCCGAGCACCTGGAAGCCTGGGGCTTCGAGGCGCGAGCGGTGCACTCCGGTGAGCAGGCCCTCGCGGGCCTCGAGGACTTCGCACCGGACATTGTCCTCTCGGACCTGATCATGCCCGGGATCAGCGGCATCGACCTGATGGAGCGGATCCGGGCGCGTGGCCTCGATTGCGAGGTCCTGCTGCTCACCGGGCAGGGGACGATCGAGACCGCCGTCGACGCGATCCGCAAGGGCGCCTTCGACTACGTGGCGAAGCCCGTCGACCCGCCGCGGCTGCGCCACCTGCTCGAGCGCGCCCTTGAGCGGCTGGCCTCGCGTCGCGAACTGTTCCGCCTGCGGCGCGTACTGCAGAACGAGGGCTGGTTCGACTCGATGATCGGCGACTCGCCGCGCATGGTCGAACTGTATCGCCAGATCGAGCAGGTCGCGCCATCGGCGGCGTCGGTGATGATCACGGGCGAGAGCGGCACCGGGAAGGAACTGGTGGCACGCACCCTGCACCAGCGCTCGCCGCGCGCCGGGCTGGCGTTCATCCCGGTCAACTGTGCGGCGATCCCCGAGAACCTGCTCGAGAGCGAGCTGTTCGGCCACGAGAAGGGCGCCTTTACGGGCGCGATCGCGCAGCGCCAGGGCTGCTTCGAGCTGGCCGACGGGGGCACGCTGTTCCTCGACGAGATCGGCGAGATGCCCACGCCGCTGCAGGCCAAGCTGCTGCGCGCGCTCGAGGAACGGCGCTTCCGCCGGGTCGGCGGAACGCAGGAGGTGGTGGTCGACGTGCGCGTCATCGCCGCGACGAACCGCAACCTCGACCACGCGCGGCAGGAGGGCGTGCTGCGCGAGGATCTCTACTATCGCCTCAACGTGTTCCATCTCGACCTGCCGCCGCTGCGCGATCGCGGTGAGGATCGGCTGCTGCTCGCCCAGCACTTCGTCAGCGAGTTTGCCCACCGCGAGGGCAAGCCGGTCGTCGGGTTCGACAACGAGGCGCGGGTCGCGATCATGCGCTACGACTGGCCGGGCAACGTGCGCGAGCTACGCAACGCGATGGAACGCGCGGTGATCGTCGCGCGCGGTCCGGTGCTCGGGCCCGAGACGCTGCCGCCGACGGTACGCGGCGGGGCGACCGGCTACGAGCCGGTCCTGCTGGCCGGCATGACGGTCGACGACGCGGAGCGGCAGTTGATCTTCCTCACGCTCGAGCGCACCGGCGGCAACAAGACGCGGGCTGCGAAGATGCTCGGCGTCAGCCTCAAGACGCTGCATAACAAGCTGCGCCGCTACCGCGACCTCGGCATCCTGCCGGGCGGCGGGCTCGCGGCCGCGGCCACCGAGGTCAGCGAAGTCCCCGCGGTGCGCGTTCGTCCGCTCGACGAGGGAGCAGCGTGACGCGGCAGCACCCACCCGGCGCCCATCAGTCGACGTCTCCCGCCACCCACCCGGCGACGTCCCCCGTCGACGCCACGCTCAAGTCGATCGCCCGGCTGGGCATCCGGCCGCGGCTGCTGCTGGCGTTGCCCGCGTTCGTGCTCCTGATCCTCGGCACGGGCACCGTGTTCTACCTGACCGCGGTCGTCGACCTGAAGCTCGGCTCGATGGTCGAGAACGGGCGCCTGATCTCGCAGCAGGTCGTCCGCCAGGTCGACACGGCGGTGTCGGCCGCGCGGGCGCAGCGCTCGCTGGCGAACACGCTGCAGAAGGACCGGGCGCTCACCAACCTGTTGCGCTCCTACACCGCGTTCGGTCCGTTCGTCCTCTCGGTCGCGGTGACCGATCCCGACGGCAAGGTGCTCGCCCACTCGACGCCGGCGTTCGTGGGCGAGAAGCTGGGTCCGTATACCGATGCGGACGAGTTCATGAAGCTCGATCCGGTGGCACGCCTGCAGACGGTGTGGAAGGGCGGCACCGACTACACGGTGATCGAGCCGATGCAGCGGGGAACGAAGACGGTCGGCGCCGTGCGCGTCGAGCTGGCGAACACGTTCGTGCGCGAGGCGCTGTTCGAGCGCTTCCGCTCGGCGCTGCCGTTGGCGGCCGCGGCGCTCTTGATCGCCCTCGCGCTCGCCGTGTTCCTCGCCAACCTGATCGTCGATCCGCTGCGCAAGCTGCTGCGGGGGATCGAGCGTGTGGGCGAGGGCGACTTCGGCGAGCAGGTCGAGGCGGTCGAGGCCGAGGACCTGGGCCAGCTCGTCAACTCGTTCAACCAGATGTCGCAGCGGCTGGCCGAGGACCGCACCGTGCTCGAGTCGCGCAGCCGCCGGCTCGCCGAGTTGGTCGACGGAATCGAGGACGGCGTGCTCATGGCCGACGCCGCGGGGACGATCACCCTGGCGAACCCGATCGTGTGCCGAATCCTGGGTCGCGACGAGGATACGCTGGTGGGCAACGACCTGACGGCGACACTGGGCGAGTCGCATCCGCTGACGGAGATGTGGCGGGAGACGCTGAGTGGCCGCGATGCGCGCGAGAAGAGCGAGGTGCGCCTCGACTCGGACGCACGCGGCGATCGCTACCTGCTGCTCGCCGATCCCATTCCACGTGGACACGAGCCGCAGGCGGCGATCCTCACGCTGCGCAACACGGACGGGCTGCGCAAGCTCACGTCGCTGCTCGACGAGTCGCACCGCATGATCGCCTGGGGGCAGGTCGCGCTGGGCGTCGCGCACGAGATCAAGAATCCGCTCCACGCCATGAACCTGCATCTCGACCTGGCCCGCGAGAAGATCATCCGCCAGGCCGGCGACGCCGACATGACCGGGCCGATCCGCAACCTGGGGGTGGTCGGTCAGCAGATCCGCCGCCTCGACGACGTGGTCAACGGGTTCCTGCGCTTCGCCCGCATGACGCACGCCGAGCGCGAGCCGCTGAACCTGAACGGCATCCTCTCCGAGGTGACGAGCCTGCTCGCGACCGAGGCGATCGCGGCCGGCGTCGAGGTGCGCTTCACGCCCGAGCCGGGCCTGCCCACGATCTGGGGCGATCGCGGCCTGCTCTACCAGGCGTTCCTCAACGTGGTGCAGAACGCGATCCAGGCCGGGCCGCATCAGGGACCGATCGAGATCAGGATCGAGCACGCCGCGCGCGGCCTCACCGTGAGCGTGCAGGACCGGGGCAAGGGCATCGATCCGATGCAGCGCGACCGCGTGTTCGACCTCTTCTACACGACACGCGAGGAGGGCTCGGGCATCGGGCTATCGATCGTCCAGCGCGTGCTCGCGCTCCACTCGGGCCAGGCCGAGATCGAATCGACGCCCGGCCACGGGACGACGATCACGATCGCGCTGCCGACCAACGTGCCGCTGACGCAGCCGGTCGAGCCGGCGCTCGCGGCCGGTGCACCGATGGTGACGCGCGTCGTGGCCACGCTTGCGCTCCTGCTGTTCATAGCGGGTTGTTCGCGCGCGCCGAAGCCGGGCGCCGCCGTGCCCGCAGACGCGGCGAAGGCGACGAGCGCGGCCGGCGACACCGCGCGAGCGACCGCGCCGAAGAAGCCGAACGGCAGCGCGGCGGCGACCGCGCCGAAGACGACGCGCAACGGCGCGACATTTCCGGGCACGACCACGGGATCGTCGACGTCGGCACCGGCGGTCGTGCCGCAGGTCACCGTGGCGGAGCAGGAGAAGCTCGAGAAGGAAACGGGCGCGGCGGTCGAGCAAGCGCAGAAGGCGCTCGATGCGGTCGACGCCACGAAGCTCGACGTCGAGCGCCATCGCAAGTACGTGATCGCGAAGGACTTCCTGGCGCAGGCCGGCGAGGCGCGCACGCGCCACGAATACGAGCGCGCGCAGGGTCTTGCGGTGAAGGCGAAGCTGCTGGCGGAGGAGATCGCGGCGAAGTGACGTGTGAATCGACATGCCCCAGCGCATGTGGATTTGCCCATCCTGCCCCGGAGCGAGTCGCCGATTCACCTGCCCCGGGGCAGGTGGTTTTGCATCGCAGCCCGCGTTCTTCAACTCCAGCCTCGATCGAGTCCACAGTCCCACAACGACTTACAAGGGCATGATCCTTGCGCCCAGGACGCGTGTGGCAGACCCGCGCGAAGATCGACTTCACACCACCGTGAATCTCGTGAGTTTCCGTGCGCGAGCCAGGTGGCGATGAGCCCGAAGGCGACGAGCCCCCGCGAGTGCCTTCCCGTCGTCCAGCCGATGGTCACGGCCGGCGCATCGGACCTGTATCTCAAGGTCGGCGATCCGCCGACAATGCGCATCGATGGCGTGCTCGATTCCATCGCGGAGAAGAGCGTCGCCCCCGCGGACACGGAGCGGCTGGTCGAGCAGATCTTCTCCCCCGAGCGCCGGGCGATCCAGGAAGGCGTCACGCAGTATGGGATGCAGAGCTTCGACCAGGCCCTGCTCAACCTGGCGAGGAACAAAGTGATCGCGCCCGAGGATGCGGTACGCTATGCGACTCACCCGAACGAGCTGGCGCTCCACATGCAGGGAATCAACGACGCGTCGAACCGGGCCTGGGCGTCGGTCGAGATGGGCGCGCTCGATCGGCCGCTGCAGAAGAACCAGGAGTGGATGGAGAAGTAGGGGGAGTTGCGCACCAACTTGCGCCGGCGCAAGTCGCGGTGAGTCTCGGCTGCACCCAGTTCGCGTGAAGCGACCACGGCCAAGCTGCGCGGGACGAGTCGTACTCCGAACATTCTGCATCGACTCGCACTTTCTGATTGACGGATTTCGCGACGCGCGAAACTTCTGAGCGCTGGCTTCTCGTCGCTTGTCCCGCCAGGGCCTCGAGGATCGCGCAGGAACGCGCCGTCTCCAGCCCCGCGACTTCGCGCGCCCCCGTGCGCGGCACACGTGCTCCCCGGGCACCTCCCGGCCGCGACTTTCCGCCACGTTAGAATGGGCATGGAGCATAGAGCACTGCACCGAACCTGGGACCTCGCCCCCGAAGCGAGCCAGACGATGTCCACGTACCGACTCACGCACCTCGACGACGCGACGCTCCTGAACGATCTCTCAACCCTTGCCGCGCGCGACCGAGCCAACACGGCTCAGCTGCTCGCCCACATCGCCGAAGTCGACACTCGCCGGCTCTACCTCGGCGCAGCGTATTCCTCGATGTTCGCCTACTGCCTGGGTGAGCTCCGACTCTCCGAGGACGCCACGTACAAGCGCACCCAGGCCGCCAGAGCCGCGCGCCGCTTCCCGCGCCTGTTCGAGGACGTCGCCGCCGGGCGGTTGCACCTGACGGCTGTGTGCCTGCTGGCGCCGCGCCTCACACCGGGCAACGTGGATGAACTAGTTGCCGCCGCTGCCGGGCGCCGCAAGGTCGACCTCGAGGCGTGGCTCGCGGGGCGGTTCGCGCCGGCGGATGGGACGATCGTCCCGGCGTCGAGGCTTCGGGCGCGCGTGGCGGTGATCGTACCGACGGGCGCGCCGAAGTCGCCCGCCCCGCGGGCTGAACTTGCGCTCGCGCCGGAGGGGATCGTCTCGCCGGCCGGGGAACCTGCGCCGGGCCCCGTCAGCGACGCTTGCGCGGTCATCGAACCTGCGCCAGCGCAGGTCAACCGCCCCTCATCCTCGGCTCCTGCGCGCTTTCTCATCCAGGTGCCGATCAGCGAGGCGACGCACGCCAAGCTTCGGCGCGCGCAGGTGCTGCTCGGGCATGCCGTGCCCGCGGGTGAGCTCGGCCAGGTGCTCGATCGGGCACTCGACGCGCTTCTCGATCGGCTCGAGAAGCGCCGGGGCGCAGCCCAGGTGAAGCCGCGCTCCGCGGAGGCCGCCGTCGCACCCGCACCCGCGGCCGCGGCCGCGGCCGCACCCGCACCCGCGGCCGCACCCGCACCCGCACCGCGAGGCCGGGGCATTCCCGCGCACGTTCGACGCGTCGTCTGGGCCCGCGAGGGCGGTCGGTGCACCTTCGAAGGCTCAAGGGGCCGACGCTGCGGCTCACGTCGACGGCTCGAGTTCGATCATGTCCTCCCGTTCGCGCTCGGCGGAGAGTCGACGGCCGACAACCTTCGCCTGCGCTGCCGCGCGCACAATCAGTTCGAGGCCGAGCGGACGTTCGGGAGCGAGTTCATTCGCCGGAAGCGCATGGCATGGGGCGGAAGCGGGAGGGAGCGAGGAGCGGGCGAGGGATCCGTCGGGGTGAACTTCGTCCCGCTGATCGGCGACTCAGAGACGTGAGCGATCCCCACGAGGCGTATGTGGTGGCGGCGGCAGGCGGGTCCCCGGATCCGGTGCGGGCCGCGAGGATCGAATCGGGAGGGACCTCGATCGAAGGACCCGATGAGCGGGGTCGACTCGTGTTGGCATGGACTCGCGGTGAGGGTGGGGCGCCAGTTTCGCAGATCGATATTTATGACATCCGAGGCCGCCCTGCGGCGCGCCTCGAGGCGAGTGTCTCGCAGGAGACCCGCCAGGGAGGGAGGAGCGAGTTCGAACTTCGCGATGCTCCGAATCCGCTCCGCTCCGGGGTCTATTTCGCGGTGGCGAACGGCGCTACATCGACCCGACCCACGAAGCGGTTCGTCTGGCTGGTGAGGTCGGCCCGGGCGATCAGCTCGCCCAGGCCTGCGCCTTCTTGCCGATCTGCATCCGTTCCTCGGACATCGCGATCCACTGGGTGAGCAGCATCGCGCGGTCGAGGTCGGCGGGGCCGAATAGCGAGCCGTCCTTCTTGTTCGACAGGTTCAGGACGCCGAACATGACGTCGTTGTGGACCACCGGGACGGCCAGAAACGAGTCCGAGTTGTAGTTGTCCTGGTGCGTGTGTGGCACGCCCGACTCGCCGGCCGAGCGGACCAGCAGCGGCTTCCGGTTGTGCGCCACCCAGCCCGCGATGCCCTGGCCGATACGCACGCGCACCTTCTCGGCGATGTTGTTGGCGATGCCGCGCGACATGCAGATGGCGAGCGTCTCGCCGCGCTGGTCCGGCACCATGTACGAGTAGCGCTCGACGCCGAAGTAGTCCGCGTACCACGAGATCAGGAGCGCGGGCAGCTCGGCCTCGTTATGCTCCTGCGCCATGACCTCGCAGACGCCGCGCACGAACGACATCGTGTTCTGGACCTCGCCCAGCTGCGACGTGGTCTGCGCCAGCTCGGCGTAGGCGTCGGACAGATACTCGGTCGCCACCGACGACTGCTCCTCGAGGGCGAACAGGGCGTTCTTCACCCGGTCGAGCTCGCTCCTGTACTGGTCGCCGCCCTGGTCCATGGTGCCCAGGTTCTCGACCAGCTCCGCGATCATGCGGGCCTGGTCCTCGTTGGCGCTCTGCAGGGCCATCCGCTCGTCGGAAAGCTTGGAGACCTTCTCCTGGAACTGGTTGGCCATCTTCGACTCGACGGTCTTGACCTGCTCCTCGAGCCGGCCCTTCTCGGACCGGTACAGGTGCTGGGCCAGGGCGAGGGCGGCGACCGACTTGACCGGCAGAAGTTCACCCACCGTCTTGGACGGGAAGGCATTTTTCTTGGCGGAGCAGATGGTCAGCAGGGCGATGATGTCCTCGGAATCCGCCAGGGGCAGGCAAAGGCAGGATTCCCAAGCATTCAGCGCCGTGATGGGGGCCAGGGCCCCGCTCTCGCTGCGGTCCGCCCGGTAGAAGGGCGAGTTCTGGAAGATCAGCGACAGCACCGTCCGCTTGTTGAAATCCGCGAAGTAGGCGCTGTGGTGAAAGAACTTACGGACCAGCTTGGGGGGAAGGCTCTCGATCGACAGGTCGAGCTCGGCCGATTCCAGCTTCGTTCCCTCCACGGAGTAGATCGAAACCAGGCGGTCGGTGCTGCACTCATAGAAGGCGATCGACGCCTTCCAGTCGCGGCGGATCGACTGCAAGTAGCTGATAAACGACGTAATTACCGCCGTCGAGTCCTTCGAGCCGGACAGCTTCTCCGAGATGTCCCGGAGGTCATAGCGCGACATAGGATCCCTCCTCAGGTCGTCCATGACCGGTGCAGGTTGCAAGACCCGTGCCCGGGGGTGGACGCCCCGGGCCGCCCCGCCTAGACTCCGGTCATGCGCCTTTGCCCCGAGTGCCGGACCGCCTACGAGCCCGCCGTCGTCCTCTGCCGTTCCTGCCGGGTCCCCCTGGTCGACCCGGCCGAGATCCCACCCGCGGAGGGACAGCGCGAGTGGGTCGAGCTGGTCCCCATCCGCCCGGTGCCCAACAGCACCGCCGCCGCCCTGTGGAAGGGCGCGCTCGAGAGCCAGGGCCTGCACCCGTTCATCCGCTCGCACTCGATCCCGGCCTACGGTGAGGTGCTGCGCGACTGGACGACGCGCGACTGGGGGATGCTGCTCGTCCCCGCCGAGGAGGCGGCCGAGGCCGCGCTCGTGCTCGACGACTTCCTTGCGACTGCCGCCGTGAGTGCGCCCGAAGAAGGCGACGAAGCCGAGGGCGAAGAAGCCGACGACGAGGCCGGCGACCAGCCCGGCCTTGATGATCCCGCGATCGACCCGTAGTCTCCGCGCATGCATCCTCACAAGCCTTCGGGCATCCAGGGCGGACAGCAGAACCACAGCTACCTGCGCGGCGATCGCATCGATCCGACGCCGATCACCGGCGCCATGTCGGTCAAGGCGCTGGTCGACGGCACGTTTCAGGCCTATAACGCGGCGCGCTTGCGCGAGGCGTGCCACCTGTTCACGAAGAAGATGCTCGAGCCCGACGTCACTGTCGGCCTGACCATCACGGGGGCGCTCACGCCCGCGGGCCTGGGCATGAGCGCGCTCATCCCGCTGGTGCAGGCCGGCTTCGTCGACTGGATCATCTCGACGGGCGCAAACCTCTACCACGACACGCACTACGGCATCGGCCTGTCGATGCACCGCGGCAATCCGCAGACCTCGGACGTGGTCCTCAGGGATCATGGTGTGGTGCGCATCTACGACATCTTCTTCGACTACGAGGTGCTGCTCTCGACCGACGCGTTCTTCCGCGAGGTCATCGTCGCCCCCGAGTTCCAGGCGACGATGTCGACCGCCGAGTTCCACTTCCGCGTCGGGCGCTATGTCGCCATGCGTGAGGATGTTCTGGGTCAGGGTCGCAAATCGCTCGTCGCCGCGGCGTGGGAGTGCGGCGTGCCGATCTACACCTCGTCGCCGGGGGACAGCTCGATCGGCATGAACGTGGCGGCCAAGGCGCTCGAGGGGAACCTGCTTGCGTTCGACGTGTCGCGCGACGTGAACGAGACCGCCGCCCTGGTGCTCGATGCCAAGCGCATGGGCGGCAAGAGCGCGATCTTCATCCTGGGCGGCGGATCGCCCAAGAACTTCGCCCTGCAGACCGAGCCGCAGATCCAGGAAGTCCTCGGCATCGAAGAGAAGGGCCACGACTACTTCATGCAGTTCACCGACGCCCGGCCGGACACCGGCGGGCTGTCGGGGGCGACGGCCAGCGAGGCCGTCTCGTGGGGCAAGGTGGACCCGGACAAGCTGCCCGACGCGCTGGCCTGCTACCTCGACGCGACGGTGGCGCTGCCGATCCTCACCGCCTACGCGATGGAGTCGCACGCGCCGCGGCCGCTCAAGCGGCTCTATGACCGGCGCGAGGCGTTCATGGCGGCGCTGATCGCGGAGTACAAGAAGAGCGGCCGGGCGGCCGGGGCGCCTTCCAGCAGCTGATCGACTGATCCGGAAACGTCAAGCCGGGGGCTACAGGGTCTCCCGGAGGGGCGCGTACGAACCGTACGAACCGTACGCGCATCCATAGGAATACACCGTTCCCCCGACCCGGGAGTCACCCCCGCATGGCACTTCACCAGGTCCTCATCCTCGGCTCCGGCGCCGCCGGCCTGACCGCCGCGATCTACACCGCGCGTGCCGGGCTCAAGCCGACCATCGTCCACGGCGTGCAGCGCGGTGGGCAACTCACGATCACGACCGAGGTCGAGAACTATCCCGGCTTCAAGGACGGGATCATGGGCCCGGCGTTGATGGAGGAGATGGAGGCACAGGCGCGCCGCTTCGGCACCGGGTTCATCGAGGGTACGGTGACCGCCGTGGACCTGAACTCGCATCCGTTCAAGGTCACGATCGACGAGGAGCACACCGAGGAAGCCGAGGCGCTCATCGTCGCGACCGGCGCGTCGGCCAAGCTGATCGGGCTGCCGTCGGAGCAGGTGTTCATGGGCTTCGGCGTGTCGGCCTGCGCGACCTGCGACGGGTTCTTCTTCAAGGAGCAGGACATCGCGGTGGTCGGCGGTGGCGACACCGCGATGGAAGAGGCGACCTACCTCACGCGCTTCGCCCGCTCGGTCACCGTGATCCACCGGCGCGACGAGTTCCGCGCCTCGAAGATCATGCTCGCACGGGCGCAGGCGAATCCCAAGATTCGCTGGATCACGAACGCCGCCGTGGTCGAGGTGAAGGGCGAGGGGCAGAGCCTGGGCAAGAAGGTCACCGGCATCGTGGTCGAGGACACGCGCACCGGCGAGCGGCACACGATCGACGTCACGGGGCTGTTCGTCGCCATCGGGCACCAGCCGAACTCGCAGCCGTTCCAGGGCGTGCTCGACATGGACGAGACGGGCTACATCAAGACGCACGACGGCACGAAGACGAACCTCGCGGGCGTCTTCGCTGCCGGCGACGTACAGGACAAGACCTACCGCCAGGCCGTGACCGCCGCCGGCTCGGGCTGCATGGCGGCGATCGACGCCGAGCGCTGGCTCGAGGCTCGGCACCACGCGCAGGCGTCGCAGGCGACCACGCAGGCGGCGCCGCGATGAGCGAGCGCGAGGTCCTCGAAGTCGACGTCCTCTTCGTCGGCGCCGGCCCCGCGAACCTGGCGGGCGCGCTCCACCTGTCGAACCTGATCGCGCGCCACGACGAAGCCATCGCCGCGGGCACGCACCCCGGGCCGGCGCTCGGCGAAATCCAGCTCGCCGTCGTCGAGAAGAGCGCCGAGATCGGCGACCACGGTCTCTCGGGCGCGGTGCTCGACCCGATCGCGCTGAACGAGCTGATGCCCGACTGGCGGGCGCAGGGCTTCCCGCTCGAGAGCGAAGTCACGGGCGAGGACGTCTACTTCCTCACCAAGACGGGCAAGCTGCGCTTCCCGATCGCGCCGCCGCCGCTGATGAATCACGGCAACTTCGTCATCTCGCTCGGCGATGCCGTGCGCTGGCTCGGCGCGAAGGTCGAGGAAACGGGAGCGTACGTCCTGACCGCGACGCCCGCGGTCGACGTCGTGATGGACGGCGCGCGCATCGGCGG
>JANPEF010000090.1:0-5310 GCA_031431875.1 Candidatus Eiseniibacteriota bacterium | reverse complement strand
ACGTCGGTCTGTCACCAGGGGATCGACGTCATGAGCTTCGCCAACAAGGGGCTGCCCATGAACGATCCCGAGTGCGTGCGTTGCGGCGCCTGCGTGCAGTCGTGCCCGACCGGCGTGCTTGCCTTCGGCGCGCTCGATGCGCGCACCGGCAGGGTGCAGCTCGATCGACTCGAGGCGTCGCCCGTGCGCATCCGGCTGCGCGCCGCGGCGAAGGACTCGTGAGCCCGCTCGATCGCACCGGCCACGTCGCGATCGTCACCGGAGCGAGCCGCGGGATCGGGCGGGCGATCGCACTGCGCCTGGCCGCCGCCGGGATGGACATCGCGATCGGCGCCAAGACCGAGGTCGCCTCCGCCGCGCGCCCGGGCACCATCCACGACGTCGCGCGCGAGGTCGAGGCGCTCGGTCGCCGCGCGCTGGCCGTCGCCACCGACGTGCGCGACGAGGCGCAGGTCGAGCGGCTGGTCGCCCGCACAGTCGAGGCGTTCGGGCGTATCGACGTGGTGGTCAACAACGCCGGCGCGATCCGCTGGGAGCCGGTCGAGACGATCGCGGTGCGCCTGCTCGATCGCATGATCGCGATCAACCAGCGCGCCCCGCTGCTGATGGCGCGGGCGGCGATTCCGTACCTGCGGACCTCGGGACACGGGCATATCGTCAACCTGTGCCCGCCCCTCGAGCGCGACGCGGCAGTGCTGGGCGGCTGGAGCGGCCGCACCGCGTACCTGACGACCAAGTACGCGATGTCGCACCTGACGATCGGCCTCGCCGCCGAGCTCGCGGTCGACCGGATCGCCGTCGACGGGCTGTGGCCGCGCACGCTCATCGACACGCAGGCGACCCGCGTGTTCGCGGCGTGGTTCGACACCGCGGGCCCGTGGCGCTCGCCGGCGATCGTGGCCGACGCCTGCCACGCGCTTGTCACGGCCCCGTGGTCACCTGCGGCCACCGGCCGGCTGTTGTTGGATGAGGAGGTCCTGGCGGCGGCCGGCGTCCGTGACCTGAGCGCCTACACGGTGCCGGCACCGGAGCCCACCTCCGACGTCGGAACCTGACCCGCCCGCTCGGCGCTGTCGCGCCGAGTCTATTCCGGTGCTATGCTCGTTGCGCCGGGCGCGGTCCGCTCCTTCGAACGGACCGGGGAGAGTGCGCATGATGGCCGATCAGGAAGTCCTGTGGTCGAGTCGGCTTCGCTCCGATCCGCGGATCGGCGGGGTGGCCGTGACCGTGGCCTGTGCCCTCCACCTGCTGCTCGTGCTCGTCCTCATCCCCCGGGACATGCGTGAAGAAACCCGCGAGCAGACCGCGGAGCGTTTCGGTTATCGCGGCCCAGTGCGTTACGAACGGCTGATCCGCGTGCGCCTGCTGCCCAGCGGCGAACCGGAGCGGGGCGCGCCGGCGACCCTCATGGGGGTGCTCACCGAGTTGCCCGAGGTCGAGTTCCGCGGCAAGGTCGTGCCCGCCTCGCCGCTGCCGCCGAAGGCCCGCCCCGGCACGCACGGCAGGAGCCCGGTCCTGTCGACCGGCGAGGATCCCATCGCGCGCCTGCGTACGCTCTACGGTGACCTGCCCACGGTGCAATCGGAAGACGTGATCGTCCGCGCGGTCGCCAAGCCCAACTACCCCGAGGCGGCGGTGACACAGGGCATCGAGGGGGTGGTCATCGTCGTCGCATTCGTCAACATGCTGGGCGAAGTGGAGGACGTTGCGCTCGAGCAGGGGGTCGTGCCCCTGCTCGACGAAGAGGCGGTCCGGGCGGCCTACCGCACCAGCTTCGAGCCCTACATCCCGGGCGGCCGGCTCCAGGCGCTGTTCGTCCGCATCCGCTACAACTTCCAGCTGGTCGGGACGCTGCCGGGGTGAGCCTCGGAGCTGATTCTCGGAGCTGAGCCTCGGAGCTGAGCCTCGGTGCTTGACACGCCCCGGCCCCTCGCCTAGCTTCGTCGCGCGGGTTGGTTCACCTGGGTTCAACGATCTTCGAAGCACGCTGGTCGCGCCGCAGGTCGTCCCCGGCCTGCGGCGTGTCCGTTCGTATGGGATCTCTCTGAATCAGGAGTCAAGATCGTGGCCAAGGGAACCGTGAAGTGGTTCAACGAGTCGAAGGGTTTTGGATTCATCTCGCAGGAGGGTGGGGAGGACGTGTTCGTCCACTTCTCCGCCATCGAGGGATCCGGGTTCAAGACCCTGGCCGAAGGCGACGCCGTCGAGTTCGACGTGCAACAGGGGCCGAAGGGCCTGCAGGCGGCGAACGTCAAGCGCGCCTGACCCGGGCGCCGCGATTCGGATCGCTTCACTTTTCGGCGGTCCTCCCTCGGGAGGACCGCCTTTGTTCGTACGCCCAGCATGGGCGCTGACTTGGAGGTGGAAGTCCTCCGAGGACTTGGTCACAGGGACTCAAGGGAACCGCAAGGGCGTAACCGTGAGGGAGCGTCCGAAGGAAGCGGGGAACGAACCGACGGGCCGACGAACAGAAATCGGATATGAGGCGGCACCGGGCAGGGCGAGCGGGCGAATGACCGCGAAGCTCTCGTGACCAAAGCTCGGCGGCGTAAATCCGGCGGTCGTGTCGGGACGGCCAGCGTTCTTATCTGGGGAGACCTCGCCTGACGCCTGAAAGGGCGACGCGGCCGCGAGCCACGGAGCGAGGAGTCAGCCGAGGCCGTAGTAGTGGTGGCAACGCCACGAAGGGCCGAACGATGGACGAGCGAGACGAACGCAAGACACGGAAGGGCCATGCGCCAGAAGTCCAAACAACTGGAGCTCGCGCTGGACAATAGGGGTGAAACCCTGACAATCCAGCGTAGCGGCGAAGCCCCGACGACGTCCCACGGAGACGACCGCTCAGGAGACGACCACCGGCTGATGGAGCAGGTGATCGGACGCGCCAACGCGCTCGCGGCGCTCAAGCGTGTGAAGCAGAACAAGGGCAGTCCCGGCGTGGACGGGATGACCGTGGACGACCTGACGCCACATCTGGTCGCGCACTGGGAGGCGATCCGCGAGCAACTGCTCGCGGGGATCTACCAGCCGCAGCCGGTGAAGCGGCAGGAGACCCCCAAGGCCGGCGGGGGGACGAGAACACTCGGCATCCCGACGGTCGTGGACCGGTTCCTCCAGCAGTGCCTGTTGCAGGTGCTGCAGCCGCAGTTCGACCCGACGTTCTCCGAACACAGCTACGGCTTCCGACCGGGGCGCAGCGCGCATCAAGCGGTGCGAGCAGCGCAACGCTACATCCAGTCGGGCCGGCGCTGGGTGGCCGACGTGGACCTGGCGCAGTTCTTCGACCGGGTGAACCACGACGTGCTGATGGAGCGATTGTCGCGGCGGATCACGGACGGCCGCGTGCTGGGACTGATCCGCCGCTACCTGAGGGCCGGGATCATGGACGGCAGGGTGGTGGTGGAGCGACACGAAGGGACGCCGCAGGGCGGCCCCCTGTCGCCACTGCTGGCCAACGTGCTGTTGGACGAAGTGGACAAGGCACTGGAGAAGCGAGGCCTCGTGTTTGCACGCTACGCGGACGACCTGAACGTGTACACCGGGTCGAAGCGGGCGGCGGACGATGCGATGGCGACGCTCAAGCGGCTGTTCGCGCGACTCCGGTTGCAGGTCAACGAGGCCAAGAGCGCGGTGGCACGGGTGTGGGAGCGCAAGTTCCTCGGCTACAGCTTCTGGGTGGCCAAGGGACGAATCGTCCGACCTCGCGTCGCACCAGCAGCCCTCGCGGCGCTGAAGGCCCGCGTACGTGTCATCACGAGACGCAACGGCGGACGGAGCATGACGAAGGTGGTCGAGGAACTGCGGAGCTACCTCACCGGCTGGAAGCTCTACTTCCAGCTGGCCGAGACGCCCGGCATCTTCCGAGACCTCGACGAATGGCTCCGCCGACGGCTGCGCGCCGTGCAGCTCAAGCAGTGGAAGCGAGGAACCACCGCCTACCGCGAACTGCGCGCCCGGGGAGTCCCGGACCGCGACGCTCGGGGGGCGGCTGCCCACTCGCGCCGCTGGTGGGCGATGGCCACACACTGGGCGCTTCAGACCGCGCTGCCCACTTCACACTTCGACCGGCTCGGCGTTCCTCGCCTCGCCGATCGCTGAACCATCGAACCGCCGGATGCGGACCCGCATGTCCGGTGGTGTGGGAGGGGAGTAGTGGGGCGAACCCGCTACCCCCTATCCCGATTTCGCAGGAGGCCAGATGCGCCTGGGTCGTCACTTCATCCGCGCCACCGCCGTGCTCGGCGCGCTCGCAACTCTTGCCGGGCCTGCTGGCGCCGAGCAGCAGCGGCGCGATTGTACGCCGGTGTGCACCAGCGCCTGCGTCAAGCCGATTTCGATCGCGGACCGTTGGGACGACGTCACGGTTCTCGTCGGCCACGAGGCGTGGGCGAACAACGGCGAGTTCGATCGCGAGCCGTACACCGACTTGAGCGGCAATGGCCTGTTCGATGCCGGCGAGCCGTTCGAGGATGGGAACGGCAATGCGCGGTTCGACCTGGAGTTCTATCACTCGACCTTGACCGGCTACACGGCCGATCCCGTCCCGGGAAACGTGTTTGCTCCCGATGGGGACCTCGGTCGCCTGCTGCGACTGCGACCCGCGCCGGGAGACCGTAGCCGCCACGACACGTACGCCGCCGTCGCGTTTCCGGCGGCGAACAAGGGCACGCCCCAGCGCGGCGCGCGCGCCTATCGCGACGCGCTGGCGGGCTGTCAGTCGTCGCTGATCGAGCATGGCGACTGGCTCGAAGTGCAACCCGGATCCATGGCGGGTCCGAGCGCCGAGGCGTTCGCGACGATGGTGGCGGGGGATCCCGAAGCGCGGTGGGATCCCGCTTCGGGCTCGATCGTCGGCATGCGCGACGCCGGGCGCTCCTCGCGCCTCGTGATCGTCGGCTTGCACGACCCGCGGGTCGAACGCGGGACCGGACGGGGCCAGCTTCAGCTCAGCAAGATCGTCGGCTTCTTCATCGAGGAACCCGGCGTCGACGGCACGCTTGCCGGTCGCTTCCTCAAGCTCCAGACGATCGGCGGTCCGCCCTGCGCCTGCAGCTGTACGCTCGAGGAAGCGTTCCTCCGCGATTGCCGATGAGGCTGCCCGGTTGAATGCCTTCGCTTGAGTCGGCGAGGGAGCCCCTGCGCCGGGCGGGGCCCCGCGTTGCCGACTCGGGCAAAGGCGCTCAGAACGCGTTGAACGTCAGGGCGAGCGACAGCGTCTGCTTGAACTGGCCGGCGCGACGGATGTTGCGCTGGATCTCGTCGTGCTGCTCGGTCGGATCCGCCAGGTCGACGTTCGCGGCCGAGTCGAAC
>JANPEF010000089.1:0-10000 GCA_031431875.1 Candidatus Eiseniibacteriota bacterium | reverse complement strand
CGCCGCCGCAGTTGCTCGATCGAGTGCAGGCGGCGTTCGGCGGATCGGATGCCTCGACGCGAGCCTTCGCCGACAAGCTGAGGCGCAAGCTCGGGTGGAGTCGGCACTTCGCGTTGCGGGCCATCGACGAGTACCGCAAGTACGTCTATCTCGGGATGATCTCGGATTTCCCGGTCACGCCACCGAAGGTGATCGACCAGGTGTGGCACGAGCACCTGCTGTTCACGCGCGGCTATCGCGAGTTCTGCGCCGAGGTCCTGCGGCACGACTTCGATCACCATCCCGAGCTGGTGCCGCTCGACGAGCAGACGGCCGCGTTCCAGGCGCAGTACCTCGCGACCTGCGAGCTGTACCGCACCGAGTTCGACCGCGAGCCGCCCACGGAGTTCTGGGGAGTCCCCAAGTTCGCAGGGATGCCGGAGCCGGATCCGGAGGAGGAGCACTCGCCCCGCCGCAAGAAGCTTGTCACCTCGCGGGCGGGCGGTTACGGCGACACGCCGCTGTATGCCTGGTTCTCCGACTCGGGGTCCGCGAACGACCACGCGCCCGCCAGCATGCCGGAGTTCGGTGGCGGAGCCTCGGGCGGCGGCGAGAGCAGCGGCTCGTGGTCCGACTCGACCTCGCAGGCCGGCGGCGGGGATCCCGGCAGTAGCGGCGACTCCGGCTCGGGCTCGGGCGACGGTGGTGGCGGCAGCGGCGGTTCGGGCTGCTCGTCGAGCTGTGGCGGCGGGTGCGGCAGCAGTTGAGACCGCCGGCTGAGGATCGGCCGGTGCCGCCCCTTCGAGCTAAGCCCCCGGGGGGACAGGTGGGCTGTTCGAAGGGCGTACGGTTCGTACGAATCGTACGAGTCGTACGCTCACCCAGAAGCATCGGTCCCCATCCCGGGCTTTACAACTCGACCGTACCCAACTGCCGCTCCGCCCCTGCCGCCCGTGGTTGATCCCGGCGAGGCACCGGGGTAATCTGGTTTGCCCTCTTCCTGTCCCCGACTCCGCCTCTTGCCGATCGGGGTTTCTCCCAGACCCCTCCCTGGAGCGCTCCCATGCGACGATTGGCCTATTTCCTCAGCAGCCTTCTTCTCACCGCGCTGTCGCCGGCGGCGCCGGCGCACGCCGCCTTCCATCTCATGAAGATCGCCGAGGTCTTCGCCGGCACACCGGCCGCGCCCAACGCTCGGTACGTCGTGCTCCAGATGTACGCGGCGGGTCAGAGCGTCGTCGGTGGCCACTCGATCCAGGTGTTCGACAGCAGCAACACCATGGTCGGCTCGTTCACCTTCAGCGGCAGTGTCGGCAACGGAGCCAATCAATCGAAAATCCTGATCGCCACTCCCGAGGCGGCCACCTTCTTCGGCGTGAGCGCGGACCTGACGATGACGCCGGTCATTCCGGCCGCGGGCGGCAAGATCTGCTTCGACGCGATCGACTGCGTGGCCTGGGGGAACTATGCCGGCCCGAGCACGGGGGTCGGCACGCCGTTCAACGCCGGCGACGGAATCTCCGGCCAGGCGATCGCGCGTCGCCTGGACGTTGCCGGCTCCCCCACCCTGCTCGAGGGCACCGACGACACCGGGGATAGCGCGAACGACTTCGCCTTCGCGACGCCGGCGCCCCGGAACAACGCGGGGAGCAGCGGGACTGTCCCGGCGTCAACCTGCGGCAACGGCGCGCTCGAGGGCCTCGAGGAGTGCGACGACAACAACCTGACGGACGGGGACGGATGCTCGGCCACGTGCACGTCCGAAGGCCTCGTCGGCGTGGAGGATCCCCGCGCGTCCGGGCTCACGCTCCTGCGGGCAACGCCCAACCCCTCCCGCAACGACGTGTCCCTGCAGTTCACGCTGTCGCGCCCCGGTGACGTTCTCATCGGCATCCACGACCTGCTCGGACGGCAGGTCCGCGTGATCCGGGCTTCACTTGCGGCGGGGTCCCATCGATTGACCTGGGACGGTCGGGACGACTCCGGCAGCCGCGTTGCGGCCGGCGTCTACGCCGTGCGCGCCCGCGGGGGCGACCTGACGGCGAGCACGCTGCTCGTGCGGATCCACTGATCGGGAGGTGCCGCGCCGACAGTACCGGCCGACCGCCCACTCCCATCAGCCTACCGAGGACGCTCCGATGCCGAGTGCCCCGAGGCGTTCGGGCCCGCGACCGCTGTTCTCGTGGCGGCCGGGCGCACCTCTCTGTACCGGCTCACGGCGAGGCCGAGCAGGACCACCACGACGATCGCCAGCATGAGGAATTTCGCGGTTTCGTCGCCGGCCGGCGTGGCGAGGACCGGGCCGTCGAACACCACCCACAACATCATGGCGCAGGTCAGCAGCGAGAGGCCGGTTTCCAGGCGGCGCAGGCCGGCGGGGCGTCGGCCCTTCACCAGGGCAAAGGCCATGAGCGGCAGGTTGGAAAGGACCAGCGCGAACAGCCACGGCGCCTGGCGCTGCAGGAAGCCGGGGTCGTAGGTGAGCGCGGTATAGGCCGCCGGCGCCGCACGGCCCTGCCACACCACGTCCAGCACCACGGTGGGGTTGCTGAGCACGACGCAACCGAGGGCGACTCCGGCCATGCCCAGCAGCAGCGCGGCGCGGCCGCCGTCGAGGCGGTCTTTGGCGCGCGGCTTCCAGTCGGCGGCCGGCGGCCAGCGCCGGCCGACCCAGGCGCTGGTGGCGAAGTAGGCCACGAGGAGCCCGGGCCACCACAGCGAAGGCAGCACGGTGCCGAACCAGAACCGGCCGATGAGCAGGATCGTGTCCGCGCCGGAGACGCCCGGCTGTCCGAGGACCTCGAGCAGGCCAAGGCCCCAGATGATCACCAGGCCGATCCAGGTCAGGCGCACGAACCGGGGGCCGTCGGCCGGATCGATGACGGTCAACGCCTGGCGATAGCGCGCGGCCACATCCTCGGGCCGGCCGAAGGAGTTCAGGAACTCGACCGCCATGGTCGCGTCGGCATCGCGTCCGGCCGCTTCCGCACGATCCTCAAGGCCCTCGCGCAGCAGCGCGGTCAGCTCGAGGGCCACGTCGTTGCGCTGCCGGCGGGGCAATTGCAATGCCACCTCGCTCACGTAACCCTCGATCACGTCGTTCGCATCCATCGTCAGTCCTCCCTCAGGAGCCGGACCATGGCGGCATTCATGCCCTGCCAGGACTCGGTCAGTTTCTTCAGAAGCCTGCGGCCGTCGCCCGTGAGCGCGTAGTAGCGCCGCGGCGAGCCGCTCTCGGTCTGCCATTCGCTGTGCAGGAGGCCCTGGCCCTCCAGGCGCCGCAGCAGCGGATACAGGGTCCCCTCCTCGATCGGCATGTCCCGATCGGCCAGCGCCTGGCGCAGCTCGTAGCCGTAGCGCGGCTTGCGCAGTTGCGACAGGGTGGCCAGGACGACCACCCCGCGGCGGAGTTCCATCTCCAGTTTGGCGAAGGCGTCCGTGTCACCCATGGACCACACAGTACTGTGTTGCGCACAGTATGTCCACGAAATTGTTGGGGGTGTTCGCGACGCTGGTCGAGCGGAAGGCCAGGGACCGGGTCGTCTGCTGGCGACCGGGTGGTTGCGCGCGAAACGTCGCGAGGCGAAGAAGCTGCGGGAGCTCAAGCGCAAGAAGCGCCGGCGGTGATGATGCTGCTGCGCGGGGCGGCGAGACCTACCGAGCCACCAGCACGCTGGTGCGACCGATGGCGACTCCGTGGTCGCGAAGCGTGGCGAAGCACAGGCCGGCGGGGAGGCGGGCGCCGCTCGAGTCGAGTCCGTTCCAGCGGAGCACGTGCGAGCCTGCGGGCAACTCGCCGGCGGGGACGGACGCCACGCGCCGGCCTGCGACATCGTGGAGCGCCAGCACGATGGTTCCGGGCTGCTCGAGGCTGAACGCGAATGCGACGTCCGAGCGCGCCGGATTGGGCCACGCGCGCAGGGGCGTCGTCACGCCCTTGCCGGGTGCGACCGCGAGGATGTCCGTTCCGACGTAGACCAGCGCCCCGTCGACGCCGATGCCGTTCGGTGTCGCGGGCGCCACCGAGACCGCCGTGCCGGTCGCCTTGTTCACGGTGTACAGGTTGTTCTGGCTCCCGGAGAAGCTCCCGAATCCGTACATGGTCCCGGTCACGGGATTCACCGCCAGGCCCGAGTATTTCATCTGGCGGCCGAGTGTGAGCCCGTGGTAGCCCACGAACATGGCCGCGCCGGAGTTCTTGTCGAGCGTGAACAATGCGGATTGCGACTCGAAGGCCTTGTTGCCGTTCGCGTACAGGATGCCGGTCTGGGGATCCGCGCCGAGTCCGGACAGGTACGTGCCGGCGGGGTTGTGGTCCCCCAGCACCGTCGCCGCGCCGGTCAGCGGGTTCAGCTCCACGAGGCTGGTGCGCTGGTACGGAGGCTGGTTCAAGTCGCCCACGGCGAACAGGCGTCCGCTCGTGATGTCGAACGCGAGACCCCCCGAGCAGAACGCTCCGGTGTTCGGCGGGTAGCAGTAGCCGAGGCGGACCATCGAGGCGTCCGTCCGGTCGACCAGGAACAGGGCGCTCGTGCCCGACGAGTCGCAACCCAGCCCGTACATGCGGTCCGCGCCGGGATCGTAGGCGAGCCCACCGTTGTAGAGGGTGTTATCGAAGCTTCCCGCGGTGTGCAGGCTCCCCACCCAGGTCATGACTCCCGTGGCGTCGTCCAGGGTGTACAGCGCGCTCTGGCCACCGCTGGGTCCGTGATTGCCTCCGAGCGCGTAGAGAGTCGCCCCGGCCACGGGCGCGATGAGACCGGCGATGGCAAGGCAGGCGAGCGCGGCGCCGTGGGCAAATGAACGCGGCATCGAAATGGAGGGCATGGGAAGGTTCTCCGGTTGCGGCGTGCGCTCCTGGATTCCGGATCCCTGCTGATCAAGGGTAGGCGGGTGAGCGTGAAGCCTAGCTCTTCTGGAAGGATTGCAGAGGGGATTCTTTCTCCGTCGTGCGGCCGATGAACTCGATCGAGGTGGCCATGCGAAGGCTCTCGAGACTATCGGTCGACCTGTGCCATCTGCTTCGCGCCGTAGCGCGGGCCGGACACATTCTCGGCGCGAAGCGCCGCTCCGAGCGCCGCGAGCTCCGCAGCGCTCAGCCAGACATCCGCGGCGCCCACGTTCTCCTCGAGGTAGCTCCGCCGCTTCGTGCCGGGGATCGGCACGATGTCCGCCCCCTGGTGCAGCAGCCAGGCGAGCGCGACCTGTCCCGTGGTCGCGCCCTTCTTGGCGGCGATCTCGCGCACCGTCGAGGCGGCCTGCATGTTGGCGTCGAAGTTGGCACCCTGGTAGCGCGGATCGTTGCGCCGGAAGTCGCCCTCGGGACATTCCTCCGCGCGCTTCACCGCACCCGTGAGGAACCCGCGACCGAGCGGCGCGAACGGCACGAGACCGATGCCGAGTTCGCGCAGCAACGGGAGGATGCGCGGCTCGAGGTTACGTTCCCACAGCGAGTACTCGCTCTGCAGCGCCACGATCGGATGCACGGCGTGCGCGCGGCGGATGGTCTTCTCGCCGGCCTCGGAGAGGCCGAGGTGGCGAACCTTGCCGGCGTGCACGAGTTCGGCCATCGCCCCGATGACGTCATCGATCGGCACGACCGGATCGACGCGGTGCTGGTAGAGCAGGTCGATGCGGTCCGTCTTCAGGCGGCGGAGCGAGCCCTCGACGGCCACGCGGATGTGCTCCGGCCGGCTGTCCATGCCCGCGATGGCGCCGTTCGCGTCGAACCTGAATCCGAACTTCGTGGCAAGCACGACGCCGTCGCGCTTGCCCTCGAGCGCGCGGGCCAGCAGCTCCTCGTTGGCGAAGGGCCCGTACGCCTCGGCCGTGTCGAGAAACGTCACGCCGAGTTCGAGCGCGCGATGGATGGTGGCGATGGACTCGCTTTCGTCACGTTCCTCCACGGCGCCGTAGGCGTGGCTCATGCCCATGCAGCCGAGGCCGAGGGCGGAGACTTCGAGCATGGCGCCGAGTCTGCGGGTCTGCATTGCGTTCCTCTCTTTCAGGCCGGCGGCGACAACGGCGGCGTGGGGCTTGTGCCTTCCGCTCCGCCTCCGCCTTCGCCCGGCGCGACCGCGCCCGCTCGACCGTGATGTACATGACCGTGTCCCAGGCGTTGTGGATCCCGATGAAGACGAGCAGCAGCGCCGAGCCGGCGACGATGAACAGTCCATCGGTTGCGTTCTGCGCGATCCGGGCGCCCGCGAGAACCTGCTCTGCTTAGGCGAGGAACGGCAGGACGCCGTGCCCCATCCAGTCCTCGAGCACCGGCTCGTAGCCCTGCTGGCGCAGCGCACGTCGCATGACTGCGATCGTGTAGAGGCAGCCGCCCAGGCCGGTCAGCGCGACGGCGACCGCGGGCGGTCCCACGTGATGCCACGGGGCGCTGAGCACCGCCGAGACCAGCAGCGCCGTACAGAAGTGCACGACGTTCGGGCTGCCGAAGGCGGAAGGGGTCTCGCCGGAGTCACGGGTCAGGCCCGCCTCGGTCAGCAGCGTGAGCACCACGAACTGCAGCCCCGCGAGAGCCCCGGCGGACGAGCCGACGATGCCGTAGTAGGCCTCCCATGCTTGAAAGATGATCGTCTCGGGCGCCGCCATGATCAATTCTCCCCCTTCGGGCCCAGGTCCAGGGTCATCTCGATCATCGTGGGGCGGAAGCCGAGCGCGGCGAACAGGTGATGCGCGTGCTCGTTCCGGCTCTTGGTCATCAGCACGACCTGCGACCGGCCCTTCGAGCGGATCCACTCGATGGCGGCGCCCAGCAGCATGCGCCCGGCGCCCAGGTGGCGTGCGACGTCAGCGTAGACGTAGCCGAGCACCGCGCCTTCGCCTTCGAAGACGAGGACAAGGCTGCTCGGGTTCGTGATCCGCGAGACGAGGAAGCGCCCGTAGTCGGCATCCGGGTGCTCGACCAGGATAAATCGCCCCGGGTCGGCCGCATGGTGCTGGCGCATGAGCGCGGCGCCGTAGCGGCCGAGGGGTTCCTGGTCCGACGCGGTTGCCGGGCGGAGGGTGATCTTCTTCTCGTCGGTGGAGCGCTTGACGGTGTTCCCCATGTCGTCCTCCCGCCACGGAGGCTAGCAGAGGAGTCTTGACTGCGGTTGAACCAGAATCCGGCGGGCCCGACCGATCGACTCGCAACTACCGTCAAAAGATTCTCGACGGGCTGTTCAATTTTTGTTGCCGGGTTTTCGGTGCGCGCGAGTCGTGGCCTCGTGCGCCGGCTCGTACGGCGCGTCAGCGCGCCGAGGATCGTGCAGGAGAGAGCGAATCGCGTGGTTTGCTTTCCGAGCTCGCGATCGTCTCGAAGATGCGCTCTGGCGCCGCGCCAGGTCGCGTCCAACTCGCGCGATATCATCGGAACGTCGGTGCGATTCCCGCACGACTCCGGAACCTCGCCCCCGAAGCGAGACCGACCATGTCCACGTACCGACTGACGCACCTCGATGACGCGACGCTGCTGTCCGGACTCACGGCCCTCGTCTCGCGCGATCGCGCCAAGACCGCGGAGTTGCTCGCGCACATCGCCGAGGTCGACTCCCGCCGACTCTACGCACCGGCCGGGTACTCGTCCATGTTCGCCTACTGCCTTGGCGAGCTCCGGCTCTCCGAGGACGCCACGGCCAAGCGCATCCAGGCGGCGCGCGCCGCGCGTCGCTTCCCGCGGCTCTTCGACGACCTGGCCGCGGGCCGGCTCCATCTGACTGCGGTCTGCGTGCTCGCACCGAGCCTCACTGGGGAGAACATCGACGAACTCGTCGCCGCTGCGGCCGGACGATCGAAGGACAAGCTCGAGGCCTGGCTCGCGGACCATTTCGGAGCGGCGCCGCTGCCCTCGACGCTTCGGGCCCGCGTGATCGTGGTCCGTCCGGCGGTGCAGCCGGCCCCGCGCGACGCGGCCGGCGAACTCGAGCTGGCGCCGGCCGGCCCCGCGGCCGATGAACATGCGCTGGCGCATGTTGGCGCCCGGCCCGAGGAGCATGCGCTGGCGCATGTTCCCCCCGCACCCCGCTACGTCGTCCAGGTGCCGATCGGCGAGGCGACGCACGCCAAGTTGCGCCGGGCGCAGGCGTTGCTGGCGCACGCCGTCCCCGGGGGCGAACTCGCCGAAGTGCTGGACCGCGCGCTCGACGCGCTGCTCGTGCAGCTCGAGAAGCGCAAGGGCGCGGCCCCGGTGCGCCCGAGTCGGGCGTCGGCCCGTCCGGCGCTCCCGGCGACCCGCGGCCGGGCGATCCCCGCGGCAGTCCGCCGCGCCGTCTGGGTGCGCGATGGCGGCCGCTGCACGTTCACCGGCTCCGGCGGTCGGCAGTGCGGCGCGGAGCGGATGCTCGAGTTTGATCATGTCGTTTCGTTCGCGCAAGGAGGCGAATCCACCGTCGAAGGGCTGCGCCTGCGCTGTCGCGCGCACAACCAGCTCGAGGCCGAGCGGGCATTCGGACGCGAGTTCATGCAGCACAAACGCGCGGATGCCGCGGCGCAGCGCGACCCCGAGGTCGAGTCGGCATTGCGCGGGCTTGGTTGTCGTGGGGACGAGGCACGGCTTGGAGCAGCGCACACGGCAGCACTCGGAGCCGCGACCATCGAGGAGCGGCTGCGCGGGGCGCTGCAGTACCTGGGCGCAGCGCGGAGCCTCGCGGGAAGGCGAGCTGTGGGGTAAAGTTCGTGAATGCGACCGGCTTCGGCTCTCGGGCGCGCTGGACCCGATCGCGCGCCCTTCCGCCCGTTGCTACCGTGTCCCCTGAACCGACGGAGATGCCGCATGCAATTCAGTGCGAAACTTTTCCTGTTCGTTCTGGCTCTCGCCGTCGTTCGCGTCGCGGTGAAGGCGACCGAGGGACACGACGGCAGGCGATCGAGGTTCGAGGGCCCATGTCCCATGGCTTCCTGAGCGCAATCACGCCGGCCCTCGCACTGTTCGGCGTCGTTCTCGCATGCACCGATGCGGCGGCGCAGTCGAGCCCGCCCACTCCGTGGTCCTTTGGAGCATCGTCCTACGCGTACTTCGTGCCTGGGGACGACGACTACATCCAGCCCACGTTCACCGTCGACCGGGGACGGCTGCACCTGGAAGCGCGCTACAACTACGAGGATCTCCACACCGCCTCGACGTGGATCGGCTGGACTTTGAGCGCGGGAAAGTCGCTCGCGCTCGAGATAACGCCGATCGCCGGCTTCGTTTTCGGGGACGCGCGGGGCGTCGCGCCGGGATACAAGGGTTCGTTGAGCTGGCGCGCGCTCGAGCTCTACAGCGAGAGCGAACACGTGTTCGACCTGGACGACGACGTCGACAGCTTCTTCTACAACTGGTCGCAGCTGACGGTGATGCCGGTGGACTGGGGAACGATCGGCGTCGTCGTGCAGCGGACCCAGGCCTACGAATCCGACCGGGAGTTTCAGCGAGGGCTGCTCCTTGGCCTCTCCCATGGAGGCGGGGAGCTGAGCGCCATCGTCTTCAACCCCGATGAGAACGAGCCCCTCGTCGTCGTCGTCGTCGCCTCGCTGGACTTCTGAGTCCCCGGGAGTCGCCACCGATTCGACCCCTCACTTCTCCGCGCGCACCCTCGCCACCACACCGAAGTGATCCGACGCCCACACGCTGTCGGGGCCGACGGTGTGGAAGATGACCTCGCACGCGACCGGCGTCAGCTGTCTCTTCCCGTCGCGCGCGACGAAGATGTGATCGATCGCTCCCGGGTCACCGCCGAAGCGCGGGTTGAATGTCGCGGCCTCGCTGCGGGACGCCTTTGGATGCACCGACTGGAAGGCGTCGACGTATCGCGCCCTGACCAGGTCCATCTCGGGCGAGCCCAACTCGGCGTTGAAGTCGCCCGCGATCACGGTGGGCCCGTCGCCCTGCGTCGAGTCCACGTAGGCGAGCAGGTGCCGGATCTGCGTCGCGCGGATGGCACCGCCCTCCGGCGTGTGATGCAGATGCGTGGAGTAGGCGTCGACCGCACGACCGCCCCACGCGAAACGCACGTGAGCGACCGCGCGGTAGTCGTCGGCGGGCTCGAGA
>JANPEF010000088.1:0-48569 GCA_031431875.1 Candidatus Eiseniibacteriota bacterium | reverse complement strand
GGCGCAGACCGACGAGGGAGCGGAGTCGTTGTGGGCGATTCCGGATGTCGCGGCTGGGGGCGCCGCGCCCAATGGCGGGGAGGCCTGCGCCGCCGAGGGGGTCGCAAACATCGCGCGCACGCTCGCCGCCCAGGATGTGGTCCTTGCCGACGGGCACCATCGCTACGAATCGGCGCTGCGGCACCGGGATGTACGGCGCGCCTCCGGCGGAGCTGTCGCGGGCTGCGACTTCATGCTCGCCTGCTTCGTCGACGTGACCGATCCTGGGCTCCTCGTGCTGCCCACGCACCGCGTCCTGCGCGGCTTGCCGCCGATCACCGCGAGCGCGCTTGCCGAGCGGCTGCCCGGCGCGCTCGTCGTCACGCCGCTCGGCTCCGCCGGCGGCAGCGCGGCCGACGCCGCGGCCAGGGCCGAGGCCTTCCTCGCCGCGCATTCGGCCGGCGCATTCGTGTTCGCGACGGCGGGGGAGCGCGCGCTGTATGGCCTCGAGATCCCGGCCGCATTGCGCGACGCCGCGTTCGGCGACTCGCCGACGCATGTGGTCTCGCGCGGTCTCGACGTCGTGCAGCTGCACGAGCTCATCCTGGGCCGCGGGCTCGGCATCACGCCCGAGGTGCTGGCCGCGCAGACCAACGTCGAGTACGTGAAGGCGGCGGCCGATGCGCTCGCGATCGTCTGGGGTGACGCCCGGGCGAGCGGCGCCGTCGCCGGCGCTGCCGCCGCGCTGCCGCCGACCGCCGCGTTCCTGATGAACGGCACGCCGGTCGAGCAGGTGCTGGCCGCGGGCCGCGCCGGCGAACGCATGCCGCAGAAGGCGACGTACTTCCTGCCCAAGATCACGACGGGTTGGACCTATCATGCGCACGAGGCCGCTGCCGAAGTGTGGGGTGCGGGAGCCCCGGCGCGGGCCTGGTGGCCCGCTGCCGAAGCTGCGAAGGCTTGACACCCCGGGGCCGCAAGTCGCATCCTGCGAGCGGATTGGGTCCAAGAACGAAAGGAATTCCTGAACCATGGCTTTCTGCCTCCCGTTCACCCACAGGTTCGTCCCCGCCGAGGGGCCCGGCAGCGGCTTCACCTACGCGCGCTGTGCGCGCTGCGGCAAGGTGAAGGCCTCCCTGGCCGCGCCGCTGCTCGACCAGATGCCGCCCCGCCTCGATCTCGACCCGAACCCGAAGCGCTGGACGCCGGGTCCGGGCGTCTCCTCCGGCGGCGAGGTCGGTGTGCGCAACCCGACGCTCGCGCGCGGCTACGCGAACGAGGACTGAGCCCGCGCCTTGCACGCGCTGCCGCTCGTCCTCGTCGCCGCCTGCTGCCTGGCGATCGCCTACCGCTACTACAGCGCGTTTCTCGCTACCAAGGCGCTGGTCCTCGACTCCACTCGTCCCACGCCGGCCCACACGCTCTATGACGGCCAGAACTACGTTCCGACCAATCGCTGGGTCCTGTTCGGTCATCACTTCGCCGCGATCACCGGCGCCGGCCCGCTGATCGGACCCGTCCTCGCCGCGCAGTTCGGGTTCCTCCCCGGGTTCCTCTGGCTGGTGATCGGCGTGTGCCTCGCGGGCGCGGTGCACGACTTCGTCATCCTCGCCTCGAGCGTGCGCTCCGGCGGCCGCTCGCTGGCCGAGCTGGCGCTGGTCGAGATCTCGCCGCGTGCGTACTTCGTCTCCGCACTCGCCATCCTGTTCGTCGTCGTGATCGCACTCGCCGGGCTGGGGCTCGCGGTCGTCAACGCGCTGCACGACTCGGCGTGGGGCGCGTTCACCATCGGCATGTCGATCCCGATCGCGTTCGGCATGGGTCTCTACATGTACCGCTTCCGCAAGGGGCGGATCGGCGAGGCGACGGCGATCGGCGTCGTGCTCCTGCTCGCCTGCGTCGTGGCCGGGCGCTTCGTCGCGGAGAGCCCCGCGCTGGCCCCGCTGTTCACACTCGACAAGCTGCAGGTGACGATGGCGATGGCCGCCTACGGCTTCATCGCCTCGGTCCTGCCGGTGTGGATGCTGCTGTGTCCCCGCGACTACCTGTCGAGCTTCATGAAGGTGGGGACGATCCTCTTCCTCGCGCTGGGCGTGATCGTGGTCAACCCGCAGCTGCACATGCCGGCGGTGACGCCGTTCATCCACGGCGGCGGGCCGATCGTGCCGGGGACCGTGTTCCCGTTCCTGTTCATCACCATCGCCTGCGGCGCGATCTCGGGCTTCCATGCACTGGTCGGCTCGGGCACGACGCCGAAGATGATCGACAAGGAGACCGACACGCGCATGATCGGCTACGGCTCGATGCTGATGGAGGGCTTCGTCGGCGTGATCGCGCTCATCGCCGCGACCGCGCTGCACCCGGGCGACTACTTCGCGATCAACGTGGCGCCCGAGAAGTTCGCCGCCCTCGGCTACGTGCCGGTGAACCTCGCGGGCCTCGAGGCGCAGGTCGGCGAGTCGCTGGCCGGGCGCACCGGCGGGGCGGTGTCGCTGGCGGTGGGGATGGCGCAGATCTTCACGGCGCTGCCGGGCATGCGCGGACTCATGTCGTACTGGTACCACTTCGCGATCATGTTCGAGGCGCTGTTCATCCTGACCACGATCGACACCGGCACACGCGTGTCGCGCTTCCTCGTCCAGGAGTTCGGTGGCCGGCTGTGGAAGCCGCTGGGCCGCGTCGACTGGCTGCCCGGCACGCTCCTGTCGACGGCGCTGATCGTCGCCGGCTGGACGTACTTCATCCTCACCGGATCGATCACCACGATCTGGCCCATGTTCGGCATCGCCAACCAGCTCCTCGCCGCGCTCGCGCTGGCGATCGGCACGACGATCCTGGTCAACGCCGGGCGCGCGCGCTACGCGTGGACGACGGCAGTGCCCATGGTGTTCGTCGCCGTCACCACGCTCACCGCCGGGTTCCTGTCGGTGAAGAACAACTTCCTGCCGATGACGCGCCTGCCCGACACCGGGAAGGTGATCCAGGGCTGGATCAACTCGACGCTGACGACCGTGATGATGGTGTGCGTGATCTTCGTCCTCGTCGAGGCCGTGATCGCCTGGCGGCATGCGCCGCGGCGCCGCGCCGAGCGCGCGGCCGAGGCTGCAGCCGCCGCCCGCGGCGCGACGGCGGCCTGACGTGTTCGCGTTCCTGGCCGGCAAGGGCACCCCGCGGCACGCCACCTTCGACCTCGAGCGGCCGCTCGAGCGCGACGAGGCCGTCCGCGCGCAGGCCGCGTTGCTGGCGCTGCCGGGCGTGGTCGTCGCCCGGGTCGTCGCCGCGGCGGGCGTGATCCACGTCGGTTATCGGACGGGCGCCACCACCGCACCCACCCTGGCCGCCGCGCTCGCCGGGCTTGGCCTCGCGGTGCGGACCGTCAGCGACGAACTTTCCGCGCCGACGCCCGTGCGGGACGCCTGCTGCTAGGCTCCATCGAAGGCGTGGCGCCGCGCACCGCGAGCGGGTAAGGTCGGGGAAACGTCCCCGCCGCAACGGCAAGGAGTGCCCCGTGACCGCTCGTCCGTCGTCCCCCTCGTTCCGCACCCTCGCCCTGGCCTCTGCCCTGATCGCGCTCGCCGCCATCGGCTGCAAGGACATCACCCCGATCAAGCAGGTGCTCGACGACCCGTCGCGCTACAGGGACCAGACGGTCCGGATCGCCGGCACGGTCACGTCCGCGATCGGCGTCTTCGGCACCGGCATCTACGAGGTCGACGACGGCACCGGGAAGCTCCCCGTGGTGGCCAAGGAGGGCGGCGTCCCGCGCGAAGGCGCGAAGGTCGGCGTCGAGGGAAAGATGCGCCCCGGCTTCACCATCGGCACGCAGACGCTGACCGTGCTCATGGAGGATCGCCGCTACACGCCGTAGCACCCGCGCCGACTCCCAGGAGGATTCCGTGTCGTCCGCCGCCCCCGCACCGATCCGTTCGCTCTTCGCCGCCGGGCAGAGTCTCTGGCTCGACTTCATCCGTCGCGGGCTGCTCGATTCGGGCGAGCTCGCCGGCATGGTCGCAGCCGGTCGCATCTCGGGCCTCACCTCGAATCCCACCATCTTCGAGAAGGCGATCGGCGGCTCGTCCGACTACGACGGCGCCTTCGACGCGCTGGCCCTGGCTGCGCCCGATGCGTTCGCCGTCTACGATACGCTCGCGCTCGAGGACATCCGCCGCGCCTGCGACGTCCTGGGACCGGTCCATGCGCGCACCCAGGGCGCCGATGGCTTCGCCTCGCTCGAGGTCTCGCCGCTGCTCGCCCACGACAGCGCGGGCACCATCGCCGAGGCGAAGCGCCTGTTCGCCGCCGTCGCGCGGCCGAACGTCATGATCAAGATCCCCGCCACTGCCGAGGGCCTGCCCGCCATCCGTGCGGTCATCGCCGCGGGGATCCCGGTCAACGTCACGCTCATCTTCTCGGTCGAGGTCTACGCGCGCGTGGTCGAGGCGTACCTCGCGGGGCTCGAGGACCGTGTCGCCGCCGGCGGTGCGCTCAGCCCGATCGCCTCGGTCGCGTCGTTCTTCGTCAGCCGCGTCGACACACTGCTCGACCCCGAGCTGGCGGCGCTGGCCGCCGCGTCCACGACGCCCCCGGCGACGCGCGACGTCGCGCGTTCGCTGCTGGGCACGATCGCGGTGGCCAATGCGCGCGTGGCCTACGGGCGCTTCGGCAGGCTGTTCGCCGGGCCGCGCTGGGAGGCGCTGGCGGCGCAGGGCGCCCGCAAGCAGCGGCCGCTGTGGGCCAGCACCGGGACCAAGAACAAGGCCTACTCCGACGTCAAGTACGTCGCCGAGCTGATCGGCCCCGACACGGTGAACACGACGCCGCCCGAGACGCTCGACGCGTTCGCCGATCACGGGACAGTCGAGCCCGGGGTCGACGCGGCGCACGTCACCGCTGCCCAGGCCACCCTGGCGCGCCTGGCCGGCACGGGAATCTCGCTCGCCGACGCCTGCGCGAAACTCGAGCGCGACGGCGTGCGCTCCTTCGCCGACTCGTTCGTCACGCTTCTGGCCGGGATCGACGCGCGGCGGCAGGGTGTCCGTGCGCTGTCGTCAGAACGCTGGCGGGCGACGCTCGGCCCGCTCGCGCCGGCGGTTGCCGCGCGCGTGCAGGCGCTCGGCGCGGCGAAGTTCGCGGCCCGCATGGCGGCGCGCGACGCGACGCTGTGGTCGGCCGACCCGGCCGCGCAGAAGGCGATCGTCAACCGCCTGGGCTGGCTCGCTGCAGCTGCGGCGATCGAGCCGGAGCGCGCCGCGTACGAGGCGTTCGCCGCCGAGGTGGCGACCGAGGGCTTCACCGACGCGGTGCTCGTCGGCATGGGCGGCTCGTCGCTGTGTCCCGACCTGTGGGCCCGCACCTTCGCGCCCGTGGCCGGCCGCCTGAGGCTGACCGTGCTCGACGGCACGGACCCGGTCGCCGTCGCGCGTGTGCGTGCGGCGATCGACCCGGCGACGACGCTGTTCGTGGTCTCGACCAAGTCGGGCGGCACCACCGAGACGCTCGCCTTCGCCGACTTCTTCTACGCGGCGGCCCGTGCCGTCGTGGGCGACGCCGCGGGCCGCCACTTCGTCGCCATCACCGATCCGGGAAGTGCCCTCGAGGCGCGGGCCCAGCGCGGCGGCTGGCGGCACACGTTCCTCGCGCCGCCCGACGTGGGCGGACGCTACTCGGCGCTCACCGCATTCGGGCTGGTGCCCGCGGCACTGCTCGGGATCGACCTTGCCGCGCTCGCCCGCTCCGCGCAAGCGATGTCCGCCGCCTGCGGGCCGCGCGCGCGCGCCGACGAGAACCCCGGACTCGTGCTCGGCGCGATCCTCGGCGAAGCGGCGAAGGCCGGGCGCGACAAGCTCACGTTCGCGATCGATCCCGGGATCGGCGCGCTCGGCGCGTGGCTCGAGCAGCTGATCGCCGAGAGCACGGGCAAGCAGGGCACAGGTATCGTGCCGGTCGACGGCGAGCCACTGGGGCTTCCCGCGGCGTATGGTGACGATCGCCTCTTCGTGCGTATCGCGCTCGCCGGCGGGACGACGTCCGCGGCGGACGGCACCACGGACGCGGCTCTCGCGGCTCTCGCCGCGGCAGGCCATCCGGTGGTGACGATCGTCCTCGACGATCGCACGGCCCTCGCCGGTGAGTTCGTGCGCTTCGAGCACGCGACCGCGGTGGCCGCCGCGGTGCTCGGCGTCGATCCGTTCGACGAGCCGAACGTGGCCGAGAGCAAGGCCAATACCGAGCAGGCGCTCGCCCGCTTCGTCTCGGGCCGCCCGCTGCACGACGACGCCGCGCTCGTGCGCGAGGACGGGATCGCGTTGTTCGCGCCCGGGCCGGCCGGTGCCGCGCTGCGCCCGATCGCCGCTGCGGCAGGGGAGAAGGGCCACGCCGTTTCCCGCGTGCTCGCTGCACATCTTGCGTCGCTCGCGCCGCCTGACGCGTGGGCGCTTCTCGTCTACGGGGATCTCGCGCCGCCCGAGGCAGCGCTCGCCGGGCGCCTGCGCCGCGCGGTGCACGAGCGCACGCGGGTGGCGACCACGCTCGGGTTCGGCCCACGCTATCTCCACTCCACCGGACAGCTGCACAAGGGTGGGCCGGTGGAGTTCGCCTTCCTCGTCCTCACGTTCGAGACCGCGCTCGACCTGGCGGTGCCGGAGCGGCCGTGGTCGTTCGGCGTGCTGTGCGACGCGCAGGCTGCCGGCGACGTCGAAGCGCTCGCCGCGCGCGGCCGTCGTGTGCTGCGCTTGCACCTCGAGGGTTCGCGCGAAGCGGCGCTGGCCGCCGTCGTCGCGCGCCTCGAGAGCGTGCCGTCCCCGGCGACCGGATCGCCGGCGTGACCCCCGCGATCCCGGCGACCGGCGTATTCCGCGAGGGACTCGCCCGCGAGGAGGCACCGCCGCCGTGCGGGCTCGTCATCTTCGGCGCGACCGGCGACCTGGCACGGCGCAAGCTCCTGCCGGCGCTGTGGACACTGTCGCGCAGCGGTCTCCTGCCGGCGCGCTTCGCGATCGTCGGCGTGGCGCGCGGCGGGCTGGACGACGCCGCCTTCGCCGCCGAGATGAAGGCCGCGGTGGCCGAGCACGGGCGCACCCCGCTCGACGCCGCGGCCTGGGACGCGTTCGCCACCGGCCTGCGGTACGTCCCTGGTGAGTTCGGCGATCCCGCCACGTTCGACCGCGTGAAGGCCGTGCTTGCCGAGCTCGATGCCACGCGCGGCACCGCGGGCAATCGCCTTTTCTACTTCGCCACGCCGCCGTCGTTCGCCGCCACGCTGTTCGAGCGGCTCGACGCGGCGGGGCTGCTCGACGAGGTGGACGGTGCGTTCGCCCGCGTCATCGTCGAGAAGCCGTTCGGCCGCGACCTCGACTCGGCCCGGGCGCTGAACGCCGCCGCGCTCGCGGTGGCCGACGAGCGGCAGATCTTCCGCATCGATCATTACCTGGGCAAGGAGACGGTGCAGAACATCCTCGTCTTCCGTTTCGCCAATGCGATCTTCGAGCCGCTGTGGAACCACGCCTACGTCGACCACGTGCAGATCACGGTCGGCGAGTCGATCGGGGTCGAGGGCCGCGGCAAGTTCTACGAGGAAGCGGGCACGCTGCGCGACATCGTGCAGAACCACCTGCTGCAGCTGGTGGCTCTCACCGCGATGGAGCCGCCGGTCGCGTTCGACGCCGACGCCGTCCGCGACGAGAAGATCAAGGTGCTCCGCGCCATCCCCGTGCCGAACGCGCGCGAGGTGACGCTGACCACGGTGCGCGGCCAGTACGACGCGGGCGCCACCGCGGGCGCCGACGTGGCCGGTTATCGCAGCGAGCCCGGCGTCGCGCCCGACTCGGCGACCGAGACCTACGTCGCGCTCAAGCTGTCGATCGACAACTGGCGCTGGGCCGGCACGCCGTTCTACGTGCGCGCCGGGAAACGCCTGCCCAAGCGCGTGACCGAGATCGCGATCACGTTCAAGGACGTGCCGCACGCGTTCTTCGGCCGCAATGGCGGCGCCCCGGCGGCGCGCGCGCCCGGCGGGGGGGCGGGACCGGCGGCCAACGTGTTGGCGCTGCGCATCCAGCCGGAGGAGGGGATCTCGCTGCGCTTCGGCTCGAAGGTCCCCGGCTCGCGGCTCGACGTCGAGCCGGTGAAAATGGATTTCCTCTACGGCCGCTCGTTCGGCGTCGAACCGCCCGAGGCCTACGAGCGCCTGCTGCTCGACGCCTTTCTCGGCGACTCGACCTTGTTCATCCGCCGCGACGAGGTCGAGGCCGCGTGGGGCCTCGTCACCGCGGTGCACCGCGGCTGGGCCGACCAGGCGACGCCGGCGTTTCCCAACTATGAGGCGGGGACGTGGGGCCCGGCGGCAGCCGATGCGCTGCTGGCGCGCGACGGCCGGGCGTGGCGGCGGCCGTGATCGTCGACGGATCCGGGCGGGAGGTGCTGGGCGGCGGTGGCGTGCTGCCGGTCGACATCGCCTCGCTGTCGACCGAGTTGCGCCGCCTGTGGGAGGGCGCGAGCGAGGCCGACGGCGCCGCGGTGACGCGCGCCTGCGCGCGCAATCTCATCGCCCTGTGCGCGGCCGGCCCCGCTGCGGAGGCCGCGGACGACGCGCTGGTCGCGGTCGCGACCGAGCATCCGGCGCGCGCCTTCCTCGTCGTCGCCACGCCCGGTCCTGCGGATCGTCTCGAGGCTTCGCTCACCGCGCACTGCGTCGTGCGTCCCGGTCGTCGCCACGTGTGCTGCGAGCAGGTCACGCTCGCCATCGGCAGCGCGGCGCGCCGGCGCGCCGCCAGCGCAATCGTGCCGCTGCTCGTGCCCGACCTCCCCGTGTTCGTGTGGATCACCGGCGGCGTCGACTTCGACGATCCCGCGCTCGAGCGCCTGCTCGACGTGGCCGATCGCCTGGTGTTCGACAGTCGCGCCTGTCCCGATCCCGCGCGCACGCTGGTCGACCTCGTGCACACCGAGCGCAACGATCGCTGGTCGCCGGCCGACCTCGAGTGGGCGCGTCTCGAGCCGTGGCGTGAGGCGGTGGCGGCGCTCTTCGATGAGCCGGCTGCCGCGTCGCTGGCGGGGCACCTGGATCGGGTCGTGGTCGAGCACGGCGCCGACGCGATCGTCGGCGCGGCGCTGCTGGCCGGCTGGATCGTCGATCGCGCCGAGTCGGCGCGCGCGGCCGACGCACCGGGCGAGCGGGCGCGGGTCGAGGCGGGCGATGGGGCGGGGGAGACGGCCGCTGCGGCCGTCGTGCTCACGCCGGTTCCGGGAGAAGGCGTGCGCCGGGTCGGGCTCGAGGCGCAGCATCCCGACGGACGACTCGAGGTCGCGCTGGCTGAGAACGGCCGGGCGCTCGTCCTGTCGCTCACGGCCGCGGATGCCTGCGCGCTGCCGGCACGTCGGCCGCTCGATCCCGCGCCGCTGGCGGACCTCGTGGGGCGCCTGGTCGCCGAGGCGGTGCCGGACGAGCTCTACGAGCGGGCCCTGCTGCGGGCCGCGACCTGGCTGGGCGGGACCACCCCGGACTAGCCCAGGACTCGCTGTTGACGAGCGACGACGGCAGGTGCACCGTCGTGCCGGGCCGCCTCCCGGTGGCCACCCCTCCCCCCGCAGTCCACAGCGCGGAGCCCCTCTCCGCAGGAGTCCGTCATCATGCAAGCGACCGTTCATCCCGTCGACCCCGTGAGACTCGACGCCTTCCTCGGACACGCCGTGCAGGACATGGGTGCCGCCATGACCGCGCCGCTGGTCGTTCTCGGCGATCGCCTCGGCCTCTTCCGTGCGCTCGCCGACAGCGGACCTGCCACCGCCGAGGAACTCGCCGCGGCAACGAAGACCGCCCCGCGTCTCGTTCGTGAGTGGCTCAATGCGCAGGCCGCCGCGGGCAATGTCGATTACGACGCGGCGAAGGGCCGCTACGCGCTCAATGCCGAGCAGGCGTTCTGCTTCGCCGATGAGTCGAGCCCGGCGTTCCTCCCCGGGTTCTACCAGGTGTGCCTTGCCGCCGGCCGATCACTCGACAGGATCGAAGCCGCGATGCGCGGCGACGGCGCCGTGCCGTGGAGCGCGCACGACGCGGAACTGTTCATCGGCACCGAGCGATTCTTCCGGCCCAGCTACGCGACGTACCTGACGAGCGCGTGGATCCCCGCGCTCGAAGGCGTGACGGCGAAGCTCCAAGCGGGCGCCCGCGTCGCCGACGTCGGGTGCGGGCACGGCGCCTCGACGCTGCTGCTGGCAAACGCCTATCCCCGATCGCACTTCGACGGCTTCGACGCGCACGGGCCCTCGATCGACACGGCGCGTCAGCGGGCACGGGCTGCGGGGGTCGAGGATCGCGCGCGCTTCGCCATCGCGATGGCGCAGGACTTCCCCGGCGTGGGGTATGATCTGGTCGCTTTCTTCGACTGCTTTCACGACATGGGCGATCCGCTCGGCGCGGCCCGCCAGGTTCGCAAGGCCCTGGCGCCGGACGGGACGTGGCTCATGGTCGAGCCGATGGCCGGCGAGTCGGTGAGCGCGAACCTGAATCCAGTGGGCCGCGTGTTCTATGGGGCGTCGACGTTGATCTGCACGCCGAACGGGTTGTCGCAGGCGCCCGGGCGAGCGCTCGGCGCGCAGGCGAGCGATGCCGAGATCCGGGCCATCGTCGTGGCTGCCGGGTTCAAGCGCTTCCGCCGCGCGGCCGAGACGTCGTTCAACCGAATCTTCGAGATCCGCCCATGAGTTCCGCGGGCGGGAGGGGAGCGCACGCATGGTGTTCGAGTCGTTCTACCTGTCCTGCCTTGCCCACGCTTCCTACCTGATCGGCGACGGTGGCGAAGCCGCCGTGGTCGATCCGCAGCGCGACGTCGAGCAGTACCTCGCCGCGGCGAGCGCCCATGGGCTCACCATCAAGTGGGTGCTCGAGACGCACCTGCACGCGGACTTCGTCTCGGGCCACGTCGAGCTGGCGGCGCGCACCGGGGCGACGATCGTGCTCGGGCATCGCGCGGGAGCGGAGTTTCCTCACCGGCCGGTGAAGGACGGCGACACGCTGCGCCTCGGGGCGGTGCGCATCGACGTGCTCGAGACCCCGGGCCACACGCCCGAGGGCGTCTGCTACCTCGTGACCGACGAGGCCAAGGCCGACACCGCGCCGCGTCTCCTCACCGGCGACACGCTGTTCATCGGCGACGTGGGCCGGCCCGACCTCGTGACCTCGAAGGGCTTCACCGGCGACGAGATGGCGGGCATGCTCTACGATTCGCTGCGCACGAAGATCCTCGTGCTGCCCGACGCCGTCGAGGTGTATCCGGCGCACGGCGCGGGCTCGGCCTGCGGGCGCAACATCAGCCGCGAGCGCTCGAGCACGATCGGCGAGCAGCGCCGCTTCAACCTGGCGCTGCGGCCCATGGACAAGGAGGCGTTTGTCCGCCTCGTGACCGCGGACCTCGCGGCGCCGCCCGCCTACTTCGGCCACGACGCCGAGACCAATCGCCGCGGCGCTGTCGCCCTGGCCGACTTGCCCGCCCCGCCCGCGCTCACGCCGAACGCCGTCGAGCGCGCGGTCGCCGCGGGCGCCCTCGTGCTCGACGTCCGCGAGGCGAACGCGTTCCTCGGCGGCAGCGTGCCGGGCGCGGTGCACATCGGTCTCGGCGGGCAGTTCGCGCCGTGGGCGGGGGCGCTGCTGCCGATTGACGCTCCGCTCGTACTGCTGACCGAGAGCGTCGACGACGTCGCCGAGGCGCGCATGCGGCTCGCCCGCGTCGGCCTCGAGAACGTGGTCGGTTACCTCGATGGTGGCGTCGCGGCCTGGGAGGCGGCCGGCCGTCCCGTGCGCGCCTTCACGCAGATGACGGTGGACGAGCTCGCCGCGGCCGCGCCCGGCGCGCTCCACCTGGTCGACGTGCGCCGCCCGACGGAGTTCGCCACGACGCGCATTCCGGCAGCGAACCGCCTGTCGCTCGACGGTCTGCGCGCGCTCGCGGGGCCGGGCCCCGTGGCCGATCCACTGCGCGACGTATCCGCACCGCTGGCGGTGACCTGCCAGGGCGGCTATCGCTCTGCCATCGCCGCGAGCCTGCTCGCGCGCCATCACGAGGGCCCGATCGTCAACGTGATCGGCGGCACCGCGGCGTGGATCGCCGCCGGGTTGCCGACGTTGCACACCGACGTGCCGGCAGCCGCCGGGGGAGCCTGACATGGAGCCGCTGCGTCCGCATGTCGTCGTCGCCGCCGATCCCGTCGGCGTCTCGCGCGCGGGCGCACGCCTGTGGGTCGACGCGGTACGGCACGCACTCGCGGCGCGCGGCGCGATCCACGTCGCGCTCGCGGGAGGCAGCACGCCGCTGGCGCTGTATCGCGCCGTCGCCGAGGAACCCGACCTCGACTACGCCTGGCATCGCACGCACCTGTGGTGGGGGGACGAGCGCGCCGTGCCGGCCGACGACGCGCGCAGCAACGCGCAGGCGGCCTCGCCGTTCCTCGACTCGGTCCCGGTGCCCCCCGCGCAGGTCCACCCGATGGACGGCGCGGCGGGCGATCTGGCGGCTGCTGCGGCGCGCTACGACGCGGCTCTGCAGATTGCACTCGGCGGCGAGGTCCCTGGCCCGCCGGTGCTCGACCTGATCCTGCTCGGGGTGGGCACCGACGGGCACACCGCGTCGTTGTTCCCGCGCTCGCCGGCGCTCGAGGTGAGCGATCGCGCGGTGTGCGTGGTCGACGATGCGCCCGAACCCCTGCCGCGGCGCATCACGCTCACACTTCCCGTGCTGTCGGCGGGGCGTCGCGTTGTCGTGATCGCCACCGGCGCCGAGAAGGCGGCCGCCGTCGCGGCCGCGCTCGAGCCGCGCGCCGACGCGACAGCCGGAGCGCTGCCGCCGGTGGCGCGGGTGCGGCCGGCGTCGGGCCGGCTCGTGTGGCTCCTCGACGAGGCCGCGGCCGCACGCCTGACGCGCACGCACCGGGCTCACGCCGCCGGCACGGGGGCGTAGGGCAGGATCAGCAGCCCGTCGCCGAACTCCTCGCCGACCATTCCAGCGGCCTCGGCCACCGCGAGTGCCCGCCGCAGAATCGGTTCCGACGCGAAACTGGTCCACAACGCGAAGTGGCTGGCACCGGGTTCGTGCAGGCCGCTCCATAACCCGTCGACCACCCGGCGCCGGGCGCCGGGCCCCAGCAGGTGATCGGTGATGCCGCAGGCGGCGACCAGGCGGCCGCCGTGGAGCGCCGCGTTTCCTTCGAGCGCGCGCGCGACGGACGTGCCGATGGCGATCACGCGTCCGCCACAGCGGCGTGCTCGGGAAACCGCGCGCACCGTCGCAGCGGGCACTTCGAAGCGCTCGGGCAACGGCAGCGCCGCGTCGATCGCGCGGTCGCCGGTCGAGGACAGCCCGGCCGCATGCGTGAGGCGCGCCACTGCGACGCCGCGGGCGCGCAGCGCAACGAGCATCGCGGTATCGAGCGCGAAGCCCGCCGACGGCGCCTCGACCGCCCACGGTCGTCCCGCGTAGATGGTCTGCACCTCCCACAGGTCGAGCTCCGAGGCGTGGTGCGCGTACTGCACAGGTCGCCCCGCGGCGTAGACGGCGCGCTCGAGCGCATCGCCGCGGCCGTCGAACGCGATGCGCACGAGGCGCGCCCGCGCGGGGTCGACGGCGATGACGTGCGCTTCGAGGCCGCCCGCCAGCACCACGCGCGTGCCGCGCCCGAGCGACGGAGCGAGGGCCCGCCCCTCGGTGCGCGCGCGCCACGTGCCGGCCCCGAAGACCACGCCGGTCGCAGTGCCGTCGGCCTCGATCGGGCCCGTCAGGCGCAGCTCGATCGCCTTGCCGTCGGCGGTGTGCCCTGCGAGCGATGCCGGGAGCGTCGCCGCGTCGTTGACCACGAGCAGGTCGCCGGGCGCGAATTGCGCGACGAGCGCGCTGCGCGGTGCGACCGTGAGCGCATGCGCCCGCGGGTCGACGCGGACGAAGCGCAAGAGGCGGTCCGGCGCGCGCGGCGCCCGCGCCGGCGCGATCACGCCGCCTCCGCGGCGAGCACGAGGCGCGCACCGTTTTCGTGGACGCACGCGCGGTCGACGAGCGCGGCGAAGCGCTCCGCGACCTCGGCGGGATCCTGCAGTTGCGAGCGGTCCGCGTCGGGCACCGCGGTCCGGTGCAGCGCGGTGTCCATGTCGCCGGGATCGATCGACAGGAAGCGCACACCGAGCGACGCGACTTCGGCGGCCCAGATCCGGGCGAGCTGATCGAACGCGGCTTTCGACGCGCCGTAGGCGCCCCAGGTCGGGTAGGGGGTGAGCGCCGCGTCCGAGCTCACGTGGACGACGAGACCTCCGCCGGACACCGCCATCGCGCCGGTGACGGCCTTCGTCAGGCGGAACGGGCCGACCACGTTCACTGCGAGCGCCCGCTCCAGGTCCTCGCAGTCGGTGTCGCCGAGCAGGCGGAGCGGTTCCGGGCCCAGGGCGCTGGCGGCAAGCACGAGCACCTGCACCCCGCCCAGCGCCTCCTGGGCGCGCGCCGCCAGCGGGTGAGCCGCCTCCTTCGCGGCGACGTCCCCGGGCAGAGCGACGGCGAATCCGCCCGTGGCCCGGATGCCCGCCGCCGTCGCCTCGAGCTCGGTTGCATTCCTCGCCGTGATCGCGACCCTCGCGCCGCGTCTCGCCCACACCCGGGCCAGCCCGGCGCCCAGCCCGCGGCCGCCTCCGGTGATCCAGACGTTCGTGCCCCTGCCGATCATGGTTCGCCTCCGGGTCCGGCGGCGCCCCGTGCGCCGCGCTTCCCGGAGCATGCACCCGCGGACCAACAAATCAGAGGGATTGCCAATGCATGGTCGAAGTGCCATTGTGTTGGCATGAGCGACGACGGATTGGCCGCCCGGCTGGGCGGAAACCTGAAGCAACTGCGCCAGGCGCGGGGCCTCACCCAGGAGCGCATGGCGAAGCTGGCCGGCGTGCCGCGGGCCACCTGGAGCCACCTCGAATCGGGCGTCGGCAACCCGACGCTGGCGGTCCTCTACCGGGTGGCGCAGGCGTTGTCGGTGCCGCTGGAGGAACTGGTCGCGGTGCCCCGGGCCGACAGCCGGCGCTTTCCGGCCGGGTCGCTGCCGACCAGGGCGCGCGGCTCGGGCGTGGTCGTGCGGAAGCTCCTGCCCGATCCCATCCCCGGCATGGAGATCGATCGCATGGAGCTTGCCCCCGGCGGGCGCATGACGGGCATTCCGCACACGACCGGGACGCATGAGTACCTGATGTGCGAGACGGGGACGATCCGGCTCGTCGCGGCCGGCGATCGCTGGACGCTCGAGCCCGGGGACGTGGTCGCCTTCCGCGGCGACCAGAAGCACTCCTACACCAACTCCGGGAAGACGACCGCGGTCGGCTACTCGGTCGTCGTGCTGGCAAAGGTCTAGGAGGATTGCGATGAATCCCTGGCCGGGACTCCTGCTCTGCGTCGTCGTCGCGGTCGTCGGGATCGCCTGGCTCGTACGCGCACAGAAGGGCGGCGCCGAGCGCAAGCTGAAGCAGGCCGCCGGGGCCGACGCGGCCGAGCGGCTCATTGGCTACGAGCTGTCGAAGACGCCAGGAGTGTCGCGTGCCGCCGCCGCCCGCCGCGCCTACGACCGCCTCATCTCCGATCGCATGCGCTAGGCAGGGATCGCGGGGCGCCGTGTTCAGGCAGAACGGACCCATCGAGCTTTCCACGGCGGGGTGAACTGGGCTGCAGCCCAATTGACCTATCTCAGGCGAGGTGAACTGGGCTGCAGCCCAATTGACTCGCACTGGTGCGAGTCGACTGGGCTGACCATTCGGGCGTCCGCACCCCTCTTGCTCCCCTCATTCCGCGAGCCACTCCTGCACGCGTGCTGCCACCGCCGCCGGCGTGAAGCCCAGCTTCTCGGCGATCACCGGTCCCGGCGCCGAGGCGCCGAAGCGGTCGATCCCCAGTCGGAGCGCGTCGAGTCCCACGATCGCCGCCCACGGATCGCTGCGGCCCAGCTCGAGGCTCACCCGGCGTCCGCCGGGGGGCAGCACGCGATCGCGCCACGCGACGTCCTGCGCCTGGAACGCCTCGACACACGGCATCGACACGACGCGCATCGGCACGCCGTCGGCGGCGAGCAGCGCCGCCGCGTCGAGCGCGAGCGCGACCTCCGAGCCGGTGGCGACGATGGTCACCGCATCGGCCGCACCGTCCTTCCACACGTAGCCGCCGCGCGCGATGATCGCGGCATCGACGCCGCCGTCGCGCGCGGGCGGCGCAACCTTCTGTCGCGTCAGCGCCAGCGCCGTCGGGCCGTCGCTGCGGCGCAGCGCCTGCGCCCACGCGATGGCGGTCTCCGCGCCATCGGCGGGGCGCCATACGCGCAGGTTCGGAATCAGGCGCAACGCGGCCAGGTGCTCGATCGGCTGGTGGGTCGGCCCGTCCTCGCCCAGGTGGATCGAGTCGTGGGTGAACACGTAGATCGTCCGCAGCTTCATCAGCGCAGCCAGCCGGATCGCCGGGCGCATGTAGTCGGCGAAGACGAGGAACGTCGAACCGTACGGCGTGAAGCCGCCGTCGAGCGCGAGCCCGTTCATGACCGCGCCCATCGCGTGCTCGCGCACGCCGAAGTGAAACGTGCGCCCCACGAACGCCCCGGGCGCGACCGACGGCGCGGCCTTGATCGCGGTCTTGGTCGACGGGTCGAGGTCGGCCGAGCCGCCCACGAGCCACGGCGCGATCGCCGCGGCGGCCTGCAACACGGTCGAGCCGAGCACGCGCGTCGCGTCGACCGTCGTTCCAACGGCGGCGAGCAACTGCGCCTCGAGGTCGGCCGGCAGCGCCTTCGCGCGCGCGGCGTCCCACGCCGCGGCGCGGGTCGGATCGGAGGCGCGCCACGCGGCGTGTGCGGCCTGCCACGCGTCGTAGGCGGCGTGATTGCGCTCGGCGCCGGCGCGCCACGTCGCGCCCGCCTCGTCGGGCACGAGAAACGCGGGCTCGAGCGGCCAACCCAGCGCCCGCTTGGTCGCCGCGACCTCCTCGGCGCCGAGCGGCGAGCCGTGCGCCTCGGACGTGCCCTCGGCGTGCGGTGCGCCCCACGCCAGGCGCGTGCGCGCGACGATCAGGCTGGGGTGCGCCCGTTCGGCGTCCGCGGCGGACAGCGCGGCGTCGATCGCGGCCACGTCGTGGCCGTCGACGTGCTGCACGTGCCAACCCTGCGCGACGAAGCGTGCGCCCACGTCCTCGCTCCAGGCGAGCGAGGTCGCGCCCTCGATCGTGATCTGGTTGTCGTCGTAGATCAGGCACAGTCCGTCGAGGCCGAGGTGTCCCGCGAGTGCTCCGGCCTCGGACGAGATCCCTTCCATGAGATCGCCGTCGGAGCAGATCGCGAACACGCGTCCTGGCAACGGCGCCGCGTCGCCCGCGCGTGCCGCCGCGAGCTTCGCCGCCAGCGCAAGCCCGACGGCGTTGCCGACGCCCTGGCCCAGCGGGCCGGTCGTCGTCTCGACGCCCGGCGTGTGTCCGTACTCGGGGTGGCCCGGCGTGAGCGAATCCCACTGGCGGAAGCGCTTCAGCTCGTCGAGCGGCAGGTCATGACCGGAGAGATGCAGCAGCCCGTAGAGCAGCATCGAGCCGTGGCCGCACGACAGGACGAAGCGATCGCGGCCGGGCCACTGCGGATCGGCCGGCCAGTGGCGCAAGTGACGGGTCCACAGGACGTAGGCAAGTGCGGCCTGGCCCATGGGCGCGCCGGGGTGGCCCGAGCGCGCGGCCTCGACCGCGTCGACGGCGAGCATCTGCAGCGTACGGATGGCGAGCGCATCGGCGGCGCTCGCGCCGGCGATGGGGGCGACGACGGGGGCAGCGGAGATCGACATCGGGCGGGGCCTCCGGGAACGAACTCGGGTCAGGAACGCGGAGTGGGGACGGCGGCCGCGGCAACGGCGAGGCCGCGCATGGCGACGGTGGCCGCGCCGCGGACGGCGATGCGCTTGTCGAGCACGATGCGCACCGGGATCGACTCGACGAGCGGGGCGAGGCGGCCCTTGTCGCGGAACGCACGCACGAAGCGGCCGTCGGCGAGACGATCGGCGATGCGTGGCGGAATGCCGCCGCCCAGGTAGACGCCGCCGGTGGCAAGCACCGAGAGCGCGAAGTTGCCGGACTGCGCGCCGAGGCAGCCGACGAACAGGTCGAGGGCCTGAGTCGCAATCTCGGCGCGACCGTCGGCGGCCGACAACGCCGCGTTGGGATCACCCGCAGCGCGTTCGGCGGCCAGCCACACCGGCTCGGTGCAGCGACCGGTGTCGCGCAGGAAGTCGTAGATGTGCCCGAGGCCCAGTCCCGACAGCACGCGCTCCCATGAGGCGTGTCCCTCGTGGCGGGCGGCGATCCACGTCGCCAGTTCCCACTCGAGGTCGCTGCGCGGCGCGAAGTCGGCGTGGCCGCCCTCGGACGGGCAGGCGTGCGTCGAGCCGTCGCGGCCCGTGACGACGAACGCCTGGCCGAGCCCGGTGCCCGCGGCGAGCACGGCGACCGTGCCGCGCGGGTCGGGCGTGCCCGGATGCAGCAGTCGCGTCTGGGCGGGGTCGAGTCCGGCGAGTCCGTAGGCGACCGCTTCGAGATCGTTGAGCAGAGTCACGGCGGGGAGGTCGAGCCGGGCGGCCAGGGACTTCGCCTCGACGGTCCACGGCAGGTTGGTGCCAGCGACCTTGCCGTCGCACACCGGGCCGGCGACGCCGACGGCGCAGGCGGTCAGGTGCGCGCGATCGGCGCCGAGGAAGCGATCGATCAAGGGTTCGAGGCCGTCCGCCGCGGCGGTGGGGAAGCGCTCGTGTCGCGTCTCGACCAGCCTGCCACCAGCGACCGCGAAGAGCGCCAGGTCGGCCTTCGTGCCGCCGACATCGGCGGCGAGGATCACGGCAGCCTCGGGGTCACGTCCGTCAGCACGCCACGCAACTCGCGGCCATCGCCCTGCCACGTCACGCTCTCGCCGCTGCGGCGGCCGATGAGCGCCTTGCCGATCGCGGCGCGGTAGCTCACCACCTCGGGGCCGAGTTCACCGTCGCCTTCGCCGAGGATCCAGTAGCGCACCGTGCTGCCGTCCTCGAGCGCGATCGCGACCTCGGTGCCGGGCGCGGCGACGCCAGCCTCGCGCGACTGCTCCTCGATCAGCGCCACCTCGCGCAGGCGCTCGGCGAGCTGCACGACACGCGTCTCGGCCTGCGACTGCTTGAGCTTCGCCGAGTGGTACTCGGCGTTCTCCTTGAGATCGCCCAGTTCGCGGGCCTTCTGGATCGCCTGCGGGATGGTGGTCTTGAGCGCATTCTCGAGGTCGCCCAGTTCCTGCCGCGTGCGCTCGTAGACGCGCCTGGTCATCAGGTTCCGTCCGCCGTAGGCGATGGCCGCCTGATCGGCTGCGGGCAGCGCACCCTTCTTGCGGCGCGCGCGCTCCTCGGCGAGGCGCTGCACGAGCCCCTTGAGGCCCACCGCCTCGGCGAACGTCACGATCGGCTCGAGGTAGCGCTCGGTCGTCTTCCACGTCAGGCAGCGGCGGGTGAGCAGTGTCTCGAGCGCCTCGTCGGCGGGACGGGCGCGGCAGGCCATCGCCAGCCAGCCGTCGGTGGTCAGCAGGTTGGCGGCGCGACCCGGGAGCGGGTCCTCGGGTGCGGACTCGAGCAGGTTGAGCAGGCCGCGCACGCCCATCCATGGGTTCGCCGCGGCGAGCGAGGCGACCGGCTTGCGCGCCGGGTCGGCATGCTCGAGCACCGAGAGCGCGGCCGACGGCGTGAGTGCCGCCTCGAGCCACACAGCCTCCCAGAAGCCCGGGGCGTCGCTGCCGTGGCGCTCCTGGATTGCCTGGAACGCGAGTTCGCGCACGTCGGCGAGGCGTGACGACAGCGCCGAACGCGCCGCGCGTTCCCACGACGGACCGCGCAGGCCCCAGTCAAGGGCGCGGCGCTGTTCCGGCGGACCGGGCAGGTCGGCGAAATCGAAGTCGCCGGTGAGCGCCTCGGCGACGAGTGCGATCCCGGCGCCGTCGTGCCGCGACGGATCGGCATCGAGCTCGGCCGCCCAGCAGCGCGCCGCGACGCGATCGGCGACCTCGGTGCGGCCCGAGTCGGCCCAGCGCTCGAGGCCCGCACCCCAGGTGCGCGCCAGCGTCGCCTTCGACGCGGGGTGCTGGCCGAGCAGACGCTTGAGCAGGGCCATTGCCTTGCGCGGTGTCTCGTGGCGCGGGAACTCGGGCAAGCGCACGCCGGCGCCGCCGCGGGCGGGCGCGTAGCGCTGCTCGAAGGCGTGTGACGCATCGATCCGCGGATCGTCGGTCGCCTTCTTCTTGGCCGACTGCCAGTACGACGTCCAGTCGGCCTGCGCCACCGTGCCCCAGGCGAGCAGCAGCTTCTTCATCTCGGTGACGGTCGCCTCGCGCTTGAGCGTGGCGAGCACGCCGACGAGGAACGCGACTGGATCCTCCTTGCGCAGGCGGGCCAGTTCCGCCGGCTGCCACGCGCCGAGCACGCGCAGGTCGCCGGGCGAGAGCGGTGCGAGCGCCGACTTCGCCGCCGCGAGCGACATGCGCTGGCCATTGCGCCTGGGGAAGTCGAGCGTGACCGCGTCGACCTCGAGCTTGATGACGCGACCGACGCCCCACGAATTGTGATCGTGGTACGTGCCGGGGGCGCGCAGCGCGAGATCGTCGAGCCGGGCGACCGCCTCCGCCAGGGGCCCTGCCTCGGGCTCGAGGCCGGACGTGGCGACGAGGTCCGCCGCGCCGTCGCCCAGGCGCGCACGCGCCACGCGCACCAGGATCGGGCGCAGCGCCTCGGCCGCCTTCGGCGCGAGTTCGCGCGCGGCGCGGGCCAGTTCCCGCCACGCGGCGTCGCGGGCGTCGGGATGAACGAGCGTGTCCCCCGCGAGCTGGAAGAAGGGAAGAATGCGTGCCGTCTCGCCCTTGCGCAGGATCGCGCCAAGCGTCGGCAGGGCCACCGCGACGCGAGACGGCTCGCCGGCTTCGAGCAGCTGCGTCAGCACGCCGTCGAGCAGCGCCGGATCGTCGCCCTTCGCCAGGTGGTCGAGCGCGCGGGCCACCACGTCGAGTCCGGCGTCACGCTCGCCGCGATCCTCGAGCACGCGGGCGAGGCGCAGCGCCAGCGCCGGGTCCTTCGGCCGGTGGCGGTGCGCGATGGTGAGCGCCTCGTGGATGCGCGCCTCGTCGCCCGACGCGTCGGCGGCGTGCAGCAGGAAGCGGGGCAGGCGGACGGGCACCTCGACGTCGAGTTCGCCGGCGCGGTCGAGCGCGGCGAGGACGATCTCGGACAGCGGGTCGATCGCACCGGCCCGTTCCAGGCGGTCGCACAACGGCTCGAGCCCGGCGATCGTGTTCGCGTCGGCGCGCGACAGGGAGGCGCGCGCGGCAGCGAGCTCGGCGGACAGTTCGGGGGTCAGCTGCGCGGCCTGGGCCGCGGCGGCGGTCATCCCTGCGTCACCGGGGTCGAAGTCACCGTCGCCGGCTTGACCGGCGTCAGGGCTTCGGTGCTCTCCTCGAGGTAGGTGTATCCCGCGAGTCCTTCCTCGAAGCGGCGGAGGAGCAGCGCGGATTCCTCGAACGAGATCGCGCGATTGCGCAGCGCCTCCTCGCTCGCGCGGCGGACGCGCCGCACGAGGTCGGCGCGGTCATACTGCACGTAGCCCAGGACTTCACTCACCGAGTCTCCCTCGACCACGTGATCGATGAAATAGCCGTCCTTCTCGACGCGCACATGCACTGCATTCGTGTCGCCGAAGAGGTTGTGCAGGTCGCCCAGGATCTCCTGGTAGGCCCCCACGAGGAACACGCCCATGTAATAGGGCTCGCCGTTGTACGGGTGCAACTCGAGTGACGTCTTGACGTCGCGCAGGTCGATGAAGCGATCCATCTTGCCGTCGGAATCGCAGGTCAGGTCGGCGAACACGCCCTTGCGCGTCGGCCGCTCGAGCAGGCGATGGAGCGGCGCGACCGGGAAGACCTGCTTGACGGCCCAGTGATCGGGCGCCGACTGGAACACCGAGAAGTTGCCGAAGTAGGTGTCGGCCATGCCCTTCTCGAGTCCCTCGAGGTCGTCGGGCACGTAATCGAGTTCCTTGATGATCTTGAGGATCGCCTCGCAGCAGCCCCAGAACAACTGCTCGACACGGGCCCGCTGCTTGAGGTCGAAGTATCCGAGGTTGAACAGGCTCGTGGCCTCGTCCTTGAGCTGGAGCGCGTCGTGGTAGCTCTCCTGGAAGTTCTTGATCGAGACTCCACGCCAGGTCTCGGACAGGCTCCTGATCACGGCGTGCTCGTCGTCGCCGAGCGGGCCGGGGGAGGCCTGACCGCTGCTCACCTCGTTGACGTCGAGGACGTCGAAGACGAGCACCGAGTGGTGGGCGACCAGCGCGCGGCCGGACTCGGAGACGATATCGGGATGGGGCAGGCCGCGCTCGTTGCAGGCGTCGAGCACTGCGCCCACGACGTCGTTGGCGTACTCCTGCACCGAATAGTTCATGGACGACGACCAGTTGGTCTGCGAGCCATCGTAGTCGACGCCGAGACCGCCGCCGACGTCGATGTACTTGAGTCCCGCGCCGGCCGCGGCGAGCTCGACGTAGAAGCGCATCGCCTCGCGCATCGACTCCTTGATCGCCTTGATGGCGCTGATCTGCGAGCCGATGTGGAAGTGCACCAGCTCGAGGCAGTCGAGCATGCCGGCGGCGCGCAGGCGATCGCACAGAGCGATCAGCTCGGTTGCGGTCAGGCCGAACTTGGATCGGTCGCCCGTCGATTCGGCCCACTTGCCGGCGCCGCGCGCCGACAGCTTGGCGCGCACGCCGATGTGCGGACGGATGCCGAGGCGCTCGGCGGCCTGGAGCACCAGCTCGAGTTCGCGGAAACGATCGATGACGATGATCGGGTAGCGGCCGAGGCGCTGGGCGAGCAAGGCCGTCTCGATGTATTCGTCGTCCTTGTAGCCGTTGAGGATCAGCAGCGCGTTCGGATTGTCCTGCAGGGCGAGAGCGACCAGCAACTCGGGCTTCGAGCCCGCCTCGAGGCCGAGGTTGTAGGGGCGGCTGAAGCGCACCAGCTCCTCGACCACGTGATGCTGCTGGTTGACCTTGATCGGGTAGACGCCCTTGTACGTTCCCTTGAAGCCGTACTCCTGGATGGCCGTGGCGAAGCTCGAGCAGATGGTGCGCACGCGGGAGTGCAGGATGTCGGAGAAGCGGACGAGGAGGGGGAGGCCGATGCCGCGGGCACGGAGGTCGAGCACCAGATCGTGCAGGTCGACGCCGGGCCCGTCGGGTCCGTCGGGAGTCACCTGGATGTGGCCGACTTCGTTGACGTGAAAGTAGCCGGCGCCCCACTGCTGGACGTTGTAGGTCTCCGCGGCGTCACGCCGGGTCCAGGATCGGATCTCGTTCACTCGGTTCTCCGGGGGGAAGGCAGGAGGGCGCAGGCGCGCCGGGACGGGCGTCGCGAGGCGAACGCCGACCTGCGCATCATTGAAAAATGCGGCCGAGTGTTGAAGGGAAAAGTGCGGCGGGGCGGCGAAAAAAGCTCAGACCCGCGTATCACTCCCCATGCCGAGCGCGAAGAGGAGCCGGTCGACGCTGACCGGGGGGGCGACAAAGGCCGGATCGAGCGGCAGGGCCGCCTCGAGGGTCGTCGACGTCGGCTGGGGAGCGAGCACCGCAATCGGGCGGTCGCCGACGATCTCCCGGGCGTCGCGGATGGCGTGGGACCAGTCCCGCGGGGCGCGCGGACGGGTGAGCACCACCGCCACGATTGCCTCGAGATCGGGGTCCCGAACCAGGTCGGACAGGGCGTCCACGGTGCAAACCGTGGCTCCAAGCCGCTCGGCCGCCGCCACAATGACGGACGTCAGGCTGGGATCGGGCGTGCCCTCGACCACAACCAGGGGCGGCAGGGGCTCGCGTTCGGCGGCACGCCGGGCCTCTCCGCGGCGTCCGAAGAAGCCGGCGAGGGCGATGAACAGCAAACTGAGCTTGATCGCGGGCACTGGGGATTTCCTCGCGATGAGTTCAGAGCAGCAGGCGGAGGAGCAACGTCGCAGCCGGGGCGGTGGTGCCGACAGGGAAGAGAATAGCACGAGTGGGAATCTTTTTCCCTGTGAAATTCCGGGTTGGCGCTCGCAACGAGGACCGCTCGGGCGAGGAAATCGGCGCGTTTGAGCCGCTGAAGCTTTTGGTGCATTGCAATATGCCGGGTTCGTCTCGGGTGAAACCTGAACGCCCCTGGGCTATGCCCGGGACATTTCCCGAGGAATGAACTCCTCGAGCACGGCGCGGCGCAGGAGGCCGGGGGGGAGGACGCCCTGGGCGAGCAGGAAGTCGTGGAAGCGCAGGCGCACGAAGCGTGAGCCGAGGATCCGCTCGACCTCGTTGCGCAGGGCCATCAGTCGCTGGTAGCCGCAGAAGTACGAGGTGGCCTGCCCGGGCGCCCGGAACGTATAGCGCTCCACCTCCTGGAGCGCCATGCCCTCGGACAGCACCACGTCCTCGCGCAGGACACGTGTCGCGGTCTCGGGTGCGATCGTTCCGGCTTGCAGGCCCGGGTCGAGGAACGCGCGCGCGGCCCGCATGAGCCGGTGCTGCAGCGCGACGAGCTGTCCGTCGAGCGGCTCGTAGGGCTTCATCTCGGCCTCGACATACAGGCCCCAGCCCTCGGCATTGGTGCTGTTGAGCGCGAACAGCTGGCGCGCCAGCGAGACGCCGACCTCGACCATCGCGGCGAACTGCAACTCGTGTCCGGGCCGTGCTTCGTGCGCGGTCAGCGTCCACGACGCGGCCTCGAACGTGAAGTCGTCGTACGGCAACGTCGCCTCGCCGGGGCGCCCGGGCACCGCCAGCGGCAGCACGAAGACGCCGCGCTCGCCGGTGTTGCCCAGCATGCGTGGCATGTCCATGTGGGGCGCGGGACTGGCCGCACTCTCGGCCGGACCGGCCAGGCGGATGGAGGCGGCGCGCCCCGGCAGGGTGACGATGCCCTCGCGGCGGATGATCGCCTCGAGGTCGGCGAGCCGCGCGACGTAGTGGGGGAGGATCGCCTCGCCGACGAACTGTTCCTGCTTGAGCGCGGCGAGCACGGCGCGATAGTCCGTCGCAGCGAGGCCGCGCGCGCGCGCGACGAGCGGGGCGATCGCCTGCATCTCGTTCTGGATCTCGCGGAAGGCGACCTCGGCGCGGTCGGCGAGCTCGGCCGCCGGCAGGTCGACGCCGTAGTCGCGCAGCGCGAGCGCGTAGAGCTCGGGCGGCAGCCGGAACTCCGCGCGCGCCCGCGGCAGGATCTCGTCGCGCACGAACGTGTCGTACGCCTCGGCCTGGCGCGTCAGCACGGCGTGCGCCTCCGACCAGCCGTCGATGCCGGCCTCGACGAACAGCGGGCCGATCCCGGCGAGCAGCTGCGGCGCGTTGGCGCGATCCTTCTCCACCTGTCCGCGAAAGGGCCCGAGCAGCGTCGCGTCGCCGACGCGCTCGCGATAGCGCGCGGCGGCCAGCTCGAGCAGCGGTGTCGATCCCGGCGCGAGCCCGGCGTAGAGCGCGAGGCGCCCCAGCGCGAGTGCACGCCGCGCGGCAATGTTGCGCTCGTCGAGCAGGATGCGCAATCCCTCGAAGATCACGTTCATGCGGTCGCCGTAGGGAAGCAGGAGTGCCTGCTCGACGCGGCAGCGTTCGCTCGCCCGCTCGAGCGCGTCGATCATCAGCTCCAGGTCCTGGCCGACGAAGCGGTCCGGCTCGGCGGCGAGCAGCGTGCGCAACGCCTCGACCCGCGCGGTGAACGCGGTGATCGCGCGGTTTGCGACGTCGGGTCCGAGGTCGAACGCGCGCTCGTCGCTGCCCGGCACGCCGAACATGCTGCCGGTCTCGGGGTCGAAGCGGAGGTAGGTCTCGAGCGTGGTGCGGGCGATCGCGTCGCTCCGCTCGATCCACGCGCGTGCGGCGACGTCGCTGGGGGTCACGGGGGAAATCTCCGCACGAGGGAAGAAAGGATGGTGCCGGAGGTCGGAATCGAACCGACACGGGGTTTGAGCCCCACCGGATTTTGAGTCCGGCGCGTCTGCCAGTTTCACCACTCCGGCGCGGGCCGCAGCATAGCATGCGCGCCCCGGCTTGACGCTCGCGCATCGCTCCGGCTATCCTGCGGCCGTACGCAGGCGAGCACGGTGGGGCTGTAGCTCAGCTGGTAGAGCACAAGGCTGGCAGTCTTGGGGTCAGGGGTTCGAGCCCCCTCAGCTCCACCAATTTCAGCGCGACTTCGATGCGCCTGTGGCAGGCCATGAAAACGAGCGAGGGGTGCGTCCCGTGACGGGCGCACCCCTCGTGGCATTTCCGCTCACGGGCCCGGGCTGCAGCTCACCAGAACTGCTCCTTCTTCACGTGCTTTCGATCCATGCCCAGGCCGACCAGGATCTCGGTCACCTCCTTGAGCATTTCCTTCGAGCCGCACAGGTAGGCCGTGGCCGCGGCGGCCACCTCGGGCGCGAGCAGGCGCGGGATCACCGTGGTCACGCGTCCCGTGTCGCCCGGCCAGTCCGCGCCCTCGGGGCGCGACAGCGACGGGATGTAGGTGAACGTGTCGGGGTGCTTCGCGGCGAGCGCCAGGAACTCCTCGTGGTACATGAGGTCGTCGGCGAAGCGCACGCCGAAGAACAGCGTCATCCGTCGTCCGCCCTGTCCGCGGCGCTCGAGGTCGAGGATCATCGAGCGCAACGGCGCGATGCCCGTGCCGGTGCCGACGAACACGAGGTGCTCGTGCGCGTCGTCGCGCACGACGAACGCGCCGTAGGGGCCCTGGAACTTCACGTCCTGCCCGGGCTGGAGCGCGGCGAAGAACTGCGAGCCCGGGCCGCCGGGCTGCACGTCGACCGCCAGCTTGAGCCAGCGCGGATCCTCCGGGGGCGAGGCGATCGAGTACGAGCGCAGCACGCCCTCGGCCACCGGGACGGTGACGAACTGACCGGCCTTGAACGCGAACTGCGGGGGATCGACGAGTTCGAACAGCGTCTCGTGCACGCGCGGCGTCAGCAGGACATTCGCGGTGCAGCGCGCTGCGTAGGTTTCCTTGGCCATGCGCTCTCCGGAAAGGGAAAGGCGGCCCAGCGTGAGCCGTGGCCGCCGACGAGGCGCACGTTAACCGAGGCGGCCGGAGGGCGCAAGGCCCGCCCCGGGACTCGGACGGAGCATCAGCGCACGGAGGTGTCGCCCAGGCTCGCGCCGCCGCCGGGCGCGCCGGGCAGCGTCGGCGTCCTGCCGCTGCTGACGACGGGACCGGGGACGTGGCGTTCGCCGAGCGCGCTCTCGCCGCCGAGCAGGCGCTCGGTGAACGACGCGCCCACCAGCGGCGGTGGCGCCTGGCCCGCGGTGGCGGCGGCGAGCGCGGCCGAGGCCGGTCCGTGCAGGCGCGGATCGACGTAGGCGGGGCGACCCTGGTCGCGCGAGGCACGGTTGGTCGTGCCACAGAACGGGCAGTAGCCCCAGTGCGTGTTCAGCTTGCGATGGCACTGCACGCAGCTGTCGCCGACGAAATGGCCGCACGACGGGCAGTAGTCGAACTCGCCGGCGAGCACGCACGTGCAGTGCGGACACAGGCGACGGTTCTCCTCGGCGAGGTAGACGACGCGGTTGACCTCGTCGAGCGTGGTGATGCCGGCCAGCACCTTCTCGATCCCGTCCTCGGCGAGCGTGCGCATGCCCAGGTCGACGGCGGCGATCTTGATCGTCGAGTCGGGCGCCCCCTGGTTGATCAGCTCGCGGATCGAGTCGTTGACCTCGAGGACCTCGAACAGGCCGGTGCGTCCGTAGTAGCCCGAGCCGTGGCAGTGGGCGCAGCCGATGCCGCGGTAGACGACGACCGGATCGGTCCCGCTGACGTTCAGGCCGATGGCGCGCAGCTCCTCGGGATCCATCTCCTGTGCCTCGCGGCACTTGGGGCAGATCATGCGCACCAGGCGCATCGAGATCACGCACTGGAGCGACGAGGCGACCATGAACGGCTGCAGCCCCATGTCGACCAGGCGGGTGATCGCCGAGGGCGCGTCGTTGGTGTGCACCGTCGACAGCACCATGTGTCCGGTGATCGAGGCGCGGAAGGCGATCTGCGCCGTCTCGGTGTCGCGGATCTCGCCGATCATGATCACGTCCGGGTCCTGCCGCAGGATCGCGCGCAGGGCGCCGGCGAAGGTCTTCTTGGCCCGCTCGTCGACGTGCACCTGGTTGACGCCCGGGAGCTGGTACTCGACGGGGTCCTCGACGGTGACCAGGTTGAGCGTCTCGTTCTGGATGTGGCGCAGGAACGAGTAGAGCGTGGTCGACTTGCCCGAGCCGGTGGGGCCGGTGACCAGCACGATGCCCTGGGGGCGGCCGATCAGCTTCTGCACCGTCGCCATGTCGGCGGCCTGGAAGCCGAGCGTCGAGATGTCGGCGGGGTTCCGGTACTGGTCGACGATGCGGGTCACGACCTTCTCGCCGTAGGTGGTCGGCAGCGTCGAGACGCGGAGCTCGATCGGGCGCTGCGCGATCTCGACCTTGAAGCGGCCGTCCTGGGGCAGACGCTTCTCGGCGATGTCGAGGTTCGACAGGACCTTGATGCGCGAGACGATCGGGCCCTGCGCCCACTTGGGCAGGCGCTCGATCTCGCGCAGCAGGCCGTCGACGCGGAAGCGCAGGATGACGTCCTTGTCCTGCGGCTCGATGTGGATGTCGGAGGCGCGCTCGTTGACGGCCTTGGTCAGGATCCAGTTGACCAGGCGCACGATGGGGCGGCCCGACGACTCCTTGATCAGCTCGTCCACCGCCTCCGGCATGTCCTGCTCGGAGATGTGGGTGACCTGCAGTTCCTCGTCCTCGGAGACGATCGTTTCGAGCACCTCGCCCATCGACGCGTCGAGGTGGTAGTAGCGCGTGATCGCCTCGGCGATCTCCGACGCGGGGGCGAGCACCGGCTTGATGAAGAAACCCGAGTGGAAGCGCAGGTCGTCCGTGGCCTCGCTGTTGAGCGGGTCGGACATGGCGACGACGAGCTCGGTGGCGCGGCCGGGAGTCTGGCCTTCGAGGCGCAGCGGGAGGGCGTGGTACTTCTTGGCCAGGTCCTCGCGGACCAGCGAGAGCACGCGATCGTCGACCTCGATGTCCTCGAGGTTGACGACCGGCAGACCGAGCTGGGAGTGCAGCGCCTGGCAGATCGCCTGCTCGCTGACATAGCCCTGCGACACGAGCACTTCCCCGAGCAGTGCGCCCGACTTCTTCTGGGCGTCGAGTGCGTCGAGGAGCTGCACGTCGCTGATCAGTCCGGCGGCGACGAGGATGTCGCCGATCTTCCTGTGCTCCTTGGCCATGGATCCTCCCGGGAATGGTATCGGCCGGTCGGCGGGCTGGCTTGAGGCGTCGCTGCAGGACGCCCGAAGCCGCACCGGGCGCGGCGAATTGCAAGCTGTCCGCGGCGCGTGCTAGCGTGCGGCCATGCCCTCCGACCTCCCCCAGATCGCCCCGGTGACGACCCTCCCGTTGACCGCCCCGGACGCCTGTTCCTGGCGCGAGGGGGCGTCCCCGCGGCAATGTCGCTTTCGCAACCTCACCGACTTCTTCACCGGGACGCTCGAACTCGACGAGCTGATCCAGGCCGCAGCGGCGTTCGTGCACGGTCTGGTGCGCGCCGAACGCGTGCGCCTGTGGCTGCTGCGACGCGGTGGGCAGCGCCTCGTCGCCCGCGAGTTCGACCCCTCCGCGCCCGACGGCGTGAGTGAGCTCATCCTGCTCGCCGACGCCGGCACGGTCGGCCGCGCCGCGACCGAGCGCCGCACGCTCGTGCTCGGGCCGGGGACCGGCGCAGACCCCGACGACGCGTTCCGCTCGGCGCTGCTCGTGCCGCTGCTGCGGCGCGGCGCCTGCCTCGGCGTCATCGAGTGCCTGGACAAGGCGGGGGCCGACGGGTTCAGCGACGACGACCGTAACGCGCTCGAGTCGGTGAGCGAGGACCTGGCGGTCGCGATCGAGAACGCGCAGCTCTACTACGACACGCGCCGCAAGTCGCTCGAGCGCGCCGTGCTGCTCGAGGTCGGGCGCGCGCTGGCGCTGCCCCTCGACCTGACGCAGACGCTCGAGGCGATCATGGACCAGCTGCGGCGCATCGTTCACTACGACGCGGCGGCGATCTACCTGCTCGATCGCGAGACCAAGGAGGTCGTGTCCGAGGCGAGCCGCGGCTACCCGCCGAAGTTCACCGACGACAGCCTCAGGATCGGCGAGGGCATCGTCGGCTGGGTGGCGAAGACCGGCGAATCGGTCAGCGTTGCCGACGCACGCGCCGACACGCGCTACGTCGCGGCGCGCCCGCAGACGCGGTCCGAGATCGCCTGCCCCATCGTCAGTCGAGGCCGCATCATCGGCGTGTTCAACCTCGAGAACGACGACCTCGATGCGTACCACGAGGGCCATCTCGAGTTCCTCAAGACCTTCGCCTCGCAGGCGGCGGCGGCGATCGAGCGCGCCCGCCTGGTCGACCAGGCGATGCAGGCGCGCAACCTCGAGCGCGAACTCGAGATCGCGCGCGGCATCCAGGCGTCGTTCCTGCCCACGACGCCGCCGACCATGGCCGGGCTCGACCTCGCCGGGCTCAACATCCCGTATCGCGACGTGGGCGGCGACTACTACGACTGGATCCGCATCGTCGACAACCAGATCGGCCTTGCCATCGGCGACGTCTCGGGCAAGGGCGTCGCTGCCGCGCTGCTCATGGCCGCGTTCCGCGCCAGCCTGCTGGCCGAGATCCGCAACCACTACGCGATCCGCCGCATCCTGCAGAAGGTGAACCGCCTGCTGTTCGAGAGCACCGAGCCCGGGAAGTTCGTCACCGCGTTCTACGGCGTGCTCGACGCCAAGAACCGCGTGTTCACGTTCTCCAATGCGGGGCACAACCCGCCGCTGTTGCTCCACGCCGACGGCCGCGCCGAGTGGTTGAGCGAGGGAGGTCTGCCGCTGGGCGTGCTCGAGGACTCGTCCTACGAGGAGCGCCCGACGCCGCTTGCCACGGGCGACGTGCTGGTGCTCTACACCGACGGCGTGACCGAGGCGGCCAACGAGCACGAGGAGGAGTTCGGCGTCGAGCGCCTCGAGGCGCTGGTCCGCGCCAAGGCGCACCGCCCCGCGGCCGAGATCGTCGAGTCGATCCGCACCCAGGTCGACGCCTTCACCGGCGAGCGGCACCTGAACGACGACTTGACGCTGCTGGTGGCAAGGCTGGTCGACTGATCGCCCGAAACCCTTGACCGGTGCGGGTTTCGGCCGCTAACTTGGGCCATGCCCGACTTCGGCGATCTCCTCCTCTTCATCGTTGCCCTCGCATTCTCGGTGTCCTTCCACGAGTTCTGCCACGCGTGGGGGGCCAACCTGCTCGGCGACTCGACGGCGCGCTTCGCGGGGCGCCTGACCATGAATCCGATCGCGCACGTCGATCCCGTGGGCACGATCATCGCGCCCGGCGTGATGTACCTGCTCACCCAGGGCGGCGCCATGTTCGGCTGGGCCAAGCCGGTGCCCGTCGACTCGCACAACCTGAAGAGCCCGCGCTGGGACGGCCTCAAGGTGGCGCTGCTCGGGCCGTTCTCGAACGTGTTCCTCGGGCTCGTGACGGCGGTCGTCTTCGGCGTGCTCGCGGGGTTCGGGATGACCGACAACGCCATCGGCGAGCTGCTGCGCCAGTTGTTGCGGGTCAACTGCCTGCTCGCGGTGTTCAACCTGCTGCCGATCCCGCCGCTCGACGGCTCGTGGATCCTCGATTGCGTGCTGCCGCGCGAGGCGTACAACGTCTACCAGCGGATCAAGCCGTACGGGATGCTCATCCTGGTGGGGATCATCCTCGTGCCGGGTGTCTCGGGCGTGCTCATCGGCATCCCGTTCAGCGTGCTCATGACGTTCCTCGGCGGCGTGGTCAACGGCGTGGCGGGGGCGATCGCGTGAGCGAGACCACGGCCGCTCCGTTCGGGCTCGACACGCTCCGTCCCGGTGCGAAGGGCCGCATCCTCTCGGGCATGCGCCCGACCGGGAAGCTGCACCTGGGCAACTGGGTCGGCGCGCTGCGCAACTGGGTCGAGCTTCAGGAGTCCTACGAGAACTTCCACATGGTCGCCGACTGGCACGCGCTGACGACCTCGCCCGAGGCCAGTGCGAAGACCGTCGAGAACACGCACGACATGGTGCTCGACTGGGTCGCCGCGGGCATCGACCCGGCGAAGAGCCCGATGTTCGTCCAGTCGCACGTGAAGGAGCACGCCGAACTCCACCTGTTGTTCTCGATGATCGTCACCAAGGCGCGCCTCGAGCGCAATCCGACGCTCAAGGACCAGGTGAGGGACCTGGGCATGGAGGAGTCGACGATCAGCTACGGGCACCTCGGCTACGCCTGCCTGCAGGCCGCCGATATCCTGCTCTATCGCGCGAACGTCGTCCCGGTGGGCGAGGACCAGCTGCCGCACATCGAGATCACGCGCGAGATCGCGCGGCGCTTCAATCACCTGTACGCGCCCGACACGCCGGTGTTTCCCGAGCCCGAGGGGCGACTGACGAAGTTCCCGCGCCTGCGCGGGCTCGACGGCAACCGCATGTCGAAGTCGGTCGGGAACACGATCCTGCTGTCCGATTCGCCCGAGGAGATCCTGGCGCGGGTGAAGACCGCGTACACGGACCCGAAGAAGATCAGGAAGAACGATCCGGGCGATCCGGCGGGATGCGCCGTGTTCGAGTACCATCGTCTCTTCAACCCGGACGAGGCGCCGGCGATCGATCGCGCCTGCCGCGCCGGAGAACTGGGTTGCGTCGACGACAAGAAGCACCTGGCGGCCCTCATGGCCGAGCGGCTGGCACCGATTCGCGAGCGTCGCGCGGAGCTGGCGAAGGATCCCGATTTCGTGCGCGACGTGCTGGCCACCGGGGCGAAGCGGGCGCGCGCCGAGGCGCGGGCCACGATGGAGCGCGTGCGCGCGGCGATGGGCATGGGTGGAGGAGGGACCGATGGGCTATGAAGTGAAGCTCGAGCGCTTCGAGGGCCCGCTCGACCTGCTGCTCCACCTGATCTCGCGCGACGAAGTCGACATCTACGACATCCCGATCGCGCACATCACGCGCCAGTACCTCGAGTACATCGAGCTCATGCGCATGCTCGACCTCGAGGTGGCGGGGGAGTTCCTCGTCATGGCCGCGTCGCTGATGCGGATCAAGGCGAAGATGCTGCTCCCGGTCGCGCCGTCGACCGAGGAGGACGAGGTCGACCCGCGCGACGAGCTGGTCCAGCGCCTGCTCGAGTACCGCCAGTTCAAGGAGGCCTCGGGCACGCTCAAGCTGCGCGAGGAGAGCCGCCGCCTGTCGTACGAGCGCGGCCGCCTGCCCGACGACGACGAGGCGGGCCCGCTGCCGCTGGCGCCGGCGACCCTGTTCCACCTGCTCGACGCGCTCAACCGCGTGCTCGCCCGCCTGCCCGCGCGCACCGTGCTCGAACTCGAGGCCGAGGCCTACGACATCGAGGAGAAGATCGCGCGCATCCACAGTCGCGTGCTGGTCGCCGGGCGCCTCTCGTTCGAGACGCTGCTTGCCGAATGCCGCAACCGGCTCGAGATGATCGTCACCTTCCTGGCCCTGCTCGAACTGCTCAAGATGAACAAGCTCTCCGCCGTGCAATCGGCGAACTTCGGCGGGATCGATCTCGCCCCTCCCGAGGCCCTCGCGGCCCTGGTGGCGGACGAGATGTCGGCGATTCCCGGCTCCACCCCACCCGCGGACATGTCCGCCACGATCGTAGCCGCGGCGGACGACGCTCCCCGCGCGGAAGGAGGTTCCGATGGAGGCGCCTGAGCTGGTCCCCGTGCTCGAAGCACTCCTGTTCGCCGCCGCCGAGCCGCTGACGCTCGTGCAGCTGACCGAGGCCTGCGAGTGCGATGCCGCGCTCGTCACCGAGGGGCTGATGCTGCTCGGCGGCGAGCTCGACGCGGCCGGCCGCGGCGTGCGCCTGGCCGAGGAGGCGCAGGGCTGGATCGTGATCACGCGCCCCGAGCACGCGCCGTACGTCGCGCGGCTGCTGCGCGGTCGCAAGAAGATGCGCCTGTCGCGCCCCGCGCTCGAGACCCTGGCGATCATCGCCTACAAGCAGCCGGTGACCAAGGCCGAGGTCGACGCGATTCGCGGCGTCGATTCGAGCGGCGTGCTCAACACGCTGCTCGAGCGCGAGCTGGTGACGATCCGGGGCCGCTCGAAAGTGATCGGCCGCCCGTTGCTCTACGGCACGACCGGCGAGTTCCTCTCGTACTTCGGTCTGCGTGACCTGACCGACCTGCCGCGCGTCGAGGAGTTGAAGGCGATCGTCGGCGAGCGCGAGCCCGAGAATCCCGAGGCCGAGCCCGATGTGCCCCTGCTGCCGTTCGCCTCCGCGGGCCCCGGCGAGGACACGCCGGAGGCTGCGATCGAGGCTCCCGACGAGGATGTGACGATGGTCGCCCCCGACGAGGCCGAGCCCGAGCTGCAGCTCGTTCCGGGCGACGATCCCGCCCTGCACTTCGATGCCGAGGACGCGGACCGCGCCGATCCGGCCTGACATGCGGCACGTTGCGTTCGGCTGCGCGGCGATCGCGGCGTGCGGGCTGGCCGTCGTCGCAGCCCGCGGCGGCCCCGCGGACGCACCGCGCTCCGCGACGTCGTTCCCCGTCGCGCGCGGCCTCCCCCCGATCGTGTTCGTGTCGCGTCGCCCGCCCGGCGGCGCGGACTTCGCCCAGGTGCCCGGCATGGGGCCGCGCGGCCGCGGGCTCGCGCCCGGCGGTCGCCTGCTCGTGCGCGCCGCCGACGGTGCCCTGCGTGAACTCGTCCCCGCCAGCCGCTTCCACGATGTCGCCGATCCGGCCGTGTCATTCGACGCCGCGACGATCGCGTTCGCCGCGGTCGAGCATGCCGGCGATCCGTGGCGCCTGTGGACCGTGCGGGCCGACGGTAGTGGACTGATTCCGCTCACGCACGAGGACCGCACGGTTGACCTCACGCCACTGGGTGCCGGCGCGGCTGTGCGCTTCGCCCGCTACGACGACTTCGATCCGGCGTGGCTGCCCGACGGGCGACTGGTCTTCGCCAGCACGCGCTTTCCGCAGCGCGCCCAGCAGGGCGGGGGCGACGTGACCAACCTGTTCCTGGTGCCCGCCACGGGCGGCCGCCTCGAGCGCATCACGAGCGAGCGCAATGGCGGCGAGGAGCCTGCGTTCGACCCGGCGAGCGGGCGCATCGTGTACACGCGCTGGTTCTTCAGCCCGTGGCGCGCCAGCGACGAGGCGGCGGGCGGGCTGGTCCTCGGCGCCACGGGCGCGATCGCGCGGCCCGACAGCGTCGACCTGTGGCAGACCGTCTCGGTGCTGGTCAACGGCGACCGCGCGCAACTGGCGGCGGGCGACCCGCGCGAGCGCGCTGCCACGTTCGCCTACGCTCCGATGGCGCCGCTGGCGAAGCCGTCCGCGGCGGCGCCCACCGGCACGCTGGTCGCGGTGCAGTGCACGAACGGCGCGCTCCTGCCCGCGCCCGGTCCGACACGCCTTGCGGCATTCCCCGGCGGGATCGCCGCGCCGGTGACGATCGCAGGTCCCGGTCGCGCCGGTGCGGGACCGCGCGCGCGTGCGCTCGCGCCGACGCCGTTGCCCGACGGTCGCGTGCTGTTCGCCTTCGATCGCGACGACGGCGGCGGCTTCGGGCTGTGGGTCGTGCGCGTCGACGGATCGCGACCCGAGCGCGTCGTCGACCTGCCCGGTACGCACGAACTCGATCCCGTCGCCCTCGTCGTGCGGCCCGTCGTGCCGCTCACGCTCGACGAGGGCGGGGGGATCGAGGACCTCGCGCCCGACCTGCCGGCGACGATGCTGTCGCAGCTGACGCGGCTCGACGACACGTTTCGCTTCGATTGCCTGAACGTCTATGCGACCGGCCCGGTCGACTCGCCGTTCCCCGACGCGCCGCGCATCGGCGCGGGCGTGCGCATCCGCTTCTTCGCCACGCTGGCGCGGCCCGAGGCCGCGACCGGTGACACGGCGGTGCTGGTTCGCGAGTCGACGATCGATCGCTCGGGCGCGGTCCACCAGCACGACATCCCGGGCGACGTCCCGCTGTTCGAGCAACTGGTCGACGCGCACGGCCGGGTCCTGCGTTCGCCCCGCGGCCCGGCTCATGTCGCCGGGGCGAATTTCTCGCGGGCCGGGTCCGGCACGAAGTGTATCGGCTGCCACGTCGGGCATTCTGCCCTGCCCACCCCGCGCAACAACCTGGAGGCCAAGTGGTTCAATGCGGCGCCTTCGGCAAGGGTCGAAGTGGGGGCCACGGCCGCCGGGGGCCGCGGCGGCGAGGCCCTGGTCGACCGTACGGCCCGCGGTCCGGTCCGCCGGACGGGTTGGATCGGGGTTCCGGACGGAACTCCGGCGGGCGGCTCCGGGGCGGGCGAGAACTCACCGGCGGCGCGGCTCGAATGGCCCATCCTGATTGAAGCCCGGGGGGTCGTCCTGTATGCTCCTTCTCCCGACCGCAAGGCGGGAACCGACCTTTCGATCCGCTCCGCGATCGTCATTTTCGAGCGCGCGGGACGTGAGGTCGGTCGGCAGGTGATCGCACGCGCCCTGCGAGCCGAGGGCACCCGGATCGCGTTCCCGCCCGTTCTCCTCGATGCGATCGTCGTGGTCCCGACCGCCGTGCGCGGGCGGGTCGAGGGGCGCGTTGCAATCGCCCTCGCCGAGATTGAAGTCGAAGCCCGCTTGCCCGAGTGATGGATGTCGCCTCGAAATGGATCACGAACCGATTCCGGAGACCCGGCATGACCACTCCTCCCGCCTCGTTCCGCCGCCCGTTTGTCGCCCGCATGTGCTGCGGACTCCTCGTCGCGCTCGTCGCGCTGGGCTCGGCCTTCGCCGCGGCTCCCGCCGCGGCTCAGGGATATCAGGCGGTCTACAGCCGGAACGGCAACGACGTCTGGGCGGTCGGCGACGCCGGCGCCTGGTCCCGCTCGTTCGACGCCGGCGCGACGTGGACCAACGGAACGCTGCCGACCACGCGCACGCTGCGCGGGATCGCCCACCGTGGCCTGACCGTCATCGCCGTCGCCGACAGCGGCCTGATCTTCCGCAGCGTGGACAACGGTGTCACGTGGACGCCCACGGTCGTCGCGGGGACGCCGGATCTCAAGGCGATCGAAATGCCGTCGGCCGACGTCGCGGTCGTCGTCGGCGCGAACCAGAAGATCCTGCGCAGCGATGACGGCGGCGTGGTGTGGAACACCCAGGGCTCGCCCGGGGCCGCGACGCTTCACGGGGTACGCATGAGCAGCACCGTGACCGGCTGGGCGTGCGGCTCCGGCGGGCGCCTGCTCGCCACCGTCGACGGGGCGACGTGGAATCCGGTCGCCGTGCCGACCACCGGCGACCTGTTCGCGGTGGACGGCGCCGGCTCGCGCCTGTGGGTGGTTGGCGGGTACGGAACGGCCCTGCGCAGCACCACGTCCGGCGCGAGCTGGACCGCGATCGATCTGCACATGGAACTGCCGCTCGATGTCCGCGCGGTCACCATCTCCGGCGCGCAGGGCGTGACGCTCTCCGGCGGCGGCGGCTTCATCCGCAGCTCGGGTGACGATGGTGCGACGTGGACGTTCGCGACGCATCCGCTCATCGCGGCCACCAGTGACTACTTCGCCTACGACGCGAACAAGGCGTGGGCCACCGCGGCCCGGACGCGCGCCGTTCTCCGCACGACCAACGGCGGCGCCACCTGGGCCCTCGCAACCGGTACGTCGACGACGTGGGACTGGCAGCTCAAGCGCTCGTCGGGCAACGTCACGGTGCGCGGCAACACGTTTGCCGCCACGCCGCAGAGCCGCAACTCGGTGTGGGCCGTGATGGGCGTGAACATCTTCAAGAGTGTCGACCGTGGCGACTCGTGGACGCAGCTCGGGACCATTCCCGGTGCCTCCAAGACCAACTCGTTCTACGTCTCGGCCAAGGACTCGAACCTGTGGGTTGCCGCGGTGGGATCGCCCGACCGCATCGCGCGCACGACCGACGCCGGCGCGACCTGGACGGCGCCGATCAGCATCGACTTCACCGAGTACGGCATGCCGCTCGAGATGAACTCCGAGAAACCCGACACGCTCCTGTTCGGCCCCGAGGACGGAAAGCTCCACCGCTCGACCGACTTCGGCGCGACCTGGACCATTCTGTCGAACCCGGGATTCCGCAGCCCGTGCGACATCGTGATCTCGCCCGGGGTTGAATCGAATGTCGTCGTCGGCGACGGCGTCACCGGGGTGGGCCTGGCCAAGATCTGGCAGTCCGACGACCACGGCGTCGGGTTCACCGACCGCTACACGAGCGCGAGTTCCGAGACGCCCGCCGTCTGGTCCTCACGCCTCGGGAACACCACGCTGTTCGCCACCAACTGGTCGAGCGGCGGCGTCTGGCGCTCGCTCGACTCGGGAAAGAACTGGACGCAGGTGACGACCGTGACGTCGGCGTGGGGCGGCTTCACCGCACCGGACGACCCGAAGCTGGTGTTCTACAACCGCTATGCCGGCTCGCCGAACTACGTGAGCACCGATGGCGGAACGACCTTCACCAGCTCGCCGCTGACCAGCCCGGGCTCGGGCTACGCCTGCTTTGCGCTGGATCGCGGGACGCTGCTCGACATGCACTCCGGCGGCATCTACAAGCTCAACGTGTTCTACACCGTGCCTGGCGCCCCCGCGCAGACGCTGGCACTGTCGTCGCCGAACGGCGGCGAGGTGTGGACCGCCGGCAGCCTGCACGACGTCACGTGGAGCGCCGGCAACCTGGCGGCGGTCGTGATCGAGTGGCGTGCCTCGCCGGTCGACCCGTGGACCCCGGTCGCCCTGGTCGACGCCGCCGCCGGCGCGTATGCCTGGACGCTGCCGCTGGTCGCCACGACCCAGGCCGAGGTGCGCGTCCGCGACGCGGCCGACGCGACCCCCAACGACATCTCGAACGCGGTGTTCACCATCGTCAACCTCGCGCCCGCCCTGGCCGTGACCGCGCCGAACGGCGGCGAGGCGTGGCAGTACGCGCAGGTGAAGCCGATCACCTGGACCAGCGCAAACGTCAGTGACGTGGCCATCGACTGGCGCAACGCCGAGCTCGGCGCGTGGGTCGAGCTGGTCGCCTCCACGCCGGCGGTCGCCGGGACGTGGAACTGGAACGTGCCGGCCACGGCGACGCCCGAGGCCCGCGTGCGCGTGCGCGCCGTGGGCGGGGGCGTGGAGGACAGGAGCGACGCGCCCTTCGCCGTCACCGTGCCCGGGTTCGCCGCCTACAAGCCACCCGTGGATTTCGGCGGCGTGCCCGTCGCCTACTCGACATGGGACACGCTGCGCATCCTCAACAACGGCAGCGCGCCTCTGATGGTGAGCCTCGTCACCAGCGACAACCCGGCGTTCACGCCCGGGCGCACGTCGTTCGTCGTGGCGGCGGACAGCGTCGACACGCTGTCGATCTGGTACCTGCCGACCGCGCCCGGCCCCGACTCGGCGTTGTTCACCTTCACGACCGACGATCCCGGCGGCCCGCACACCGTGCGCATCCTCGGCTCGGGCACCGAGGCGGTCGGCGTGACGCCGGTGACGTTCGCCTTCGCGCTCGATTCCCCGCGGCCGAATCCGTTCGCGGGGGAGACCACGGTGCAGTACAGCCTGGCGGGGCGTTCGGCCGTCGCGCTCGAGGTGTTCGACCTCTCGGGACGCCGCGTCGCCATGCTCGCCGAAGGGGTGCGCGAGCCGGGTCCGCATTCGATCGTGTTCCGGCCGGGCGCCGCCCGAGGCGCGGGGGACGGAGGCAACGGCCTGTCGGCGGGGGTCTATTTCGTGCGCCTCACCGCCGGTCCGCACGTCGCCACGCGGAAGCTCCTCTACCTGGCGCGGTGACGCTCGCCGACGGCGCCGAGCCCGGCGGCATCCGCCTCAACAAGCTCCTCGCCGAGCGCGTGGGCGTCGCCCGTCGTCGCTGCGACCAGGCGATCCTCGACGGCGAGGTCACGGTCGACGGCGCGCTGGTCGACACGCCCGGGCTCGTGCTCGACCCGGCGCGGCATTCCATCACGTTTCGCGGGCAGCCGCTCCCGGCGGCGCCCGCGTTTCACTACCTGCTCCTGCACAAGCCGCTCGGCGTGCTCGTCACGTGGAGCGACCCGCAGGGACGCCCGACGGTCAAGGACTACGTTCCGCCGGGACTGCCACGGATGTTCTCCGTCGGGCGGCTCGACTCCGACACGTCCGGATTGCTCGTGCTCACCAACGACGGCGACCTCACGCATCGCCTCGCGCACCCGCGTTACGAGGTCCCCAAGACCTACCTCCTCACGCTCGAGCGCGCGCCGAACGCGGCCCAGCTCGCCGCGCTGCGCGACGGGGTCGACCTCGGTGAGGGCGAGTGGACGCGCCCGGCGAAGGATGTTGCGATCATCGAGCGGGGGCCCGACAGAACCATCCTGCGGCTGGTCATCGCCGAGGGCAAGAATCGCCAGGTCCGTCGCATGTGCAAGGCCGTGGACCTCTGGCTCACGGCGCTCGAGCGGGTGGCTTTCGGCCCGCTGGGGCTCGCCGGGCTGGCGATGGGGAAGACGCGCCCGCTGACCCGGGAAGAGATTCGCGCCCTCAGGGCCGCGACCCGGGACCCTGCGGGGCCGCCGCGGGGTAGGACCCCCCGGTAGCTCGTCGCCTGCGTTCGTTGACGGCCCGCGCACACCTCCATTACAGTTGCGGGACGTGGAAGCGTTCCTTCGGACCCGTCCCAGGCCCTCGGGGAGAAGCCGCATGCCGCATCGTTTCGGGGCGCGAGCCCTCGTGCTCCCGCTCGTCATCGCGTTCGCCCTCCCCGCCCTCCCGGCGGCCGCCACGGACAAGTACGCCGGCGAGTTCCTTCGCGTCGGCGCGGGTGCCCGCGCGGTCGGCATGGGGGGTGCCTTCCTGGCCGTCGCCGACGACGCCACGGCAGGCTACTGGAACCCCGCTGGACTGGTGTACCTCGAGCGCAAGAGCCTGCAGTACATGCACTCCGAGGAGCAGCACTCCCAGGTGGCCTACGACTTCCTGGGGCTCGTCCTGCCGCAGGGCGGAGAGCCGGGCAAGCGCTCGGCCCTCGGGATCTCGCTCATCCGCCTGGGCGTCGATGACATCCCGGTGTCACTGCGCACCGTCGACCAGCTTGTGCCCGGCGTCGACTTCGAGGACGGCGACGGCAACCCCTCGACCAACCTGCCGACCGAGGGTAACGGTGTGTGGGACGTCGGGGAGCGGCTCTTCCTCTCCGATGCCGACTTCGAGTACAAGTCGAGCAACGACTTCGCCGGGTTGTTCTCCTACGGCCGGAACCTCTCGCCGAAGTTCACCCTCGGCGGCTCGCTCAAGGTGCTCTACCGCACGCTCGTCGGACACTCGGCATGGGGCGCCGGGCTCGACGCCGGGCTGACCTACGCCGTGGCGCCGAACGCGACGCTGGCGTTCATGGCGCGCGACCTGACGACCACGTTCATGTCGTGGGACACCGGTACCAGCGAGAGCATCGCGCCGTCGCTGTCGTTCGGCGGCCAGTACACGCAGCACATGGGCACGCGCCACGTGATCACCGGCGCGGCCGACGTGCGGCTCGACCTCGAGTCCGAGCGCATCGACTCCAACTTCGGCGGCGACGGGATGGCGGGGGAGATTCACGTCGGGGCCGAGTACTGGTACCACGACGCGCTTGCGCTGCGCTCCGGCGTGAGCGGTCGCGACCTCACGTTCGGCGCCGGCTTCCGTCGCAAGGGACTGGGCATCGACTACGCGGCGATCTTCAATCGCCAGTTCGGCAGCGACGTCGACTTCGCGGCCGACGAGAACCAGGGAGTCGCCCACCGGGTGTCGGGCTCGTTCGACTGGTAAGAAGATGATCATGGCCGCGCGCTTCCCGCGCCGGACGACAGGGAGGTTCGGGTGCGGCGCGTCATGGCGATGGTGCTGGCCGGGGGCCGCGGCGAGGGGCTCGGGGTGCTCTCGATGCCGCGGGCAGCGCCCGCGCTGCCGTTCGGCGGCAAGTACCGTGTGATCGACTTCACGCTTTCGAACTGCGTCCATTCCGAGATCTTCAAGGTCGCGCTCCTCACCCAGCACCAGCCCACCTCGCTCGTCGAGCACATCGGCGCCGGCCGGCCGTGGGACCTCGACCGCCTGGGCGGCGGCGTGCAGATCCTGCAGCCGTTCGTCCGCCGCGAGCGCTCGCTGTGGTACCGCGGCACCGCCGATGCGCTCGCCCAGAACCTGAACTCGATCGAGGACGCCCAGGTCCAGCACGTGGTCGTCGCCTCGGGCGACCACGTCGTGCTCATGGACTACGGCCAGCTCGTGCAGAAGCACGAGGAGTCGGGCGCGCGGGTCACCATCGCGGTCGCGCCCGTCGCGCCCGAGCGCGGGCACCGCTTCGGCATGGTCGAGATCGACGAGCAGGACCGCGTGCGCCGCTTTCTCGAGAAGCCCGGCCCGACCGACCTGCGCTGGGCCTCGATGGGGCTCTACGTCTTCGACGCGGGCTTCCTCATCCGCGCGCTGGCCGAGCTGCGCGGTCCCGACCTCGTCTACGACCTGCTGCTGCCCGCGCTCGAGGCGGGGGAGCGCGTGCAGGCCTTCCGCTTCGCGGGCGCGTGGGAGGACGTGGGCGAGCTCTCGACGTACTACCGCGCGAGCCGCGACCTCCTGTCCGATCGCCCCGCGCTGCGCCTCGACGATCCGCGCTGGACCGTGCTGACGCGCAACGAGGAGCGCCCGCCCGCGCAGTTCGGCGAGCAGGCCGAGGTGAGCCGCAGCCTGGTCGCCGCCGGGGCGCGCGTCGACGGCACGGTGCGCCGCTCGATCGTGTTCCCGGGCGCGTGGATCGAACGCGACGCCGTGATCGAGGACGCGATCGTCTTCCACGACGCGTGGGTGGGGCGCGGGGCGCACGTCGCCCGCGCCGTGCTCGACAAGGACGCGATCGTCGGCGAGGGCGCCACGGTTGGCGCGGCGGGCGACGTCGACGATGCGTCCGGCCTCGTCGCCGTGGGCAAGGAAGCGGTGATCCCCGCGGGGGCGACCATCGCGCCGGGGTCGTCCGTGCCGGTCGGGGGCGGGAGAGGTCGTGGGCTGCCGCCCGAGGCGTCGCCCAAGAAGGTCCACGGGGAGTGGCCGCGATGAATCCCTCGGCGCGTTACGCGTTCCTGCTCGCCGGCGGCCTCGGCTCGCGGCTGTGCCTGCTGTCGGAGAAGCGGGCCAAGCCGGCCGTCCCGTTCGGCGGCAAGTACCGCATCATCGACTTCACGCTGTCGAACTGCGTCAACTCGGGCATCTTCGACGTCGGCGTGCTCACCCAGTACAAGCCCGGCTCGCTGCGCGACCACATCGGCAGCGGCCGCCCGTGGGATCTCGATCGCAACCGCGGCGGTGTGCAGATCCTGCAGCCGTTCCAGGGCAGCGAGGAGAACGACTGGTACCGTGGCACCGCCGATGCCGTGTACCAGAACCTGGTCCACGTGCGGCGCAAGCGCGCCGAGGACATCCTCGTCCTCTCGGGCGACCACGTGTACAAGATGGACTACGGCCCCATGTACGAGTTCCACCGCGACCGTCGTGCGGCGGTGACGCTGGCGGTGACGACGGTGCCAATCGAGCACACCGACCAGTTCGGCATCGTCGAGTTCGACTCGCGCGGGCGCATCACCGGGTTCCAGGAGAAGCCGGGGCCGGGGGAGGCGCGCTCGACGTTCGCCTCGATGGGCGTCTACCTGTTCCGCCGCGAAGTGCTCGAGATGGCGCTCGCCGAGGACGCCGACGATCCGCACAGCTCGCACGACTTCGGCAAGGACCTGTTCCCGCGCTTCCTCGCCCGCGGCATCGAGGTGTATGCGCACCTGTTCCCGCAGTACTGGCAGGACGTCGGCACGCTCGACTCGTTCTATCGCGCGAACATGGAGCTGCTGGCGCCGCGGCCGCCGATCGAACTGGCCGATCCCGAGTGGATCGTGCACACGGTGAGCCACGACCTGCCGCCGGTCCGCATCGGCGCCCACGCGCGGCTGCGGACCAGCCTCGCGGCCAACGGTGCGCGCGTCGAGGGCCAGGTCGAGCGCTCGATCCTGTTCCCCGGCGTCGTCATCGAGGCCGGCGCAAGGGTGATCGACTCGATCCTGTTCCCGGGGGTGCACGTCGGACGCGATGCGGTGCTGACACGCGTGATCGCGGACAAGGGCGTCGACATCGGGGAGGGCGCCCGCGTCGGCGGCGCGGTCGAGCCGGGTGAGGCACCGGCGCCGAACCGGCTCTGCCCCGAGCACCTCTCGAGCGGGCTCACGCTGCTGGGCACGCGCGCCACGGTGCCGCCCGGGCGCGTCGTCGGGCGCAACGTGCGCATCGATCCCGAGGCCACCGACGCCTGCTACGCAAGCGAAACGCCCGACGGGGCGCATGTCGCGTCCCCCCCGGGCGCATCGGTCTCGCACGGCGCCGAGATCGCGCCGGAGGCTGCGGCTAGCCGGCGCGCGGAATCCTGAGGCGCTGCCCGGCCTGCAACGACTGCGACTTCGACAATCCATTCGCCTCGCGCAACGCCGCCACGGTGACCCCGTGCGCGACGGCGATCTCGCTCAGCGTCTGGCCCTTGCGCACCTTGACCGTCTGCGTCGACTTCGCCGCGCCGCTTGCGCTCGCGGCCGTCTTCGTGCCGGCCGGTCGCGCCTCGCGCATCGCGACGTCGGCCTGCGGGATGAGCAGCGTGCGGCCGACCCGCAGGCGCGCCGACTTGCTCATCCGGTTCTTCTTCGCAATGGTCGCGGGGGAGACGCCGTAGCGCAGCCCCAGGCCCTTCAGGCTCTCGCCGCGGCGCACCTTGTGACGCAGCACCAGCGGGTCGGCCGGCACGGCGACCTTCGGCAACTCGAGCGTGCCCGCGGCCAGGCTCGCCATCAGGCGCTCGCCGGCCCCGTCGGGGACGCGCACCATGACGGCGTCGCCCCGGGGCGGCGCGGCGTGGCGCAGGAACTGCGGGTTCAGGTGCTTGATCACGTCGAGATCGGTCTCGCACGCGGCGGCGAGCGCCCGCAGGTCGACCGGGCCCGGCAACGACACCTCGTCGAACGCCAGTGGCGCGGCGACCGCCACCTGGTCGAAGCCGTAGCGCGAGGGATCGCGCGAGATGGCGAGCACGGCCATGAACTTCGGCACGTAGTTCCGCGTCTCCTCGGGCAGCCGCAGCGCCCAGAAGTCGCGCGTGCCCTGACGCTTGATCGCCCGGCCCACCGCGCCCTCGCCCGCATTGTACGAGGCGAGCGCCAGCGGCCACGAGTTGAACAGCCCGTACAGGTGCTTGAGATAGCGCGCGGCGGCGATCGTCGAGGCCTCGGGATCCTTTCGCTCGTCGACCCACGAGTTCACCCTGAGGCCGAAGATGTTCGCCGTTCCGCGGATGAACTGCCAGGGGCCGACGGCCGAGGCCACCGAGCGCGCCTGGGGGTTGAAGCCGCTCTCGACGAAGACGAGATGCACGAGGTCGGTGGGGACGCCCTCCTTCTCGAGGATCAGCTTCATCGCGTCCACATACTGGCCGGAGCGTTCCAGCCAGCGCTCGAACGTCGGGCGTCCGCGGCCGGTGAAGTAGTCGAGCCACTTGTCGACCAGCGGATGCTCCTCGACCGCGATCGCGTCGTCGTCGAGGGCGGGCAGGGCGTAGGCCGGATCGTCCTCATCGCCGGGCAGCGGCAGTTCGAACGCGGGAGCGACCTCGGTCGGCGGCAGGGCGGCGAAAGCGATGGAGTCGGCGACGACCTCGGCCGGATCCGCCGGACCGATGAGCGGGTGTCCGGGCGGCAGCGCGGCGAGCGCCGCGACGCGGCGCGCGGTCACCTGCTTGTCGAGCCGGGCCACGTCCTTCTGCACGGCCTTGAGCCCGTCGCGAATCCGCTTCTCCGGCTTCGTGGCGAGCGCGAGGTCGACGCTGCGTTCGGTCTTCTCGAGGAGGACGGCGGCCGGCTCGTCGCGATGGGCGGCGCAGTGGCCCTGGGCCGCGGCGACATCCTTGCGCGCGGCGAGGAGAACCTTGCCGGCATCGTGGGCGGATTGGGTGGGGCGTGCCTTGGCGCGGGCCTTCGTGGCGGCCGCGACAGGGCGGGCAGCGGGGGCGAGCACGGTGAGCAGCAGCACGGCTGCTCCGAGTGCAACGAAGGCGCTCCGGGGTGTCCGGTTCGTCATCCGTTTTCCTCCCTTGGGTCCACCCATCCTGCGTTCCACGGGCGGAAACGCAGAAACCTGATGGAAGTCTACGAACCCGGCTTGCGTTTTGCAAGGAAGCCCCGGTGTCCGGCGCCGACCCCCGATGGATCCATCCAAGGCGGGCCCGGCGACATCGGGCAGAAAGACAAGCACGATGCATGCCGCAAAGGGAGGTTTCCTTTCGCAGGCACGAGGCCAACGACCGTTGCGCAAAGGACTTGCCGTGAACTCTTCGAGCCCGATCTCAGGATCTGACGAAGGTCGCCCGACGGCGGAGAACCGTACGGGACGGCCATCCTCGGACCGTCTTGCCTTGAGTGGTCGCCCCATCTCCGGGGTGGCCGAGTACCGGTCGGAATTCTGCCACGCCTGGGTCCTGGGCGGCGAGATCGAGAGCGACGAGCTGACGGCCGCCCTGGGCGACCTCGAGTTGGCCGCTTTCGCTGCCCGGAAGTCTGCTGAGTCCGATGAGGCGGTTGCAGCCTTCGAGCCCGGCTTCGGGGCAGGGCCTCCTTCGGCGGTGCAGCAGTTTCTCAACGGCTTCGATTTCCTCCGCACGCACCTGTGGTCGATGGGCAGCGACGATCCGCAGGTCGCTGTCGTCGGTCTCTGCCTCGAAGCTGGTCGCCTGTGGGCGTTCCGGGCGGGCGTCGAGGCGACGCTCGAGCAGTTGACCGGCGCACCGGGTCGTGTGCACTGGCACGCCGTGGGCGTGGCGGGACTCGAGTGGGGCGAGGCCGACGCGAAGGAAGTGTGGCGGATCGAGTGTGCCGGCCCGGTCGGTGCGCTCGCCATCCATCATCGTCCGCCGTTGGTCTCGGTGCTCGCCGAGTTGCGCGAGGAGGCCGCCGCGGACTCCTCGTCGCCGATCCCGCTCGCGTCGATGTCCGCGCCGGCCTCGCGCCGTCCGCGGGCCGTCGGCGTCGCGTCGCCCGCGCCGAGCCGTCCGCGCCTCGTCGTCCCGCGGCGCGTCTACGTGGCGGCCGCCGGGCTCGCCGTCCTCGCCGTCGCGGGCGCGCTCGTCCTGCAGCGTGAGCCTTTGATGCGCGCGGTCGTCGGCCGCTACGACCTGGTCCTGTCCACGCAGCCCGCGGGCGCGACAGTGCGCATCGACGGCGAGAGCGTGGCCGGCCGCACGCCGCTGACGTTGCCGCTCGAGCCCGGGGAGCATCGCGTCGAGCTCACCTTCGGCGAGTACGCGAACGCGGTGTTCACCGTCGACGGCGAGCGCGCCGGACGTGTCGAGAAGTCCGTGGCGTGGACCGGATCGCTGGCCATCGCCAGCGCGGACACCGCGGCGAAGCTGCTTGTCGCGTTCGACGGGAAGCCATGGGGCACCGTCCCGCTGTGGCGCGACGACGTTCCCGTCGGCCGCCACCGCCTGTCGTTCCAGGGCGAGGGGCTGCGACCCTGGGAGGAAGAGGTCAAGGTGAAGGCAGGGCAGTCGACGCGGCTCACCGCCGAGCCCGAGCGCGTCCCCGACTTCGGGATGGTCACCGCGCGGGCCGAGCGCGTGACGTCGAACGGCGTCGAGGACGTCGATGGCGCGGCCGTCTACCTCGACGGGCGCGCGGCGGGCAACACGCCGCTCGACCTCAAGCTGACGCCGGGCCCGCACTCGGTCCGCATCGTCGCCGGCGCCGAACAGGGGCCGGTGCATCATGTCGACGTCCAGCCGGGCGGCCGTTACTTCGCCAACAGCACGTTTGGTCGCGAAGCCGAGCCACGCGTCACCCTTGCCGTCCCGAAGGCGATCTCGCTCGCCGCGCCGCCCACGCTCACGGCGGGCCTCGCCGCCGGCGTGCCGCTGCCCGTGCGTCGCATGCGGTTGTTCCAGCGTCCCGCCGGGGCGAAGGAGTGGACGTCTCACGACCTGGTCCTCGCCGCCGACGGCGTGCGGACGACCGGTACGCTGGCGTGGCCGACCGCCGGACTCGTCGCCGGGAAGACGGTCGCGAGTTACGTGGAGATCGCGACGCGCGAAGGCGAGGAGTACTTCTCCGAAGTGACCGAGACACCCGTGCGTCCGTAAACCCGAAGCGTCAGAGGTCAACCGAAGTGGACGGCCCGGGGCATGCGCTCCGGGCCGTTCGCGTTGTGGCAGCGGAGGATGGCGGAGCGGCCCGCCGCTTGCACTTGTGGGCTGCATGATCGTCCCGCCTGCGCTGCACAACCCGGCGCGGCCCGGCGCCGCCGGAGTCGCCACCGCGCCGGCGGCCGCGCTGCTCGCCTTCGCCGCCGCCGGCCTCGGTTGGCCGACGGGTGCCGCGTGTGCCGACCTGCGGCTGCTGCTTGTTCCCTGCGCGGGGGCGCTGGGGCTCGCGCTCGCCGGGCTCGGC
>JANPEF010000087.1:0-14499 GCA_031431875.1 Candidatus Eiseniibacteriota bacterium | reverse complement strand
CCGTCCAACCCCTCACGCTCGACGCGGAGCACTTCCTGCACGTCCTTGTCGCCGCGGCCGCTCAGGTTGACGACGACGCGGGTCCCCTTCGCCAGCGACTTGCCCTCGCGCACGAGCCAGGCGAGCGCGTGCGCCGTCTCGAGCGCGGGCAGGATGCCTTCCGTGTGCGACAGGAGCGCGAACGCGGCGAGTGCCTCCTCGTCGGTGACGCTGTGGTAGGTGGCGAGCCCCTGCTCGTGCATCCACGCGTGTTCGGGACCGATCGCCGGGTAGTCGAGCCCGGCCGAGACCGAGTGCGTGGCGCGGACCTGCCCGTCGGCATCCTGCAGCAGGTAGGTCTCGGTGCCGTGCAGCACGCCGACGGCGGGGTCGTTCGAGGCGAGCCGGGCGGCGTGGCGGCCGGTGGCGATGCCGCGGCCCCCTGCCTCGACGCCGACCAGGCGCACGCCGGGCGTGCCGACGAACGCATGGAACAGGCCGAGCGCGTTCGAGCCCCCGCCGACGCAGGCGACGAGCAGGTCGGGCAGGCCGTCGAACTGGGTGCGCACTTCCTCGCCGATGACCTTGTGAAAGTCGCGTACCATCATCGGGAACGGATGGGGGCCCAGCACCGAGCCCAGGATGTAGTGCGTGTCGGCGACGTTGGTCACCCAGTCGCGCATCGCCTCGTTGATCGCGTCCTTGAGCGTCTTCTGTCCCGAGTCGACGCCGCGCACCTCGGCGCCGAGCAGCTTCATGCGCTGCACGTTGAGCGCCTGGCGCCGCATGTCCTCGGTGCCCATGTAGACGACGCAGTCGAGGCCCAGGTGCGCCGCGGCGGCCGCGGTGGCGACGCCGTGCTGGCCCGCGCCGGTCTCGGCGATGACGCGCCGCTTGCCCATGCGCACCGTCAACAGCCCCTGCCCCACCGTGTTGTTGATCTTGTGCGCGCCGGTGTGGAGCAGGTCCTCGCGCTTGAGCCACACCTCGATCCCGTCGCCGCAGTGCGCCTCGAAGCGGCGCGCGCGGTACAGCGGCGTGGGACGGCCGCAGAACGTGCGGCGCAGGCGGTCGAGGTCGGCAAGGAACGCAGGGTCGGCCTGCGCGGCGGCGTAGGCGGCCTCGAGTTCGGCCAACGGCGACATCAGGGTCTCGGGTACGAAGCGGCCGCCAAAGCGGCCGAAGTGACCGCGGGCGTCGGGCCCGCGCTCGATCGGTGGTCGCTTGCCGGGTTGTTCACGCATGGGCTCGCACCGCCTCGATGAAGGCGCGAATGCGCGCCGGGTCCTTGCGTCGGGGCTCGGCTTCGACCCCGCTCGACACGTCGACCATCCACGGGCGCACCCGCGCGATCGCCTCGCCCACGTTGGCGGGGGTGAGTCCGCCCGCCAGCACGACGCGCCGCTCGCGCGCCAGCGGCGCGGCCAGCCCCCAGTCGAACGTGCGGCCCGTGCCGCCGGCCACGTCGGCCGCCCAGGTGTCGAGCAGGACGGCCTCGCAGGGCAGCGTCGCCGCGCCATCGAGGCTCGACGCGTCGCGCACGCGCAGCGCGCCCCAGGCGCGGCTGGTCGCCGGGCCCGGGCCGCAGGCGGGCGCGCCCGCGGCGTCGAACGCCTCGAGCGCGGCACGGAGCGCCGTCGCGTCCGTGTCGCCGCCGGGGTGGATCTGCACGCGGTCGAAGCCGAGCGCCTCGATCGCATGGCGCGCGTCGGCCACGTCGAGCCGCTCGATCACAGCCACGGCGAGGAACGCTCGCGCGCCGGCGGCCGCGCGCAGTGCGGCCACGAGGGCGGCCGCATCCCACGGCGCGACGGCGCGCGACGAGCGTTCGGCGAGCACGATGCCGAGCGCATCGGCGCCGGCCTCGAGGGCCACGAGCCCATCGTCGCGGTTGGTGATCCCGCAGATCTTGACCGCCGTCGCCGCACCCGAGCTCACGGCGCGGCCGCGGCGGCGAAGCGCCCCACGGCCGCGGCGACATCCGCCTCGCGCATGAACGCCTCGCCGATCAGGGCGGCGTCGATGCCTGCCGCGGCCAGGGCGCGCACGTCGTCGGGAGTGGCGATGCCGCTCTCGGCCACGACGACGACGTCTCCAGGGATGCGCGGCTTGAGGCGCAAGGTGACCGACGGGTCGACGACGAACGTCGACAGGTCGCGATTGTTGACGCCGATCAGGCGCGCTTCCGCGCCCAGCGCGACGTCGAGCTCGTCCTCGGTGTGCACCTCGACGAGCGCGTCGAGCCCGCGGGTGTGCGCCGTGCGGATGAGCGAGGCGAGGCGCTCGAGCGGCAGCAGGGCGACGATGAGCAGGACCGCGTCGGCCCCGAGGCTCACCGCCTCATCGAGCTGCCACGGGTCGACGATGAAGTCCTTCATCAGGCAGGGCAGGCCCGAGGCCTGCCGCGCGGCGGTCAGGTACTCGGGGGCGCCCTGGAACCAGTCGGGCTCGGTCAGGACAGACAGCGCCGTCGCCCCGCCGGCGGCACAGGCGCGGGCCAGTGTCGGGATGTCGAAGTCGGCCCGCAGCAATCCCTTGGAGGGCGAAGCTCGCTTGAGTTCGCAGAGTAATCGCAGCGGTGCCGAGGGCGTCGGGCGGCGCAGCGCGGCGCGGAAGGCGCCCGCCCGCGGCGGCGGAAACTGCGGCGGGCGAGGCGGCAGCCCGTCGGGGAACAGCGCGCGTCGCTCGGCGATGCGCGTGCGGCGGCGCTCGGCAATCGTCGCGAGAATGTCGGCGGGCACCGGGCGCCCCTACGAGCGCCGGCGCGCGGCCTGCGCGAACTGGTCGAGCTTCGCCCTCGCGCGGCCCTCGGCGATCGTCGTGCGTGCGAGCGCGACGCCGGCGGCGAGGTCCGGGGCGAGACCCCCGACGGCGAGTGCGGCCCCGGCGTTCAGGATCACGATGTCGGTCGCCGCACCGGCGGTGCCGGCGATCGCGCCGGTCAACAGTTCGAGGTTCTTTGCCGCCTCGCCGCCGTGGACGTGCGGGCGTTCCTTCTCGTCATGCGCGAGGCCGAAGTCCTTCGGGTCGACCCGCTCCTCGATCACGCGGCCTCCCTCGAGGCGGGCCACGCGATTGGTCGCGAACACCGACAGCTCGTCGAGGCCGTCCTCGGAGTGGACGACCCATGCGGCCTCGGCGCCGAGGCGCAGGAGGACCTGGGCGAGGCGCGGTACCCACGCCTCGTCGTACACGCCGACGAGTTGGCGCTCCGCCCCCGCCGGGTTGCAGATCGGGCCCAGCACGTTGAACACCGTGCGCACACCGAGGTCGCGGCGTGGCTCGGCCGCGTGCTTGAAGGTCCAGTGGTACGCCGGCGCGAACAGGAACGCGACGCCGACCGTCTCGATCATGCGCGCCGCCTCGTCGGGCGTGAGGTCGACCGAGGCGCCCAGCGCCTCGAGCACGTCGGCGCTGCCGGTGCGCGAGGAGACCGCGCGGTTGCCATGCTTGGCGACCCGGCCGCCGGCTGCGGCGACGACGAACGCGACCGCGGTCGAGACGTTGAACGTGCCGCCGCCGTCGCCGCCCGTGCCGCAGGTGTCGATCAGCGGACGGGTCACCTTCGGGAACGGCAGCGCGGCCTGGCGCATGGCGCGCGCCATGCCGGTAACCTCGTCCGCCGTCTCGCCCTTCATGCGCAGGCCCATGGCGAGCGCGCCGATCTGGGCGGCGGTGGCCTCGCCCGCGAGGATCGCGCGCATCACGCCCGCGGCCTCGTCCTCGCTCAGCGAACCGCCAACGACGACGCGGGCCAGCGCCTCGCGCATCGCGCTCACGTCGTCACCGCCTGCGGCTTCACGCCGCACAGCGTGAGGAAGTTGGCGACGAGCGGCAGGCCCGGCCCGGTGAGGATGCTCTCGGGGTGGAACTGCACGCCCCACGTCTCGTGCGTGCGGTGCTTCAAGCCCATGATCTCCCCTTCCGGCGTCCATGCCACGATCTCGAGCGCCGCCGGCAGCGTCTCCTTCTTGACGATCAGCGAGTGGTAGCGGGTCGCGGTGAACGGGTTCTCGAGCCCGGCGAACAGCCCGCGCCCCTGGTGGATGATCTGCGAGGTCTTCCCGTGCATGATCCGCGGCGCGCGCACGACGTCACCGCCCAGCGCGTGGGCGATGCACTGGTGGCCCAGGCACACGCCGAGGATCGGGATCGTGCCGCTGAAGCGCGTGATCACGTGGTTGGAGATGCCCGCCTCGCGCGGCGTCTTCGGGCCGGGCGAGATGACGATGCCGGCCGGCGCGAGCTTCGCGATCGCATCGAGCGAGATCGCGTCGTTCCGGTGCACGACGGGCTCGCCGCCCAGGCGCCCGACGTACTGCACCAGGTTGTAGGTGAACGAATCGTAGTTGTCGATCACGAGGATCACGGCCGCACCTCCAGTCCCGTCTCCGCGCGCTCGAGCGCGGTGAGGAGGGCGCGGCCCTTGTGCAGCGTCTCCTCGTACTCCTTCGCCGGATCCGAGTCGGCGACGATGCCGGCGCCGATGCCCAGGTGGGCGCGGCCCGCGTGGTAGAGCAGCGTGCGGATGGCGATGCACAGGTCGGCGTTGCCGTGCAGGTCGAAGTAGCCGACGGCGCCCGCGTAGAGCCCGCGGCGATGGACCTCGAGCTCCTCGATGATCTCCATGGCGCGGATCTTCGGCGCGCCGCTCACCGTGCCCGCCGGGAAGCAGGCCTTCACCACGTCCACCGACTTCGTCTCGGGGGCGAGCGCACCCTCGACGTGCGACACCAGGTGCATGACCTGCGAGTAGCGTTCGACGCCCATCAACTCGGTGGTCTGCACCGTGCCGTAGCGCGCCACGCGGCCCACGTCGTTGCGGCCCAGGTCGACGAGCATGACGTGCTCGGCGCGCTCCTTCTCGTCGTGGCGCAGCTCGGTCTCGAGCGCGCGATCCTCGTCGGGCGTCGCGCCGCGCGGCCGCGTGCCGGCGATGGGTCGCACCTCGATGCGCGTGCCGGTGCGGCGCACCAGGACCTCGGGCGAGCTGCCGACCACCGCGTGCGCGCCGAGACGCAGGAAGTACATGTAGGGCGACGGGTTGACCACACGGAGCGCGCGGTAGGCGTCGAACGCGGACGACTCGACCGGCGCGGAGAGGCGATGCGCCAGGACGACCTGGAAGATGTCGCCGGCTCTGATGTACTCCTTCGCCTTCTCGACCGCCGCGGTGAATGCTTCGGGCTCCATCGTGCCGGTGAGCCCGGTGAGTCCGCGACCGGCGGACGCGGTGGCCGACCGCGCGGCGGGCCGCGCGGTCGGCGATATCAGGCGCGCGATCTCGGCGTCGATCTTGCCCAGCGCGGTGTCGTAGGCCGCTTGCGGATCGTCGCCGGGGCGCGCGTGGGCGACCACCTTCATGGTGTGCTCGTGGGCGTCGAAGATGACGAGGACGTCGGTGAAGTGGAACACCGCGTCGGGCACGTCGAGGTCGTCGGGCAGTGTGGCGGGCAGGTTCTCGAGGTGGCGGACGACGTCGTAGGCGAAGAACCCGACGGCCCCGCCCGCGAAGCGCGGCAGGCCCGGCACGTCGACGGCGCGGCGCTCGGCGAGCAGGCGATCGAGCGTGGCGAACGGATCGGGCCCCTCGAGCGTCGTGACCTTGCCGTCGACCTCGAGCGTGCACGTGCCGTGGTGGGCGCGGAAGACGGCCGCGGGCCGGGAGCCGAGGAACGAGTAGCGTCCCCAGGTCTCGCCGCCCTCGACCGATTCGAGCAGGAACGAGGAGCGCCCGTCGTCAATCTTGGCGAAGGCCGAGACCGGCGTGTCGAAGTCGGCGAAGATCGTCCGGTAGATGGGCACGGAGAGGCCCGTGCGGCCGAGGCGCTCGAACTCTTCCCGCGTCGGGTGGACCATGGATCCTCGTCGTGGACGTCAGGCGCGCGGAAGGCGGAGCAGCTCGCGTGCCTGGCGGCGAGTCGTCTCGGTGGCGGCGTCGCCGGCCAGCATCCGCGCCAGCTCGCCGATCCGCTCCTCGCCCTCGACGCGCTCGACGACGGCCCGCGTGCGCCCACCCTGCTCGAGCTTCGTGATGCGGAACTGCCGATCGGCCTGGCAGGCGATGACCGGGAGGTGCGTGACGCACAGGACCTGGCGGACGCGGCCGAGCCGGCCGAGCCGCTCGCCGACGGCGCGGGCAACCGCGCCACCGATGCCGGAGTCTACTTCATCGAACAACAGAGCGGCAACGCCGTCCTCGCCCACGGCGAGCGTGCGCAGGGCCAGCATGACGCGCGACAGCTCGCCCCCCGAGGCAATCCGGGCCAGCGGGCGCGGCTCCTCCCCTGCATTCGGTGCGAACGCGAACTCGACCCGCTCGGCGCCATGTGCTCCGGGCTCGGGCAGCGGCGTGAGCCGCACCGACAGCGCCGCGCGGGCCAGCCCGACCGCGGTCAGCTCGGGCGAGATTGCCGCCTCGAGCTGCGGGGCGGCCTTGGCACGGCGCGCCGTGAGCGTGCGGGCGGCCTTCGTGAGTGCCGTGCAGGCGGTCGCCTCGGCCGCGGCCAGGCGCGCCCGCTCGGCGTCCTTGTCCGCGAGCCGGGCAAGCCGCTCGGCCAGGTCGTCGCGCCAGGCGATCAGCCCCGCCTCGTCACGGCGGTACTTGCGGGCCAGGCGCTCGAGCAAGGCGTGGCGCTCCTCGGCGGCCTCGGCCTCGGCGGGCGCCAGGTCGTCGGCCATGGCGGACTCCTCGAGCGCGCGGGCGACCTCGGCGAGCGCGGTCGTCGCGGCCGCGCACTCGTCGGCGAGTGCTCCGAGCGCGGGGTCGAATGCGGCGGCCTCGCGCAACAAGTGTTCTGCGGCTGCGGCTCCGTGAACCGCGCCGCCATCGCCCGTTCCGGGCTCGGCGTCGGAGCTGTCGGAGCCGTCGAGCGCGGCGCGGGCGCGCGACAGGAGGGTCACCAGCCGGCCCGAGTGGCGCAGGCGCGCCAGCTGCGCGGCCAGTTGTTCGGTCTCGCCGGGGGCGAGCGCGGCGCGGGCCAGTTCCTCGTGCGCGTACCGCCACGCGTCGGCGTTCTCCTGCGCGGCGCGCTCCTCGTCCTCGAACGCGGTGCGCGCATCGGCGGCACTGCGCCACTCGGCATGTGCGGTCGCGACTGCGGTGCGCGCGTGCGACGACTCGGCGCCCCCCAGGCGATCGAGCACGTCGCGCTGGGCGTCGGGATGGAGCAGCGCCTGGTGCTCGTGCTGGCCGTGGACTTCGATCAGGTGGGCGCCGAGAGCGCGCAATGCCGCGAGCGTGACGGGCGTCTGGTTCACCCACGCGCGGCCGCGGCCCTCGCGCACGATCTCGCGGCGCACCAGCACCTCGCCGTCGTCGATCGGAGCGCCCCACTCGTGCAGCAGCGCCTCGACCGCAGTGCGCGCCGTGCCGGGATCGAGCAGGAAGCGGCCCTCGACGCGGGCGAATGCCTCGCCGGTGCGGATCGCGTCCAGGTCGGCGCGCTCGCCGACGAGCAGCCCGATCGCGCCGACGAGCAGCGACTTGCCGGCGCCGGTCTCGCCGGTCCACGCGACGAAGCCCGGTCCCGGCTCGAGGCGGGCCTGATCGACGACGGCGAGCGAGGTGACGTGGAGCTCGGTGAGCACGTCGTCAGCCCTTGCGCGCCCAGCCCAGCTTGTGCGGCAGGATCGTCGGCATGGTGACGCCGGGGCGGCGCAGGAAGCGCACCGCGTCGGGCACCAGCTCGATGCGCACCGTGTCGCCCGGGCCGGCGGGCGGTCCGCCCAGGCCGTCGAGCGACAGGATCGCACCGGCGCCGTCGCGCGAGCGGATGGTGACGCGCAGCTCGGCGTCGGGAGGCAGGCACAGCGCGCGCATGCCGAGCGTGTGCGGGCAGATCGGCGTGACCACGATCGCCTCGAGGCCCGGCGCGATCACCGGCCCCCCCGCCGACAGCGAGTATGCGGTCGAGCCGCTGGGGCTCGCCGCGACGATGCCGTCGGCGACGACGTGGCCGAGGAAGGTGTCGCGGGTGGCGATGTCCATGCGCAGTGCGCGGAACGTGGTCGGCTGCTTGATCACGACGTCATTGAGCGCCACGCCGAGCACGCGCACACGGCCGCCTGACGCGGGCTCGAGGCGCGCGCGCAAGAGGCTCCGCCGCTCGACGACGAGCTTTCCGGCGAGGGCGTCGCGCATCGCCGCAGCGAGGTCGCGGCCCTCGTACGAGGCGAGGAAGCCCATGCCGCCGAGGTTCACCGGGAGCACCGGAATGGTCGTGCCCGCGACGATGCGGGCGCCGGCGAGAATGGTGCCGTCGCCGCCGAGGGTGACGACGAGGTCGCAGCGGCGCGCCGCGGCCACCGAGGCGGGATCGGGCGTCCAACCGTGACCGGGCGCCGAGTCGTCGCCGCCGACGACGACGGGGACGACGCCGCGGCGGGCGAGGCTGGCGGCGAGTGCGGCCATGCGGCGGCCGACCGTCGGACGACGCGTGTGCCCGACGAGCGCGACGCGACGGATCGCGCGTCGACTCACGGCAGGACGGGCTGGGTCGTGGCCACCCATGCGCCGATGCTCGTGGCGAGGCCCTCGGGCGTGAGGCCGAGGTTGGCCAACTGCTGGCCGCGGGTGCCGTGCGGGACGAGCATGTCGGGAATGCCGAGGCGCAGCACCGGCGTGGACAGGTTCTTCGCGGCGAGCATTTCGAGCACGGCCGAGCCGAAGCCGCCGGCGAGCACGGCCTCCTCGACCGTGACGACGCGGCCGCAGCGCGTGGCCAGCTCGGCGATCGCTGCGGCGTCGAGTGGCTGGACGAAGCGCGCGTCGAACACGGCGGCGCGCACGCCCTCGCGGGCCAGGCGCTCGGCCGCGGTGACCGCGGGCAGCACCATCGTGCCCAGGGCGACGATCGCGACGTCGGCGCCGTCGCGCAGGAGCTGGCCCTTGCCGATCTCGAGGCGGCGGGCCGGCTCGGGAGCGACGCCCTCGACCGGCGCACGCGGGTAGCGCACGGCGATCGGGCCCTTGCCCCAGGCGATCGCGGTCTTGACCATCGAGCGCAGCTCGTTCTCGTCGCGCGGCGCCATCAGCACCAGGTCCGGCAGCGAGCGCAGGAAGGCGATGTCGAACACGCCGTGGTGGCTCGCGCCGTCCTCGCCCACCAGGCCCGCGCGATCGACGGCGAGCACGACGTGCAGCTTCTGCAGCATCACGTCGTGCACGATCTGATCGTAGGCGCGCTGCAGGAACGTGGAGTAGATCGCGGCCACCGGGATCGCGCCCGAAGTGGCCATGCCGGCGGCGAAGCACACCGCGTGCTGCTCGGCCATGCCGACGTCGAAGAAGCGTTCCGGGAAGCGCGCCTGGAACGCGTTGAGCCCGGTGTTGTCGGGCATCGCGGCGGTGATGGCGACGACGCTCGGGTTCGCCTCGGCCTCGTCGATGACGGCCTGGGCAAACACGTTGGTGTAGGTCGCCCTGGTGCTCTTCTCGGCGGCGCCGGTCATCTTGTCGAACTTGCCGAGGCCGTGGAACTTGCACGCGTCGAGCTCGGCGGGCGCGTAGCCCTTGCCCTTCACCGTGCGCACGTGGAGGAACACGGGGCCGGGAATCTCCTTGAGGTCCTCGAGCAGCGCGACGAGGCCCTTGAGGTCGTGGCCGTCGAACGGGCCGTAGTACTTGAAGCCCAGCTCCTCGAAGAACAGGTTCGGCACGACGAGGTTCTTGAGGCTCTCCTTGACCCGCGCCGCACCTTCGCGCGCCTTCTTGCCGACCAGTGGCAGGAGGCCGAGCAGCTCCCAGATCTCGGCCTCAGCCTGGCGGTAGAGCGGGCCGCTGGTGATGCGCGTCAGGTACTTCGAGATTCCACCCACGTTCGGTGAGATCGAGAAGTCGTTGTCGTTGAGGATGACGAGCAGGTCCTTCTTGAGGTCGCCCGCGTTGTTGAGCCCCTCATAGGCGAGGCCGCCGGTGAGCGCGCCGTCGCCGATCACGGCGATGACCTTGTAGTCGTCGCCCACGACGTCGCGCGCCGCGGCCATGCCGAGCGCCGCACTGATGGAGGTGGAACCGTGCGCCGTCCCGAACGGGTCGTAGGCGCTCTCGTCGCGGCGCGGGAAGCCCGCGATCCCACCCTGCTGGCGCAGCGTGCCGAAGCGGTCGCGGCGGCCGGTGAGGATCTTGTGGCCGTATGCCTGGTGCCCGACGTCCCACACGAGGCGATCGCGCGGCGTGTCGAACACGCGATGGAGTGCGATCGTCAACTCCACGACGCCGAGCGATGGCGCGAGGTGCCCACCGTTGGCCGAGACGGTCTCGACCAGCAGCTCGCGCAGCTCCTTCGCCACGGTCTCGAGCTGATCGAGCGTGAGCGACTTGAGGTCGGCTGGGGATTCGATGCGCGACAGCAGGGTCATGGCGCTCCGGGACATCAGAAGGACCGATTCCAGAGGATGGCCGCCACGACACCGAGGGCGGCGCCGACGAGCACCTCGAGCGGCGTGTGGCCCAGGCTCTCGAAGAGCTGGTGCTGGCGGAGCGCGCGGTCCTCGTGACCGGCCACGATCTTGTTGAGCAGGCGCGCCTGATGACCGGCGGCGCGGCGCAGGCCGGCGGCGTCGTACATGACGATCAGGCTGAAGAAGAGCGTGACGCCGAAGAGTGTGCTCAGAACGCCTTCCTCGATGCCGACGGTCGTGCTGAGGGCGGCGACCGATGCGGCGTGGGACGAGGGCATCCCGCCGGTGGTGACGAAGGCCCGGAAGTTGAGTCGCCGATGCCGCAACCAGAAGGCGAGTCCCTTCCAGAGTTGCACGGCAAGGCTGGTCAAAGCGGCGATTTCGAACGCCTTCAACAGGTCTCCAGGTTCAGGTCCGGCGCACGGCCAGGAACGCGGCGAGCGTAGCAAACCGCTCCCGGTGCCGGGAAAATAGTTCCGCCCGCTTCAGCGCCCGCGCGTGCAGCCGCTCGCGCGCCCGCTCGGCCGCCGCCACCCCCGCCGCGCCGTGCCAGGTGGCCTTGCCACGGGCCTTGTCGGTCCCCGCGCTCTTGCCCAGCGCTCGGGTGTCGCCGAGCTCGTTGAGCAGGTCGTCGGCGATCTGGAAGGCGAGTCCCAGGTCCTGGCCGATCCCCTCGAGCGCAGCGATCACCGCCGGTCGTCCTCCCGCCAGGTGTCCGCCGACGGCGAGCGAGGCGGCGAGCAACTCGCCGGTCTTCCCGCGCTGGATCGCGCGCACGCCGGGCAGCGCATGGCCACGGCTCGCCAGGTCCCTCCCCCATCGCCCCTCGGCTGCGAGGTCGAGCACCTGCCCGCCGACCATCGCGGTGGCGCCGCTGGCGCGCGCCAGGACCCGCACCGCTCGGATGACGCGCTGCGGCGGAAATGCGCGCTCGCCGAGGGCGGCGAGGTCCTCGAACGCGAGCGATAGCAGCGCGTCGCCGGCGAGAATCGCGGTCGCCTCGTCGAACGCCCTGTGCAGCGTCGGGCGGCCGCGGCGCAGGTCGTCGTCGTCGAGCGCGGGCAGGTCGTCGTGCACCAGCGAAAACGCATGCACGCACTCGACCGCGGCGGCCGCGGCGACGGCGTGCGCGCGCTTGCCCGCGGGGCCGCCCGCGGCGTCGTAGCCGAGCAGCACGAGGAGCGGGCGCAGGCGCTTGCCCGGGGCGAGCGCGGCGTGGCGCAGCGCTTGTGCCAGGCGCGGCGGGACGCCCGGCAGGCGCCTGAGCCGCGCGGTGAGGCGCGCGTTGACGAGCCGGTGGTCGGCCGCGAACGGCACGGGCCAGCCCCCGTCAGCGCGCGTCGTCTTCGGCATCGTCCGCGTCTTCGTCGCCGGTTTCGCCGCCGCCGTCGTCGCCATCCCACGGGCGCGTCGTCACAGCGCCACCGGACTCGACCAGTTCCTGCACGCGCTTTTCGGCGCGGCCCAGTTCGCCCTCGAGGAAGCGCGAGATGGCGACGCCCTCCTCGAAGCGCGCGATCGAATCCTCGAGCGTGAGCTTGCCGTCCTCGAGCTGCCCGACGATCGCCTCGAGGCGGGCGAGCGCCTTCTCGAACGACAGCGGCTTGCCGTCGGGGCCCAGCGGCGGCGCGACGGCGGGTGCTCCGGCGTCGGCGACGCGATCGGCGGAGGGTTTCTTGCGTGGCGTCATGACTCCTCCGTGGAGGGGGCGAGGGTGAGGATCCGCGCGGTGGCGCGTCCGCGCGCGAACTCGAGCCCGACGGTGGCGTCGGGTGCGAGGTCGGCGGCGGCGCGCACGACGGCGCCGTCGGTGCGGGTGACGAGCGCGTAGCCGCGCGCGAGCACGGCGCGCGGCGACAGCGCGACCAGTCGAGCGCGGGCGGTGCGCGCGCGCTGAGTGCGAACGGCGAACGCGGCCTGTTGGGCCAGCGCGAGGCGTTGCTCGAGCGTGCGCCGGCGATGGACGAGCGCGGCGACCCGCTCGACAAGGCGGCCCGGATGCACGCGGCCGGCCAGCGCACGCACGTCGCCGCGGGCGCGCGCCAGGAGTTCGGCGGCCACGCGCGCGAGGCGATCGGCGAGCCCGTCGACGGTCTGCGCCAGCGCGGCGACGAGATCGTCGGCGCGGCGGAAGCCGTAGCGCGCGCGGGCCCGATCGAGGCGATCGCGCCGCTCGGAAACGGCGAACTGTGCCGCATCTGCGGCGCGCGCGGAGAGGTCGCGCACGTCGCGTCGCACTTCGGCGCGCGTCGGCGTGGTGACCAGCTCCGCGGCGGCGGTGGGCGTGGCGGCGCGCACGTCGGCGGCGAGGTCGGCGAGCGTGACGTCGACCTCGTGGCCCACGGCCGAGACGATCGGGATGCGCGAGGCGGCGATGGCGCGGACGACGTCCTCCTCGTTGAACGCCCACAGGTCCTCGAGCGAGCCGCCGCCGCGGCCGACGATCATCACGTCGACGCCGCCGAGTCGGTTCATGCGCTCGATCGCGGCGGCGATCTGCGGCGCCGCGCCCGGACCCTGGACGAGCACCGGCGCGAGCACGATGCGGCGGCCGGGCCAGCGCCGGCGGAGGCCGACCAGCAGGTCATGGATCGCGGCACCCGTGGGCGACGTGACGAGCCCGATCGTGCGCGGATGCATCGGCAGCGGACGCTTGCGCGCCGCGTCGAACAGGCCCTCGGCGGCGAGCTTCTGCTTCCGCTCCTCGAAGGCGAGCAGCAGAGCGCCGATGCCGGCCGGGCGCAGTTCCTCGATCATGAGCTGGAGTGATCCGCGCGGGGCGTAGAGGTCGAAGCGGCAGCGCGCCTCGACCTCCATGCCGTCCCGCGGCGCGAAGCGCAGCCCGCGTTGGCGGAACTTGAACCACGCACACGACAGCATGGCCGACGCGTCCTTGAGCGCGAAGTACATGTGGCCCGAGGAGGCGATCTTGAGCCCGGCGATCTCGCCGCGCACCCAGACCTCGGGATAGGCGTCGCCGAGGAGGCCTTTCACCTCGGCGACGAGCGCGGAAACCGATAGGACCGTCGGCTCCAAAGGAGACGACGGTGAGGTTGGCGGATCATCCCCAGGGAAACGCTTGCCGTCCATGTCGTCAAACAGGCTCATGCCTTCACCCCCGCCCCCCGCTCCGCGGCATCGAGCGTGTTCGACAACAGGAACGCGACCGTCAGCGGCCCCACCCCACCCGGCACGGGCGACAGCGCTCCGGCGTGTCCGTCGAGTTCCTCGGCACGCACGTCCCCCACCAGGCGCATCGCCGCGGGATCCTCCGTCGTCGGGGCCGCCACGCGATGGATGCCGACGTCGATCACCACCGCGCCCGGCTTGACGTGCGCGCGGCCGATCGCGCGCGGCACGCCCATGGCGACGACGAGGACGTCGGCCTCGCGGCACACGGCCTCGAGGTCAAGCGTGCGCGAGTGCGCGATCGTCACGGTCGCGTCGACGCCCTTGCGCGAAAGCATAAGCGCCAGTGGTGTGCCGACGATCGAGCTGCGCCCGACCACGGTGACCCGGCGGCCGGCCAGCGCGACGTCGGCATCGCGCAACAGGTGGAGGATGCCCAGCGGCGTGCAGGCGACGGGGCCGGGCAGGCCCTGCGCCAGGCGGCCGATGTTTTCGGGATGGAAGCCGTCGACATCCTTGCCCGCCGGAACGGCGAGCAGCAGTTCCTGGGCGGGCCAACCCGACGGCAGTGGCATCTGCACGAGGACGCCGTGGATGTGCGGTTCGGCCGCGAGGCGGGCGAGCGCGTCGAAGACGTGCGCGTGCGGCGCCTCGGCCGGAAAGGCGAGAGCGACTACGGCAAGGCCGCAGCGCTCCGCTGCGCTGCGCTTGCGAGCCAGGTAGATCTTCGAGGCGGGATCGTCGCCGATCGAAACCAGCGCCAGGCCGGGCGTCACCCCGCGGGCCGCGAGTGCGGCAGTGCGGCGCGCGACGTCGTCGAGAACGCGGGCGGCGAGCGGTTGCCCGCGCAGGAGGCGGACGGGCTCCACGGGGCTCCTTCCATGAGCGGGGGCGAAACGGAGGCGGGGGGGGCGGCGCGGGGGGGCCGGGCGGGGGGGGGGGGGGGCGGGGCGGGGCACCGCGCCCCAGGGGGCGAGGGGGTGGGGG
>JANPEF010000086.1:0-15542 GCA_031431875.1 Candidatus Eiseniibacteriota bacterium | reverse complement strand
GAGGGCATGCGCAAGCGGTTCCGACTGCTCGCCGGCGGCACCGGCGCGCGTCATGAGACGCTCGAAGTCGCGATCGCCGGGTCCTGGGAGCTGCTGAGTCCATGGGAGCGGGCGGCCTGGGCACAGTGTGCGGTGTTCGAGGCGGGATGCACACTCGAGGCCGCAATCGGCGTGCTCGACCTGGAAGGATGGCCCGAGGCGCCGCCGGTCGTGGATGTGGTTCGCTCGTTGATCGACAAGAGCCTGCTGCGAACGTGGCTGCCGTCCACCGAGGCCGGCGATGCCGTTCCGGACGTCCGCTTCGGCATGTACGTGACGCTGCAGGAGTACGCGCGAGCGAAGTTGAGTTCCGACGCAGCCGCCGAGCGCAAGGCCGAGGAGCGACACGGCGCATTCTATGCCGGCTACGGCAGCGACGAGGCGATCGAGGCCGTCGACCGCCATGGCGGAGCGACCAGGCGCCGCCGCCTCGAGCGCGAACTGGACAACCTGATCCCTGCGTGCCGGCGCGCCATCGCGCGCGGCGACGGTGGGACCGCGGCGTCGACTCACCGCGCCGCCTGGCGCGTGCTCAGGGCGTGGGGGCCGTTGGGCATGGCGCTCGAGCTGGGGTACGCGGTTCTCGAGGACAAGCGTTTGCGAAGTGCGGACCGGGCGCTCGTCCTGGTCAGTCTCGGGGAGGCGGATTGGTTTGCCGGGCGCTACGAGGACGTGCGCGTTCACTGCGAGGCGGCACTGGCGATCGCGCGTGCACTCGCGAACGCACACCTCGAGGCGAGGGCCGGCACGTTCCTCGGGCGCGCCCATTTCGTTCTCGGAAACGTCGACGAAGCAGGGGTGTCGTTCGAGGCAGCTCTCGCAGCCGCGCGGGCGGTGGGGGACCGCCACTCGCTGTGCGCCGCGCTCAACGGCCTGGGCATGATGCATCATGAGCTGGGGCGAACCGAAGAGGCTCTCGTCGCCTACGAGGAGGCCCTCGCGACCACGCGAGACATCGGCGATCGCCGCCTCGAAGCGGTGACCCGGGTGAGCTTCGGCATTCTCGAGCACAAGCACGGACGCTTCGACGCCGCGAGTGCCCACTTCGAGGCGGCGCTCGCCATCCACCGGGAGTCGGGAAACCGTCGATCCCAGGGGACCGCCCATCTCAACCTGGGAAGCCTGCGAACCGACCAGGGGCGGATCCCGGAGGCGCGCGAGCACACCGAGGCTGCCCTTGCGATCGCGCGGGCGATCGGATCCCGGGGCGGCGAAGGAGTCGCCCTGGTGGCGCTCGGCGAGCTGTACGCCGAGATGGGAGAAGCGGACGAGGCGCGCGCGCGCTTCGAGTCGTCGCTGGCCATTCATCGCGAGCTCGGTGATCGTCGCGTCGAGGGGATCCTCGTCGGGAACCTGGCGCGCCTCGACGAGCAGCAGGGCGAGGCCGAGCAGGCGCGCGTGCAGTACGAGCGCGCGATCGCGATCCACCGCGAGGTCGGCGACCGCCACTACGAGGGTGCCGACCTTGCCAGCCTTGCGGGCCTGCTGCTCGGCGGCGGATCGCACGAGGAGGCCCGCGACGCGCTCGCCGCTGCCGAGCCGATCCTGCGCGAGCTCGGGGCCCGCCACGAACTGGCCCGGATGCTCTGTGTGCGCGCGGAGCTCGAGCGGGCATACGGGAACGCGGAGGTCGCAGACTCCACCCGGGCGGAAGCGGAGGCAATCGCAGCCGAACTCGGCACGAGGCCCGACTCGGAACTGGGGCGAGCGCTCGCGCGGGGACGTTGAGACCTCCTTGCACCCCTCCCCGCCCTCGATCCTGGACAGCGCCGCCAGCTTCTTGACGGCGACAACGGCCGCCGCATCAACGGTCGCCCACGAATTCACGGACCAGGGACAGCCGACCGAGGACGGGGGCCCGGTCAACGGAACGCTTCCTCGGGTTCCCGGGGCAGTCGATTCGAGCAACTTGCTGCGCAGCAAGTTGGCGAACCAGCCCTCCGCCGTCAGGACAGCGCGCACCCCGATGATGTAGCCTCCCTCCGGGGTCCGGAGTGGAGTCGTGACCTATGCGTGGACCTTCGTCGAATTCCCGCTTCCCGACCGGCGGCCCCTGCGACGGCAACCCTGAACGCGTCGTCGAGCTGGCCGCCCCACAGAATCAGCTCGGCGACGTCGTGTTCTTCCACTTGATGTTGCAGCCCACGCTCGGATGCTGCTCGCCGGCCGGTGCGGTGCCCGCGATCACCGAATCGAGCGCGCCGCGCAGGTCCGCGCCATGCGGATCCTTGCCCGCGCCCGGGCGCGTCTCGTCGAGGCGGCCGCGGTAGGCGAGCTTTCCCTTCGCATCGAACAGGAAGAAGTCGGGAGTGCACGCGGCGTGAAACGCCTGGGCGACCTGCTGTGTCGAGTCCATGAGGAAGGGGAAGGTCCAGCCCTCCTGCTCGGCCAGCTCCTTCATGTGGGACGGCCCGTCCTCCGGGTGGGCGACCTCGTCGTTCGAGTTGATCGCCACGATGCGGATTCCCTTCGCGGCGTAGTCGCGCGCGAGACGACCAAGCTCGGGCATCACGTGCTTGACGAACGGGCAGTGGTTGCAGATGAACATCACGAGCGTGCCCTTCGGCCCGCGCAGGTCCTGCGAGCGGAGCTCGCGCTTGCTCACCGCGTCGATCAGCGTGAACGGCGGAAGTTCGGTGCCCAGCGGCAGCATCATTGAAATGGTTTCGGCCATCGGGGGCTCCTTGGGGTCGGGGGTTTCGGCGGTGGGGGGGCTTGTGGCCCCCCCGGCGAGCCTTACTTGAACTTGTCGGGGAACTGCTTCGCGATCCCCGCGGTCAGGGCGTCCGCGAACATGAGCATGTGCTCGTGTCCCTCGTCGTAGGCGCGGATGTCCGCGGCCCAGTCCTTCTGGAGCCTGCCGACGACTTCCCCGGTCGTCAGGTCCAGGTGCTTCTGCAGCATGCTCTCCATCTCTGCCTGGGACCAGTTCGGGTTGGCCGCGCTCAGGAATGCCGCGATGTCCTTGCCATTGGCCGTCCACTTCGCCTGGCTCGCGGCGAGACTATCCGCATTGCCAGCCTTGGCGGCCGTGACGACTGCGGCCGCGATCAGGATGTGATCGCGCAGGAGGGTGGTCAGCTTGTTCCCAGCATCTTCGCCGTAGTACGGCTTGATCGCCGCACCGATGTCGTCCTGGTTTCGCAGCAGGCGGTCCGCGACCGGACCGGTGTCGTCCAGGCCCGCGACCGCGCTGATGATGTAGTTCCGCGTGTAGGTGATGTGCTCTTCCCAGAGTTTCCGCATCGCCATCTTCAGTTCGGCCGTGGGGTCGGTGCGGGCGGCGGGCGTCGTTGCCGAGCCGCTGCAGCCGGACAGGGAGATGGCGAGAACGATCATCCAGCTCGTCAGACGTGTCTTCATGTGTCACCTCTCGGGAGAATCGGTGGACCATCAGGGTGCACCGCCCTCATCCTAGACCTCCGGGCCGACAGGCACACGCGCGCACCCCGATGATGTAGCCTCCCTCCATGGCACTCACCCCCGGGACCCGCCTCGGCCCCTACGAAATCGTCGGACCGCTCGGCGCGGGCGGCATGGGCGAGGTGTTTCGCGCGCGCGATGCGCGGCTCAGACGCGACGTGGCGATCAAGGCGTTGCCCGCCGCGTTCGCCGCCGATCCTGAGAGCCTGGCTCGCTTCCGGCGCGAGGCGCAGACGCTTGCGTCGCTGAACCATCCGAACATCGCGGCGATCTACGGGCTCGAGGAGGCGTCCGGCACGCCGCACCTCGTCCTCGAACTGGTCGAGGGGGAGACGCTCGCGGCGCACCTGGTGCGCGGGCCGCTGCCGCCGCCCGAAGCCCTGCGCCTCGGCGTTCAGGTCGCCGCGGCGCTTGAGGCCGCGCACGAACGCGGGGTCGTGCACCGCGACCTCAAGCCCGGCAACGTCATGATCACGCCGCGCGGCACCGCCAAGGTGCTCGACTTCGGGCTCGCCAAGAACGACACATCCGCGCCGACCGGCGGGCTTTCCTCCGACTCGCCGACGATGACCGTGAACGCCGATGCGACGCTCGCCGGCACCATCCTCGGCACCGCGGCCTACATGAGTCCCGAGCAGGCGCGCGGCAAGCCCGTCGACCGGCGCAGCGACGTGTGGTCGTTCGGCTGCGTCCTGTTCGAGTGCCTTGCCGGGCGCCCGGCCTTCACCGGCGAAACCGTGTCGGATCTGATCGCGCGCATCCTCGAGCGCGAACCGGACTGGTCGGCGCTTCCCGCGGGAGCGCCTCCGCGCGTGCGGGAGATCCTGCGCCGCTGCTTGCGCAAGGAATCCGATGCGCGTCCGCGCGACATTCGCGACGTGCGCCTCGAGCTGGAGGAGATCACCGCGGGCGGCGCGAAGGCCGACCCCGCGCGGGAGAAGTCGATCGCCGTGTTGCCGTTCGAGAACCAGAGTGGGCCCGACGACGAGTATTTCGCCGACGGCGTCACCGACGAGATCCTGAACGCGCTCGCGCAGGTGAAGGGCTTGCGCGTTGCCGCGCGTACGTCGTGCTTCGCATTCAAGGGCCGGCGCGAGGACCTGCGGCTGGTGGGCGAGAAGCTCGACGTGGGAACGGTCCTCGAGGGCACGGTGCGCCGCTCGGGCTCGCGGCTGCGCATCACGGTCCAGATGGTGAATGCCGCCGACGGCTACCAGCTCTGGTCGGAGCGCTATGACCGCGAGATCACCGACGTGTTCGCGGTCCAGGACGAGATCGCAGAGGCGATCGCCACGCGGCTGCGCGGAACGATGGCGCCCGCGGAGGCGGACGAAGGCCGCGCCCGCGGGGGGACCAGGAACCTCGAGGCCTACGAGTTGCTGCTGCGCGGTCGTGCATTCCAGATCAAGCGCGGACGCTTCGTGCCACAGGCGATCGCGTGCTTCGAGCAGGCGATCGCGCTCGATCCGAACTACGCCGAAGCCATGGCTTCGCTGGCGGACTCGTACCGCCTGATCGGCGTATTCGGCACCGCTTCGCCCGCCGAGATCATGCCGAAGGCCCTGGCCCTGGCCGGGCGCGCGCTCGAGATCGATCCGGGACTCGCCGACGCCTGGACGGCACTGGCCGCGATTGAAGAACAATACAATCGCAACTTCGCGCGTTCCGACGAGCTGTACGAGCGCGCGCTCACGCTGGATCCACGCCACTCGCAGGCCCGCGCTCAGCGCGCGTTGTGGAGAGCGTGCCGGGGCGCGATGTCGATCGAGGACGCCGTGGCCGAGACGAACCGAGCCGTGCACGACGATCCGCTGAATGCCTGGGTGGGCGGCATGCATTCACAACTCCTGGGAGTCGCCGGAAGACACGAGGAGTCGTTCGCCGAGGCCGAGCGATCGCTGGCCCTCGACGCAGATTCGTACTATGCCCACTGGAACGTGATGCGCGGCCACGCGTGGGCCGGCCGCTTCGACCGCGCGATCCTGGAGGCACCCGCGCTGTTCGCCGTCTCGGGCCGACACCCCTGGGCTCTGGGCCTGCTTGCGTGGACGTACGGTCGCGCCGGCCGCGCGGACCAGGCGCGCGCGGTCTACAACGAACTGGTGGCGCGGTCCTGCCACGAGTTCGTGTCGCCGGCCTGGCTTGCGATGTCGGCGGGATCCGCGGGGCTGGCCGAGGAGGCGATCCGTTGGGCCGAGAAGGCCGTTGCCGAGCGCGATCCGCTCGTGCTGTGGGCGCCCAGGATGCCGTTCTGGGATCCCGTGCGGACGCATCCGCGATTTGCGGAAGTCATGCGCGGCGTGTGCGAGTGACGCAACTGCCCCCCGAGGCGGTCGGGGTGGTTTACTTGCTGCGCAGCAAGTTGGGGAGCGCGAGGTCCGCCGGCAAGACGGCGCCCGCCCGAACTATCGCCCGGCGACCCAGCCCGGCAGCCTGGCCGCCTGTTTCACCCACTTCGCCATCTGCGCCTCGTCGAGCTCGTCGCCCTCGCGGATGTCGATCCAGCGCGCGTCCTTGCTCTTCGGCGTGGCGCCCAGCGGAACGGGTCGCAGCGCCGTGCCGGCAAAGAACGTCACCTTGACGTAGCGCGTGAAGACATGGAACGACAGGAACCAACCCTTGCCCTCGATGCCGTAGAACGGTGAGTTCCACTTCACGGCTTTGCGCACTTCGGGAACGGTCCGCACGATGAGCGCGTCGAGGCGCTTGCCGATGTCGCGCTTCCAGCCCGGCATCGCGGCGATGTACGCCTTCACCGGGGCGTCGCCGTCGGCCTTCGCGATCTGCGGGTTGCCGCCTGCGAGGAGGTCGGGGGCCTTCTTCGCGGCTGGCGTGGCCTTCGCTTCGGCCTTCTTCGGCGTGGCACCATTGTGGGCGACCGCGGCCTTCACGAGCGCGGTGAAGGCGCGCGCGTTGATTGTCGCGCCTTCGGGGATGTCGATCGCCCGCCGCGTGTTGCCTCCCAGGCTCGAGTTGAAGAGCCGCGATGGGTCCGGGAGGCTGGCCCCGCGGGCGAACGTGAGCTTCACGACCCTTTTGTACGACTCCCCGGTGCAGAGGATCCCGCCGTGCGACCAGACCGGAATGTTCCACTTCCACTCCTCGGTCACTCCGGGAACGGCTTCCAGGATCAGTGTGCGCATGCGCGAGAGAGTCTCCCCGCGCCAGTCCCCTGGATCGAGGATCCGCTGGTCGATGAGCCCGGAAACGCGGGTTGAGATCGCCGGCTTGCCGGCGCGCGACCGTGTGCTGGCCTTGGCCTTCGGCTTCTCCCTGACTGGTGTGCGCGCGGGACCCTGCGACGATTTCATGGGGATGGCGGCTCCGTGTCGAGGTGGATGAGCCCGATGTTCACTCGGGACTCCGGCTGGGTTCGTCGAACTTGCGGGCCGTCCGGGATCGAGTCAAGAGGGGTCCGGTCGTCGGGTGATTGCCTCGCCGCCAGATTCGCTCGGCCGTTCGTCCAGCGCCCCCGAGAGTCGCTTCGATGAACTGTCCTCGGGGACAGTGGATTCGCCCAACTTTCTGCGCAGCAAGTTGCGGGAGCCGCCTGGAGGTCGACGGTCCGCAGGCGCCCTGTTCGGTCGTGTCGATTGGGGCATTCTCGTCGAGGGGTGGGGATTCGACAGCCTGCGATGAGCCATTCCGCCACGAAATCTTGCTGAAGCCGGTGAGGGCTCCCATTCCGATCGATCCGAGGTGCCGCCATGACTCGTCTCCTCCTGCTTATCCTGATGCTGTTCTGGGCCTCCGCCGCTTCGGCCCAGGTGCTGCGCGACGACCTCTGGGTCACCAATGGGGGCGTCTATGCCTCGACGGTCGTGGGCAACACGCTCTACCTCGGCGGGGACTTCAGCCGGGTCGGGCCCGCGACGGGCGGGCTCATGCCGCTCCACGCCACCACCGGCAGCCCGCTCCAGGCGCTGCTCAACGTGGACGGAACGATCAAGGCGATCGTGTCGGACGGCGCGGGCGGTTGGTACGTGGGCGGGTCGTTCCGCCACATCACGGGCGTCGCCCGGAACAGCCTCGCGAGGATCAGCGCGACCGGCGCGGTCAAGGCGTGGGATCCGAACGTCAACGGCACCGTCAACGCGCTGCTCCTCTCCGGGGGGAAGGTCTATCTCGGCGGGCAGTTCTCGCAGGTCGGCGGGCAGGGGCGGAACAATCTCGCAGCCGTCGACACGACCACGGGCGCGGTCGTCGTCGGCTGGAACCCGAACGTGAACTCGAGCGTGAACGCGATGGGCCTCGGGGCCGGACTCGTCTACGTGGGTGGCGGGTTCACCTCCGTCGCGGGGGTCTCGCGCCTGCACGTCGCGGCGCTCGACGCGACGACCGGCGCGGCGTCGAGCTGGCAGCCGAATCCGAACGGGGACGTCTATGCGCTCGCCGTCCTCTACGACGTGATCAACCTGACCACGCACGTCTACATGGGCGGCTCGTTCGAGCTGGTGTTCGGGTTTCCGCGCGCGAACTTCGCGCAGGTGGACGCGACGCCGACCTCGGCGACCTACAACCAGCCGACGGCATTCAACCCGTCACCGAACGGGGCCGTGCGATCGCTCGTGATCTCGGGGCGCACGATCGTCCTGACCTACATGGGCGGCGACTTCACGCTGGCCGCGGGGCAGCCCCGGGCGCGTCTCGCTTCGTTCAGCGGAGCGACCCTCGGCGCGTGGAACCCGGGTGCGGACAACACCGTCGTCTCCCTGCGGCTGAGCGGCACGACGATGTACGTGGGCGGTTACTTCGGCACGCTCGGCGGGCAGCCGCGGCCGTTCGGCGGCGCGGTCGCGACGTCGGGCGGTGCTGCGACCGCGTGGAATCCGCAGCCGAACGCGCCGGTGCGCGTGTTCGCGGCCGTCGATACGACCGTGTGGCTTGGGGGCGACTTCACGAGCCTGGGCGGCGTCGCGCGCGCGAACCTCGCGGCGCTCGACCTCACGACCGGCATCGCGACCGCCTGGAATCCCGGGACGAACGGCACGGTGTACGCGCTCGAGCAGATCGGGGGCCTGCTCTACGCCGGCGGCGCGTTCACGACGGTCGGTGGTCAGTCGCGGCCGCATGTCGCGCGGCTCGACGCGGGCGGAAATCTCGCGTCGTGGAGTCCCGCGCCCGACGGCGACGTTCGCGCGATCGCGTACCGCTCGGACGTGGGCGGCTCGACCATCTTCCTGGGCGGCACGTTCACGAACGTGATGGGCACGCCGCGCAATCGGCTCGCCGCCGTGACCGACGCCCCGCTGCCGTCGCTCTCGGCCTGGAACCCGAACGCGAACGCACAGGTCGACGCGATTGCGGTCGACCCGCAGTGGGTCTACGTCGCGGGCAAGTTCACCGGATTCGCGGGACTCTACTCGCGGCAGTATGTCGCGCAGCTCGACCCGAACGGAGTGCCGACGGGCTTCATCCCGAACCCGTCCAAACCGATCAAGACGCTCGCGCGCATCGGCGGCACGCTCTACCTGGGCTTCGCGGGGCAAGGCACGATCGGGGGCCAGCAACGCCGTGGCATCGCGGCGTTCAACCCTCCCACGAACACGCCACTGGCGTGGGATCCCCAGTGCGACGGCAGCGTCTACACGATCCTGCCGAGCGGCGGGACGCTCTACCTGGGCGGCTACTTCTCGAACGTCGGCGGGCAGAACCGCGAGAACCTCGCGCAGGTCGACACCGCGCAGGCAGGGGCGGCGACATCGTTCAACGCCCCGACGTGGAGCTTCCAGAGCGTGTTCGTTCTGGGCGCGGACCTGCCGGGCGTCTTCGACCTCGCCGAGGCGAGCGGCTCGCTCTACGCGTCCGGGCTCTTCACCTCGATCCTGGCGAAGCCGCACTCGGCGATCGCGGGCATGACCTTGGGCACCGTCGGGATCGAGCCCGCCCCCCTCGCCGGTCTCGCGCTGCGGGCGACGCCGAACCCTTCCCGCGCCGGGCAAGCGATCGAGTTCACGCTCTCCACGGCAGGCGCCGTGCGGATCGAGATCCACAACGTCGCCGGGCGGCTGGTGCGCGCGTTCGCGCCGGGCACGTTCTCCGCCGGCCCGCATCGCATCGCGTGGGACGGCCTGGATCGCGACGGCGCACGGCTTGCACCGGGGGTGTTCTTCGTGACGCTCGAGACGGCGACGGAGCGCAGGCATGCGAAGGTGGTGAGGGTCGAGCGCTGACGCACGGAGCCGTCCCGCGACCGGGCGCCTTGCCGTACTCTTCCTCCGCCCCCAATCCCCGGTTTCAGTTGCTCGGACCATCTTCAGGAGAACCCCATGCTCTTTCGCAGTCGCGCCGTCCGCAGCCTGGTGGAATTGCACGAGCGCGAGCTGCGCTCGTTCCTCGAGACCTGGAAGCGCTTCGCCGCCGCCGGGCTGCCCATGCCCGAGGCCCACGGCGACGAGGACTACGTGGACCGCGAGCGACTGGCCGGCCATGTGTTCATGGCGGCGCGCGGCTACCTGACGCGCATCGGCGAGTGGGTGAACCGCCCCGTGACCGACGTCGACGGAAGCCAGGATCCGCGCGAGATCATGTCCCGCGCGGCGGAGTTCTCCGAAGGCGTGCTCGCCGCCTACCGTCGCCACCTCGCCGAAGTCACGCTGGAAGAGCTCGAGCCGCAGGTCCACCGCACCCGGTGGGGCGCGCTCCTGAGCGTGGAGCACCTGCTCGAGCACGCGGTCGTCCATCCGATGCGCCATCGCATTCAGCTCGAGCGGATCCTCGATGGAGGCGGGGCGAACGACCAGTGATCGGGATGCACTCCTCCGCGTCGACGCTCGCGCACCCCACATCGACACGCGGCACGACGTCGGGCGGAGCCTGATGCCGATTTCCAAGCGAGCGGGCGAGCGAGAGCCCCCCCCTGCGGGCAATCCGGAATTCGATCTAATCTGCGAGACTCGTTCTGCTTCGAGGGCCGCCTGTGACTCGTCGTTTCGGCGCTGCGATGACAGGCCTGGCGTGGAGCCTCGCCGGCGACGGGCTGGTGGTCCGCGGCGCCGACGCCGGTTCCGTCACGGGCCCGCTGTCGCTGGGGCTCACCGCCACGGACGGCAGGTTGTTCCTCGATCGCCAGGACAATATCCTGAAGGCGGATCCGCGAGGACGGAACGGGGGCGGGGGCGCGTCGCGCTCCCGCTTTTCCTGCTTGTGGCGGCGCCCCAGGTGTTGGATCCTCATTCGACCCCTGCTCGATTGGAGATCCGCATGGCCACCCCGGTCCGAGACTTCCGCCCGCTTCTGTTCCTGGTTCTCCTCGCATTCCCGCGCCCCGCGGCAGCGGCCAACCTGTCCTGGATCACCGTCGGTAGCGGCGTTGCCGCGTCGTCGTCCAACTGGTCCCCGGCGCAGGTCCCGGCGGCCGCGGACATCCTCCTGTTCAACGTGGCCGGACCGCGCACCGTGGCCTGGAGCTCCGCCGTTTCTGCGAGCACCCAGCACGTCTATCGCACCGGGACGAACACGCTCTCGTTCCTCTCGCCGCACTTCGCGTCCGGGGGCGTCGTCGTCGGTTCGCAGAACGGCGACAATGCGACCGCGAACGTCACAACCGGCACGCTGGCCACCGGCAGCTCTTCGACGATCGGCAGCGCGGCGGGCACCACCGCCAGCATGACGGTCACCGGCTCCAACGTCCTCTTCCAGGTGCAGAACGCCGGCGCGGACCTGGTCGTCGGAGCCTCCGGCGCCGGCAACTTGACCGTGAGCGCAGGCGGCGTCGTGCGCGTCAATGACGACCTGGTCCTCGGCAACGCGGCCGGCGGCAGCGGCAACGTTCTCGTCACCGGCGCCAGCGCACTCAACTCCTCGACCCTCGAGACCGCGACCGCGGACGCGGACGTCCTGATCGGCAACGGCGGCAACGGGATGCTCAGCGTGGCTTCTTCCGGTGTCGTCAACGTGCAGGACGACATGGTGATCGCCGTCGGGGCCGCGGTGAACGGGACGCTCAACGTCTCGGGCACGAACTCCATCGTCACGGTGAACGATGTGTGTGCGGTGGCGAACAACACGACCGCAGGCATCGGGAGCGGGATCGGCACGCTCAACGTCAACGTCGGCGGAACGATGGTCGTGAAGAACGTCCTGCGCGTCGGTGATTCCGACGGTGGAACGGGCACGCTGCACCTGAACGGCGGCCTGCTCCACGTCAAGAACTTCACGCTCAATGGCGCGCATGGCGTGTTCGACTGGGACGGGGGGACGTTCCGTGTCGACAACGGCACTGCGACCGCGGGATCCGGCATCAGCATGGGAACGTCGACGAGCGCGCCGCGACTCGAGGTGATCCGGGGCGCGGGTTTCACCGTTTCCGGAAACCTGTCTTTCGCGGGTAGTTCGGGATCGCTTGCCGTCGATTCGAATGCCTCGCTCACCTTGAGCGGGGGCGACCTCATCGTGACGAGCGGCACGTTCGCGGTGACAGTCGACTCCTCCTCGAACCTGGCAGGGGGCGACATGCAGCTCGGAGGGAGTTCGTCGAACACGTCCCTCGCCGTGACCAACGGCTCCTATCTCGCGCTCAGCAGCTTCGAGTCGGCGGACCAGGTCGGCGCGGTCTCGACGATCCAGCTGACGGGGACGGGCTCGCTCATCGGCTGGGACAACATGTTCTATCTCGCGGGCGATGCGGGGCAGGCCGGCGGGACCGCGGACATGACGATCTCCTCCGGCGGCCTGCTGCGCGGCAACATTGGGGCCTCCTCGCTCAAGATCTGGCCCGGCGGAACCATGCACGTCAACACCGGGGGAACGGTCGACACGCCGGGCATCATGACTCTCCTCGGCTTGCTCGACCTGGGCGGGGGAGCCTCGACCCTCGCAACGACCACGCTGCAGGGCAACGGCCGCATCCGCGGTCGTGGCACCGTCGCCTCGAGGGTGGTGTCGAGCGACCCGACGACGCGCATCTCGGCCATCGGCGGCGACCTCACGCTCGGCGTGTCCCTCCTGGGTGGTGTCCAGTTCGCGGGAACGCTCGAGGCGGGAGGCTCCCTGGTGACGCTCATCAGCGCTCAGCCGATCACCCTCGGGGACACGACGACCGTCGAGGAGGGTCGCATCAAGACGACGTCCGGCCTGACGAACCCGGCCACGGGAGTCGTTCGCGCGATCGGCGCGTTGGAGACCCCGACGCTCACCAACGCGGGTGTCCTGTCGATCGGGGGCGCGGCCCCGGACACGCTGCGGGTGCAGGGCGCGTTGAACCTGCAGGCGACGAGCACGCTCCGCATGCGGGTCCGAGGAACGGGCCTCAACCAGGCGGACCGGATCCGGGTGACGGGTGCGGCAAACCTGGGCGGCACGCTCGAGCTCTTCTTCGACCCCAACGGCGCCTACCAGGCGAACACGACGGTCACGCTCCTGAGCTTCCCCTCGCGCACGAACACATTCGCCTCGGTGGTCGTGAACGGCCTCGATCCCTCGCTCTTCGAGATCGTCTACAAGTCGACGGCCATTCACCTCATCTTCAACACCACGGTGGCGGTGGAGCCCGGTGCCGAGTTGCCGCAGGCGGTCGCGTTCACGGGTCGTTCTGCGACGGGATCGATGCCCGGCGGGTTCGATCTCGCGTTGCCGCGCGCGGCCCGGGTGCACGTCGCGCTCTACGACGTGCGCGGACGCGAGGTCGCGCGCCTCGTCGACGGCGCGGCGCCGGCCGGCGTCCATCGCCATGCCCTGCCGGAAGGGCTCCGCCGCGGTGTCTACTTCGGCCGCGCGCGCATTCGCGAGGATGGCGCGGCGGCCGAGATCATCCGCACGGATCGAGTGGTCGTGCGGTAGGGCGAGTTTCACGGCACCAAGGCGCGACTCTAGTCGAGAACGACCAGCCGCCGGACCGCGGCATTCTCGCGCTGCGACAGCCGAAGAAAGTACACGCCCGCTTCGATCACACGCCCTCCGGCAGACGACAGGTCGACGGTGTGCGTCCCGGCACCGAGGCCACCCACATCGCGGGACACCACTCTCCGACCCACGACGTCGATCAGCTCGAGCCGTGCCGCCGCCGCGCGCGGCAGCGTGAATCGCGCGGTCAGCGTCCGTCCTGACGCCGGGTTCGGCCAGGTCGGGTCGAGCGCGAACGCCAGCGACGGCGGGGGACCGGGAACGTCCACGACACCGCCCGGCCCGACCGTGGCGAACGGGCTCTCGTTGCCGTGCTCGTCGACGGCCGACAGCTTGTACGTGAACCCCGGCTGGACCGGATCGACGTAACCGGTGTCCGTTGTCGCCGCCAGCAGTGTGCCCTGGCCCGGCACGAACGCGGGGTCCGCGCTGCGATACAACCGGAACGTCGTGAAGTCGGCGGCCGGGTTCACGTTCCAGTGCAGGTGTGTCCCGCCGCCCGAATAGCCGGCCGTGAACGGCGACGGGGTCGGCGGCGGCAGGTTGTCGACCGACAGGGCGGGGTGGAGCTCCGACTCGTAGTAGCTGTACGGCCCGGTCCACGCGCGGACCGTGAGCCCCCAGTGCTGCAGCTCGGCGGCGGTGGCATCGCCCGCGGTGTTGACGACGGCCGTGTACTCCGCGGCACCTGTCGCGGGGATCAGGTAGGCATCGAGCTTCGGCTGGAGGCCCTCGTCCGGGCCGGCGGCGGTCGACAGGGGCCCGCTCCGCATGTACACGTCGTAGCCGAGCACGGTGAAACCCGAGTTCGGCGAGTCCGCCGACGCCGGCCGGATGCGGACGGTGACGCGGCCGCCTTCGTCGCCGGGGACGTCCGAAGCGAGCGCGATCGTCGGTGAGGTCATGTATTTGAGGATGTGCGCGTTCGAGGCGTCGGCGATGTAGACGCTGCCGGCGGGATCGACGCCGACGGCCCGGGGGGAGGTCCCCGCGCCGAGGTTGTACGTGTTCAGGAGCAACCCGTTCGAAGTCAGACGGAAGACGTGCCCTCCGGTTCCGGTCGGAACGTAAACGTTGCCCGCGGCGTCGACCGCGATGTCGTCGGGAGTCGCGCCCAGCGGCATGGGCCATTGCCCGAGGTACGTGCCGTTGACGGTGAACTTCTGAACGCGGGAGTTTCCGCCGTCTGCGACGTACACGATCCCGTTTCGGTCGATGGCGATGCCGTTGGGGAAGTTGAACTGTCCGTTTCCGGAGCCGAGGGATCCCCACTGCAACAGGTAGACGCCCGTGGACGTGAACTTCTGGATGCGGCGGTTCACCTCATCGACGACGAACACATTCCCCGAGGGGTCGACCGCAATGGCGGAGGGTTCGTTGAACTGGCCGTTGCCCGTGCCGGCGGATCCCCACTTCGTGATGAACACACCCGTCGCCGACAGTTTCTGGATGCGGTGGTTGTTCGTGTCGGCGACGTAGACCAGTCCCGCCGCGTCCGTGGCGACCCCGGAGGGCAGGTTGAACTGCCCGTTACCGCTCCCGGGCGAGCCGTAGAGCTCGAACGTGGCGCCGCCGAACGAGCGCGCGCGGACGATGCCGCTGGCCTGGGCGACGTAGACGTACGGTCCCGATCCCGCGGCGATGCCGGCTGGCGTGAGGAAGTAGTCCCCGTCAGGACCCTTCAGGTCGAACGCGTAGGACATGGGCCAGCGTGACGGAATGACTCCGGCACCGCTGAACTTCTGGATGCGATGGTTCCCCGAGTCCATGACATAGACGTTCGCTTCAGTGTCGATGCTCAGCGAGATCGGGGCGTCGAACTGTCCGTCGCCCGTGCCCGCCGTTCCCCACTGCGTGAGGTAGCCGCCGGCGGCGGTGAACTTCTGGATGCGGTCGTTGCCGTTGTCGGCGACGTAGACGTTGCCGACTGCGTCGACGCCGACGGCCCACGGGAACTGGAACTGCCCGTTGCCGCTTCCGAACGAGCCCCACTGGGCGAGATACGTTCCGGTCGACGTGAACTTCTGGATGCGGTTGTTGTAAGCGTCGCACACGTAGACGTTTCCCGACGGATCGATGGCCACGCTGGTCGGGATGTTCAACTGCCCGTCACCGCTACCCACCGTGCCCCACTTCGCCAGGAAGTTGCCGGCCGCATCGAACTTCTGGATGCGAAAGTTCCCCGAATCGGCGATGTACACGTCGCCCGCAGCGTCGATCGCGATCCCGCGCACCTG
>JANPEF010000085.1:0-45975 GCA_031431875.1 Candidatus Eiseniibacteriota bacterium | reverse complement strand
GCGGTCGAGGACGTGCTCGCAAAGCGACTCTTCCCGAGCCGGCTCGCGCTGTCCGAGCCGTGGGCCGACTACTACTGGGGGCGGGTGCCGAGCCGGACGATTTCACGGTGGAGAGAGCATCGACGGAAGTACGCGGTGTAGTGCACTCGCGAAAAAACGAAGCAGGACGGCCCCAGGAAGGGACCGTCCCGGTCTACACACAATCGTGCGGGCACAACCGAAGTTGTACGCGAGCTCCACCCAGGGACCATCGGACGCTGCCTAGCAACAGCATGCAGCGCCGGCACTCGAGGGGGTCATTCCTCGTATTTGCCGCTGTCCGCCGTGCTAAAGTGTTCGCGCTGGCGGGGCGGGCCGCTTGCCTGGCATGACCCGGGCGCCCTGGACCTGGGCCGGAGAGACTACGAGGAGGTCACCTTGCGCCCGCATCGCATGCTGCTCTGGTTTGTTCTTCTTCCGTCTCTCCTCGCCACCTCCGCCACGACCGTCCGGGCCCAGTGGCAAATCGATGGCGGCCCGGTGTGCACCGCGGAGAACAATCAGGTCAACCCGAGGGTGGTATCGGACGGCGCAGGCGGCACCATCATCACGTGGCAGGACCTGCGCGACGGCAACGCCCCGGACATCTACGCCCAGCACGTGCTCGCCTCCGGCGAGGTGGATCCGGCCTGGCCGGCCGACGGCCGCGCCCTGTGCGCGGTCGCGGGGAGCCAGCAGACCAATCCGGAAATCGTCAGCGACGGAGCAGGCGGCGCGATCGTCACGTGGCAGGACGCTCGCGGTAACGTCGGCTTCGACATCTACGCCCAGCACGTGCTGGCCTCCGGGGCCGTGGATCCTGCCTGGCCGGCGAATGGTCGCGCCCTCTGTACGGCCGCGAACGACCAGTTCTATCCGCAACTCGTCGGCGACGGGGCGGGCGGCGCCATCGTCACCTGGAACGATGTGCGTGCCGACTCCCCCAACTACGACATCTATGCCCAGCACGTTCTGGCCTCCGGCGCGGTGGATCCCGTCTGGCCGGTGGACGGCCGGGCTCTGTGCCTGGCCGAGAACGATCAGGGGGGCCCCCGGATCGCATCGGACGGCGCGGGTGGCGCCATCGTCACCTGGTACGACGGTCGCGGCTCGAACTACCACATCTACGCGCAGCACGTCCTCGTGACCGGGACGGTGGACGAGCTGTGGCCGGTGGACGGAGTGGCGGTGTGCACGGCCCCGCTCATCCAGCTCGATCCGGCGATCGTGACCGATGGGTCGGGCGGAGCGATCATCACCTGGAAGGACAGCCGCGCGGCTACAGGTTTCGACATCTACGCCCAGCGCGTACTGGCCTCGGGGACTGTGGATCCGCTCTGGCCGGTGGATGGCCAGGCGCTCTGCACCGCCGGGAGTCCGCAGGGCGTCCCCCAGATCGTGACGGACGGGTCGGGCGGCGCAATCGTCGCGTGGCACGACCAGCGGGGTTTCGACTTGGACATCTACGCGCAGCACGTGCTGGCGTCGGGCGGGGTGGACCCGGCTTGGCCAGCGGACGGCACCGGTGTGTGTACCGCCGCGAGCCACCAGTCCTACGTCCAGATCGTCGCCGATGGCAATGGCGGGATGATCGCAACGTGGCAGGACGTCCGCAGCGGGACCAGCGTCGACGTCTACGCCCAGCACGCGCTGGCCTCGGGCGTCCTGGACCCCGCCTGGCCTACCGACGGAAAGGCGTTGTGTCAGGCGGGCAACCAGCAGGACACCCCGTACATCATCGGTGATGGCGCGGGCGGAGCGATCGTATCCTGGTCCGACGCTCGTGTCGGGAACTTCGATATCTACGCTTCTCGGGTGTACGCCTCCGGCGGTGTCGCGGATGTTCCCGCTCCGAGGGCGGCGGCCGGTCTCCGGCTGCTCGCACCGTATCCCAGTCCCTCTCAGGGCGAACCTGTCACGATTGACTTCGATCTGCCGTCTCGGGCCCACGCGTCGGCGGAGGTTTTCGACGCTGCGGGCCGTCGAGTCCGGTCGCTGATGCCGGACGGCGAGGTCTCAGCTGGGCGCCAGATCCTGCGATGGGACGGTCGGAACGAGCAGCTCCGCCGCGTGCCGGCAGGAATCTACCTCGTACTAATCCGCGCGGGCGGGGAAGTGGCCGCGCGACGAATGGTGGTGCTCGAGTGAGATGAGTAGACGAGTAACGGCGCGAACTGGCGCCGGCGTTGGACAACGAGGTGGATCATTCCGGCCCCGGCCGGAACACTCCGTGGTTCGGGGTTCGACTCGGAGAACGAGTCGCTCGAGTTGCGCGAGCGCGTGGGCGCGAGAGTCGGCCTCCCGAGTGATGCACTAGAGTCGCTCGCCCGTGCCCCCGTAGCTCAGGTGGATAGAGCAGCGGTTTCCTAGACCTCGGGTCTCGCATCCTTCTCATCCGCCGCCGCCTTCCCCGCCACCCACCCCGTCGACCACGCCCACTGGAACTTGTGCGCGAGCCCCGGGGAGGGACAGGTCAGCCTATTCGTGGCGTGCTCCCCCATACACCATCCGGCGCCACAACCACTCCGCCGGCCCCATCCGGAACCGCGCTAACCACCACTCGCTGCTCCACACCTGAAGGGGGAAGAACGCGATCGTACCGAGGATGCAGGCGTTGATCGAGACCTTGCCAAAGAGGCCGAGCCCGTAGCCATTGAAGACCAGCGTGCACACCACGGACTGGAGTAAGTACTGGGTCAGCGCCATTCGTCCGAGGGGTGCGATGTGGGCGAGGGCGCGCCGCCACCCGGGTCGCTGGAGCAGGAGCAGGATCCCGGCGGCGTAGCCGAGAGCGAGCAAAGGGCGACCGAGGAAGCACACCAGCTTGATCAGGATTCTCAGCGGCCGAAATGGAATGTGCACGGTCAGCCAGCCGCCGAGGTTCTCCCACGGGACGACGTTCGCGAACAGTCCGATCAGCGAACAGACGGCGAGGATCCGCACGAGGGCACCGCGATGCTTCGTCGGCTCGGAAAGATACCCCGTCTTCCAAAAATAGGCCCCGAGGACGAAGAACGGTGAAAGGATCGGCAGCCGGTTCGCCGCCCGCATCGGGCCCATGGCGTGGACGAACTCCCACGCCCGAAATCGGAGCGCGTCCACCCAGGAACCGGCACCGTAGTGTTGCAACTGCATGGGATAGGAGAGCCCTGACTCGGCCAGGTGCAGGAAGGGCACCGTCAGGACGATGGTCGCCGCAATGAGTGCCGGGATCGCCCACAGAATCCGCGAGGCGCGCAGGCTGAGGAACGGGATCAGCAGAAGGCTGATCACCGCGTAGTCGAGCAGGATGTCGCCGTTCCACAGCAGGAGCGTGTGAGCGAGCCCGATCAGCGCGAGCGCGCTCGAGCGGCGGAACGCGAAGCCGACGTAAGAGCGGCCTCGCCGCATGACGCGCTCGCACTGGATCACCAGGCCGGCTCCGAACAGCATTGCAAGGAGGGCGGCGGCCTTGCTCTCGATCAGCGCGCTCCGCAGATAGCTGGGCCATGCGCCGCCCCAGCCCCAGGGAGAGGGTAGCTTCTGCTCGAGCGCCAGGTCCGAGCCGCTGAACACGGCGATGTTGACGAGGAGCACTCCGAAGAGCGCGACGCCGCGCAAGACGTCCAGTTCGAGACGCCGTTCCGATGGCGCGACGGGGCGCAGCTCGTTCGGGATCGCCGTCGATCCGTCGGAAGCGGAAACCGCGATAGATTCGTGTGCGGCCACGGGGTCTCCGGGAGGTGGCGGTCTAGCGACGAGGCGTGCTTGGGCGTCTCTGGACTCGGCGGGGCTCGAGAGTGCCGAGCAAGAGGGCAGCGATCCGCTTGGCCCGGAGCGCAGGCTCGGCTGTTCCCTGGCGAACGGAGACGGCCGTCGCGCCCTCGAACAGGAGGAGGAGGTCTGCCGCGAAGATCTCGTCCAGCTCCGCTTCGCGCAAGAGCGTGGCGAGCCAGCTCTGGAAGCGCCGCTTGTGCGCCGCCGCGGCGCCGTGCGCGTCGCTCGCGGGGTCTGCAACCTCGGCAATCGCGTTGATGAAGCCGCAGCCCCGGTACCCCTTGGATCTGAAACGCAACGCCAGCGCGTCGAAAACCACTAGCGGACGGTCGCGGGGATTCGGCGCGAGCCGGCGTACTTGCTTCTCGAACCAGACCCGAGTCGCCTCGTCGCGCCGCTCCAGATAAGCCACAACCAGCCCGTCCTTGGAGCGGAAATGGCGGTAGAAGCTCATGCGCGCCACGTCGGCCTGGGAAATGATCGCGTCGACTCCCACTGCCTTGATTCCGTGGCGGTAGAAGAGGTCGGAGGCAACGTCGAGGATTCGTTCGCGGACCTGGCTCACGGCCTGAATGGTATAGACCGGTCAGTCTCATTGCAAGGGAAAGCGTCATTGGGTTCCGGTCCCGCGGCACGGACTCGCGTCTCGGTTCCACCGCACGAGATGTCGGACTTCGGCAGCTTGCGGTGTCACGGCCATCCGCGGTAGCGGACGGCCACGGCCCGACTCAACGCATCGCGCTCCTCCCCGCCACCCATCCCGTCGACCACGCCCACTGGAAGTTGTATCCGTCGGGTTCGTGTCGAGACTTCGAGCCGGAGGCTGGCCCCGAAGACGCTCTTACGGGCCCTTGACGAGTACCTCGACAAGCGGTCATATGACCTCCTATAAAGGTCACGACGAAATCCAGCCCGTTTGGCAGCCGGACCCGAACCCGCGTGCTCCTGGCGCTCGAACTCCGGGGAGAGAGCTACCCGCGGGAGCTTGCCCGCCTCCTCGGATCCAGCCTTTCTGTCGTCCAGAAGGCGATCCGCTCCCTTGAGCTCGATGGCCTGATCGCAGGTCGATCCGTGGGCCGCACACGCGTCTATTCGATCAACCCGGGATTCTTCGCGGTGATTGAAGTCCGCAGTCTCGCGCGACGACTGGCGGATGCGGATGCGGAGCTTTGCCGTGGAGTGAACCAGTTGCGGACTCGCCCGCGGCGAACCGGGAAGCCGCTGTGAGATTCGGGGTCACGAGGAGTTCAGGCGCGCGCTACGGCGAAGGCGCCGTCGACGTCTCGGTCGCTGAACGAGCTGCCGCCGCTTTCCCGGCCACCCACCCAGTCGACCACGCCCACTGGAAGTTATAACCCCCCAATCGCCCGTCGACGTCGAGGATCTCCCCTGCCAGGAAGAAGCCCGGGGACAGGCGGGACTCGAGTGTGCGGGGGTCCACTTCCGAGACGGGCACGCCGCCGGCGGTGACCTCGGCCTTGCGGTAGCCCATCACCTCGAGCACGGGCAGCTCGTGTGCGGTCACCGCCGCGACGATCGCGCGGCGTTCGTCACGCGAGATCCGTGACAGCGGGCGCTCCGGCTCGATCTCGACGAGCGCCAGCAACTCGCCGACGAGGCTTTCGGGAATGCGACCGCGCAGGAGCGCCGGCAGCGTGCGCCGTGGCTCGTGCTCGATGGCGAGCATGAGCTCGCGTTCGAACGCCTCGCTCGTGACCTCGGGGAGGAAGTTGGCGATCACGGCGACCGGTCCGTCCCACGACTCGCGCGCAAAGTGACGGCTCGCATCCAGCGCGACGGGTCCGCTGTAGCCGAAGTGCGTGAACAGGAACGAGCCTGCGCCCTGCCAGAAGCGCTTGCGGTTCGCGCCGGTGAGCACCGTCAACGCCACGGGCAGCGTGACGCCGCGCAGGCGCTCGTGCATGCCGCCGCTGTACGCCACGAGCGGCGTGAGCGCGGGCGAGGTGCGCGTGAGCGTGTGGCCGAGCGATTGGACGAGCCCGTAGCCGGTGCCGTCGGAACCGGTGCGCGGGAACGACAGCCCGCCGGTCGTGACGATCACGGCGTGCGCATGGATGGGCGCGACGTCGGTGACGAGGCGATACGTGCCGTCGGCCAGGCGCTCGATCGAGGTGACCTTGCGACCCGTCCAGATCGAGCCGCCCAGCTCGGTCAAGTGCGCCACCAGCGCGTCGACCACCTGCTGTGCGTCGTCGGACACGGGGAACAGCTTGCCCGTGTCCTCGCGCTTGAGCGGCACGTGCAGCTCGTCCTCGAAGAAGCGCAGGGTGTCGAGGTGCGAGAACTCGCGCAGCAGCCGCGCCACGACGTTGCGCGAGCCGCCGTGGTAGTCGGCGGGCGTGATCACGTCGTGGGTGACGTTGCAGCGCGTGCCGCCGGACATGAGAATCTTCGTACCGACGTGCGTCGTGCCCTCGAGCAGGATGACGCGCGCGCCGTGCTTCGCGGCCGCGATCGCGGCCATCAACCCGGCCGCTCCGGCGCCCACGACGATCACCGGATGCACGACGTTCATGGCGCAACCGTCGCGAGCGACTCCGCACGCACCAGGCAGGCGAGCCGCCGCAGCACCTTGCGGGTCGTCCACGGCTCCCCGAGGAACACCGCGTGCCGCTCGAGGTCGCCGGGGAGCAGGTTGTTCAAGCGTTCGATGGCGATCTGCTCGGCGCCGACGAAGCGCGGCAACGGCTCTTGCGAGAGCGTTCCGGTCGGCTTCGATCCCAGGCGCGACAGGAGCCACAGCATCGATCCCGACAGCGCGATCAGGCGCGATCCGACCGGGGACTCGACGACCGTCGCGTCGGGCGTCCCGGCGACGGCGGCCTCGATCGCGCGGCGGGCGATCTCGATGCGCGCGAGCGCAGCAGCGACGTCCTCCGGCTTGGTCGGCCGCAGGTCCCACTTGAAGAGCGCGCGGGCCGAGCCTTCCTCGAGTCCGACATTGGTGTCGACGCGTTCGGTCTCGACGAACTCGAGATGCTCTTGGGCGTGAGCCCACGGATGTCCGCCCTGTGCGAGGAGCGCAATTTCGGCGGCGACGGTCGTAGGCACGGCCAAGAGCGCCGCCTCCGGCGAAGCTGCATCGACCGCCACGCCGGGCAGCGTCAGTACCCAGGCGCGGGTCGCGCCGCGGGCGCCGACTTCGAGATAGACGGGAATGCGCATGGCCGGAACATAGCAGAAGCCCCGTTGCGCGCGGCGCGCCGGGGCTTCAGGGTGTCGTGTGTGCGGCATCCGCCGGTGGTCAGGCCGCCGTGCGACGCGCCTCGCGGACAGCCTCGGCCGCGCGTTCCGTGCGATCGACCACGCGCGTGAGGCGCGCGGCCTTCGCCGCCGTCGCCGGGTCGAGCTTGCGCCACATCGCGGGCTCCGGCTCGCGCACGTAGCGGCCGATGCGGTCGCGCAGGAACACGCGCGCGCGGTGCAGCCGCGAGTTCACGGCGGACACGGTGATCCCCATCGCCTCGGCGGTCTGGGCGCTCGATAGCTCCTGCATGTCGTGCAGCACGAATGCCGCGCGCTGCTCAGCCGGCAGGGCCTGGATCGCCGCCTCCATGACGCGACGCGTCTCGTCGGACAGGATGTCCTGGTCCGGCGTGGCCCTGCGGTCGGGCAGGTCCCACGCGTGGCGCGCGTCGTCGTCCTCGGTCGGATGATCGAGCGAGACCAGGTTCGTCTTCCGCGCGCGCGCCTTCATCAGCGCCGCGTTGGTGGCGATGCGATAGATCCAGGTCGAGAACTTGGCGTCCTTGCGGAAGCGCGGCAGCGCGCGGTACGCGCTGACGAACGTGTCCTGCAGCGCGTCCTGCGTGTCCTCGTCGTGGCGCAGGATCTTGTACAGGATCCGGTAGACGATGTTCGTGTAGCGCCGCGCCAGTTCGTCGAACGCAGCCGATTCACCGGACTGCGCCCGCTCGACGAGCTGCTCGTCGGTCTCGATCCGCAACGTGGTCGCGATCATGCGATCCCTCCGTTCTTGGGGCCGGCCGAATGCGGCGGCGCCGGGTTACGCAACGTCTCCAGGTAACGGGCCAGCGAAAACTCGACTGCGGCAAAGGCCGCCGGTTCGCGCCGCACCTTGGCGAGAAGGACCGATCCCTCCATCACCGCCATCAGGAACTCCGCCGCCTGATCCGGCGCGAAGTCGGTCTTCAGTTCACCGCGGGCCTGCCCTCGCGCGAGGACCACCGTCAATGCCTGGCGCATCTCGAGGAAGCTGGCGACGACTTCGCGCCTCAGGTCCTCGTGGAGGTCGCCGATCTCGGCGGCGAGGTTGCCGAGCAGGCATCCCGACTTGCACCCGGCATCCGCCTGTCGCTGCGCCGAGCCGCGAAAGAACGCCACGAGCTGCGGAATCGTCTCGCCGACCGGCGGGAAGACGTCGCGCTCCATCGCCTCGCGATAGGTGACCCGGTGCTGGCGGAGCAACTCCGTCGCGAGCTCTTCCTTGCTGCGGAAGTAGAAGTAGAACGAGCCCTTGGGCACCCGGCTCGCCGCCAGGATGTCCGCCAGGCCGGTCTGCTTGAACCCGTGCTGGTGGATCAGATCGCGGGCCACGGCCAGGATCCGCTCGCGGGTCTCCTCGCCCTTGCGGGTCGCGGGGGCGGCGTGGGCACCCAGGATCGGGGTGTCGACAGGCTCGTTCATGAAAATGAAGTCTACTAGACGACCGGTCTATTACAAGCCAAGTTGTTGTGTGGAGCGGTTGCCGGGGTTCACTTGCGAGTGGGCGCCTTCGGGGTGCCTCGAAAAAAGAGTCTCAAGCGCCTTAATTTTCTGGACGATGATCCCATTCTAATATCACAATGAAATCACCGAAAGGAGGAACCGAACTCCATGACCCGTGAAACGAAGGCTCACCCGCTGCCCGGAATGCTCGGGCTCGTCCTCATCCTCGCCATGCTCGCCCTGACCTGGTTGGTGATTGCCAGCCCCGGTGCCGGACCGATCGGATTCCGCATCGCGATCGTCGCGCTCCTCGTCATCGTCGCGAGCGTCTCGCTCAACGGCTTCTTCACCGTCCAGCCGAACCAGGCCGAGGTCATCATCCTGCTCGGCAAGTACGTGGGCTCGGTGCACGACGACGGCTGGTGGTGGACCAACCCGATCGCCAGCAAGAAGAAGCTCTCGCTGCGCGTGCGCTCGCTCAACGGCGAGAAGCTCAAGGTCAACGACAAGGACGGCAACCCGGTCGAGATCGCGGCCGTGGTCGTCTGGCGCGTGCGCGACTCGGCGCAGGCCGTGTTCGACGTCGACACCTACGAGCAGTTCGTGGCCGTGCAGAGCGAGACCGCGGTGCGCCACCTGGCGAGCCAGTACACCTACGATGCGCACGACGATGAGACCGTCTCGCTGCGCGGCAACATGGACCAGATTTCCGAGGCGCTGCGGGCCGAGCTGCAGGTGCGGCTCGACAAGGCCGGCGTCGAGATCCTCGAGTCGCGCCTGTCGCACCTGGCGTACGGCCCCGAGATCGCGAGTGCCATGCTGCGCCGCCAGCAGGCCGGCGCGGTCGTCGCCGCCCGCACGCGGATCGTCGAGGGAGCCGTGGGCATGGTCGAGATGGCCCTGGAGCGCCTGTCGTCGAAGAACATCATCCAGCTCGATGAGGAGAAGAAGGCCGCGATGGTGTCGAACCTTCTCGTCGTCCTGTGCGGCGACCACTCGGTGAGCCCGGTGATCAACGCCGGCACCCTGCACCAGTAGGTGGGTGAGATGGCCGCGCGCAAGTCGTTCCTGTTGCGCGTGCCGCCGGAACTCTACGCTGCCCTCGAGAAGTGGGCGGCGGACGAGCTGCGCTCGGTGAACGGACAGATCGAGTACCTGCTCGCGCAGGCGCTGAAGGACGCCGGCCGCACGGTGCGGCGGGCCGAAGTCACGGACCCCGAAGATCCATCGACGGAGGAATCATGAGCGGCTGCGGATTGAAGAACCCCTTGCAGGGCATCGGCGTCCTCCTCATTGTCGCGATCGCCATCGCGGCAGCTGTCCTCTCCGGCTGCCAGCGCCTGGACAAGGCCGGCAAGCACTGGGAGTCCGGCACCGAGGGGCTGAATCGCACGATCTCGCTGTACGACCTCCACGGGGGGCTGATAGGACGCTGGAACGCGAAGACCTACATCGAGACCTCGCGCAGCGGCATCGTCGCCTTCCTCGACAGCGCCGGGCACGAGACCAAGCTCTCCGGCGGCATCGTCGTCGTGCAGGAACGCTAGGCCATGGCCCTGGTCGTCGTCGCCGGTTCCTCCTCCGAGGGACGCAAGTGCCGCGTGGCGAGGCACCTGTTTCGCGACGGCGCGACCTCGCAGTGGTCGGCGCGGGCGTACGAGCCAAGAAACGCCCTCGAGCGCGGCGGGCTGGAAGCGGCCATCGCCTCCGGGCTGGTCGTGCGCACCGAGGCGGGCACGTACTTCGTGAATCCCGTACGCTATGAGGCCATGCGGACGCGGCAGCGCTGGGCGATCATCGCCGCCGTCGCGCTCATCCTGATCGGCCTCGCCGTCCTGTACCTCACGGGAGAATTCTCTTCATGAACGCAGCGACCAGCTCGTCCGTGCTCGCGGTGCACGGCATCACCAAGGCGTTCAAGGACCGGATCGCCGTCGATGCGCTCTCGTTCGACGTGCGCCGCGGCGAGATCTTCGGCTTCCTCGGGCCCAACGGCGCCGGCAAGACCACGTGCCTGCGCATGATCCTGGGCATCACGCATCCGGACAGCGGAACGGTCACGTTCGACGGCGGTCCCACCGTCGATCGCCGGAAGATCGGCTACCTGCCCGAGGAGCGCGGCCTGTTCGAGGACCAGAAGGTGATCGACACGCTCGGTTACCTGGGCGAGTTGCGCGGCCTGTCCACGCGTGCCGCACGCGCCGCCGGCATGCGCTGGCTCGAGCGCCTGGGCCTCGCCGACCGCGCGAAATCGAAGCTCAACGAGCTGTCCAAGGGCATGCAGCAGAAGATCCAGTTCGCCGGCGCCGTGCTGCACGGGCCGACGCTGGCGATCCTCGACGAGCCGTTCTCGGGCCTCGATCCGCTCAACCAGGAGCTGTTCCTCTCGGTGGTGCGCGAGCTGCGCGACGAGGGCACGACGATCCTCTTCTCGGCCCACCAGTTGAACCTGGTCGAGCGCCTGTGCGACCGCTTCCTGATGATCGCCCGCGGGAAGGAAGTGTTGATGGGGACCCTCGACTCCATGCGCTCCACCATCACCGGCGGCGCCAGCGAGACGCTCGTGCTCGAGCTCGCCGCGCGCGGCAACGGCGCCGCGCCCGAGGCGGGTGCGGCGCGCGCCGCGTTCGATCGTGCCGGTGTCCTCGGCACGTTGAAGGTCACCTCGCCAGGCGTCGGTCGGCTGCGGGTCGAGGCCGGCCTCCCGCCCAACCACGACGTGGGCCCCGCGCTGTCCATCCTCGGCGGCGCCTTCGCGATCACCCGGATCGAGACGGCCCCCATCAGCCTGCACGAGATCTACCTGCGCGCCGTCCGCTCCGCGATGGGCGACGACGCGCTCGAGGAGGAAGCCGCCCGTGCCTGACGCCCGCGTGAACCGCCCCGAGTGGTGGCCCGTCGCCCGCTTCGAGTTCCTGCGCGTCGTGCGCCGCGGGGACTTCCTCGTTTCGCTCGTGCTCATGCCCCTCCTGTCCGTCGGACTCTCGTTCGGCGCCGGCTGGATCGCGAACCGCGCGGCGAACGAGCCGGTGAAGCTCGCGTTCTCGTCCGCCGCCCCGGGGATCGACGCAGAGCTGCCCGCGCTCGACACGCTGAAGACCGTGCAGTGGACGGTCGTCGACGGGGCCCAGGCCGAACCCGCGGCGCTCACGGCCGCGATCGAGGCGAAGACCTACGACGGTGCGGTGCTGGTCCCCGCCGGCTTCGCGACCGGCGACTCGATCCGCGTGCTGACCAAGCGCTCGCGTCCCGGCTGGGTGCGTACCGTGCGCGAGCCGCTCACCGAGCTGGCGCGCCTCGAGCGGGCGCGCGCCGTGGGCGTCGATGCGGCAGGGCTGACGACGATCGATGCGCGGGTCCCGATCGCCGAGACGCTGACGCGCCCCGAGGCGAAGACCTCGAAGGGCGACATGATCGCGGCGTTGGCGCTGGTGATCCTGTTGCTGATCACGATCTACGCCACGGCGGCGTACCTGGCGGTGGGCATCACCGGCGAGAAGCAGGCGCGCGTGACCGAGGTCATCGTCTCGGCAATCCGGCCGCAGGCGTGGATGGACGGCAAGCTGATCGCCTTCGTCGGCATCGGCATGCTCATGGCGGTCATCTGGGGCGGCTCGGCCCTGCTGTTCGCGGTGTTCTCGTCGTGGCAGCTGCCGCCGGCGGTGAGCCCGGCGTCGATTGCGGCGTACCTGCTGTTCCTCGTCTTCGGGTTCGCGTTCTACGTGTCGATGTTCGCGACGATCCTGGCGACGATCAAGGATATGCAGTCGACCTCGCGCGTGCAGGCGTACTTCTACTTCATCCCGGTGATCCCGTTCATCTTCATCGAGACGATCCTCGAGAAGCCCGAGTCCATGCTCGCGGTCGTCCTGTCGTGGATCCCCTTCTTCGCGCCGATGCTCATGCCGGCGCGCATCGCCCTCAAGGCCGCGCCGACGTGGGAGTGGGTGGGCGCGCTGCTGCTGCTGATCGCGGCGACCCACTTCATGCGCATCCTCGCGGGCACGGCCATCCGGGTGGGCATGCTCATGTACGGCAAGGAGATCAACCTGCCGGAGCTGCTGCGCTGGGCGAAGGAGTAGCGCCCGATCCCGCCGTGAGTTTCCGCTGGACCCCTCCCCCGGACGTGCCGATACCTCCGGGGGAGGGGATCGAATGGACTCGATTCGGAACATTCCAGGGAAGGGGCGTCTCGGGCCGGCCGCGGCGGTGATCGCGCTCGTCGGGCTGCTGCTCGGCGGCTGCGCGAGCAAGGGCTCGGTCGCCGGACGGGTGCACCCGCCATCGCCGGACACCGTCGTCCAGGCCTGGCCGGTGAAGGCGCGAGCGTCGAAGGCGCCGACCGACACCGCCCGCGTGACCCAGCAGGGCGGTCGCTTCGAGCCCCGCGTGCTCGCCGTCCAGGCCGGCATGATCATCGAGTTCGCCAACGCCGACCGCGTCTACCACAATGCATTCTGTCTCGCGCCGAAGGGCCGCTTCGACCTGGGCCGCTATCGCCCGGGGCAGGTTCGCCGCGCGTCGTTCGCCCATCCCGGCGAGTACGAGGTGTTCTGCGAGCTGCATCCGGCGGAGGTGCTGTACGTCGTGGTCTCGGACGAGCGCTGGAACACGAACACCGCACGCGACGGATCGTTCCTGCTGGCGCATCTGCCGCGTGGCGAGTACCTGATCCGGGCGTGGAATCCGCGGCTCGGCACGGCGAGCGCGCGCGTCACGGTGCCGTCGAAGGAAGCCATCCGCCTGCGCCTGCGGGCGTGACCCATGCTGTCCCCGGGATCGGATTCGGGGTAAAATAGGAGCCGGAGGGCAGCCACGGAGCGCACCAACGATCCGGTCCACAAGTCCCGGCTCGAAGATCAGGGCCTGGAGTCCGGGCTCGAGGGCACGACGGCCGAGGAACGGCTGGCCATGGTGTGGACACTCACCGTCCAGGCATGGTTGTTCAGGGGAGAACGCGCGGATGAATCGCGACTTCGTCGAGATGTTGTCCGAGTTCTCCGCCGCAGAGGTTGAGTATCTCCTCGTCGGTGCGCATGCCTTCGCCGTCCATGCGCGACCGCGCGAAGGCGGCGAGTCTGCGCCCTAGCTTCGGGCGAGCCGCCTGAGCGCATCCCCCGCCAGCTTGTTCGTCGTCCACTCGGACAGCGACTCCGCCCCCAGCGATTCGTAGAAGCCGATCGCCGGCGCGTTCCAGTCGAGCACTTCCCACTGCACGGATCCGCAGTCACGCGCGACCGCGAGCGCGGCCAGGGCCGCGAGCAGCGCCTTGCCCACGCCGGCGCCGCGCGCCTCGGGCACGACGAACAGGTCCTCGAGCCAAATCCCGGGCTTGCCCGCGAACGTCGAGTAGGTGGGATAGAACAGCGCGAAGCCGACGACCTGCCCGTCAAGCGAGCCAACGAGCGCCTCGGCGAGCGGACGCTCGCCGAACAGTGCGCGGTCGAGGTCGTCCACGGAAGAGACCATCTCGTGCTCGATCTTCTCGTAGACCGCGAGCCCGTGCATGAGCGCGTGGATGCGCGGCGCGTCGGCCCGCGTGGCGGGCGTGATCGCGATGGCGCGGCTCACGAGGTGGCCGGCGCCTCGGCCTTCTGCGCCGCCAGCGTCGCCGGGTCGTTGAAGCCGACCTGCACTTCCTTCGGGATGTAGGCGTCGAGCAACTGCGACAGCGCGGCGGTCTCCTTGATCAGGTTGCGCGCCACGACCAGCCGCTGCACCTGGTTCGTACCCTCGTAGATCTGCGTGATCTTCGCGTCGCGCATGTACTTCTCGATCGGGTAGTCGCGCATGTAGCCGTAGCCACCGAAGATCTGCACCGCGTCGGTGGTCACCTTCATCGCGGTGTCGGTCGCGTACAGCTTGGCCATGGCCGCCATCTTGTTCGCGCTCGGCAGCTTCTTGTCGAGCGACGTGGCGCCGGCGTAGACCAGCTGACGCGCGGCCTCGACCTGGGTCGCCATATCGGCGAGCAGCTGCTGGATCATCTGGAACGAGTTGATCGAGGTGCCGAACTGGTTGCGCTTGGCGGCATAGACCTGCGCGAACTCGAGCGCGCCGGCGGCCAGGCCCAGGCCCTGCGCGGCGACGCCGGGGCGCGCCAGGTCCAGCGTGCCCATCGCGTGATGGAAACCGAAGCCGGGCTGCCCGCCCAGGAGCTGCGCCTCGCTCACCTTCACGTCCTTGAACACGGTCTCGACCACAGGGACGCAGCGGATGCCCATCTTATCCTCGACCTTGCCGATCGAGAACCCGGGCATGCCCTGCTCGACGATGAACGCCGAGATGCGCCGCGACTTCGAGGCCGGGTCGCTGACCGCGAACACGGTGTAGAGGTCTGCGGCGCCGCCGTTGGTCGTCCACTTCTTCTCGCCGTTGAGCAGCCAGCCGCCGCCCGGCGCCGGCGTCGCTGCCAGGCGCATGCCCTGCGCGTCGGAGCCGGCGAACTTCTCGGAGAGGCAGAAGGCGATCAGCTTCTCGCCCGAGGCGATCTTCGGCAGCCACGTCTTCTTCTGCTCCTCGGTGCCACCGACGAGCATGGGGAACGAGCCGAGCGCATTGACGCAGTACATGACGCCGACGCCGCCGCAGGCGCGCGAGAGCTGCTCGATGACCAGGCACAGGTCGAGCACCGTGCCGCCCGCCCCACCGTACTCCTTGGGGATCCACACGCCGAAGAACCCGCCCTCGGCCAGCGCGTCCTTGATCTCCCACGGGTACTCCTGGAGCTCGTCGTACTTGCGGGCCAGGGGGCGGACGACCTTCTCGGCCACCTCGCGGGCACGCGCCTGCCACTCGCGGTTCTGATCGGTGAGAAACGGCATGGAAACCTCGGATCGGGTCGGGCACCTGGGGCGCAATGCGTGGACGGGCCGGAGGATAGCACAGCTTTCGCGGCCGGACCGGTCTCCCCGGCGAGGTCGCCAGGAGCGACGGTTTCCGCTTCGACGCGAACGTGGGTGGGAATCCTCAGCCTGTCGCGCGGGATTCCCCCGCCCGATCGCGCGCCGCAGCGCAGCGACCACGCAGCCTGCGAATCCTCGTGCGAATCGCCGTGCACATCGCCCGCTCTGGCCGGCGCGGGCTCGGCGACGACACTTTCAGCGTCCGGGCACGGCGGTTGCATTGGAACAGGGGCAGGTGGTTCGCGTGGAGCGACCCCCTGGAGGGTCCCAACCCATGTCCGTTGCCCTGAAGAACACCGTCCGTGTCACCATGCTCACCCTGCTCGTCGCCGGCCTCAGCGGCTGCGGCACCGAGAATCCGATGGGACCGGCTGCCCTCGCGGTCTCCCCCCCGCTCGAGACGTCCGTCGCGGTCATGCCCATCGAGGAGCTCCCGGCACCCGACGATGGCGTCCTGCCTCCCACCCTGATCTCCAACCCGGGCGGAAGCACGGCGATCGGCAGCAAGTCGCTGTGGTCGGAGCGTCCGGGCCGTCGCGTGGGCCGCGGCCGGGACAAGTAGGCGGGCGAACGCCACGGCAATGCCGAAACGCTAGGGGTTCGAGGCGGCCCGGTACATCGCGAGTGCCCGCTCGCGCATCTCCTCGTGGATGACGATGCGTTCCGGATACGCCGCAGGTGGGACCGTGTCCGGGAACAGCCCCGTCGTCCCGCGGCGCCGCTTCGTCCCGATCTCCCACGGCGTGTGCACGAACTCGGTCGGCACGTCGGCCAGTTCCGGCACCCAGCGCTTCACGTACGTGCCGTCGGGATCGAAGCGCACGCCCTGCAGCACCGGGTTGAAGATGCGGAAGTACGGCTGTGCGTCCGTGCCCGTCCCGGCGGCCCATTGCCACCCGCCGTTGTTGCTCGCCAGGTCGCCATCGACCAGGTTCTGCATGAACCACCGCTCGCCGCGCCGCCAGTCGGTCAACAGGTCCTTCGTCAGGAAGGACGCGACGATCATGCGCGCGCGGTTGTGCATGAAGCCGGTCGCCGCCAGCTCGCGCATCGCCGCATCGACGATCGGGTAGCCGGTGCGGCCCTCCTTCCATGCCTCGAACCATGCGTCGGCGCCCGCCCAGCGGATCGCGTCGAATTCGCGGCGGAACGCGCCCGCCGCGGCGTGCGGGTGGTGATGCAGCACCTGCGCGTAGAAGTCGCGCCAGCGCAGCTCGGCGATGAACTTGTCGACCGAGGAGCGCAGCGCCGGCCCGCCGCGCCCGCCGTCCGCTACCGCGAGCGCCCCGTGCGCGGCGCGCCGCACACCGATCGTCCCGAACTTGAGATCCGCCGAGAGTCGTGAGTGCGCCGCCGCCGCCGGAAAGTCGCGCTCGCCCATATAGCGCGCAAGCGCGTGCTCGAGGAAAGTCTCCAGCCGGCGCGCCGCGGCCGAGGCTCCGCCGTGCCACGCGGCAAGCGCGTCGCGCGGTACCATCGGGAAACCGAGCTGCGCCAGGGTCGCCAGGGGCGGCGCCGGCAGTTCATGCGCCGCCAGGCGCGTCACCGCCGGCAGCGGCGACGGCAGCGGCACGGGCAACGCCTCGCAGGCGCGGCGATACGGCGTGTACACGGTGAACGGCGTTCCCGCCCGGGTGCGCACTTCATCGGGCGGGACGAGCAGGCGATCGTGGAACCGCTCGACGCCGAACCCCGCGCCGCGCAGCGTCGCCTCGACCGCGGCGTCGCGCGCGCGCAACGCGGGTTCGTACTCGTCGTTCCAGTAGACCGCATCCGCGCCGCAGGCGCGGGCGGCGGCGAGCACCATGGTCGTCGCATCGCCGTGCGCCAGCGCGAGGCGGGAACCCGCCCGCGCACACGCCGCGGAGAGGTCGGCCAGGGAGTCGAGCACGAACTGAACGCGGATCGGCGCGATGTCCGGCCGCGTGAGGATGGCGGGCTCGCTGCCATAGAACGGCACGACATTGCCGCCCGCGTCGCGCGCGGCGGCGGCGAGGCCGGAGTTGTCGTCGAGGCGGAGATCCTTGCGGAACCAGAACAGGATGCGCATGCGTGTGCCCACCGAGCGGCGAGGGTGTGGAGTGCAGGATCCGGCCGTCAGTCCTCCGCGGCGATCTCCCCGAGGTACGCACCGCTCCACACGGCGCTCGTCGGTGCCAGCGCGAGGACGATGCCCGTGCGCGGTGCCAGGATCTCCTCGATGACGCGCCCGTACACGTTGCGGATCCGCGCCACGCGGCGGCCGCGCTCGACGCGCTCGCCAGGGCGGACGACGAACTCGATCAGGCCGCCGTGGTCACAGAAGAAGTCGGTGCGCTGGCGGCCCTCGTCCTCGAACGCGGGAACGTCCTGCACGCCCTCGCTCTCGTCGCGCACGATCGCAAGGTGGCGGATGACGTTGCGCAGCGCCACCGCGCCCGCCTCGACCTGCGTCCACTCGATGTGACCGTGGCCGCCCAGCTCGAGCGTGAATGCCGGCTTGCCCGCGGCCAGCATGGCCGGCGGCAACGAGGCGGCGAGGCCCTCCTTCTCGTATTCCTCGCTGGCGAACTCGTCGACCAGCGTGATGCCGGCGGCTCGTGCGAGAGCGCGCGTGCGGGCCGCCAGCTCGGGGTCGGCGACGGGATCGAGCAGGATGTACGGCATGGCCCAGCCGGCGGTGTGGACGTCGATGGCGGCGTCGGCCTCGAGCGCGGCGGCGGTGATGCGCGCGGTGACGCGCTCCATCGTCTCGCCCCTGGGGTCACCCGGATACACGCGGTTGGGATCGACGGTGCGCCCGTGCATGCCGCGCACGTTGTAGTTGAAGCCTTCGGGATTCTGCACCGGCACGGCGGTCACGGTCCCATGCAGGACGCTCTGCTCGAGCCACGCGCCCACGCGCCACAGGCTGGCCTGGCCGGTCACCTCGTCGCCGTGGATCGTGACGCCGATGTAGAGATGGGCGCCGGGCCCGCCGTCCCACCGGATGTAGGGCAGCTCCAGCGCCGAGCCATCGGGGCGCGTGCCGATGGGCCAGCGCCCTTCGCTGCGGCGGACGGACGGCGGGTTCGCGCTCATCGTGCACTCCTTGGCCGCCCCGGCCCGCGCGCGGCATCGAGAAACTCGGCCCGCAACGCCCGATCGTCGGCGAACGCGCCGCGCCAGGTGGTGGTCTCCACGCGCGCGCGCCGGCGGGCGCCGCGCATCTCCATGCACAGGTGGCGCCCGACGAGGAGCACCGCGACTCCGTGCGGCGCGACGGCGTGTTCCAGCGCATCGGCGACGCCGGCCGCCAGGTCCTCCTGCAGCGTGGGGCGACGCGCGTGGTGATCGACCAGGCGCGGCAGTACGCCCAGCCCGACGATCGAAGCGCCCGGCAGGTAGGCCACGTGGGCGCGACCGAAGAATGGCAACAGGTGGTGGGCGCACATCGAATGGAACGGGAGATCGGCGGCGAGCACCATCCCGATGCCCGGCGACGGGTTGGGGAACGCGCCCACGTCGGGCGTGTGCGCGGGATCGAGCCCGGAGAAGAGCTGCGCCCACAGGCGCGCGACCCGCTCCGGCGTGCCGGCCAGGTGCGGGCCTTCGGACGGCACGCCGAGTGCACGCAGCGCCGCATCGAGATGCGCGGCGGCGCGCGCCGCACCGTCGGGGGAAAGCGCTCCTTCCTTCATCGAATCGTCCGTGCGAGCATGGTGCCGGAAGCGTAGCACGCCCCACTCCTCCGGACGAGGCTCATGGATCCCGCTCGCACCGCACGACCCACACCGCGCGCCGTCTTCTTCGATGTCGGCGACACGCTGCTCGACACCAGCGCGATGCTCGACAGCGCGCTCTACACCGCGCTCGTCCCGCTCGATCCGACGCGGACGATCGCCGACGTGCGTCGGGCGGTCGAGGAATCCGGTGCCACGCTGCCGGTGAAGCGACCGCCATTCCACGAGGTGAAGGACAACGCCGCGTGGTGGGTCGACCGCTACCAGCGCATCGGCGAGGCGCTGGGGCTCGACGACGCGGCGGTCGATCGCTTCGTCACCACGGTGAGCGCCGGGCACTTCGGCGGCGATCCGCTGGTGGTCGTGACCGACGCGCCGGCCGCGCTCACCCGCCTGGCCGAGCGCGGCATCGCTCTGGGCGTGATCTCGAACTGGGACGACACGCTGGAGGCGATCCTCGAGAAGAAGGGCCTGCGCCGATTCTTCCGCGCCTGCGTCGCCTCGACCGCACTCCATCGCGCCAAGCCTGATCGCCGGATCTTCGAGCACGCGCTCGGCCTGCTCGGCGTCGACGCGGCCGATGCGTGGCACGTCGGCGACGACCCGACCGCCGACGCGCTGGGCGCGCGCCGCGCGGGAATGAACGCGGTGCTGCTCGACCCGCACGGGCTCTACCCGAACCTCGAGCGCGAGGGCGTGGTTCGCGCGCGATCGCTCACCGAGGCGGTGGACCGGATCCTCGTCTAGCCCACCTCGACCCTCAACCCGCGCAGGCGGCCGTCCGGCTCGAAGAGGAAGTCGATCGACGCGCGCTCGCCGCTCCCCGTGCGGATCTCGAGCTGCGGGCCGTCCGGCGTCTCGCGCGCGGCGTGGATGATGAACTCACCGAAGTCGCCCCGCATCCGCCGGAAGTTCTCGAGCCGGCGCTCCATCGGCGGCGCGTCGGGACCGTTCTCCGCGTGGGCCGCGAAGAACCGCTGCATGCCCGCCTCGTCTCCGGCGCGGAATGCATCGAGCCACGCCCGCACCACCTTCCACGAGCCGCCCGTCGGCAGCTCGACCGGCGTGGTTGGCGCCAGCTCGTGCGTGGTCCCGCGCGGGCCCTGCGGCAGACCGAGCACCGGCCCGAACTCTTCGAGCAGCGTCATTGCGGTGAATTCGGCCTGGTTGCTGGCCAGCACGATCTCGTAGCCCTCGCGCGGGAAGTTTCCGAAGAGGAATGCGCCGACCAGGTCGGACCCCGCGAAGACCCCGGCGCCGCTCGCGTCGAACAAGCGCGCCCGATGCGCCGGCTCGCGCAGCAGCGCGCCACCGCCGATCGCCCGGAAGAACGCGAGCTGATCCGCGGCAGTAGCAAGGTAGCCGCCGTTCCCGCGCAGGCTCCACAGCATGCCGGTTGCATCGTGCGGCTGGTCGAGCATGGTGCCGTGGTCGCGTCCGCCGACATAGCCGTGCGCCAGGCGCGCCGGGTCGAACGCCGGGCGACGGAGGCCAGTCTCCTTGAGCCCGAGTGGTCCGAGGATGGCGCGCGCGACGTAGTCGTCGAACGCCTCGCCGGTCACCTTCTCGACGATCGCGGCGAGGAGCGAGAAGCCGGCGTTCGAGTAACGCTCTTCCGTGCCCGGCCTCGAACCGAGGGGCCGTGCCCAGAGGCGCGACAGGAACTCGGCCTTGATCAGGGGTTCCTCGTCGGGTGCCACGCCGAGCGGCAGGCCGGCGGCATGCTCGAGCAACTGGTCGACGGTGATGTCGCGCTTGTCGGTCGGGACCGCGGGGAAGAACGTGGCCAGCGAATCGGACAGGCGCAACCTTCGTGCCTCGACCAGCTGGAAGATCGCCAGCTTGGTGAACTCCTTCACGTTCGAGCCGATCGGAACGACCGTCTGTGGCGTGAACCGCGCGCCGGTTTCGCGATTCGCCAGGCCGTATCCGCGGGCGAGGAGCTCCTTCCCGCTGCGGTGGACGACGACGACACCGGAGAACCCCCGGCCCTCGGCGGCCCGGGCGATCGAGTCGAGACGTGCCGCGACCGCCGCGTCGCCGGTCCCCGGCGCGGCCCTGGCCGCGGGAACGGTCGCGGCTCCGGCGAGCTCGTGTGCGGCGAGCAGAAGGAACATCGTCACGAGTACGAAGGTGCGAGCAAGCGGACGGTTCGGGTCGAAGCGGCGCATTCGTGGTTCCTCCTGGTTCGGTCCGCGAGGCTGCGGACGATACAGGAACTCCGGAACGGAGCTGTGAAGGTGGAGTCAAAGCGAATCCTACCGCCCGTGCGGTTCCAGGGACGGCCACGGCGTGCGGTCGCGCACGTAGCGATCGAGCCAGTCGTGTGTCAGCCGGTCGACTTCCGCCTGGAACTCGGTCAGGCCGTGATCGCCACCCTCGAAGAACACCAGGCGGACCGGCCGTCGGAGGGCATAGAGCCTGGCCGTCATCGTCAGGGCCTGGCCCGGGTCGACGCGCCAGTCGGCACTGCCCTGCAGGAGCAGGATCGGCGTCGCCGGAGCGAGCCGTTCGGGCCAGCGGACCGCCGAGCGCTCCGCCAGCGCCTCGTCGCGCCGCGTGGCGAATCCGGGGACGAGTTGGGCGACGACCTCGGTCTCCATCTCGGGGCGACGCCGGATCATGTCGGACAGGTCGGCCATGCCCGCCCCGATGATCGCGGCCCGGATGCGGTCGGTCCGCGCCAGCGCGAGGTACGTCATCATGCCGCCGCGGCTCCAGCCGTACATCCCGATGCGCGTCGTGTCGGCGCGGGGGTGCGTCGCCAGCAGCGGGATCAGGTTCAGCACGTCGTTGACGTCCCGGCCGCCGAACTCCTCGACGCCGTCGCCGCCGTCGACCCCGCGATACTGGCTGGCCACGACGACGTAACCCCACGCCGCGATGCGCCCCAGGCGCGAGATCGCCCGCGCGTCGGTCCACTGCGAGTAGTCGCGGTTGCCCCCGCGGTTGTCGATCACGCACGGCAACCTGCCGCCCGACTTCGGGACGGCAAGGTAGCCCTTCACCCGCAGGCTGTCGCTGCGATAGGTGATCTTCCACACGTCGACGGTGGCGATGATCGTGCGCATGCCGGGCAACGATCCCTCGAGCCGCGTGATCACGCTGTCCGGAAGGATCACGCGGACCGTGTCGAGCAGCTCGCCATCGAACGCGCGCGCCGGAGTCACGCCGGCGACTGCCGCGTAGACGACAGCCCCGAGCAGGAGCGTCCCGAGTGTCCGCAGCGTGCGCTTCACGTGAACCTCTCGCGTTGGGGGATTCAATAATTCCGGACCGGGCGCAGCTCCATCCAGCGCGGCGGATCCTCGAGCGCGGTCCAGCCCGACTGCGCATACAACGCGTGCGCATCGCGGGTGAGCAGGATCCAGCGACGCAGGTTCTGCAGGTCGGGGTGGCGCTGGATCGCCGCGACCAGCCACTTCGACAAGCCGCGGCCGCGCCAGGGGTCCTTGACGAAGACGTCCCCGAGGTAGGCCACCGTCGCGAAGTCGCTGATCACGCGGGCGAACGCGACCACCGTGTCCCCTTCGTAGATCGCGAACGGCAGGGCGTGCTCGATCGAGCGGCGGCAGGCCTCGAGTGGAATGCCGCGCGCCCAGTACGACTCTTCGGCGAGCCAGCGATGGATCTCCTCGATCGGCAGGCGGGCGCGATCGGTCGTCAGCGTGAACCCGTCGCGCATCTCGACGAATGGGCTCATCCGTCGATGACGGCGCCCACGGAGCCGAGCAGGAGGATGGCGCCGGTCGGTTGCGGCATGCCGCCCGCAGGCTCGAGCGTGATGGCAAACGCGGACGCGCCGCCGGCGGCAGGCGGTTCGGGCAGCACGTGGGTGGCGCGGCCGTCGCCACCGACGGCGAAGACGCCCTCGCTGCGCGGCGTCTGCCCGTCGATCGCCCACAACTGGTAGTCCTTGCCCGCGGGCGGGCGCGGCAGGTCGAACGCGTAGAGCACGGCCTGCTTCTTCTCGGGGGACCACAGCACGCGGCCGTGCGCCTGCGGCGCTCCCTCGAGGCCGCCGAGCGCGACGACGCGCAGGCGATCCGACTGCACGACGTCGAGGATGCGGGCGAGCGCCTGGTTCTCGGACTGCACGCGCTCGAGGTCGCCACGCACCAGCGTGAGTTGCCGATCGATGCGCCAGGCCCACGCCCCGACGACCACGGTCGCCAGCGTGGCCGCGAAAGCGAGCGGCGGACCGACCCGCACCCACCACGGAATCAACGGCACGGCGACCACGGGAACGCGGGGCGGCCACTCGGCAGGCGAAGGCTCGTAGGTGGGCGTGGCGGTCGGCTGGCCGCGGTACAGCGGCTGGCCCGCGGGAACGGCGGCGGCCTCGGCATCCAGCGCGTCGGCCCCGGCGCGCTCGCGCTCGAGATCGGTCGCGATGGCGGCGATCACGCGATCGCGCAACGCCTCGGGCGGTGCCAATGCCGGCGCCGAGTACGCCAGCGCATCGCCGACGGCATCCATCGACGCCAGCTCCTGCTCGCACTGCGCGCAGCCGGCGGCGAGGTGGCGCTCGAAGTCCTCGAGCTCTTCGCCTTCGAGCAGGCCCAGCGCGTAGTCGGGCGCCTGTTCCGTGAAACGATCCTCGTTCACCGGCGTCCTTCCTCGGTTCCGGACGCGATTCCCGCGTCCACGAACTCCCCGAGCAGCTCGCGCAGGCGCAGCATTCCCTGGCGAACGCGGGCCTTGACCGTGCCCAGCGGCGTTTCGAGTCGTTCCGCGATTTCGCTGTGCGACAGGCCGCCGAAGTAGGCCAGCTCCAGGGCGGAGCGCTGGTTGTCGGGAAGAGTGCCGAGAGCACGCACCACCGCGCTGCGCAGCTCGTTCGAATACGTCGTCGCGGCGGGATCGGAGGCTCGCGCCGCGGGCTGGGCGGCCTGCTCGGCCTCGAACTCGTCGCCCTTGCGCTCGCGCGTGCGGCGGGCACGCAACCGATCGATCGCGCGATTGCGGGCCAGCGACACGAGCCAGCCGGTGAAGACACCGCGCTCGCCGTCGAACATCTCGGCCCGGCGCCAGAGGTGCAGGAACACGTCCTGCACCAGGTCCTCCGCCTCGGTGGCGTCGCGCAGGACGCGCAGCCCCAGACCGTAGACCAGGCTCGCATGGCGATCGTAGAGCGCCCGCAGGGCATCCGAATCCCGTGCGCGCACGCGATTCATCAGCTCGCGGTCGACGGCATGCTCCTGGGAGGCCAGTTGGCGGGCGGAATCAGGCTGCAATCGTTCCTCGGAGGGCCGGGGTGACGACGGGCCGTCCGCCACACGCGGACCGGAACCGAGGTGCCCGGACCATACCCTCAGGGCGGTCCGGTCGCAAGCCGTGGCGGGGCTGTGGTACGGTGCCGCCTGCGATCGCCGCACCCGCGTGGACCGGCCCCGGTTCCGCCTGCGATCGAGCCCGGAGACGCGGCGCGCGTGAGTTCCCCAGCCAGGACCGGCGAGCACGACCTGAAACAACTGGGCTGGATCCTCGCCTGGGCGGTCGTCTTCTGCGACATCGGGACGAGTGTCTACTACGTGCCGGGCATCCTGTTCGGCGAGGTCGGCAACCTCGCCCCGGTGTTCGTCGCGCTGACCACCATCGGCTTCGTCCTCCTCGCCTCCAAGTACATCGAAGTGTCGTGGCGCAACCCCGAGGGCGGCGGCGTCGTCACGGTCGCCACCAAGGCGTTCTCGCCGTTCATGGGCGCCATCGGCGGGATGCTGATCATCGTCGACTACTTCCTCACCGCCGCGATCTCCTCGGTCAGCGCCTTCCAGTACATCGGCTCGGTGATGCCGTGGTTCCAGAACCACATCGAGCTCATGGCCGGGATCGGCCTGCTGATCCTGGGAATCATCAACATCATCGGCATCCGCGAGAGCGCCATGGTCGCGCTGTGGATGGCGGTCGCCGCGGTCGTGGTCAACCTGATCGTCGTCGGCACCGTCGCGGTGCAACTCACGCCCGAGCAGTGGAACTTCGCGTGGGACCAGATGCGCTCGTTGCAGACCCTGCCGCCCCGCTCGGCGCTGGTGGGCTTCGCCGGGGCGTGGCTCGCGTTCTCGGGACTGGAGAGCATCAGCCAGCTCTCCCCCGCGATGAAGCTGCCGATCAAGCGGACCGCGCTGTACGCGATGCTGCTCGTCATCGTCACCATGACGCTGACCTCGCCCACTCTCACGCTGCTGTCGATCGCGGGGCTGTCCGAGCCGGTCAAGGTGGCGTCGAAGGAGTTCTTCATCTCCGAGCTGGGCCGCCAGTACGGCGGCCCCGCGCTGGCCTGGAGCGTCGTGCTCGCGGCGTCGGCGCTGCTGCTGTTCGCCGCCAACACGGCCCTGATCGGCGGCTACCACGTGTTCCTTGCCCTGTCGCGCGGCGACTACCTGCCCAAGGTGCTGGCCCGGCGCAACCGCACGTTCGGCACGCCGCACATCGGGATCATCTTCTTCACCATCATCACGTTCCTCATCGTCCACGCGACGAAGGGCGAGCTCGAGATGCTCGGGCACCTCTACTCGTTCGGCCTGCTCGGTGCATTCACGTTCACCTCGGCTGGCGTCGACGTGCTGCGCTGGCGCGAGAAACAACGTGGCGTCACGTTCTGGGTCGGCATCGTGACCACCTTGATGGTGGCGACGGCGTGGGGCGTGAACATCATCGAGAAGTGGCAGGCCACGCTGTTCGGCGGCGGGGTGGTCGCGCTGGGGTGCCTGTTCGCGCTCGCCATCCGCAAGGACTGGGCGGTGCGTGCGCTCAACCAGGTCCCGTGGATCGCGACCGAGGCCGTGCGCCAGATCGAGCGCGCCGAGGACATCGTCGAGCGGCGCAGTCGCGAAGTGGTCTCGATCGAGACCGCGGTCGAGGCAGCCGCGATCGAGCCGTCGCGCACCCTCATCGCCCTGCGCGATGCCAATCCGAAGCTGATCGACGAGGCGATCTTCCGCGCCCGTGGACACGGCGACACGGCGATCTTCGTGCTCGGCGTGACCGAGTGGCCCGGATTGTTCTCGGGCGACCAGCTGCAGCCGGAGCGCGAGTTACTGCTCGCGCTCGAGGCCGCCGCCGACCAGATCCGCGATGCCGGCCTGACCCCGATCCCGATCTGGCGCCTGTCGAACAACGCCGCCCAGTCGATCGCCGACTCCGCCCGCCGGCTGCGCGTGGACTCGGTGATGGTGGGCGTGAGCCAGCGCTCCAAGCTCGTCCACATGCTGCGCGGCTCGGTCCTCAAGGGCCTGCACAAGCTCCTGCCCGGCGACGAGATCCTCATCCACACGATCGGCTGATCCTCTCGGGGCGGCGGCTCCCCTTCCGCGCCGAGGCGAGGTGAAGCGTCCTCGGGTCGCCGCGCGTTGCGCGGCTCGCCTGCGGTCGCCTCCGCCCGGAAGGGGAGCCGCCGCCTCGATTGGCAGGAATGGATTCGTGAGCGCGCGTCCGGTCAGCTTCGGTCGGTGAACTTGTCTTTCATTGCGGCGTTGAATGATTCGGACTTGCGCCGCGGGATCGACAGCGAGCTCCACTCCGGCCCGCGTGCCGCGCGGGCCAGCGACACGATCTGCCCCACGTGGTAGCCGTAGTGCCCGAGCTGGCGATGGATGCACTGCACGATCGTGTGCGGTTCGTGGCGGATGGTGACCGTCTGCATCAGGTCGCCGCCGCCGAGCGCGCCGAGCTCGGCGAACAGGATCGCCCAGCCCTCCTCCCAGCGCGCGGTGAGGGCCGCGCGTGTGTCCTCCGGTGCGAGCTCGAACTCGGAGTCGCGGTCGCGATCGGGCTTCTCGCCGTCGGTGGTCCGGAACTCGCGCCATCGCGAGCGCAGGTTGCCGGCGACGTGCTTGACCACGTGCGCGATCGCATTCGCCGCGTCGTCGCTGCGGGCGAAGTACGCCGCGTCGTCGACCTGTGCCATCGCCTTGTCCCCGAGGGTCTTCAGCTCGCGGAAGCGGGCGATCGCGTCGCCCAGCATGTGGTCGCCGAGGCTCGTTCCGTCCACGTTCATGCCTTCGCTCCTTCCGGCGCCGCTGCGATCGCGGCGAGCGCACGGCGCGCCTGGTCCAGGTGGCGCTCCTGGTGGCCGGCGATCGCGAGGAACCAGCCGCCGAGCGGAACGCGGATCCACGACGCGAGCACCGATTCGATCTTCACGCCCGCAAGGTCGAGCCCGTCGGCAGCGCCGGCGATCGCGATCAGCCGTTCCTGCAGTGCCGCGAAGTCGGCACCGACGGCGTCGCGCGTGCGCCCGCGGGCCCGCGGATCGCCGGGGTCGAACGGCGGCCGGGTCCGCACGCGCGCCGGTGCGGCGCGCCCGGGCTTGCCAGGCCCCGTGCTCTGGACGAAGAAGCGCGCGAACCAGCCGAGCCGCACCGGAGCGCGCGCCGCCGCCGGCGTGGCCAGGCGCCCGGCGGTGCGTGCGGCGGCGAGCGCGGGCTCGAGCTTCGCCGCCATCTTCCCGCCGGAGACGAGCAAGTGCTCGATGCACTCCGCGACGGACCAGCCGCCGTCGGGCGGCGCACGGTGGAAGCCCTCGTCGCTCGTCTCCGCGCACAGGGCGCTCACCGCGTCGCGCGCGGCACAATATCGCCCGATCGCGTCCGCGAGCGTGGGCGAGAGCGGCGTCGCGCTCACGCCATCCCGGCGGGAAGGATCGCGTCCACCTCGATCTCCACGAGCAGGTCGGCGCGCACGAGCGCGTGGACGACGACCAGCGTGGAGGCGGGACGGATCAGGGCGAAGCGCTCGCCGTGAACGCGGCCGACCGCGTCGGTGTCGACGCCGGGGACGACGTACATGCGGGTGCGCACGACGTCGGCCATGCGCGCGCCGGCCTGCGCCAGCGCGGCCTCGATACGGTCGAACACCGCGCGCGCCTGGGCGGCCACGTCGGCGCCCCCCTCGACGCCGCTGTCGGGCAAGGCCGCGGTCGTGCCCGCGACCTGCACGTGCCGGCCGATGCGCACGGCGCGGGCGTAGCCGTAGAGTTCCTCCCACGGCCCCCCGCTGCCGAAGTTACGGCGCGTCTCTTCGCTCATCGCGGGTTCGCGCAGGCCACGCGCCGGTACGGGAACTCGACCTTGCGCGGCTTGCCGTCGGCGGTGCCGTCGATGAACGCGGCGAGCGAGTCGGCATGGACCAGGCGGTAGCCGACGCGCTGCGGGTAGTCGTGCGCCAGGTTCTCGAAGACGACCAACGAATCGGTGACCGCGATCGCCGCGAACTCGGCCTCGGGTTGGCGCGCCGGCTTGGCCACGAACACGAGCGTGTCACCGCGCGTCTCGATGCGCACCTGCTCGAACTCGACCAGCGCGCCGTCGGCCACGTTGCGCGTGCGGCCCGAGCCGAGCATCAGCCCGGCGGCGGGCGCCATCCACTGTTCCTCGACGATGCGCCGCGGGCTGGTGCGACTCCAGCAGCCGGCGAGCCACGAGAGACGCGCGAGATCCGCGGCCGGCGCGGGCGAGGAAGAGGGCGCGGCGGCGAGAACTGCGGCGAGAAACAGCGGGAGCATCACTTCTTCCCCGACGTCATCATGCCCGCGCGCACGGCGAACGGCAGCGCGTTCCCCCGCGGCGGCAAGGGGCAGATCCACGACGAGTCGAACGCACAGTACGGAGCGTAGGCCCGGTTGAAGTCGAGCACGAACCGGTGCGTGTCGACCGAGTCGAGGTGCACGTAGCGGCCGCCCTCGTAGGTCTCGCCGTGGTTCGTGGAGTCGAAGAAGGCGATGAAGAACTGGTCCGGGTGCTCGACCGGGCGGTGCACCTCGAGGGTGACGACGACGCCGTTGCGCTCGAGCGGAAAGCGGCCGTAGTCGAGGTATGACTGCGTCCGCCCCTTCGTCGCCGGGACCGCAATGAAGCGCGGGGGATGCAGGCGCTCGAGGTCCCCGGCGTAGCGCCACGACTCGTCATAGGGATAGAAGCGCAGGCCGGGGAAGGCAACGCGCGCGCCCTCGGGCAGCGGCGAGTCGGGGCCGGCGAAGACCGCCTCCCACTGGACGCGATGCCCGTCGAACTGGGTGCGCCACATGGCGACGGTCGCGGCCTGGGCGGCCTCGGGACGGGCCGGGGCGACGGGTCCGGACGGGGCGGCGGGCTCCCGTGCGCAGCCGGCCAGCAGCATCGCGGCGGCGCAGGCAAACATGGAAGCGGACAATGTGCGCATGGCGATCCTCCGGCGCGAAGATAGCCGAGACCGACGGCCCGTGCTAGGCTCGGCCGCATGAGCCGTCCCCCAGACGCGTCCATGCCCGACCGTCCGCTCCGCCGCGGGGCCGACGGACGCCATACCCGCGAAGCGCTCGAACGCCAGAACTTCGAACTGACCGCCCTCCTCGAAATCGCCCGCGGCCTGCTCTCCGCCGGCGACCCCGGACAGGCCGTCGGGCAGTTCTTGCTGTCGTGTGTGGCGGGTGTCGGGGCGGCCTCCGCCGCGGGGCTGCGCTGGGAGGCTGATCGTGGCCGCCTGCGCCTGTGGCGCCACTACGGCTACCAGGAAGGGATCGTGCAGGACATCCGCCCCGTGCTCGCCCCCGAGGACCTCGTGTTCCTCGAGAGCGCCGAGGCCCGCAGCGGCGTCTCGCTCAAGCCCGGGCCCGAGAGCGATCGCTGCCGCGACTTCGTCCGGCGCAACGGCGAATGGCTGGCCCGGCTCGATGCGCAGGCGATCGTCCCGCTGGTCGGCCGCGGCGGGTTCTACGGCCTCGCGGTGTGGGGCCCGCGCCTGCTCGGCGAGAACTACGGCGACGACGAACTCGAGCTGCTCGCCACCGCCGCCCAACTGTGCACGCAGGCCCTCGAGAACCTCATCTATCACCAGGTGACGCAGCACCCCGGCGCGGCCGGCGACGGCCCGGTCGAACCGACCGAGGCGCCCGGTGCGCTCGAGCCCGATGCGGGAGCCTCCGCCCACCTGGGCCGGCTCTCCCTGGTCGAGCTGCGGCGACGTTTTCCCATCCTGCAGGAGATCATCGGCAACAGTCCCTCGTTCGAGCGCGCCTTCCGCGAGATCGCGATGGTCGCGCCGGCGCGCTGCCCGGTGCTCGTGCTCGGCGAGACCGGCACGGGCAAGGAGCTGGCGGCCCGCGCCATCCATGCGCTCTCGCCGCGCGCTGACCGACCGTTCGAGACGGTGGATTGCGGCGCGATCCCGCGCGAGCTGATCGAGAGCGAGCTCTTCGGCCACGTGCGCGGCGCCTTCACCGGCGCGACCCGCGATCGCCGTGGCGCCTTCGAGCTGGCCAACGGCGGCACGCTGTTCCTCGACGAGATCGGCGAGCTGCCCTCGGGCGCGCAGACGCGCCTCTTGCGCGTCCTGCAGGAGGGTCGCTTCCGCCGCGTCGGTGACGAGCGGGCGACCCAGGTCGATGTGCGGGTCGTTGCGGCCACGAATCGCGACCTGCTGTCCGAGGTGAAGGGCGCGCGCTTTCGCGAGGACCTGTACTACCGCCTCAACGTCTTCGGGCTGCGCCTGCCGGCGCTGCGCGAGCGTCGCGGCGACATCCCGATTCTCGTCGAGCACGTGCTCGACCGGCTCGCCGACGACCTGGGCGCCCCCCCGGCCCGCCTGGCCACCGCGGTGCTCCGCCGCCTCGAGGAATACGAGTTTCCGGGCAACATCCGCGAGTTGCGCAACCTGCTGACCGCGCTCGTCCTGCGCACGCAGGGCCGCGCGGCCACGCTCGTCGACCTCGAGAACCTGCTCCAGCAGGCGGGCGGCCTGGGCGACGGCACGGCGACAGGCCCGGCGACCGGCGGCCGCGTGGCGCAGCCGCATCCGGGCTACGACAACGGCGGCGACGACGACGAGGGTGTGGGCCGCGCCTTCGGCGAGGACGGCGGCGGTCGCGGGCTCAAGCGCGACGTCGAGACCACGGGCGCCTGGGTGCTCGACCAGCTGCGCCGTTGCGACTTCAACCTGAGCCAGGCCGAGCGCAGCCTCTCGCGCCTGCGACGGTCCCCCGCCGGCCGCTCGGCCGCGCCCGTGGCCGATCGCTCGAGCCTGACGTACTACTTTCAGGGGGAGTGCTTCAAGGCGCTGTCGGCTGCCGGCTTCGACACGAAGCGTGCCGCGCGGACGATCGCCCTGATGCCCGATCTCGAGGACCGCGCCCGCTCACGACTCGAGGGCTACCTCGAGTTCGTGAGCGAAATCACGCGCGACGCGACGTCCGACCAGGACGCGCGAGACCGGGCGCGGGCGCGCCTGCCCAAGCTGCCCGCCCCCTACCTGCCCCACCTCGACGCGGTTGTCGACGCCCACCGGCGCGGCGACTGGTCGCTCGACGTGCCGAACTCCTAGCCCACCCCAGGGGACGGAGCCGGATTCGGTGCGGGGGGCGGCGTCGGCGGGCAGTCGCACCCGGTGAGATCATCGATCAGCTCGTCGAGCGCGATGTAGATCATCTGCCAGTTGGCCTTGAGGTACCGCATGACCGGCCTGGGAATGCCCAGGTCGGCCTGCGGTTGGTTCGCCGCGGCCACGGCACGGACCGGAACAAGCGCAGGAACGGCGAGGACCAGGGTGCTCACGAGCAGCAGCGGGCGAAACGGACGAAGCATGGTCGATCTCCCGCGGGGGCGATTGAAGGGGACGCAGGCGGGGGTCAGGGCGCGAAATCCGGATCCGGCAGCGGCGGGTCGGCCGGCGGCGGTGGCTGCGAATCACCCGAGAACAGGTCCGTCACGATGTCCCAGGCGAGCGTGATGATGATCGGGCCGAACCGGCCCCAGGCGACGCGCAACGCCTTGACCGCGCCCCCGTCGGTGACGATCGGTGCGGTCGCGGCGTGGACCGGAGTGGTGACGAGGATGGGCTGGGCGAGAGCGTCGAGCAACCCGAGCGCGAGGGCGCACGGACGGAAGCGTCGCAGGGTGGGGAAGTTCATCGGCTTGATCCCCGGGGGCGGAGTTCGGGGGGCGCACGGGAGCGGGCATCGAAGCGCGCAAACGGTCCTTCCACTCGCGCACGGATTCGATCGTCCGGCGGGCCTCGACGCAGCGGGTGGCGTACCGCACGGCCAGGCGCAACGCCTTCCGCAGCGGACCGGCGGACGCCGGCGGCGCGAGGAGGAGCCCCAGCACGGCGAGCAGCGCGGCCGCTGCCGGAAGGCGCGCGATCACGGGACGAACACCGCTTCCAGCGACGGATGCGGCCCGGTCGCGCGGAGGGGAGCCGGCTCGGTCGCAGGATCGATCACGGGAAGGATCACCGGCGGCGGCGGCAGGACAGGCTGCGGGTAGAACAGCGGACGGCGACGGAGACGATCGGCGATCGCCTCATTCAGCAGGTCTCCGAGCTCCATCGTGCGCACGATGAACTTGATCGAGAGCCCCGGCAGCCACGCCGGGATGGCCTGGGCCCGGGCGGGCGCGGAACAGAATCCGAGCAGGGCGAACACGGCGGACGTCGCGATGACGAATCGAGCGAGAAGGTGCATCGCGCTCTCCGCAGGGGCGGACCAGCGGGGGCTGTGTCCGTCGAACAGCAAGCGCCATGCCGCCGGAGGGGCCGGGCCGCAGTCGGACCCGACCCGGCGTGAACCCCGCCAAACGCCTGGATTTCCGGGCTGGCCGCGTCCGACCGCGACGCGCACGGGCCGGCGCCACCGTCGATACAACGACGCCGACCGTCGCAACATCGACGATCGGCGCGGTGAACAAGGAACTCCGGTTGTGACGGGGCAACGGGGCAACGGGGCGACGACTACATGATGCGCTTGCCCATGGCCGAGAGGAACAGCTCGACGGCCAGCGTCGCGGTCTGGTTGTGCTCGTCGAGCACCGGGTTCACTTCCATCAGGTCGATTGCCATCAGCGTCTGCGAGTCGGCGACCATCTCCATCGCCAGGTGCGCCTCGCGGTAGGTGATCCCGCCCGGCACCGTCGTGCCCGTCCCGGGCGCGAACGACGGATCGATGCAGTCCATGTCGAACGAGACGTGCAGCCCGGCGGCGCCGTTCAGCGCGACCTTCATCGCGTCCTCCATCACCGCCCGCATGCCGCGCTCGTCGATCTCGCGCATGGTGAAGACCTGCACGCCGGCGTGCTGGATGACGCGCCGCTCCTCGTCGTCGATCGAGCGCGGGCCGACCAGCACCGCGTTCGACGGATCGACCTTGGGGCGGAAGCCGCCGATGCCGGTCAGGTCGGCGTCGCCGAGACCCAGCGCGATCGCCAGCGCCATGCCGTGGATGTTTCCCGTCGGGGACGTCTCGGGCGTGTTCATGTCCCCGTGGGCGTCGAACCAGATGAGACCCATGCGCTGGTTCTTCTTGCGCAGGTGCGAGCCGAGCCCGGCAGTCGAGCCGATCGCGACCGAGTGGTCGCCGCCGAGGACCGCGGGCACACAGCCATCGTCGAGCGCCTGCTCGACGGCGATCGCCAGCTCGGTGCAGGTGTCGAGGATCGGGCCCTTGTACTTGAGCTTCGAGTCGCCCGGCTCCTGCTGCTCGGGGTGCTTGACCCGCACGTCGCCGAAGTCCTCGACGGCAATGCCGAGTTCGCGCAGGCGCGAACCGAGGCCCGCCACGCGCAGGGCCGACGGCCCCATGTCGACGCCGCGGCGGCCGGCGCCCAGGTCCATCGGTGCGCCGATGAGGCGAACTCGCTTCTGGGTGAGCCCGGGAGGAGGAGAAGTCGTCGCCATGGGAAGAACCTCGGACGGAGAATAGGGGGACGGATGCGAGCCGCCGGTCCCTCGCAGTCTAGCCGAGGCCACGGGGGCGCTCAAGGCCGGCGGCCACGGTGCCGCCTGACCGGTCCTTGACGCATCCCTGACGGCCCCCCCACGCGTCGGGCTTGCACCGACAAGCGCATGGTGCGACGTTTCTTCGCGCGACGGCGGGCTCCCCCCGCCGCTCCGTTCCACGTCGATCCACCCCGGCGCCACACGCCGCCATGGAGCGCTCATGCACGTTCACGGTTCGTTCCAACATCGCGGGCCCGCCCTCGGCGCCTGTTCGATCTCCCGCCGCGACTTCATGCGCGGCAGCCTCGCGGTCGGCGCGGGGGTCGCGGTGTCGCGCCTCGCGCTCGACACCTGGGCGCCGGTCCTCGCGCAGGCCGCCCAGGCCGAGTTGCCGCCGGTCACCCGGTTCCTGACCCCGGACCAGGTCGCCGAACTGCTCAAGCTCGCGCAGTCGAAGGGCGCCCCGTTCGCCGAGATCTACGGCGAGTACACGATCAACACCAACTTCGTGCTCGACGAGAACGAACTGCGCCAGGCGCAGTACGGCGTCCTCTCGGGCGTGGGCGTGCGCGTCATCGACGGCGATGCCGTCGGCTACGCCTACGCCGACGAGTTCGGCATGGACGGCCTGCGCGAAGCCGCGCGCGTCGCCGCCGCCATCGCCAGGGGCAAGCCCGGCGGCACGCCCAGGGCGTTCGCGGCGACCAAGGCAAAGGCGCCGTTCGTGCTGGTCCGCCCCGCGCCGCTGACCGCGAGCGAGGGCGAGAAGATCGACCTGTGTCGCCGCGGCAACGAGGCGGCGCGCACCCGCGACCCGCGGATCAAGCAGGTGCAGGTCATCATGGCCGACACGTCGAAGGCCATCCTGGTCGCCAACTCCGACGGCGTGTGGGCCGAGGATCGCCAGTTCATCTCGCGCCTCGCCGTGGTGCCGACGGCGATCGACGGGTCGAATCGCCAGGGCGGCATGGCGATGGCCGGCGGCGCGGTCGAGGCCGACTACTTCGACAAGGTGCGCACGCCCGAGCAAACCGCGCACGAAGCGTCCGACACGGCGATCGCGCTGCTGACCGCCGTCGATGCGAAGGCCGGCAGCTACCCGGTCATCATCAACCACGGCTGGGGCGGCGTGCTCGTCCACGAGTGCTTCGGCCACTCGCTCGAGGGCGACGGCATCCGCAAGAAGACCTCGATCCGCGAGAAGCAGCTCAACCAGAAGGTGTGCTCGGATATCGTCGACATCTACGACGACTCGACCGTGCCGAACGCGCGCGGCTCGTTCAAGGTGGACGACGAGGGCACGCCGTCGCAGAAGTCGCACGTGGTCGAGAAGGGCGTCCTCAAGGGCTATCTGTGGGATCGCCTCAACGCGGATCTCACCGGCAACACGAGCACGGCCAATGGCCGTCGCAACAGCTACCGCGACTTCCCCATCCCGCGCATGACCAACACGTACATCGCTGGCGGCACGTCGAAGCCCGCCGAGATGATCGCCTCGATCAAGAACGGCCTGTTTTGCAAGAACCTCGGTGGCGGATCGGTCAATCCGGCCGACGGCATGTTCAGCTTCGTCGTCTCCGAGGCGTACCTGATCGAGGACGGAAAGATCACGTCCGCGGTCAAGGGCGCGACGCTCACCGGTAACGCGGCCGACGCGATGCTGCGGATCGAGGGGCTGGGCGACGACCTGGCGATCGACACGAAGACGGGCACCTGCGGCAAGGACGGGCAGTGGAAGCCCGTCGGCGTGGGACAGCCCACCGTGATGTTCTCCGAGATGACCGTGGGAGGCACCCGTGCCTAGCGCCGACACGAACCTGACGCTCCAGAAGGCGGCAGAATCAGCCGTCGGCTTCGCGCTCAAGGCGGGCGCGAAGGAGGCCGACGCCCTCGTCGAATCCGGCGCGCAGTTCCGGGTCGACGTGCTGCAGGGCGAAGTCGAGAACCTGAAGCAGGCGCAAACGCGCGGGCTCGGCCTGCGCGTGTTCGTCGACAAGCGCACCGCGCTGGTCTACACCAGCGACTTCCGCGAGAACGCGATCAAGGACATCGCCACGCGCGCCGTCGAGCTGGCGAAGAAGGCGCAGGCCGACGAGGCCGCCGGGCTGCCGGCCACGCCGCCGGCGATGGCGGCCGACGCGGCCGGGCTCAAGACCTACGATCCCGCGGTCGCGGCGCTCACCGCAGAGCAGAAGATCGACTGGGCGCGCAGCGTCGAGAAGGCCGCACTGGCCTACGACCCGCGCATCAAGCGCACCGACGGCTGCTCGCTGCAGAGCGGCGTCGGCGAGACCTGGTACGCGAGCTCGGCCGGCAAGAGCCTGACCTACCGCAACACGGGGATCGGCGGCTTCATCAACCCGCTCGCCGACGACGGCGACAAGCAGCAGTCGGGCGGCTACGGCGAGTTCCAGTCCCACCTCGAGGCGTTGAGCACGCCCGAGGCGATCGGCAAGGAGGCCGGCAAGCGCGCGATCGACAAGATCGGCGCCCGCGGCGTACCGACGCAGAAGGTCCCGGTGATCCTCCACCCCGACATCGCGGGCAACTGGATCCAGAACCTGTTCAACGCGTTTTCGGGAGAGCAGGCGTTCAAGAAGGTGTCGTACCTGACCGAGAAGCTCGGCCAGCCGATCGCTTCGGATCTGGTCACGCTCATCGACGACGGCATCCTGCCGGGCGGCGTGGGCACCGCGCCGTTCGACGGCGAGGGCGGCGCCACGCAGAAGAACCTCCTGATCGACAAGGGCGTGATGAAGATGTTCGCCTACAACGCGTACTGGGGCCGTCGCGCCGGTGCCAGGTCGACGGGCAACGCGACGCGCGGGTACCAGAATGCGCCGGGCATCGGACCGCGCAACCTGTACATCGCCAACGGTGCGTCCACGCCCGAGCAGATCCTCGCCTCGGTCGACCGCGGGTTCTGGATGGTGGACTCCGGCGCGTTCGGTTACAACGCGACGACCGGTGCCTACTCGTACCAGGCTGCCGGGTTCTGGATCGAGAAGGGCAAGGTCGCCTTCCCGGTTGCCGAGATCACGGTGGCGAGCACCACGCTCGACATGCTGAAGAGCGTGGTGATGGTCGGCAACGACCTCAGGTACAACGGCAACGTGAACTCGCCGACGCTCAAGATCGCGGAGATGACGATCTCGGGTCGGCAGGCCGCGGGCTGATCTGTTCGAGGAACCGCCATCGAATCTGGCCATTCAGCTCGCCGCCGACCATGAACGCGAAGGCGGTCAGGTAGAGCCAGGTCATGAGCACGAGGAACGCGCCGAGGATTCCGTACAGCTTGTCGATCTTGCCGTAGAGCGACAGGTAGCGATCGAACCCGTAGCCGATTGCCACCCAGGCCAGGCCGAACATCACCGCGCCCGGCGCGGTCCAGCGCCAGTCGACGCGCGGCAGCGCCGGGGCGACTGCGTACATGGCGAAGCCGACGATGGCGGCGAGGAGGAAATAGGCCGGCCAGCGCGCCCAGCCGTACAGGCCCGAGAGCTGCGGCGGCTCGGGCCACGTGGCGATCCACGTCTTCACCAGCTGCGAGCCGACGAGCAGGATCTCGAACGCGGTGATCAGGCCAAAGCCCACGGCCACGACGAGCACGATGGCGAGCAGCCGGCGATACCAGAAGGGACGGAACTCGGTCACGCGATACGCCCGGTTGAGGCCGCCCATGATCACGTCGAAGCCGTTCGATGCCACCCAGAGAACTCCCACGAGGCCCAGCCCCAGCACCGGGGCCGTGCCATGCGCGATCGCCTCGCGCATGGCCACCAGCGTGGCCTCGACCAGCGAGCGCGTCTCGCCGGGCGTGGCGCGCTCGACGAGCATGCCGAGCACGGAAAGCGAGTTCGGGTTGGCGCCGACAGCGGTCACCAGCGCGACCATGACGAACAGCCCGGGGAACAGCGCGTAGATCCAGTGGTAGGCGATCTGCGTGGCGATGCCGTGGCAATCGTCCTCGAAGATGCCCTTGACGGTCCCGAGAAGCGACGCCCACACGAGGTTCATCGCACGGGACGTCAGTGGCCGGCGGTCAGGTAGTCGACGGCGGCCGCGCGCTGGCGGGCGATCGCCGCACCGGCGTCGTTCGTGGCGACGAAGGCGGCGGCGCGCGCCGACTCGATGCGTAACGAACGCGTCGGCTCCTGCGCGACCTCGTTCCACACGGCGCGGGCCGCGGCGGGCTCGCCCGAGCCCAGCAACACGTCGGACAGGAGCGCGGCGGCGACGACGTCGGTGGGCGCCACGCGGCGCACGGTGCGCAGGTTCGGAACGGCCCGGGCGGCGTCACCGGCCCCCCACTGCGCCTCGGCGAGCACGCGCAACAGCACCGGGTCGCCGCGCGACGCCTCGGCGCCGGCCTGGGCCGAGATCACGGGCAGGCCGCGGGCCGCGCCGGTCATGCGCGCCGCGCGCGTCAACCAGTAGAGCGCAGCGGCACGCCGTACCGGATCCTCCGCCGCCATGGTGAAGCGATCGGCAGCCAGCGTGAACTCGCCGGCCTCCATCAGGCGCTCGCCCTGGGCGAGATCCGGCGACGACCAGCCCGGAATCGGCGCCGAGGCGCCAGCTTCGGCGGCGGTGGCCAGACCGAGCGCCGGATGCAGGCGACGCGCCTCGTCGAAGGCGAGCGTCGCGCGCGCGGAGTCCCCGGCGGCCCGGGCCAGTCGGCTCGCGTAGAGCGGAACGAGGAAATTGCCCGCGTCGATTCCGCGCAAGCGCCGCAGTCCGCGCCATGCACCCGCCGTATCCCCGAGCGCCGCGCTCTCGAGCGCCAGGTTGTAGCCGGCGTCGAACGACGCCGAGTCCACCTTCACCGCCCGCGCAAATGCCATGCGCGCCGAGTCGCCCTTGCCCTCAGCCCGCAACACGAGGCCCGACTCGACGAGCCACACCGGCTGCCGTCCGGCCGTCTCGAGCAGGAGTCCGAGCTGCGCCTTCGCCTGATCCTGCCGGCCGAGGCCGCGCAATGCGTGAGCATAGTGCTCTCGGGCCGAGATATCCCCCGGCGCCGAGTACAGGTGCACCGACAGCGCACTCGCAGCTTCCGCGTAGCGCCCGCGGGCGAGGTTCAGCCCGACCCACGTCGAGTACCAGACCACCGAGCGGCTCTGGTCCGCCTCCACGCTGCGCGCGCGCAGGATGGCCTGCTCGGCGACGTCGAGTTCGGCCCGCATCCAGCGATAGAGCGCGGTCGTGTACCACGCGGTGGCGTACAGCGAGTCGGCCGCGAGCGCGTAATCGAGCGCCTGCAGCGCCTCTTCCTCGTAGCCGAGGTGAAGGATCGACACCTGGGCAAGCCGGTTCCAGAGCGCCGCCTGGTCGGGGGCCAGCACCGAAGCGCGGCGGAACGACTGGTGCGCGCCTCCGTAGTTCTCGCTGCGCAGCTGGAGCGTGCCGCGCAGGTCCCACGCCTCGGCCGAGAGCGAATCCATCCCTATGGCCGCCTCGGCGGCTTCGATCGCCCCGGGCAGGTTGTTGAGCCGCAGGCGGCTGCGCACGCGGTTGATCTCGACCTGCGCGGCGGCGTTCCCGGCGTAATGGGCGCCGGGGATGTCGGAGAGAATTACAGCCGCGTCAGCGGCTGAGGGGTTCGTCCCGAGCCACGCCAGGGCGAGGAACGCCAGCACGGAGACGGCGAACGCGAATAGCGTAAAGGCGGTTCGTGGCGCCGGTGCGGGCCAGGTGAACCGGGGACGGGTGCGTCGGGTCGAACCAGGCGTCATGGGGATCCGGTTGCGGAAGGTCGATGCGCCGAAACGCAACAGCCCGCCCAGGTGGCGGGCCGGTGCGGGATTCGGAACGGAAATGGAAACGCGGCCGGCCGCCGCGCGCGGCGGCGCCAGGCCCGGTTCAGGCGGATCCTAGCTCTGGAAAGACTTGCCGCAGCCGCAGCCGCTGCTGGCGTTCGGATTCTTGATCTTGAATCCCTCGCCCCCGAGGTGCTCCTCGAAGTCGATCTCGGCGCCGTTGAGGAGCGGCAGGCTGTCGGCGTCGACCAGCAGCTTCACTCCCTCATGCTCGAACACGTTGTCGCCGTCGGCGACATCGTCGAACACCATGTCGTACGAGTAGCCCGAGCAGCCGCCGGGCACGACGCGAATGCGCAGGCCCTTATCGACGGCACCCTCGGCCACGAGGATGTCCTTGAGCTTGACCGCGGCGGTCGGGGTGAGCATGACCATCGTGTTTCTCCTTCATTCTTCGGGCCGGCAGGCCCGCGTGTTCCCGCCGACCTCCAGGCAACGGCAAAGTGCCGGCCGCGGGCGGGGTGTGGCAACAGGAGAAGGATACGAGGCGCGGGCGGGGGTCGTCAAGCCGGCGGGGTCCGGCTAGATTCATTCCTGACAAACAGTTAGCCCAAAGCCTCCCCCGCAGAGGTTCCCCGCCCTGTGGTATGCTCGTCGGGCTCGTTCGGCCGGTTCCGGGCCAAAATCGGTGGATTTCAAGGGGGGAGCCACGGATCTCAGCGTGATTCTGGTCTATTACCGGGCGCCCGAGGCGATCCGAGCCTGTCTCGCCGCCCTCCCCCCCGCCCTTTCCGGGCTCACCTCCGAGATCCTGGTGGTCGACAATGCCTCCGGGGACGGCATGGCCGAGGAGATCCGGGCCACGCATCCCGGGGTCCGAGTCTTCGCCAATGCGGAGAACGTGGGCTTCGCCCGGGGCGTGAACCGCGGTCTGGCCGCGGCAAAGGGCCGCTGCCTGGCCCTGCTCAACCCTGACACCGAGGTCGCGGCCGGGGCGTTCGCGAAACTGGTCGCCCGGCTCGACACCGACCCCTCGACCGGGGCGGTCGGGCCGAAGATCCTCGATCCCGACGGCAGCGTGCAGCTCTCCTGCCGCCGCTTCCCGACGCACTGGACGGGATTGTTCAACCGCTACTCGCTGCTCACCCGCCTCTGGCCGGCGAACCCCTGGAGCCGCTCCTACCTCATGCTCGATTTCGATCACGCCTCGACGCGCGCGGTGGACTGGATCTCGGGGGCCTGCCTGGTCACCCGTCGCGACGTCGTCGACCGCGTCGGGGCCATGGACGAGGCGTTCTTCCTCTTCAATGAGGACGTCGACTGGTGCCGCCGGATGCGCTTCGCGGGCTACCAGATCGTCTACCTGCCGGACGCCGTGTGCACGCACGCGATCGGCGCCTCCAAGGGCGCCATCCCCGCGTGGCTGATCTGGCGCCGGCACATGGGCATGCGCCACTACTTCCGCAAGCACCACCCGGGCCCGTGGCCGTGGATGCTGCTCACCGACACCGGCATCGTCGCCCGAGCGCTTCTGCAGATCGTGCTCCAACCGCTCAAGGGGCGCGCGTGATGCCGCTGCTGCTCGCCCTTGCCGCCAGCGGCGTCGCACTTCTGCTCACGCCGGCGTGGATCAACCTGGCGCGCCGTCTCGGCTTCGTCGATCACCCGGGCGAGCGCAAGGTGCACGTCGCCGCCATGCCGACCGGCGGCGGGTTCGCCGTCGCCACCGCGTTCTTCGCGGTGCTGTGGGGCTCGACGCTGCTTCCCGGCGCGCCGACTCCGCAAGTCGTGCTCGGGCTCACCCTGGTCGGCGCGATGGCGCTGGCCCTGGGCTGGGCCGACGATCGCTGGCGGCTGCCGGCATGGGCCAAGCTGATCGTGCAGGCGGCGTGCGGCTGGACGCTGCACGCGTTCGGCTTCGGCGTGGACAGGCTGTCGAACCCGTTCACCGGCGGCTCGCTCGACCTGCAGGGCTGGGGCCTGGCCGTCGACATCGTGTGGACGGTGGCGATCGCCAACGCGATCAACCTGATCGACGGCCTCGACGGTCTTGCCGCCGGTGTGGTCACCATCTCGGTGGCGACGCTGTGCGCGGTCGCGTTCGGCGATCCGGGCTCGTCCGTCGTGTGGGTGGGTGCGATCCTCGGCGGCGCGACGCTGGGCTTCCTGCGCTCGAACTTTCCGCCGGCGAAGGTGTTCCTCGGTGACACCGGGAGCCAGTTCCTCGGCGTCATGATGGCCGCGCTCGCGCTGCTCGAGAACGACAAGGGCACCGCGGCGATCACGCTGCTCCTGCCGATCGTGGCGATGGGCCTGCCGCTGCTCGATTCGACGATGGCGTTCCTGCGCCGCCTCGGCCGCGGCGGGCACATCTTCAAGGCCGACCAGGAGCACCTGCACCACCGCCTGCTGCGGCTCGGGCTGTCGCACAAGCAATCGGTCGTGCTGCTCTACTACGTCTGCGCCTACCTGGGGATCACGGCCTACGTGATCTCGGTGCTGCCGCGCCAGGCCGTGCTGCTGGTGCTCTTCCTGCTCGCCATGGGCCTCGTGCTGGCGCTCGAGACCCTCGAGTTCATCGACCGCCGTCTGCGTCGCTGAACCCGTTTCCCGCCTTGAGCGCCGCGTGGGCGCCGGGATTCCACGCCGGGCACACCGGCTTGTACTCGCACCACGAGCAGAGCGGGGTGACCTTCGGTGGCAGGTTTCCGGCAGCGGTCGCACGCTCGATGGTCCCGATCAACGCGATCACCTTCTCGCGGAGCGCGCGAAGCATTTCGGGCGTGCGCTCGGACTCGAGCTTCTTGTCGTGCGCCAGGTAGTGCCACACGAGCTTGACCGAACGCACGTCGGGAAAGCGCTGCGTCACGCCCATCTGGTACAGCGCGAGCTGGCGGTCGCGGTCGACGTCGGCCTGGCTGGGCAGGCGGCGGCCGGTCTTGTAGTCGTGGATCTCGTAGTTGCCCCCGCCCAGGTCGACGAGACGGTCGATGTAGCCCTGCAAGTGGAGGTCGCGCTCCAGGTCGAGCGGGTAGCTGACCAGCATCTCGACGTCGACGGTGCGCCCGCGATCGAACGGCTCGTGTCGCCGGTAATAGAGCGTGATGCAGCGCTCGGCGATCGCCTTGTACCCCGCGACGGTCTCGCCGCTGCGCACGATGTGGATCGCGTCGGTCCACTCGCGCTCCCAGGCCTCGCGAAAGTGGGCGATCACCTCGGCCAGCGTGGGCCGGTAGGCCTGCCCGACGCTCTTGTAGAGATACTCGAGCGCCTCGTGCACGCGCTTGCCGAGGAACGCCTCGATGCTCTCGCGGCGCGGCACCTCCACCTTGTCGACATAGCGCATGCGGTACTGGAGCGGGCAGTTTTCGTAGGCATTCAATCGCGAGTTCGAGAAAGTGGCCATGGGACCGAAGTATAGGGGCCGGGCCGGGTGCGGGCTATAGGGACCGGCCGCGCCGTCTGCTAGAGTCCCGGCCCATGTCGCCCACCTTCCGCCGTTCGTGCCGTCGTAGGTCCGCCGCCGCCGGCGCTCTCCTCGCATGCGCCGTCGCCTTCGCGGCAGCCGGCTGCGGCGAGCGGCCGGCCGCGCGCGACGATTCGCCCTCGCCGCCCGAGGTTGCCGCCCCATCGCCGACGGTGAAGCCCGACACGAGCCGCGACGGCGCCGCGTTCGTCGCCATCTACACGGCGGGACCTTACGACGAGCTGCGCGTCGTGCGCGCCACCGACGGCGCGCTCGTCGTCGGCGGCTCGACCAGCTTCCCGGACGGAACCCGCATCACCGTAAGCCTGCTGCGCGACGGCCCCCGCGGGCTCGAGGCGATGACCACGTCGCGCGCGACGGTCGAGCTGGGACACTTCATGAGCGGACCGCTCGTGCCGCTGGGCGGCCCGGTTCCGCAGGGGATGTACACCATTCGACTCACGACACCGTTCGGCGAAACCGACCAGCCGCCCGAGGTCCTGCGCGCCGCCGACTCGGGCCGGCGCTTCGAGGGTCGGGGCGTGCAGACCGCCCCCGATGGCCGCAGCGTCCACGAAACCAGCTTGGAGGCCCCCCTCTGATGGATCGCTCGCACCGCGCCGCCCGCGGCTTCCTGCAACACGCCGACATCGACGTGCGGCCGATGCGCAAGGACGAGGCCGACACGCTCGCGCAGACGGGCTTCCAGTCATTCCGCGCGCTCGACGCGACCGCGTGGCGCCAGCGCGTGTTCACGCTCGAGAACAATCCCCTGCTCGATGCCGACGACACGCTGGTCGCCCGCATCGACGGGAAGATCGCCGGCCACGCCTCGGGCTACCGTTTCACCATGAGCCTCGGCGGCGTCGACGTGCCGGTGCGCGGCATCGCCGCGGTGGCGGTCCTTCCCGCATTCCGCCGCCGCGGCGTCGCCGAGGCGCTGATGGTCGGCCTCCACCGCCAGATGCGTCGCCGCGGCGAGGCGCTGTCGATGCTCTACGCGTTCCGCAACTCGTTCTACCGCAAGATGGGCTACGGCACCGTCGAGTGGGTGGACGACCTGCGCATCGCGCCCGAGCAGTTGCCCGCCTCCCCGCTGCGCCGTAACGCCCGCGCGCTCGATCGCGAGAAGGACGCGGCTCTCCTCCCCGCGCTCTACGAGCGCTGGCGGAAGGAGCGCGTCGGCCCCTTCGTGCGCCACCCGGGCTGGTGGGAGCGACGCGTCTGGGAGCGCACCAGCGACGGCGCGGTCTACGTCGACCCGAAGACGAAGCGCCCGCGCGGCTACCTGCTCTACGAAGTGCCTGCCGAACCATCGTACCCGCGGCAGCAACTGTACGTGCGCGAACTGGTGGCGCTCGATCCCGAGGCGTTCCGCGGGCTCGTCGGCTATCTCGAGGCGCTGGCCGACCAGTTCCGCTGGATGCTGCTGCCGATGCCGCGCGGTGAGGGCGTCTCGCTCCTGCGCGAAATGGGCGTCCTCGGTCACGCCGATCCCATCCGGCTGCTCGAGACGACCGGCCACGTCGCCTCCGGCGCGCTGCTGCGCCTGGTCGACGTGCCGGCCGCGCTCGCGCTGCACCCGGCGCCGGCACGCAACCAGGTCCGCGGGCGCATCGGGCTCGACCTCGTCGACCCGATCGTGCCCCCCAACGCGCGCGGCCTCGACGTGACGTTCGGCGCACGCGGGGCCACCGCCGTCGTCGGGCGCGCCGCGCGCGACCGCATCGCGATGCCGGTCGATCGGCTGGCCCAGGTCTACCTGGGCGGCGCGTCCGCGCGCGTGCTCCTCGAGCAGGGATTCGCCACCGGAAGTCCGCGCGCCGCGGCGCTGCTCGATCGCGCGTTCGCCGGGCCGCCGTGTTTTCTCTCGCCACTCAACGGATTCTAGGAGGAATCGAACGATGGCACACGAGAGCGGCAGGACGCTGCGCTCCGAGGACGAACTCTCCCACTACCGCATCGTCGGCCCGCTCGGCGCCGGCGGCATGGGCGAGGTGTACCTGGCGCAGGACCGCTCGCTGGAGCGAAACGTCGCGCTCAAGATCCTGCCGCCCGACCTGGTGCGCAGCGAGGATCGCGTGCGCCGCTTCAGGCTCGAGGCGAAGTCGGCCTCGTCGCTCAGCCACCCGAACATCGTCACCATCTACGAGATCGGGGAGGACGCGGTGCGCTCGCCGGGCCTCGAGCCGTCGTCGAGCGTGCACTACATCTCGATGGAGCTGGTCAACGGCAAGACGCTGTCGACCCTGATCCACGAGGATCGCACCGACCTGCGCACGCTGCTCGGCTGGCTGGCCCAGGCCGCCGACGGGCTGGCCAAGGCGCACGGCGTGGGAATCGTCCACCGCGACCTCAAGCCGGGCAACATCATGGTCACCAACGACGGCTTCGCCAAGGTGCTCGACTTCGGTCTCGCCAAGCTCACCGAGCAGCGCGCGGGCACGGGCGACGCGAGCGCCACCGGTGGACCGGCGCTGACGCAGGACGCGACCGGCATCGGCGTGATCGTCGGCAAGGTCGGCTACATGGCGCCGGAACAGGTCGCCGGCAAGTCGGTCGACCATCGCGCCGACATCTTCTCGTTCGGTTGCATCCTGTACGAAGCGGCGACACGACGTGCTCCGTTCGCCGCCGAGACGAGCATCGAGACCATGCACCGGATCCTCAACGAGAAGCCCGCGCCGATCGAGGAGATCAATCCGCAGGTCCCCGCCGAACTGCGCCGCCTCATCCGCCGCTCCCTGGCGAAGAATCCCGAGCAGCGCCTGCAGTCGATGAAGGACCTCGCTCTCGAGCTGCGCGAGATCGTCGACGACTACGACGCGCTGTCCGCCTCGGCGAGCTCGGGCAGCCTGGCCGGCGCCTCGGCGCTGGGCCTGCCTGCGGCGAAGAAGCGCGGCCCGTCGCCGGTTCTGCTCGGCATCGGCGCCGTGGTCGTGCTCGCCCTGGCCGGCGGCGCCTGGTGGGCGCTGTCACGCGGCGACAAGCCCGCC
>JANPEF010000084.1:0-4531 GCA_031431875.1 Candidatus Eiseniibacteriota bacterium | reverse complement strand
TAACCAAGGGGTGCCCACTCTCGTGCAGAAGTACGGCGGAACCTCGGTCGGGACCCCCGATCGGATCGCTGCCGTGGCCGACCGCATCCGGGCGACCCGGGAGGCCGGCTACGACCTGCTGGTCGTGGTCAGCGCCATGGGAGAGACGACCGACCACCTGCTCGACCTGGCCCGTTCGATCTCGGCCGATCCGCCGCGCCGCGAACTCGACATGCTGCTCACCGCCGGCGAGCGCATCTCGATGGCGCTGCTGGCCATGGCGCTGGCCGAGCGCGGCGTCAAGGCGGCGTCGTTCACCGGCTCGCAATCGGGCATCCTCACCGACGGCGGGCACGGCGAGGCGCGCATCGCCGACCTCCGCCCCGTTCGCCTGCGCGAGGCGCTGGCCGCGGGGACGATCGCGATCGTCGCCGGCTTCCAGGGCGTCTCGCCGGCGAAGGAGATCACGACGCTTGGTCGCGGCGGCTCGGACACGACCGCCGTCGCGCTGGCCGCCGCGTTCGGCGCCGAGGCGTGCGAGATCTACACGGACGTCGCCGGCGTCTACACGGCGGACCCGCGCAAGGTGCCCGACGCGCGACGGATCCCCCACCTGTCGTACCGGGCGATGTCGGCGCTGGCCCATCGCGGCGCCCAGGTGCTGCACCCGCGGTCGGTCGATCTGGCGGCGCGCTACCACGTTCCGCTGTGGGTGAAGACCAGTTTCGGCGAGGAGGAAGGCACGTTGGTCGACGGCAAGGACATCCCGATGGAAGGGCCGCACGTCACCGGCCTCGCCCACAAGAGCGACGTCGCGCTGGTCGAGCTGCGCGGCACGGACACGCCCAAGGCGGCCGCCGTCGCCGCACTCGACATGCTCGCCCGCGCCGGGGTCTCGCCCGACCTGCTGGCGATCGAGGCCAATCGCGTCGAGCGCTGCCGCGTGAGCTGGATCGCGCCCGACGCGGAGGCTGAGCGCCTGAACGAACTGTGGGAGTCGCTCGATCCGCCCGCGGGCCGCTGGACACTGAACGTCCATCGTGGGCTCGCCCTCGTCACCATCGTCGGCCATGCGCTGGCCGATCGTGCCACCTTTGCGCTCGATGCCGCGCGTCGCCTCGCCGTCGCCGAGGTCGCCGTGCGCGCCGTGCGCGTCGACTCCCTCTCGTTGTCGTTCGTCGTTCCGCGCAATGCCGTCGAGAGCGCGCTGCGCGCGCTCCATGCCGCCTATTTCGAACCCGTAACCTGAGAGGTCACGATGTCGACCCGTGTCTGGATCCTCGTCTTCGTCGCCGTGGGACTCATCGCCCTCGGCCTGCTCATCGCCAACTTCGCCAGCGCGAAGAAGACCGAACCCGTGAAGGGAGCCCCCACCGTGAGCCACACGCTGTACGACTTCGAGGTCCAGACCATCGAAGGGAAGAAGCTCAAGCTCGACGCCTACAAGGGAAAGACCGTGCTGGTCGTCAACACCGCGTCGAAGTGCGGGCTCACCCCGCAGTACGAGGGACTCGAGCAGCTCTACGAGACGTACAAGGATCGGGACTTCGTGATCCTCGGCTTTCCGGCAAACAACTTCATGGGCCAGGAACCGGGCACGGACGAGGAGATCCAGCAGTTCTGCAAGCTGAAGTACGACGTCGCGTTCCCGATGTTCTCGAAGATCAGCGTCAAGGGCAAGGACATGGCGCCACTGTACTCGTGGCTGACGACGGGCGCGGGTCACGACGGCGACATCGAGTGGAACTTCGCGAAGTTCCTGATCGGTCCCGACGGCAAGGTGATCGCGCGCTTCCACCCCAAGAAGACGCCGCTCGATCCCGAGGTCGTGGCGAAGATCGAGGCGACGCTGCCGGCGCTGCCCGCGAAGAAATCGGGGTAGACGCGCCTTCCTCCGGGTGAACGCAAGATGAGGGGAGGCTCGGTCAAGCCTCCCCTCTCCTGTCTCCGGTTCGCGCGCGAGGCGTCCCTACAGGTCGCCCACCACGACGCGCTTGACCAGCGTCCGTCCCGGTACCTCGAGGCGCAGGAAGTAGACGCCCGGCGCCACGCGCCCGTGCACGCCCGCCAGATTCCACACCGCATCCTGCATCCCCCCGCTCGTCGTTCCCGCGAACGGCGTCGCGATGCGCCGGCCGGTCGCATCGTAGACGTCGATGCGGGCCGGGGCGGGCCCCGGCGTCACGAACGACACGCGCAGCGACGAAAGGACCGGGTTCGGCCACGCCGCGAGAGCCAAAGTGGCCGCGAGCGCTGCGTTCGATCCCACCGCCGACGCGCCCACGACGAGCGGACCGATCAGACCCTCCGGCCCGGAGCACCCGCGCGCCCCCAGCCAGTAAGTCGCCCCGCCGGTGAACAGGGGATCGTGGAACTGGAACGTGGCCACGTCGCCGACGACGTCGAAGGACGCTTCGTTGCCGGCGAAGACGCGGGCACCCGAGCCATCGACACGGTAGACGTTGAAGCCGTCGACATGGTCGTTCACCGAGGTCGACCAGGTGATGTCGACGCCGCGTTCTCCCGGTGCGGCTTCGATCGAGCGCAGCGCGGTGAGGGGCGACTCCGTCCCACCGGCCGTCCGATGCGCGGCGGCGGAGGATTCGAGCGCCGTGGTCGGGAGCGCCACCGATGCGTAAACGGTCGGTGCCGGAGTCCGCAGCGTGCCCGCCGCGTAGTCGTAGTCGAACGCCATGTGGTCGCCCCGGCAGGTGAAGCTCGAGTTGCGATTGTTCGTCGAGACGCGCAGGCGCACCTCACGAGTCGCGGACACGTACACCGTCGGAGATCCAGTGCTCCACGTTCGGGTCACGTCGCTCGTGCTGACGGTCGCCTGGTCGACCTGCACCCAGGCGCTTGTCGTCCAGTTCCACAGCCAAAGCGTCTGGGTGCGCGAGACCGTGTAGTTACCGTCGTAGGTGATCGCCAGATCGAGCGGGGGATGCTCGAGCGTTACGGTGCCATACCAGTCGGTCAGGTACTTCCCGGATGTCACGCCGGCCGCGATCGAGACGCGCGATGCGTCGTTCGCCGCGAGGCGGGTGTGGTCGCCCGCGGTGATGCTCCCCTTGGTCAGCACGATGCCCTCAGCCACCTCGGTCGTGGGAATCGGCGGGGGTGGCGGCGTCCCGCCATCGTTGTACCAGGTGTCGGTGAAGCCCGCACCACTCACCGTGTAGGCCGCGCCCGCACCCGGCTCGGCCTGAACCACGACGGCGCCACCGGCGACGGTGTCCCACGTGGGGTTGGGCGAGGCACCCGCGCCGGTCTCGGTCCAGTACGTCGAAACTCCGTGGTTGTGCAGGCGGGTCAGCGCTGCGGACGTCGGGTGGCCGTACGAGTTGCCGTCGCCGACCTGGATGATCCCGACCTCGGGCGTCGTGGCCGAGAGCCAGTTGTCGTTGCTGGAGTATGCCGAGCCGTGGTGGTGGACCTTGTAGACCTCGACGTCCCCCACCTGCGGGCCGATCGTCGTCTCGACGTCGGTCGCGCCGTCGCCGGTCAGGTCTCCGGCGATGACCTCGTTGAAGTTGCCGTAGCTGACGAGCATGACGACGCTCTTGGCGTTCTCGTCGCTGCCCGTCGGCGAGTACACGCCCGCGCCGTTCAGGTTCACGCACTTGAGCAGGACCGGGCTGGCCGACCCGGCATCGAGCGTGATCACCTGATTCTGGGCGATGGTCTGACGCTTGCTCCCGAGGGTGGTCACGTATGCGGTGTAGACGCCGCTCGAGTAGGTGTACCCGCGGTCGTAGCCGGCGGTCCCGATCGTGATGCCGATCGCCGCCAGGTCGTCGATGCAACCCACGTGATCGGAGTGGTAGTGGCTGGCAAAGTGATAGTCGACGACGGTGATGCCCAGGCCCTGGAGGTAGGTCTTGATCCCGGTGCAGCCGAGGTAGTTGCCGTCGTCGAACAGGGCGGTCTGGCCGAGCGGCGAGATGAGCAGAATCCCGTCTCCCTGATCGACGTTCACGTGATGGATCTGAAGCTTTCCGTTCCCCACCGCGTACGCCATGAGCGGCGCTGTGGCGGTGAGGGCGAGGGCGACGACGGCGGAGGCAAGGAGTCGAGACTGCGCAAGGAGTCTGGCCGAGGACGCGGGAGCCGAGGAAAGACAACGGAGGGACTGCCGTTGCATGGGGGCACCTCTTCCCGTGGAGATTCAATTGTGACGGCGCGGCGAGCACCGTATCGGATGTGCCGGCGATCCTGCGACCTGGGTCGCGCGAACGCAACTGTAAACTCCAGGTCGGGGCGCTTCGCCGACGGGCGATTACACTCTCCCGCTCGTCGCGCCGCGCACATCGGATCCCCCTACGAGCGCGCGATCCCCAGCGCCCATGAGCTGAACCGCCGCGCCTCGACGTTGCGGCGCACGACGCGGTAGACCTCGTCGTAGCCGGCGGCCGTCGCCTCCCACGAGACGTCCGTGCCCAGCGCGTTGCCGACCAGGCGGCGCCAGCGGTGCGGCTCGGCGTAGACCGCGACGGCGCGGGCCATGGCTTCGAGCAGGGCCGGGCCGGTGTGCGGGCGGAACAGGAACGCGGTG
>JANPEF010000083.1:0-2776 GCA_031431875.1 Candidatus Eiseniibacteriota bacterium | reverse complement strand
CGGCCGGCGCGGCCGCGGCGGCGGGGGCGACGGCCGGCGCGATCGTCGACGGCGCCGGCGAGGCGATCGGCACCCACACCGGCGTGGCGGGCTTCACGGTGGGCCAGCGCAAGGGGATCGGGGTCGCCGCGGCGCAGCCGCTCTACGTCACCGCTCTCGAGCCCGCGACCAACACGGTCCGGGTCGGTCCGGACGCGGCGCTCTACTCGAGCACGGCGCGGTTCACCGGCCTCAACTGGCTATCGGCGGACGCCCCCGGCCCCGCCGAGTCCGTCGAGGCGCAGATCCGCTATCGCCACGCGCCGGCGCCCGCGCGACTCTTCCTCGAGCCCGACGGCGGGGGGGCGGCCGGTGTGGGCAGTCTCCGCTTCGAGACGCCGCAGCGCGCGATCACGCCCGGCCAGTCGGTGGCGTTTTACCGCGGGGACCGCCTCCTCGGCGGAGCCCGGCTTGCGCGATCCATATCCCGATGACGTCGCCCTCGTCGCCGCGCTGCGCGACGACGACGGGCGAGCGTGGCGCGTGTTCCTCGACCGCTACGAGAGGTTGATCTACTCCGTTCCGCGGCGCATGGGGCTCGATCCCGATGACGCAGCCGACGTCTTCCAGGACGTGCTCGCGGCGTTTCTGCGCGGCTTGCCGCGCCTGCGCGACCCGCGCACGATCCCGAAGTGGCTCACGCGGACCGCCTTCCGGCTGGCGCGCGAACGGCGCATGCGCCGTCGGCGCGAACCGACGCTGCCGGACCCGGCGAGCCTCGAGAGCCTTCCCGACCCGCGCGCGGCGACGGATCTCGTCGAGCGTGCCGAGGATGCATCGCGCGTGCGCGCCCTCGTCGCGCAGCTTCCCGGCCGCTGCCCCGAGCTGCTCGGTCTCCTCTTCTTCACCGACCCTGCGCCCGCCTACGGCGACCTCGCGCGCCGCCTCGGGATGCCGATCGGTTCACTCGGGCCGACCCGGCAGCGCTGCCTCGATCATCTGTTCGCCCGCGTGGGTGCCGATTCCGGCGCGTCGCGTATCAGGCGACCGGTCCAGCCCACCTTGCAACCGGATGGCGCGACCGCGCCGAAGCAGAAGCCCCGGAGACCGCGATGAGCCCCACCCGTCCGCCCCGCAAGCCCGCAGGCGCCCGCCGCGACCCCGCGCACCCGAGCGCCGATGCCTGGTTCGCGCGGGTGAGCGGGCGCCTGTCGGCCCGGGCGGCCGCCACACTCGATCGTCACCGGGCCGGTTGCCCGACGTGTAAGGCCAGCGCGGGGATCGCCGAGCGCGTGTCGCGCGCCGTCGACTTCTCGGAGCTACCGCCGGTGCCGGCGACGCTGCGGCGCGCTGCCGAACGGTTGTTCGGCCCCACGGTCTCCGTGGTCCCGGCGGCCATCTCCGCCCCGAACGCAGGCGTCACGATTTTCCCCCTCGGCCGGCTGCGCCTCATCGCGCCGTCGCCTGCGTATACCTCCGGATTCGCCCCCTCGGCCGGCGGCGTTCGCCGCGCCGGCGAATCGCTGCGGCGCTGCGCCCTCGAAGGCGGCCCGTGGCGGCTCGAACTCGAGTGGACGCCGCACGATCGGGCCTGGCACCTGCGGGGCCGCGTTGTCGGTGTCGACGCAGACGACGCGACCGCCGCGCGCTTCACGCTCGAGGGCGCGGGCATTTCCGTGCGCCGCGTGCGTCCCGGCCCGCGCGGTTTCTTCGGCCCGATCCTGCTGACCTCTCCCGAGGTGCGCATCACGCTGGTCAGGGGCGAGAAGTCGTTTCGTTCCCCGTGGCTGCCGCGGGCGCCACGGCGGCGGTGAGCCCGACAATGTCCGTGAAGCGGGTCGCCGCGCGGGCGCAGGCCTGCCTCGAGCGGGCCGAGCGCCTGCGCCCGGTCTCGCCGCGCGAAGCGCTGGTCGAGACGCGCCGCGGTCTTCGCCTCGTCGACGTGCCGCCGGCGCTCGCCGGCCGCCTGCACCGCCTGGCCGGCCACGTTCTGCGCAGCCTGGGCCGCCACGCCGAGGCCGAGCGTGCGTACCAAGAGGCCGCTCGCGACTTCACGCGGGCCCGCGAACCGGTCGAGGTCGCGCGCTGCGCCATTGGTCGGATCGACGCGCTGATGTATCTCGGGCGCCACGCGGAACTCCGGCGCGTCGCCGCGGCGGCCCTGCGCCGCTTCGCCGCGGCGGGGGAGTCGGCAGCCGCCGCGCGGCTGCGCAACAACCTCGCCAATCTCGAGTACCGGCTCGATAGGCCCGAGGCGGCGGTGCGGCTCTACGCTGAAGCCCGCCGAGGGCTCGCCCGGGATCCACGCGCGCGCGCGCGGATCGACGCGAACCGCGCCAACTGCCTTGCGCTGCGCGGTCGTGCGGTCGAGGCGAGCCGACTGCTGCGCGACGCGCGGCGGACGTTCGAGCGCGCCGGCCTCGCCCTCGACGTCGTCGCCTGCGACTACGCGCTCGCCTACATGCTGTTCCTCGGCCACCGCTACGCCGAGGCCCTGTTCGCGCTTGCCGCGCTCGAGTCTTCGTTCGAGCGCGCGGGCGCCGCGGACTTCCGTGCCCTGCTCGACCTCGACGCGGCCGAGATCTACCTGCGCCTGGGCCGACCCGCCGACGCGCTGGTGGCAGCGGACCGCGCGTCCGGCCGCAGCGAGGCGCTCGGCCTGCGCACCGAAGCCGCCCGGGCACTCCTCTTCGGCGCCGTGGCGCGGGCCGCCCGCGGCGAGGTCGCGGCCGCCCGATCCGGCCTGACCGCGGCGGCGCGCGCGTTTCGTCGCGAGGGCCACGCGACCGGGGCAGGC
>JANPEF010000082.1:0-80993 GCA_031431875.1 Candidatus Eiseniibacteriota bacterium | reverse complement strand
GCGCGTCCTCGGCCGTGCGGCGAGCGAGCTCGAGATCGAGCGCATCGCCGCCACCGTCGGCGGCTGGCTGTGCGCGCTCGGCGTCGACGTGAACTTCGCACCGGTGCTCGACGTCGACAGCGCTTCGGCGAATCCGGTCATCGGTCCCCGCTCGTTCGGGCGTGAGCCGCATCGGGTCGCGCGTGCGGCGGCCGCTTCGCTGCGCGGCTACCGCGAGGGTGGCGTGCTGGCCTGCGTGAAGCACTTCCCGGGGCATGGTGCGACGACCGTCGATTCGCACCTGGCGCTGCCCATCTGCTACGCCGATCTCGCGACGCTGGATGCGCGTGAACTGGTCCCCTTCCGCGAGGCGCTGCACCTCTCGCCGATGGTGATGACCGCGCACGTGCGGTATCCGGCGCTGGACCCGGCGCTACCCGCGACGCTGTCGCCGGCGATCCTGGGCGGGTTGCTCCGTGGTGCGCTGGGGGCGCGGAACGTGGTGGTCACCGACTGGATGGAGATGAAGGGCGTGGCCGATCTCGCGCCCGGCGGCGATGGATTGCTGGCCGCGTTGGCCGCCGGCTGCGACCTGGTGCTGCTGGGCGAGTGGACGCCGTCATTGGATGCTTCGCTGGCGGCGGCGGCCGCACGGTGGGAGGCCGGCGGCGAGTCCGTGCTCCCGATGGCGCGCTGGGAGGCCGCCCGCGGCGGCATCGAGGGCCTGCTCGCGGCGGCCCAGGCCGCGGAGCGGTTCGAGAAGTCCGCGGCCGCGTCGACGCCCCCGTCCGCGATGGACGCGGCTGCGCTGGCGCGCCTGGTGCCCCCGTCGTGGGAGCCGACGATGCTCGCCATCTGCCGCCGTGCACTCTCGTGGCAAAGCCCGCCGGACGCGTTCGCACTGGATCGACTCGAGGTCCTCGAGCCTGCGTGGCCGGCCGGGCCGTCGATCGCCGAGCTGCTGCTCGAGGCCGGCGTGCCCGCGCGCGGGCGCCAGTTCGCGGCAGCCGGATCGGGCGCGGCGCCGGGGCGGACGGCTTCGGTGGCGGAGGACTTCGCTTCGCTGCGCCGGCTCGCGGGGGGCGCTGCAGGTCCGGATGCGTCGCCGGATCCGCTCGTCGTCGCGCTACCGCGCCGGACGCCGCTCTCGGCGGCGGAGACGCAGGAGCTGCACGCGCTGTGCGCCACCCGACCGGTCGTGCTCGTCGCGCTCGAGCAGGATTCGTTCCTGGCGGACTTCACCGAAGCCGCGGGTCGACTGTCGGCGTGTGATGCCACGCCCGCCATGCGGCGCGCGGTGGCGCAGGAAGTGGCGGGGCTGGGCGTGAGGGTGGGGTGAGCCGATCTTGCGCCTCAGGGCAGCCACAGCGTGTCGAGCCAGTTCGCCAGGCTCGAGTGCCCGGCGTCCCGCATCATGATCGCGACATGTCCGTAGCGGTGGAGCACGGCCCAGCAGTGCAGCGTGGCGAGGAGCTCGGGTGTCGGCTCGACGCCGCGACCCGCAAGGAGCGCCCGTTGCGAGCGCCGATCGCCCTGCGTCACGAAGCACGAGGTCGCTGCCAGCTCGTAGGTCCACGGGCCGACGAACGCATCCGCGAAGTCGACGAATCCGGTGAGCCGGCCCTCGTGCACGAGGATGTTGCCCGCCGTCAGGTCCGCGTGGAGCAGGACGCTCGCGGCCGGCACCAGCCGCGGCAGGGTGTCGAGGAACTCCTGCAGTTGCACCTCGAGCGCGTCGTCAGCTCCGCGGGCGCGCTGATCCTCCAGAAGCCGTGGCCGCCGCTCGGCCAGCAGCGACTCCTGCGGAGCGAGCAACGCCTCGAGTCCGGTCACGGGCAACGCGGCGAGGCGCGCCGTCGCCGCGCCAATGTCGTGGGCCAGTCGCGCGCGCGCGTCCGCCTCGAGCCCGGGCCAGACCTCGGAGACGCTCCGGCCGGGCAGGCGGCTCATCACGACGTACGGCCAGCCCGCGATCTCTCCACGCGCCTCGAGCTGCGGCACCGGCAGGCCCGCGCCGACCAGCCGCTCGAGCATGAGGTTCTCCACGCGCGTGTCCTCCGGCCACGTGGGCACGAACAACTTGATCACGGAACGCGGCGTGCCCCAGACGATCTGCGTGCCCTGCGGGAACGGCACGAGCTCGCCGGGCGGCAGGCCATGCCGCGCCGCGATCGCATCGATGGCCGGACGTTGTGCGTCGAGGTCGCGGCGGAACACGCGGTAGGCGTCGAGGGGCAGCGTGGCGGGGAGCATCGAGCGAGGCTAGGGGCTCACGCCGACTTTCGCCAGCGCAAGTTGACGCACCGGAAGCGCTCAATCCATTTGCGGTACTGCAAGTCGACTTGCACATTGAGCGCGTCATGAACTTCGGCCCCCTGCGAGCCCGCCTGATCGGACTGCTCGTCCTCCTGGCGATTGCGGCCGTGTTCCTGTTCTCCTACTCGCGCACGCAGAAGGGTCGTGCGTTCATCGCCTGGGTGACGGGCCAGATCGAAGTCGAGGAGACCAACGGTCGCATCGTCGACGCCACGACCGGCATGGGCGTCACGGGGGCGACCGTCGTCGTCCACTCCCTGACTGAAAAGTGGAATCCCTCGATCGTGGGGGAGATCTCGCACGGGGTCGCCACGACGGACACCGACGGGCAGTTCGTCGTCCGCTACCAGCGACTCGCCAACTCCCGGATCTCGGCGCGCGCGCCGGGCTACGCGACGATCTTCCGGGTGAAGCTCGGCGAGGATGACGTCGTCCTGCCGACGTCGCCGGCGGCTCCCGGAGAAGTGACCCATCGCGGGGAGATCGGCTTTGACCTGGCCGACTCGAGCTCGGAGGTCTTCTTCGATCTGGTGCGGGACACCGTGGTGGACGATGCGGCTGCGGCGGACTTCGTGTTTCGGATCGACAGCGCGGCCCCGGATCGCGTGGTCCTTCTCGGGCTGGGGCAGGCCGGGATTGCGACCGATCGGCTGCCGCCCGCCGCGAACGAGATCGATCCTCTCGCGGCGCGCTGCCTCGCCCCGGAGACGGGCTACATCGCGATCCTGTCCACGGAAGGAAACGTCTCCAACTTCACTGCCTTCGCCCGGCTGCACGACGGAAATCGCTTCTGCCGGGTGAAGGTCCGCGTCTATGGCCGGGGACCCACGCCGAACGAGGGCTATCGTGTGGAAATCGAGCGGTGGTTGAACCCGACCGGTGGGCGGAACGTGTGCGCCGTGCCGGTCGAGGGCGAAGCGAACGAGTTCAGCCCCAGCAAGTCTCCCCGCTGACGGCTACGGGCTCCCCAGGAACTCGTTCACCACCTGCACGAACTTCTCGGGCTCCTCGAAGTAAGGCAGGTGCCCGCTCCTCTCGAAGACGACCCAGCGCGACGCCGGAATCGCCTTGTGGATCTTCCACGCCGTGCTCGGCGCGACGTTGATGTCGTAGCGCCCGGTCGCCACCAGCGTCGGCATTGTGAGCGACGACAGGACGGGCCACATGTCGAGCTTGCCAAGATCGGCGTTGAGGATCTCGTTGACCGAGCGGGTGTACGAGTAGGTCGCAGCCCGTGACAGGAACTCGTCCCGCTTCTCCTCCGAGACGAACAGCATGCCCAGGTACTCCCGGAGGCTCGCCTTGCCTGCGGCGCTGTCCCCCACGCCATCGAAGAAGTCGAGCGCGCCCTGACGGTCCATGGCTTCGGGAAACACGTACTTGAAGATGAAGTCCGTGTCCGTCCACTTCGGCGATGCCGAGTCGACGATGGTCAGGTGCGCGACCCGCTCGGGGTGCCTCGCGGCGTAGGCCATGACCAGGTAGCCGCCCCACGAGTGGCCGAGCAGGTCGATCGAGTTCGCACCCAGCTTCACGCGCAGCGCCTCGAGATCGGCCACCTGGTCGGCGACCGTGCAGCTCTGGCCTTTCGCCAGGGCGCCCGAGCGCCCATTGCCGCGCTGGTCGTAGAACACGACGCGGCGCGAGCGCGCGAGCGTATCCCACGCGTCGGAGCAGAGGACGTAGGTGTGATCGAAACCGGGCCCGCCATTGACCATGACGAGCGGCCGGCCGGCAGTCGAGCCGCGCACTTCGTACCAGAGGCGCGCGCCAGCGGGCGTCGTGAACGTGATGCCGGGGCCACTGGGGGCGGCGGGCATCGCGAGGGCAGGAGCGGCGAACAGTACGAGCGCACAGGCCGCAAGGGCGTGGCGCAGGGGAAGGCAGGACATGGAGGGCCTCCTTTCGGGCCGCGCCACCATGGCGCATCCGGGCGCGAGGCGCCAGCGCATCCCGGGGTCGCTACGCCACCCGCCCGGCCCTTACCGCATCCGCCCGAAACTCCGCGGCCACCTTGGCGACGCCAACCTCTGCCGCCCCGCCTGCCTCGACGCAATCCGCCGCCATGCGCCCGACCGCGGGGCCCATCTTGAAGCCGTGGCCCGATCCCCCACCCGCGACGAACAATGAAGCGGCACCCGGCACGCGATCGACGAGAAAGTGACCGTCGTCGGTCATCGCATAGAGGCAGCCGAGGTCCTCGGCGTACCACTCGGGCCGGATCGCCGGCACGTTTGCGACGACGAAGGCGCGGCTGAGTTCGCGATCGGCATCGGTGACCACGCGCGGCGTGTCGGGGTCGGCGTCCTCGCCGGGCGCGTGGCGGGCGACCTTGAGCAGCCCGTCCTGCAGCGGCATGCCGTACCAACCCGAGTCGACGATATCGTGCATCCAGACCGGAAAGGCGGTCGGGTCCGGGCCGGGAGCGGGCGCCGGCGCGAACAGCGCGGCAAGCGTCTCCGACGGCGGGCGGTAGTACGAGACGAACTGGCGCGTCGGGCGCACGCGCGCGGCGACCGCCTCCGCCGGGAGGAAGCGGCCGAGCCACGGACCGCCGCAGACGAGCACGCGGTCGAACTCGTGTGCGTCACCCTCCTCGAGTTCGACGATCGCCGCCCCGGGCCGCTCGTCGATCTCGGCCACGGTTGCGTTGCCCCGGATGTCGGCGCCCAGCGCGCGGGCGGCCGCGACCGTCGCTCGCGTGGCCTCGGCGGCGCGCACGTAGCCGCCCTCGGGATTCCAGGTTGCGGCACTGATTCCTTCCCAGGCGAACTGCGGGAAACGCCGCTCGGCGACGCGCGGATCGAGCAGCGCGATCGGCCGGCCCGCCGCGCGCAGGAAGTCGTACGACTGCCGCTCGTGTCGCGACACGCCGAAGGCGCGGGCCAGGGCCAGAACGCCGGTCTCGACGTACAGCGGCGCGCCATGCGTCGCTTCGAGGTCGCGGTATGCGGCGCGCGACTCCTCGACCAGGGGCACGTACAAGGCACAGTGCTCGCCGTACTCGAAGCGCAGCACCTTCGAGCGATCGTTGCTCGCCGCATCGTCGGCCGGCGGCCCGCCGCGGTCGAACGCGGTGACCTGGTGCCCACGCTGCGCCAGCACGAGCGCGGCCGATGCGCCGAAGATCCCGCAGCCGACGATGCCGATGTTCATGGGGGTTTCCTCCGCTGAGCTGCAATACGACTCGTCCCGGGACGAGTCGTATTGCACGTGCACGTGTTCCTGCTTGAACTGTCCCCGGGGACAGTTGAAATCGCACTTGCGCTGGCGCAAGTTGCCGCGACGTCGATCGAACGATGTGCAAATTCACCTGCCCCGGGCAGGTGAAACGGCTAACTCCGCCGGCCTCGCCTCGAGCCTGCGCCCCGCCCCCATCCCCCGCCACCCGGCGACTCGACGATCAGCACATCCCCTGCCTCGAAGCGCTTCTGGAACTTGCCCGGGAGCTCCTCGACGCGGCCACGGGCCGTCTTGCCGGCTACGACCCGCGCGTTCCGCCCGCGCTTGCCCGGCCCGCCGCCCGCCAACCCTGGTGGAGCCAGCACCCGCCGCTCCGAGATCACGGTGACGGTTGCCGGGACGAGCAGCTCGATCTCGCGCACCAGCCCCTCGCCGCCGCGATGCTTCCCTGCACCCCCGCTGCTCCGCCGTAGCGCGTACCGCCACACGCGCATGGGGAAGAGGTGTTCGAACGCCTCGATCGGCGTGTTGAGCGTGTTCGTCATGTGCGCCTGCATGCCGGAGGCACCGGGGCCGTCGGGCCCGCCGCCGTGGCCGCCGCCCAGCGTCTCGTAGTACGCGAAGGGAGAGCCGGCGCCATCGGCGCCACCGATCAAAACGTTGTTCATCGTGCCGTAGCTCGCGGCAGGAACGCGCGCCGGCAGTGCGCGCGCAAGCGCGGCGAGCAACACATCCGTGATTCTCTGGGATGTCTCGACGTTGCCGCTCGAGACCGCCGCCGGCGGGCGCGCCGCGACGATCGTGCCGGCGGGCGCGATCATGTCCAGAGGGCGCAGGCATCCCGCGTTGGTCGGCAGGTCGGAGCCCGCGAGGCAGCGGAACACGTAGAGCACCGCCGAGAGCGTGATCGAGGCGACCGCGTTCAGCGGCCCGTCGACCTGCGGCGCACTGCCGGTGAAGTCGATGGTGGCGCGGCCGCCGCGGTGCACGGTGATCGCGACGCGGATCGGGATCCGTGTGCCGCCCACGCCGTCGCCGTCCAACCAGTCCACGGCCGCGTAGCGGCCGGGCTTGATGGACGACAGGACCGCCCGCACCCCCCGCTCGGCGTAGTCATACAGGTGTTCGACATACTCGGAGAGTTCGGAAACCCCACTCCGCTCCGCCAGCTCGGCGAGTCGCTTCGCACCGGTTGCTGCCGCCCCGAGTTGCGCCTCGAGATCGGCCTGGCGCTCGTCGGGCGTACGCACGTTGGCGCAGATCAGCCGCCACAGGTCGGCCTGCACGACGCCACGGCGGACGATGTGAACCGGCGGGATGCGCACGCCTTCCTGAACCAGCTCGGTCGCCAGGGGTAGCGAGCCCGGGCTCATCCCGCCCACGTCGGCGTGGTGCGCGCGGTTCGCGACGTAGAACCGCGCCCGCTTCTCGCCCGGCAGGAACACCGGTGCGACGAGCGTGATGTCGGGCAGGTGCGTTCCGCCCTCGTAGGGATCGTTGACCAGGATTGCATCGCCGGGCTCGAGCGGGCCGCGCCTGAGCGCCGCCTCGACCGACAGCGGCATCGAGCCCAGGTGCACCGGGATGTGCGCCGCCTGGGCAACCATGCGACCGGCGTGATCGAACACGGCGCACGAGTAGTCGCGGCGCTCCTTGATGTTCGCCGAGCTCGCCGCGCGTCCCAGCACGACGCCCATCTCCTCGGCGCAGGCGGACAGGAGGTGGTGATAGATCGAGAGCTTGACCGGGTCGACCTTGCGAATGCGCTTCATCGCGGCCTCCGCGTGCCGCGCACGAGCACGAGGTTCCCGTGCGCGTCGATCGTGCCGCGCCAGCCGGCGGGCACCCACGTCGTCGCGCCGTACTCGACGACGCGCGCGGGGCCCTTGATCGAAGCGTCGCGCCCCAGTGCCTCGCGCCGCCACAGGCCGGGCTCGAGCCGCGCCCCGGTGAGCGTGCGCCGCGGCACGCGCAGCGCCGGCAGCCGCGGGCCGGGCCGGGCGATCGTCAGCGCCACGTCGACGACCTCGATCGCCTCCCCGGGTCGTGCGTAGCCGACGCGTCGCTCGTGCAGCCGCGCGAACGCAGGGGGCGGATCGCGCGCCGCCGCGGCGTGGCCGGCCGCGCCCGCAGGCACGTCGAGCTCGAACGACTGGCCGCGGTAGCGCAGCGCCCAGCTCCCCTGCAATCGCCATGCGACGTCGCGCCCGTGGGCGCGCACCAGCGCGGCTGCGAGCGCGCCCAGCTCGCGCGCCGCCGCAGTGCGCGGCCACGCCGCACCCGCCTCCAGCCGCCACAACACGGTGCGCGACGCATCGTGGCGCTCGTCGGCGCCGAGCAGGCCCCACGCCGAGAGGACGCCGGCATCGGGTGGCACGAGCACGCTCGAAGCACCCAGCGCGTCGGCCAAGGCGCAGGCGTGGAGCGGCCCCGCCCCGCCGAAGGCGACCAACGTCGCCAGGCGCACGTCGTGACCGCGCTCGACCGAGATCAGGCGAAGCGCGCGCTCGATGGTCGCGTCGGCGACGGCAATCACGCCCGTGGCCGCGGCTGTCGCTGCGGCACGCACGCCGCCCCGCATGCACAGCGCGCGCCCCAGCTCCGTCATCACCCGCCACGACGCGCCGGCATCGAGCGCCATCGCCCCGTCGAGAAAGTGCCCAAGCGGAATGCGCCCGAGCACGACCTGCGCGTCGGTCACCGTGGCCGGCCCGCCGCGGCCGTAGCACGCGGGGCCCGGGTCGGCGCCCGCGGAGCGCGGACCGACGACCAGCGCGCCGCCGGCGTCGACCGACGCGATCGAGCCGCCGCCGGCGCCGACCGTGTGCACGTCGAGCATGGGGATCGCGATCGGCGCACCGCCGATCATCGCTTCGCGCGTGGTCGTCGGTGTGCCCGCGACGAGCGCGACATCGGTCGAGGTACCGCCGATGTCGAGCGTGAGCAGCATGTCGCGCTTCGCCTCCCGGCCCAGCCGCGCCGCGCCGAGCACGCCGCCGGCCGGCCCCGACAGCACGGTGTGCACGGGATAGTGCGCGGTGTGCGCCGCAGGCGCGGTACCGCCGTTCGACTGCATGACCCGCAGGCGATGGGCGCGCGGCGCATCGAGCGTCTTCAAGTAGCGCTGCACGAGCGGCGCGACGTAGGCGTTCACCACCGTGGTCGAGGCGCGCTCGACCTCGCGGTGGCGGCGCACCACTTCGTGCGACAGGGCGATCGGCACACCGGGCAAGGCCCGCGCCAGCGCGCGGCCCACCGCGCGCTCCGGCCCGGCGGCGGCATAGGAGTGCAGCAACGTGACGGCCACCGCCTCGGGACGCAGCGCGCGCACGTTGCGCACGAGGCGGGCCAGCGCGGCCGGACGGAGCGCCCGCAGCGTCTCCCCGGATGGCCCGGTACGCTGCTCGGCCTCGGCCGTCGCGCACCCGCCGTCGGCGATCAGCGAGGGCGCCCGCTCGGGGCGCAGCGCATACAGCACCGGCCGCTCCTGGCGGCCGATGGTGAGCAGGTCCGCGAACCCCGACGTCGCCACGAACGCGACGCGCGCGCCGGTGCGCGACAGGAGCGCATTTGTCGCCACGGTGAAGCCGTGCGCCACCTCCCATGGACGGGTCGCGGCGACATCCACGCCGGAGGCGAGCAGCCTGCGCGCCGCCTCCGCCAGTCCGCGATGGAATGCGAGCGACGGATCCGCCGGCGTGGATGGCACCTTGAAGCGGAAGGCGGACCCGGCGTGGACGACGAGGAAATCGGTGAACGTGCCGCCGGTGTCGATCCCGACGTGGACGGTCGCGCGCGACACGGGTCGGCGGCTCACGTCGCCCGCTCCCGCGCCTGACGCGCCATCCACACGACCGCCACGAGCGCGATCGTCGCCACGATGGCGACGGCGTAGAGCCACGCCGGAAGCTTCATCGCATCGCCCAGCCACGCGACTGCCGCGTAGTAGGGCAGGCAGCCCAACGCGATCGCGGCGGCGAACTTCGGCAGCGGATAGCCGCCGGCGGCGGCGACCAGGCGCAGCGGCCCCGCGCCCAGCGGTGTGGCGTAGATCATGAACAGCGTCCAGAACGTCGCGTGGCCCGAGCCCGCGACGAGGCCGCCGACGCGCGCGCGCAGGCGCACCAGCCAGCCCCATTGCAGCGTCGGGTGGGCGAGCAGCCAGCGGACGACCAGGTACTGCGCTACCGAGCCTGCGGTCGTGCCCAGCGCTCCGAGGACGGCGACGAGCAGAGGGGCGTGGCGCTCACCCATATAGGCGACGTAGAGCGTCGAGGCGATGGGGAGCGCCAGCGCGTCGACGAACAGGTAGAGGACGAAGACGGCCAGATGATCGAAGAGCGGCGGCACGGAGTGGGGCGCCCGGGGCCGGTCAGGCGCCGTCGCCGGGCGTAAGCGCCGGCTCGGCGAGGCTTGCCGCCGCATCGACGTCGATGGCGACGGCGGCGTGGGCCGGCACGCGCAGGACGACCAGCGTCATGTCGTCCTCGAGGTCCTCGCTCTGCGAGAACGCGTAGACCGCGTCGTGGATGGCGCGGGCGACCTCCTCGGCGGAGTGGTCGCGCGGCAGCGCGCGCATCAGGTCACTCAGGCGCTCCTCGTCGAAGAACTCGCCGTCCGGCGAGCGCGCCTCGGTCACGCCGTCGGTGTAGCACAGCACGCGATCGCCGGGCTCGAGCGTGACCATGCCCTCCTCGAGCCGCGGATCCTCGAACACGCCGAGCAGGAGGCCACCCATGTGCAGGATCTCGATGCGGCCGTCGGCACGCTGCAGGAAAGGCGGGTTGTGGCCCGCGTTGCAGTAGCGCAGCTCCATCGTCGCGCGATCGAGCTTGGCCAGGAAGCCGGTGGCGAACATGCCCGACTCGGCGCGCGACAGGAGAAGGCGGTTGACGCGCTCGAGGATGTCCGACACGGCGCGGCCCTCGCCGGCCTGGGTCCGCAACGACGCCTGGATCATGCTCATGACCAGCGCGCCGGGCACGCCCTTGCCCGAGACGTCGGCGATCGCACAGAGCACGCCGTCGTCGGTGTCCATCAGGTCGAAGTAATCGCCGCCCACTTGCTTCGACGACTGGTTCATGCCGAAGATCTCGAGGTTGTCCCAGCGCGGAAACGCGCGCGGCAGGTAGCCGCGCTGGATCTGGCGGGCCAGTGACAGCTCCTCCTCGAGCGCGGCGCGGCGCAGGCTCTCGCTATAAAGCGATGCGGTACGCATCGCGGCTCCCGTCTGGTTTGCGAGAGTCTCAAGGAGAAACAAATCCTCGCGCAGGAACCGTGCGCCGGTCAGCTTGCGCCCGAGCGCGATCGCGCCGAGCACCTCGTCGCGATGGCGCACGGGCACGAGCAGCGTGATGTCGAGCGTCCTGGCCGCGCCGACGATGCGGGCCGCTTCTTCGGCGCGCTCGGAGGGCCAGCCGTCGGTGATCTGGCTCGCCAGCGTGGGGCCGGGGCCCAGCATCTCGGCGCGCAGCGCGTGGGCCCAGGCGACCAGGCCCAGCTCGCCGCTCAGCGCCTCGCCGACGCGCACGCCGCCGGGCCGATCGAACGCGGCCACGGTGACGAAGCCCTCGCCCTCGCGGCGGAACAGCACGCAGCGCTCGAGCAGCAGCGTCTCGCCCACCGCGCTGGTCAGGCGCCCGGCCAGCGCCGACAGGTCGAGCTCGGTGACGATGTCCCGCGACAGGTTCTGGATGACGGTGCGGCCCTCGCGCCGGTCGCGCGACAGGTAGCCCTCGGCCACCTCCTCGAGGCGCGAGACGACCGGCGGCAGCACGCTGACCAGCAGCAGCAACAACAGCGGCTGCGCCAGCCGGGGATCGAGACCCGACCAGCGGCCGAGGAAGCTGGTGATCATCGACGACAGGCCCAGGTAGACGAGAATCATTCCCAGCGCCGGCAGCAGGAACAGGATCGAGCGGCGGACCAGGAAGCCGGCGTCGAGGAAGCGGTAACGCACGATCGCGTAGGCGATCGAGCCCGAGCCGACGGTCAGCGCCAAGACCAGCAGCCCCGAGCGGAACGCCTGGCCCGCCCGCGCGCCGACGCCGAACAGCGTGGGCAGCGGCACCGCGAGCGAGTAGAGGACGAGACAGGCGCCCAGCCCGATCGAGATGGCGCGCAGCTGGTCGCGCAAGCGCGGGCTCGTCACCTCGCGCAGGCGCACGCCCAGGACGAGAAGCGTGACCACGACGTACGCCAGGTTGACCAGCGAGAACAGGACCGTGTGCGCGTCGTAGAGCAGGCCCAACGCGACGCGCATGGTCGACAGGAGCGGCGAGGCCCAGCCGCTGCGCGAGGCGACGTCCGCAATCCAGAACGTTTCGTTGGACAGGCGCGCCGCGGCGGTGAGCAGCAGGTGGAAGAGGTAGGGCGTGAAGACGAGGATCTCGAAGAACGGCACGCGGCGGAACCAGCGCGGTTCGCGCGGGAACACCAGCACGAAGAGGAGCAGCGCGGGGAAGAAAAACTCCCACAGGTACGAGAAGTAGTGGACCGCGTCGGTGGTGACGACCGCGCCCTTCGCCTGCGAGCCCTCGGCGGCCAACGCGAGTCCGACGAGGAGTGCGCCCAGGCCGCCGAACGACAGCATGAGCGCGGCCCAGCGGTTGGGCCGCTGGCGCGGGTCCTCGCGAAAGATCGCGATGCCGAGCAGGATGATCAGGGCGCCGAGCGAAACGCACAGCGTGGCGCCCCAGAGGGCAAGCGGCATGTCGGTGGATCCCTCCGCGTCCGGTCGACGCCCGGCGTGCTAACTCAGGCGGAGCCTAGGTCGTGGGCGCGGGCGGCGCTGCCGGAGCGACCGGTGGCGCCATCCCGGGCGCACCCGGGCCGAAGCCGGCCTGGCTCCAATCGACGGGGATCGGCGCGGGCTGACCGCCGCGCGTGCGCAGGATCCCGCCGACGCCGGCGCACATCGCGCCGCAGCTGACGAGGATCCCGACGACTTCGAGCAGCCCACCCAACAGCCCGGCCGGCGGCACGACGAGTCCGACTCCCTGAAACAGGCTCGACACGAGGCCGATTCCCGTCACGGCCACGACACCGACCATGGTGTTGCGGACGAGCTCGGGCGTGCCGAGCCGCGGCGACAGACGCCGCACGACCCATGCGCCCAGGGCCGAGGCGCCGAGAATGGCACCCCAGAACAGGAGAACGACCAAGCCGAGACTATAGCCGAGGAGCAGCAGGACGGCCACGGGGATACCGATGATGGTGACCGCGAGCAGCACGGCGGCGAGGGCGACGACGATGGTGGCCGGGGCGATCGCGGCGATCCCCAGCAGGCCGTAGCCCAGCGAGGCCAGCGTCTCGGCCTCGATGCGAGCGGTGACCCGGCGGGCGCGCGCCCTGGTCAGCGTGACGGTGACCCAGGCGACGAGCAGCCAGAACAGGATCTTGAAGACGCGGCCGACGGCGTCGAACCCGTGGCCGATGAAGTTGAGACCCTGCATCCCGAGGATGCCGGCGGGCACGTTGCCGAAGGACACCGACGAGCCGAGGATCGTCGCACCCGGTGCTTTGTCGACGTTGCCGCCGATGCTCACGGCGTCGCCGCGCACCTGCGCGCCGTCCTCGAGGATCACGTCGCCACCGGCGGCAACCACGTCGTCGTCGACGACCCCGCGCACGGTGATGCTGCCGCCCATGGCAAAGACGTGGCCCAGCACGTGTTCGCCGCGCTCGATCACGATGTCCTCGCCGATCTGCACGACGTCGTTCTCGCCGGCGCGGACCTTGTATACGCCGCCAGGGCCTTCGATGGTCCGGGGGCCCCCACCGCCGCGAATGGTGAGGTCGCCGGGCCCGGACGGCACCGCGGGCACGCCCGGGGCCGGTGAGACAGGCGGAGGCGCCGGCGAGAGGAAGTCGGCGCGCACGGAGTCGACGGGGACGCCGGGCAGCTCGACTTCCTGGGCCCGGGCGCGCGGCGCCAGGGCGATCGCGGCCAGGCCGAAGCTCAACGCGGCGGCGAGGGCGAGCCCGAGTCCGGCCAGGCTGCGGGTGGACGTCACGCGGAAGACGGGGGGACGTTCGGCATTCATGGGGTCACTCCCTCCGAGGACAGCGTGATGTCGCCGGACGAAGTCCGCACGGCGATGGAGCCCGCGCCGCCGAGGCGGCCGGTGAGGCGATTGCGGCTCATGGTGTCGACGGCGACCTCGTTGCGCACAGCGATCGCGCCGCTCGAGGTCTGCAGGTCGAGCGTGCCGCCCGTGCGCTCCGGGATCGCGAGGTCGACCTGCCCGGCCGAGGTCCGCACCTGCACGAAGTATGGCGCGCCCGACAGGCTCGCGCTGACGTCGCCCGAAGCGGTCTCGATCGCACACGAGTCGGCGTTGGCGGAGAGCGAGACATTGCCGGCGCTGGTCGACACGAACACCGAACCCACCAGGTCCTGCGCCTCGACGTCGCCGGTCGAGGTCTCGATCCGGGCGCCGCCGCGCACCCGGGCGGCGTTCACGTCGCCGCTCGTCGCGCGCACGATCAATCCGCCGCGCAGGTCGTTCGCGTCCACGTCGCCCGAGGTGACGCGAACGACCGCGGGGCCGTCGCACTCGCGGAGGGTGACGTCGCCCGAGGTGGTCTGCACGCTGGCGCGGCCGCTCATCTGCATGAGCTCGACGTCGCCGGTGTTGGACACGAAGCCGGCCTGCTGGGGAAGGCCGGTGGCGTCGAAGTCGCCGCGCGCGGTCTCGCACTCGAGGCGGGCGCGGGCGGGGACGGCGATGGTCAACTCGACCTCGACCGAGCGGCGGATCCGCCACGGGCCGGCATCGACGTTGACCCGGGTGCGCCGCCGCTCCGGCTCGCGCACGCGCAGCACGAGGACGTCACCCTGACGCTCCATGGTGACCTTGATCTGGGCGAAGAGGGCGTCGGCGTTCTGCTGGGTCGAACCCTCGACGCGGCGCGCGGTGACCACGCGGACGGTGTCGTCGGGACTGGCGATCAGATGGACGTCGGCGGAGCGGGTCTCGATGCGCACGACGGCCGAGGAACCCAGGGCGACGGCGCTGGCGGTGCGGTCCTCACGCACGACTCCCCGGCGGTCATTGCAGCCGGCGGCCAGGAGGGCGGCGAGAGCCAGCAGGGGGAACGGGGCAAGGAGGGCGGCAAACCCTGTGCGGTGGGACATGACGGCCTCCGAGGGCGTGGGACGGGACTCGAACGTGCCCCTCCTACGGCGGGATGGGCGCCCGGGTTGCCTCCTGGGCGGAGGCGGAGGTGGCCCTACCGGTAGTTCTGAAACTGGAGGGCGCGGGGCCAGTCGTGGGCCTTGACGGCCGCCATGACCGCCTGCAGCTCGTCCTTCTTCTTGCCGGAGACGCGGACCTGCTCGCCCTGGATCGTGGACTGCACCTTGAATCCCAGGCCCTTGATGAACTTCGTGATCTCCTTGGCCTGCTCGGACTCGAGCCCGCTCTTGAGCTTGAGCGTGCGGCGCAGCGTGCCCTTGGCGGCGGGCTCGATCGGCCCCTCCTCGATCGATTTGAGCGAGACGCCCCGCTTGACCAGCTTGCCGTCGAGGATCTCGCGCACGTTCCTCATCTTGAGATCGTCGTCGGCGATGAGGACCAGCGCGTCCTTGCCCTCGGCCCTGATCTCGGCGGCGCTGCCCTTGAAGTCGAACCGGGTGGTGATCTCCTTCACCGCCTGCTGGACCGCGTTCTGCACTTCCATCCAGTCGACTTCGGAGACGATGTCGAACGAGAAGTCGTCGGCCATGGGGAACTCCGGGCTGCAGAGGGCGAAGCGGGGGAAAGAAAGAGGGCCCTTGCGGGCCCTCTCTCCGTACGGATCGCAGCGGCGCGGAACGCGCGCGCGATTAGTGCGTGGTCGTCGTGGTCGTATCCGCCATCATGGTGCTGTCCATCGGCACCGTCTCCGTCACCGTCTCGGTCGTGGTCGTCGTCGTCGTCGTCTCCGGGGCCGGAGTTTCCTCAGCCTTCGGAGCGCAACCGATCGTACCCAGCGAGAGCGTGAGAGCGAACACTGCAACCGCCGCAAGCGCGATAAGCTTCCGCATCCTCTGCTTTCACCTCCTTCGCCATGGCCCGCGCCGGAGCGAGGTCATGTCGGAACTAAAGTCTCGTTGCCCGGACCGCAACTTCCGGTTCCGTATCCGGGGTGTCGCCACGCGTCAGGCGGAGAGGGTGCAAGCTCACCGCGAAACGCGGCACTCGCATGACCCTTCGCCAGGTGGACGCGGGTCCGATTGGTAGCAGGTGTGGGAAGCCGGGTGCTTGACAGGTTGGGACCCACCCCAGGCGACGTATCCGGCGAAACGTACGTTCGGGCCGGGGGGGTGTCAAGCGATTTGTCCACCGGTCCATCCCCGCCCGAAGGGCGATCTGTTCGCTTTACATGGACGGAGTGAGTCGCGCAAACAACTGCAGCATAAGATTTTATGAGATTGGAATCGGCCTTAGCGAGCCGCCGCCACGGCTGCCGAGGAGGCCGCCAGCCCGCGTTCCAGGTCCGCCCGCAGGTCGTCAACGTCCTCGCAGCCGACCGAGAGCCGGACCAGGCCATCGGTGAAGCCCGTGGCCTCGCGCTGAGCCCTGGGCACCGAGGCGTGCGTCATGCTCGCCGGATGCGTCACCAGCGACTCGACGCCGCCGAGCGATTCGCCGAGCGTGAACAGGGTGAGCGCCTCGCAGAATCGCTGGCCGGTCTCGAGATCGGGGACCTCGAGCGAGATGATCCCGCCGAACCCCGCCATCTGCTTCCTGGCCAGCGCATGCCCGGGATGATCGGGCAGGCCGGGATAGATCACCTTCGGCCCGCGCGGTCCCGTCGCCTGGCCGGCGAGCCACACGGCGAGGTCGCCGGCATTCTTCTCGTGGCGCTCCATGCGCAGGGGCAGCGTCTTGATGCCGCGCAGCGCGAGCCAGCAGTCCCACGGACCGGGCACCGCCCCCACCGCGTTCTGCAGGAAGCGCAGGCGGGTCGCCAGGTCGTCGCGCTTGACGACCAGTGCGCCGCCGACCATGTCGCTGTGCCCGTTCAGGTACTTGGTCGTCGAGTGGAGCACGATGTCGAAGCCGAACTCGATCGGCCGCTGCAGCATCGGCGTGGCGAACGTGTTGTCGCACGCGGTGAGCAGTTCGTGCCGCTGGGCGATCGCCGCGATGCCCGCGAGGTCCGTGATGGTGAGCAACGGATTGGTCGGCGTCTCGATGTAGATGAGCTTCGTCGCCGGCTCGATCGCCGCCTCGACCGCGGCCAGGTCGGCCGTGTTCACGTAGGAGAAGCGCATGCCGAGGTGGGCGAACACCTGGTCGAACAGGCGGAACGTGCCCCCATACATGTTGTTCGAGGCCACGACGTGGTCCCCGGCCTTGAGCAGGTGCAGCAGGGTCGTCGTCGCGGCGAGGCCCGAGGCGAAGGCGAAGCCGTGCGCGCCGCTCTCGAGCGACGCCAGGTTCTCCTCGAGCGCCTCGCGCGTGGGGTTCTGCGAGCGCGCGTATTCGTAGCCCTTGTGCTTGCCGAATCCGTCCTGCGCGTAGGTCGAGGTCTGGTACACCGGCACCGCGACCGCGCCCGTGCGCGGGTCGGGGGCGTTGCCCGCGTGGATCGCGCGGGTGCCGAGGCCGGATTTCGCGTCGATGCGCACCATGCTCACTCCGCGATCAGCGAGATGACATCGAGACGGGTGAGGATTCCGCTGGGTCCTCCCCCGTTGGCGGAGACGAGCACCGCCGCGTGCTTCTGCTTGAGGAGTTGCGCCACGCGCGTCACTGGTTCCTGCGCGCCGATCACCGGCAGCGGCGGGTCCATGATCTCGCGCACCGTGCGGCCGAGTACCGTCGGGTCGTCGAGCACGCGCTTCATGATCTCCGCGTCGTACACGGTGCCGACGGAAGCCTCGCCCTCGAGGACCGGGAGCTGCGACACGTCGTAGGCGCGGACGAGGTCGAGCGCCTTCCGCACGAGGTCGCCCGGCGCGACCGACAGCAGTGCCTTCCCGCCGGCCGACTTGCCGAAGACGAGGTCGGCGACACGCGTCTCGGCCGGATCGAGCATGTGGTTGTCGCGCATCCACTCGTCGCTGTGCACCTTCGACAGGTAGCGCTCGCCGGTGTCGGGCAGCATGACGACGATCACGCCGCCCTGCTTCATCTTCTTCGCCTCGAGCAGCCCGGCGTGCAGCGCGGTGCCGCACGAGCCGCCGACCAGGATGCCCTCCTCGCGGGCGAGGCGGCGCGCCGTGTTCAGCGAGTCCTTGTCGTTCACCTGCACGACGTCGTCGATCACGCTCCAGTCGTAGGCCTCGGGCAGGAAGTCCTCGCCGATGCCCTCGACCTTGTACGTGTGCGCCTCGCCCATGGTGCGGGTGTGGAACCACTGGTGGAGGATCGAGCCGATCGGGTCGGCGCCGACGATGCGGACCTTCGGGTTCTTCTCCTTCAGGTACTTCGCGGTGCCGCTGATCGTGCCACCGGTGCCGATCGAGGTGACGAACACGTCGATCTTGCCCGCGGTCTGCTCCCACAGTTCGGGGCCCGTCGTCCGGTAGTGCGCCGCCGGGTTCGCCGGATTGTCGTACTGGTTGGTGAGGAACGCATTCGGCCGCTCGCGTTCGATGCGGCGAGCGACCTGGTAGTACGACTCGGGCGAGTCGGGCGAGACTGCGGTGGGGCAGACGACCACCTCGGCGCCGTAGGCCTTGAGGAGGTTGATCTTCTCGGTCGCCACCTTGTCCGGCATGCAGAACACGGTCTTGTAGCCCAGCACGACCGCCGCCATGGCCAGGCCGACGCCCGTGTTCCCCGAGGTGCACTCGACGATCGTGCCGCCGGGCTTGAGCTTCCCGTCGGCCTCGGCGGCGCGGATCATGGAGAGACCGATCCGGTCCTTCGAGCTGCCGCCGGGATTGAACGATTCGACCTTGGCGAGGACGGTGGCCTGGAGGCCCTTGGTCATCTTGTTCAGGCGGACGAGCGGCGTGTTGCCGACCGACTGGATGATGTCCTCGAAATAGGTCATTCCATCGGGCTGCAGGGGCATGTGCGCTTCCGGCGTGAGGGAGTCGGGGGAGGCGGGTCCCGCGGCGTAACGCCGCGCGGGCGCGCGGTACCCGCCAAGGGTACCACCGCGCCCGCGTCGCACGCTACCTTCCCTGGGCCGCTCCCGGCCCCCCGCCGCCGCCTAGTGCGAGACGCGCGGCAACTTCGCCGCGTAGTTCCAGCCCGCGTCGTTCGCCGGGGTGTGGCAGGTCAGGCAGACGGCTTCGGCCACCTTGCCGCCGGTCTTCGCGAACATGTCGTGCTGCGTGCCGTAGCCATGGCACGACTCGCAACCGACGTTCTTGAGCTTCGCCGACTTCGACGCGTTCTCGTACCCGCCCGGCCGGCCAAAGCCGACCACGTGGCACTGGACGCACTCGGGCGTCGCATCCTTCTGCGTCCGCTCGAGCGTGGCGAAGGCGTGCGCGTGCTGCGTCGTCTTCCACTGCTCGTACTGCGCCGGGTGGCAGCTCATGCAATTCTCGCTGCCCAGGTACTGATCCGACCCGGGCGCCGTCGACGAGTTCTGCAGCGTCTGCGTCTGCTGCGCCTTGCGCTGTTCCTCGTTCAGCTTGTCGTCGAACTCCTTGACCATCCGCGCGATGTCGCCGCGGTCGCCAATCTCGGGCATCAGGATCTTCGTCTCCGAGGTGAGGTCCATCACCTTCTTGCCTTCGAGCGTCACCTGCGTGAAGCCGACGTTCTGGCCCTGCTCACCGCTGGCGACCGTGATCGCCGCGTTGACGCGCCGGCCCTGGGCGACGAAGCCCGGGTGGTGCGCGAGAATCACGACATCCATCCCCGGCACCTGCGCGGCGAGATCCTCGCCTTCGACGCGGCCCAGGTGCGCGAGGCAGACGATGACGTCGACCTGCTTGCGCAACTCGGCGACCATGGCCTGCGCGGTCGCGATCGGATCATCGACCGTGACCAGCTCGCCGGAGTTGCCCGGCAGATCGATCTTCGGTCCGAGGACCGCGAAGATGCCGACCTTGATGCCGCCCTTCTTGACGATGACCGACGTCTTGAACACGGGCTTGCCCGTCTTCTTGTCGATCAGGTTCGACGAAATCAACGGCGACTTCGACTTCGCGGCCAACTCGAGGATCGTCGGCAGGCCGAACGCAAGCTCCCGCTCGCCCACACCGAGGGCGTCGTAGTTCATGAGGTTCGCCATCTCGAGCAGGAACTGGAGCTTGGGAGCCTCGTTGGGCTTGGTGAAGTCCGGAGCCCAGTCGCCTGCGTCGACGACGACCGCATCGCCGAACTTGATCCTCGTGCTGTCGATCAAACTGGCCCGCCGGGCCAGCCCACCCTTGGGCGTGTGTCAGCCGCAGGGCGCGGTGTAACCGATCACATCAGACGTGCTGATGACCGGAAGCACCTTGCCCGTCAGCTTCCCTTGCGTGCGCGCGCCCGACGCCGTCCAGCCAAGGACGACGAGGGACACGAACACGAGCAGGAGCGCCCGCGAGCGCAGCGTCGAAACAGACATGAAGTTCCTCCTGTGAGCCGGGGGACCCCCCGGCGGGTACGGCGAATGGATCGAGTGTACGGGCCGGGGAAATCCCCGGTCAAGCGGCACCCCCCGCCCCAAGCGGCGCGCGGGCAAGGCTTTGCAACTTGCGGACGGGAGGCCTCGGCGGTCGGCTCAGGGCACCAGCGAGGACCCGATCCCACCCAGCGAGCCCAGGCCGCCGATCGTCCCCAGCCCGGCGGTGCCGCGGTCGAGGAAGATCTCGGGGCGGTCGAGGATCCCGATCTTGAAGTAGTAATCGGCCGTTCCCCCCGAGAACCGCCGCACGAATTGCGCCTGCCAGCAATGGAGCGTGCGCGTGACCGACCACTCCTGGGCCACGATCCGCCGCTCGTTGAGATCGATCTGGTTGTAGTAGTGCACCGTCCAGTTGGCGGTGGGCTGGATCTCGGCCACGAGGTTGGCCGACTCGCTGTGCTGCCAGTTCTCGAGGACGTTCCGGCTGCCCCCGTAACTGATCGAGGTCGACAGGCTCCACGGCACGAGTTGGTCGCGCGGGCCGCGAGTCTGCGCCTCGTTCCCGGCCAGCGGGATCTCGGCGACCGCCGGTGGACGCCCCCCGCCGGCGAAGCGCAACGACAGCGAAGCCGAAGCGTTGCGCAGCAGCTTGTCCACCGCGGGATCATGGCGCAGGGACAGGTCGCCGCTGATGTAGTTCGGTGGCTGGACGCGCACCGTGGTCAGAATCGGCTGCCATGGCGTCTCCCGGCCGTTGGCCTCGTGCAGGAAGTCGTAGGCGGTGTTGATGCCGATCCCGAGCAGGTTCGACAGCACGCGCTCGCCCTTCTCGGTCCGCACCTTGGCCTCGAAGCGGTTCACCAGGTTGACCGACAGGAAGCTCTGTCGCGTGCCCGAAAGCCCGATGCCGCCGAACGGCGGGAAGCGGTCGACGGTGGCGAACGTCGTGTCGCTGGTCGGCACCTGCACGCGCAAGCGGCTGAATTGGGGCTGGAACGAGTACGAGAAGATCGGCTGGAACACGTGGCGAATCGAGGTGATCGGACCGAGCCCGCCGTGCGAGGTGCCGTACAGCGTCATCGAGGCGCCCGCCCCCGCCGCCCACGTGCCGCCGGCCGACGGCGATTTGCCTGTCGCATCGTATTGGTAGACGACCTCGGTCCAGCGGAACGTCGGTCCGAAGTTGACGAAGCCGAGGCGGCGATTGTCGTTCAGCGTCACCACGTGCTGGTAGGCGCGGCGGGCGACCGACGTATCGAACACCGCGATCGCGCCCGACTCGTCGCGGCGCAGGAACGTCGAGACGGTGCGGTCGTTGAGGAAGCGCGCATTGAAGCCCAGGTACGTGGTCGACAGGAACGGCAGGAAGCCCGCGCCGCCGGTGGCCCCCGGCTTGTGGCCCAGGGTGCGCGACGGCAGCACGATCGACAGCGACGGCAGTTGCTCCTGCAGCTTGGGCAGCGGCGAGCTGATCGGATTCGTGTCGAGATCCTCCTGGCGGGACAGCACCAGGTTGATCGACGCCCAGGGCCGGCGGTGCGACAGCGTCAGGTTCGAGGTGAGGAAGCGGTCGATGCGGTTCGCCAGCGGCAGGCCGGTGAGCGGATCGCGCGTGTAGTCCGCACTCGAGGTGAAGTTGGCCCGCGCGGTGAGCGACGTGGCGTCGTTGATCGTCTGCGCGTGCTGGGCGCGGAAGTCCCAATTCCGCTCCTCCGTGGTGTAGAACGAGCGCCCGATCGACCCCTGCATCTGGCCCTCGAACTTGTACAGCGACTTGTAACGCGCCTCGCCACGCAGCACCCACGAGGGCACCTGCGGATACCAGTCGCCCGAGACCGTGAAGTCGGTGTAGTCGTTCGGCGCGAAGTAGTACCCGGCGTTGCGGATATACCCACCGGTCGCGTCGCCGAAGCCGAACTGGATCTGCGGCACGAGCAGGCCCGACGTACGCTCCTGACGGATGGGGAACACGTAGAAGGGGAGCGCCAGCAACGGGACGTGCTTGAGCGTGAACAGCACCGGCCGGGCGATGATCTTGTCCTTGAGGTAGATCTTCATCCGGTCCGAGCGGAACGCGTAGTGCGGGTCGTCGAGGTTGCAGGTGGAGTAGCGCGCGCCGCCCACGTCGATTACGTCGTCGCCGAGACGGCGGATCTTGTCCCCGGCGTACCACCCGGTCTGGTAGCGCGTGCGCGCGCCGAACACCGTCCCGCGCCGGGTCTCCAGGTCGTAGGCCAGCGACGTGCCTCGCAACGTGTCGCCGCGGTCCTCGAGCTGCGGGTTGCCGCGGGCCTCGAGCACCTGCTGCTTGACGTCGAACAGGACCTCAGGGGCGCGCAGCGCGATCTGCTCGTAGCGCAGCACCGCATTCTGCTCGAGGCGGATGCGGTTCTTCGGCACCTCGAAGACGATGCGGTCGGCCTCGTACTCCACGGCGTTCGCGCGGGCGCCGGCGGTGTCGCTGGCGGCGAGCTCGGCGCGATACGTGCCCGCGGCCTTGCCGGTGACGATCGCCTCCTGCAGGTCCTTCCCGTCGAAGTAGAGACGCACCAGGTCGCCGGTCGTCCGGTTCGACTCGGAGAGGCGATCGGGCAGCGGCTTCCCCGTGAACTCGTTCGCCGCCTCGCCGGTGGCGTAGAGGCTGTCGATGCCGTCGTCCGCGGCGTCGAACCAGACGTCCATGCGTTGCGCGGTGAGCAGGCTCCTGCCGCCGGCGTCGGCGCCGGAGTCGGCGTGGTACTCGATGCGCCCGTTGGCGAGGACGAGCAGGCGGTCGATTCCCTGGTCGCGGGTGAAGATCTCGAGCGAGTCGCCGCGCACGTCGACCTCGTCGGTCCACGCGCGCGGCTCGCCGGTCAGCACGCCACGCTCCTCGCGATCGTAGTACACCATGCGGCCGGCCTCGGCGCGCAGACTGTCGCGCGTGATGACCACGGACCCGGCGGCGGTCGCGATGCGCTCGGGCGTGGCGACGGTGATCGTGTCGCCGACCAGCGTCGTCGCGCCCTTCCCGTTCTTCCCGGCCTGCACCAGCGTGGGCCGCGCGGTGGCGAGCGCGAACTCGCGCCGGCGGTCGTAGTCGATGGCCTCGCCCGTCAGCGTGAGCCCCTCGGTCGAGTCGCGGGCGACGACGCGCCCGCGCGCCTGTGCCACCTGCTCGTCGCGCAGGTAGGTGACGCGATCGGCGGTGAGCGTGCGCGTCCTGTCACGCCCCCGCACGCGGCTCCACAGCTCGGCGCGGCCGCGCGACTGGTCGTACGAGCCCTGGTCGGACTCCAGCACCAGGTCCTTGTCGCGCACGACGACCTGCCCCATGAGGGTGAGGAAGTCGGTCGCCTCGTTGTAGGCGGCCTGCAGCGCCGTGACGCGGGTCCCGCCGTCGACCGCGTCGACGCCGCCGGTCAGGTAAATGGTGCCCTCGCGCTTCACGTAGCGGCCGGTCTGGCTCTTCACCACCGTGCCGTCGCGCGACAGCGTCACGTTGCCGATGAGCATGATCACCTCGCCCTCGAGCGCGGTGCGTCCCCCCTCGAGGCGATCGGCGACGACGTTGTACGGACTGCTGCCGCGGCGGGGTTGGGTGATGATCGACCGCACCGGAGGCGCGGTCGCGGGTGGGAGGGTCGTGTCGCGTGAAACGGCGGCGGAATCGCGGAGGGCGGCGGTTGTGTCCGCGATCGCGCGCGCGGAATCGACGGGCGCGGGCGCAGCCGGAGCCGAAGCCGGGGGCGCCACCTGCCCCTCGACCGGAACCACGGCCGCGATCGCGGCAAGAAGCACGGAGATCGCAAACGCGACGGTTCGCCTCAGGAGCACGCCACCTCCGCCGCGCCCATCGCGCTCATGGCTTCGCCGACGACGAACAGCGAACCGGCCACGAGCACTCGTTCGTCCCCCGTCGCGCGTTCGAGCGCGGCCTGGACACCCGTGGCGACCGACGCGTGCGCCGTCGCCTCGATCCCGGGCCAGGCGCGACCGACCGCGGCGGCCAGCGCCTCCGGCGGCACCGCGCGCGAACTCTCGGCGGCGACCGCGTGCACGCGCCGCCACGGGCCGGCGAACGCTCCGAGCATCGCGTCGAGATCCTTGTCGGTCGAGACCCCGAGCACGAGCGTACCCGGCGGATCGCCCAGCGCCTCGCGCCACGCCGCGCGCACGACGCGCGCGCCATCGGGATTGTGCGCCCCGTCCCACCACAGTCGCGGCTCGCCCGGGCAGGACTCGAAGCGCCCGGGCCAGCGCACGCTCGACAGCGCGGTGCGGGCGCACGCGGCATCGAGCCCGAGCCCGGGCTCGCGCGCGGCCAGCAGCGAGAGCACGGCCAGCGCAGTGCGCGCGTTCTCGACCTGGTGGCGGCCCACCAGTGCCAGCCGGGCTTCGACCGCGCCGAAGCCCGCGACGTCGAAGCGCACGTCGCTGCCCTCGGGGCCGATGCGGTCGACGGCGACGAGCCGCGCGCGTTCGGACCCCGCCTCGAGCGGCGCGCCGACGGCCTGCGCGATGCGGACCAGCACGGCATGGGCGGCCGGCGCCTGTGCGGCGATCACGACCGGGACGCCGGACTTGAAGATGCCGGCCTTCTCGCCGGCGATCGCCTCGAGCGTGTCGCCCAGGATTTCGGCGTGGTCGAGCCCGATCGGCGTGATCACGCCGAGCGCCGGCGTGACGACGTTGGTCGCGTCGAGCCGGCCGCCGAGCCCGCACTCGAGCACGCCCCAGTCGACCCGGGCGTCGGCGAACAGCGCGCAGCCGAGGCCGAACGTGGCCTCGAAGAACGTGCGCGGGTGCCCCGGCGGCGCGGGAATGGCCTCGACGCGGGCGAGCGCGCGCGCCACGTCGGCGGCCGCGGCGGGGCGGCCGTCGAGGCGCAGGCGCTCGCGGAAGTCGACGAGATGGGGCGAGGTGAACAATCCGGTGCGGGCGCCGGCGGCGCGCAGGCCGCGCTCGATCAGCGCGGCGGTCGAGCCCTTGCCGTTGGTGCCGGCCAGGTGCACGGAGCGGAAAGCACGGTCAGGGCGGCCGAGTGCCTCGACGAGCGCGCGCGTGCCCGCCAGGCCGAAGCCGGTCTTGCCGCGCTCGAGACCGTACAGGCGCTCGAGCGCCGCGCGATACGCGTCGTGCGGGATCAGGGCCGGTAGAGCGCGTCCGCCGGGGCCGGCTGGAAGCCGTCGGTGGACTGGCGGAAGAATCCGAGCAGCCGTGCGACGTGTTCGCGCATTTCCTTGCGGTGAACGACCGCGTCGAGCATTCCGTGATCGAGCACGAAGTCCGAGCGCTGGAAGCCCGCCGGCAGTTCCTCGCCGATCGTGTCCTGGATGACGCGCGGCCCGGCGAAGCCGATCAGCGCCCCCGGCTCGCCGAGGATCACGTCGCCGAGCGAGGCGTACGACGCCATCACGCCGGCCGTCGACGGATCGCTCAGGACCGACAGGAACGGCAGGCGCGCCTCCTTGAGCGTGGCCAGCAGCGCCGAGGTCTTCGCCATCTGCATGAGCGAGAGGATGCCCTCCTGCATGCGCGCGCCGCCCGAGGCGGTGACGATGACCAGCGCGCGGCGCTCGGCGATCGCCAGCTCGATCGTGCGCGCGACCTTTTCGCCCACGACCGAGCCCATCGAGCCGGCCATGAAGAAGAAGTCCATCACGGCGAGCGCTGTGGGCACGCCGTCGATCGTGGCGCGGCCGGTGCGCACGGCGTCGTTGAGGCCGGTCGCCTTGCGCGCCTGGGCGTAGCGGTCGGGATAGCGCATGCGCGCATCCTTGAACTCGAGCGGATCCTCGGCCACCAGGTCGGTGAACAGCTCGTCGAACGAGCCCGGGTCGACGAGCAGGCCGACGTAGTCGCTGGAGGCGATGCGGAAGTGGTGGCTGCACTTGGGACAGGTCCACAGCGCTGCCTCGAGCTCGGGCTGGTAGAGGATCTCACCGCAGCCGTCGCACTTGATGAACAGGCCGCCGGGGATCTCCTTCTTGTCCTGCGTCGTGATCCCGGTCTTCTTCTTCTTGAGCCAGGACATGCCCGCTCCTTCACGCACCCGCGCGCGGATCACGCATCATGATGAGCGCGTCCTCGCCGGTGTCCTGATAGTAGCCGCGGCGCAGGGCCACGGCGCGGAAGCCGAACACACGGTACAGTTCCTGCGCGGCGAAATTCGACGGCCGCACCTCGAGCGTGATCGACACGTCGCCCGCGGCATCGGCCTCGCGCACCAGCGTCTCGAGCAGGAAGCGCCCGATGCCACGCCGCTGGTGGGCGGGCGCGACGGCGATGTTCCCCAGGTGCCATTCATGGTCGAGACGCCACGCCAGCAGGTATCCGGCGAGAGTACCACGGTGCCGGACGGCCAGCGCCCGCGAGCCCGCCTGGCGGATTTCCTCGAGGAAAAACTGGCGCGGCCATGCATCGCTGAACACGGCTTGCTCGATGACGAGCGCCTCGTCGAGATCGCTCTCGGTGAACGGCGCGAGCGTGAGTTCGCGCCACGAGGGGCGCTCGGCGGGCAGGTTGGCGACCGCCTGCGGCACCCGGACGTAGAGCGGGCGGGTCGCCCCGTCGGCGTCGGCAACGGAGTTGGGCAAGGGCATGCCGGCGGGGCCACGCGGGGCGAGCATCTGCGCGCCGAGCCGGGCGACCGCTTCGACCGCGGGGCCCTCGGCCGCGTCAACGGTGGCGCCGTTGCCAGTCGAGCCGGGCCAGCGCGCCTCGAGCCCCTCGCGCTCCCGGGCCGCTCCCGGCCCGACGAAGTGCGGCGCGACTTTTCCCGCGCGAAGCGCGAGCGCTTCCTCGACCAGGACCTGCAGCCTCGGGAGGTCGGCGGCCGCCGGGCCGCGCAGCAGCGTGAGACGCCCCTGCGCGTCGGCGCGGTAGAACCCGGCGTACAGCAGCGTGCGCCCCGCGGGAACCAACGGGATGACCACCCGCTTCGGCCGCATGAGGCCGTGGACCAGCGCGGCGAACGAGGTCACGCCCACGACGCGCGCGGCGCCCGGCTGGGCGATGCCGTGCGCGGTGGCGAGCGCGATCCTGAGCGCGGTGAACGAGCCCGGACCGACGTCGACCGCAACGCCGGCGAGGTCGCGCGCGCCGACCGCAGCTTCGCGGAGCACCTCGTCGACGAGCCCGGCGAGGATCCGCGCATGCTCAGTGGCGGCGGGCCGGTGGCGCGCGGCCCGCACGTCGCCGTCCACATCGCAGACCGCGACTTCGGCGCGCGCGCCGGAGGCCTCGAGGGCGAGCAGCATGCTCATGCCCCGTGCGGGATCGCCCGCAGCCGGCGAATGGCATCGGCCGCGAGTTCCAGCCCGCGTTGTCCACGCCCGGTGATGCTCACGTGTCGGGTTTCCTCCGGTTCGTCGTCGGCTGCGCTGCGAAACACGAGCAGCATCGCGTCGGCATCGGGGCCGTACAGGCGGCCGCCCCACTCGACGGCCACGGCGCCGCGCGCGAGCAACTCGTCGACGCCGAGGTCCCCCAGGTCGCGCCCGACCGGGACGCGATAGAGGTCGAGATGGCCGAGGCCGGGGCGCCCCGCCTGCGTCGCGTTGTGCTCGTGGACCAGAGTGTAGGTCGGCGATTTGACCGCGGAGGACAGCCCCATGCCGCGGGCAAGGCCCTGCACGAACGTGGTCTTCCCGGCGCCCATGCCGCCCTCGAGCAACACGAGATCCCCCGCGCGCAGCGCGGCACCCAGGGCCGCGGCGAACTCCATCGTGGCGGCCAGCGACCCGAGGCTGGACGTGAACGTCGCTTCTTCCGCCTTCACCCCACGCGCCCCTTCGGCGTCAGCGTGACACACGGCACGATCATCTCCTCGATCGAGACGCCGCCGTGCTGGAAGGTGCCGAAGAATGCCTTCTCGTATTCGTGGAAGCGGGTCGGGTAGACGAAGTAGTAGTCCTCGCGCGCCAGCAGGTAGTTCTTGTTGTGGCCGGGCGGCAGGCGCCATGCGGTCGGATCCTTGATGTTGATCGCCTGGCGCGAGTCGACCGTGAGGTTGGTGCCGTACTTGTAGCGCAGGTTGGTCGAGGTCTCGCGGTTACCGTGGACCAGCGCCGCGCGCTTGCCCATCACCGCGCCGTGGTCCGTGGTCAGGACGATCACGTTGTCCTGCAGCGACAGCGCCTTCATCACGTCGAACAGCGGCGAGTGGGCGAACCAGGCGCGCAGCACGGCGCGGAACGCGATCTCGTCGGGAGCCAGTTCCTGCAGCAGGTCCGACTCGCTGCGGCCGTGCGCCATGATGTCGATGAAGTTGAACACCAGCGCGGCCATGCCGAGGGAACCGTAGGTGCTCACCTGCCGACGCACGTTCTGGCTCTCGTCCATGGTGTAGATCTTCACGTACTTGATCGGTTTCTCGGGGGTGGCCTTGAGGCGGGCCAGCTGTGCCTCGAGGAACTGGCGTTCGAAGCGGTTCTTGCTGCGGTCGTCCTTGGTGTCCTCGTTCCACCACTCGGGGTGCTTCTTGCCCATCTCGTCGGGGAACAGACCCGAGAACAGCGCGTTGCGCGCGTACGGCGTGGCCGTGGGCAGAAGCCCGTAGTAGGGCTCGGTCACCATGTCGAAGTACGGCTCGAGCAGCGGGGCCAGCGCCAGCCACTGGTCGAAGCGCAGGCAATCCATGACGATGAAGGTGACGCGCTTGCCGGCCTTGAGGTGCGGCACCACCTTGCGCTCGATGATATCGACCGAGAGCATGGGCCGTTCGCCCGCAGGCGCCTTCACCCAGCGCGGATACTGCTCCTCGATGAAGCGTCCGAACTCCTGGTTGAGCTCGCGGCGGCTGTCGGCGTGGGCCTGCTTGAGTCCGGGCTCGGACAGGTGCTCGAGCGCCAGGTCCCACGCGGTCAGGCGGCGGCTCACGTCGAGCCAGCCCGCCGCGTCCACGCGCTTGGTGTCGAGCTCGGCGATCCAGCGCGCGTGACCGACGTAGTCGCGCGCCGAGCGGTCCTGCTGCAGCGCCTGCGTCTCGAACACCTTCTTGATCGCCAGCCAGATCTGGCTCGGGCTCACGGGCTTGATCAGGTAGTCGGTGATGCGCCGGCCGAGCGCCTCGTTCATGAGTTCTTCCTGCTCGCTCTTGGTGACGAGGATCACGGGCAGCGTCGGCTGGTGCTCCTTGATCGCGGCCAGCGTGGCGAGGCCGCCCATGCCCGGCATCATCTCGTCGAGCAGCACGACATCGAACGGCTCCCGTTGCACGCGCTCGAGCGCGTCCTCGCCGTTCATCGCCGGCGTGACGACGTAGCCCTTCCCCTCGAGGTACAGGATATGAGGGCGCAGCAGGTCGATCTCGTCGTCCGCCCAGAGGATACGCTTCCTGGTCTCGTCGGCCATCGCGTTCAGCGTCCCTTCGACGGGGTGCTCACCACGCCGGCACCGGCATCGGGCGGCGACAGCAGGAGGTCCGGCATGCGGCCCTCGAGTTGCATGTCCTGCACCAGCGCCGTCCACAGGATCGGCCCGGGCTCGCCCGCGGCGTTCGCGGCGCGCAACGTGCGCCGCTCGGCCCACGTCCAGTCGTAGCGGCTCTTGTCGTCGGCGAGTTCGAGGATCGTCCACGCCTTCGCGCGCGGATCGAAGGTGTAGAGCCGCTGCAGCGTGTATGCCGGCGGCGCGAACGTGACCTCGAGGATGGTGCCCTCGGGCCGGTCGAGTCCGGGATGCTCGTAGAAGTAGCGCGTGGTGAACGGCACGCCGCGCTGCGCCTCGGCAAGCTGGCGGGCGCGGATGCCGGGGTGGTTGAGGTTGCGCGGCAGGCGCGCCGCCCAGATCGCGTCGAGCGCCTGCTCGCGCGCGGCCGCGACCGGGACCGGATCGTCGATCCACCGGCCGGCACGGCGCACGTGCGTCGTGTCGCCGTTGACCAGGATGACCGTGCTGTCCTCGACGGTCTCGATGCGCGCCCGCGGCGCGCCGTGCAGCCAGATGTAGTGCGCCTCGGTCCAGGTGCGCACCGGCGCGCCCTCGGGACCGGGCATGACGTAGGTGATGTAGTAGCGGATCCCGTCCATGGCCGCGAAGTTGTCGTCGCCGCCGTAGTTGGAACGGATCTCGTGCACGAGCGTATGCGCCGCGCTGGTCGATTCATCGACGACGTAGACGATCGTGTTCGAGTCCGCGCCGGAGGCCGGGCGCGGCGAGCGGGTGCGCCGGGCCGCCGCGCCGTCGGGCACCCCGACGCCCGCGAGCACCACCGCGGCCAGCGCCGCCGCGACGAAGGCCGTCACCTCAGGTCGGAAATTCGATGCCAAACGAGGTCCCTTCCCCCGGCGCGGTGCGCCGGATCTCGATGGTGCCGCCGTGGAACTCCTCGACGATGCGCTTGACCAGCGCGAGCCCCAGACCCCAGCCGCGGGAACGCGTGGTGAAGCCCGGCTCGAATGCGCGAGCCGCCTGTTCGGGCGTCATGCCCCGGCCGTTGTCGGTGACCGTGAGCTCGACCCGCTCGGTCTCGGGGCGGCGCTCGAGGCGGATCTCGATCCAGCCCCCCTTCTCGTCGACCGCGTTGATCGCGTTGACGAGGAGGTTCTCGACCACCCACTCGAGCAGCTCGCGGCTGGCGTTGATGGGCGGCACATCGCCATACACCTCGCGGATGTCGATTCTCCGCCCCAGGTGCGGCAGGCGACGCTTCAGGTAGTGTACCGCCTCGGCCACGACCGGGGTGATGTCCATGAGCGCCAGGTTCGGGATCGAACCGATGTGGCTGAAGCGCGACGCCACCTTGTTGAGACGGGCGGCGTCATTCTCCATCTCACCGAGCATGGCCGCGATCTCGGCCCGGGGCAGCGTGACGTCGGGGCCGCTGCCACTCTTCACCCGGTCGAGCAGGAGCTCGATCCAGCCCAGCAGCGACGAGATCGGCGTGCCCAGCTGGTGGGCGGTCTCGCGCGCCAGCCCGACCCAGATCGAGCGCTGCTCGGACAGCTTGATCGAGCGCGCGCCGTACACCGCGAGCCCGACGAACAGCAGCATCACCGCCAGGGCAACGAACGGCAGCCAGCGCAGGAGCTCGAGACCCGGCGGGTCGCCCCAGTGCACCTGGCCGAGCGCATCGCCGCCCGATGGCCGGGTCATCGCGATCGGGGCGTGGCGTCGGTCCATCCGTTCGACGTCGGCCTGGATGCTCTCGATCTTTCCGCGCAAGTCGGGATCGATCAGCCGACCGCTCGCGAACGCCTCGATCGAGTCGGCTGGCACGTCGTCGGTCCGGGTCGCGATGCCCTTCCAGGCACGCGGCACCCCGCGCGCGTCGGTCAGCACGATCGGGAAGTTGAGGCCCTGGATGACGTCGCCCACGATCGCCTGGAGCGTCGTGTCGGTCGTCGCCGGGAAGGAAGCGGTGGCGCAGAAACGCGCGAAGACCTCGGACGTCGACTGCACCTGCGAGGCCAACCGGGCGACGACGACGTTGGTGAAGACGAAGACCGCCAGCACGATGCCGGCGACACCGAGGAAGAGGTAGCCCTGGAACAGGCGCGGCAGGCCCGCGCGGCCCAGGCCGAGGCCGAGAAAGCCTCGGCGGCGCGCGGGCGTGCGGCTGCGGGCGACGGGTGCGGGAGTCGGGGCGTGGTCGTCCGGGTCCGGGGTCACGGCTTCGAAGATAGCACTTCGCCCCGGCGGCTCGGCTACCAGCGAACGCCCGCCTGCAACCGCACGGAGCGGCCGGGGAGCAGCAGCCGGTCGTCGCCGACGGGGACCCAGCCCGGGAGCCCGTCACCGTCGGAATCGTTCCAGTAGGCCCCGCCCCCCAGCCCGGTCTCGGTGCGGTAGGCGCCGTAGTCGTCGAAGACCGTGTTGATCCGCGAGTTCGGATACCCGTCGACGGCGGCCTTGGCGTCGATCCGCTCGTCGAACAGGTTGCGCACGTCGAGACCGAACTCGAGCCACCGTCCATACAGGTGCGGGGTCCAGCGCACGCCGATGTCCGTCCACTCCACCCAGGGGAAGCGCCGGCTGTTCACCTCTTCGTACGACGACAGGAGCGTACGACGCTCGCGCGGCGTCCACGGCAGGCCCGAGCCGACGCGCGTCGCCCACGACAACGACCAGGCCTTCCCCGCGCGGCGCGATACGGCGACTGCGATCGTGTGCCGGCGATCCCAGTTGAGCGGCGTGGCCTCGATCGACTGCGGACGCTGGCCGATGCTCAGCCCGTAGGGGTCCCCTTCCTCGAGCGACTGCGTACCTCGGGCATTCATGTACGTGTAGTGCGCCTCGAGGTGACTGCGCTCCCCGACATCCCGCAGCAGCGACAGCTCGAAGCCGCCGACGTAGCCGTTGTCCGCGCTCTCGTAGCGGCGCACGGGCAGGCGGTCCGGCGCGATGGAGTTGCGCGCGCCGATCTGCGAGAAGATATCGCGGTAGAAGACGGCGGCCTGGAGATAGAGTCGTTCGCCGAAGAGGTGCTTGAGCGCTGCCTGGTACGAGATCATTCCGGCGGTCGTGAGTCCCGTATTGCCCAGCGGCTGGCGGCCGTCGATGCGGAGCCGATTGTCGTACAGGAAGTCGCGCGCGGGGTTCTGCTCGATGCGCACGTAGCTCAGGCTCACCGCGTCCCGATCCCCCAGCGGGAAGGCGATGCCGAGGCGCGGCTGCAGCGAGACGATGGATCGTCCGTCCCCCGGAATCGATTGCAGGCGGGCCTGCGGTCCGGCGGTGAACCACTCGGCCCGGAGGTCGAGGTGGGCGACCATTCCCTCGTGGACGAACTGCCCTCCGGCGTAGGCGAAGCCACCGGGCGCCCAGGCCTCGTAGGCACGCAACGAGTCGAGTTTCCGGTCGAATTGGAAGCCGTCGAGTTCGTGCAGACGCACCGCGTCGTAGGTCGCGCCCACGCCGCCGCGCCAGGTGACGCGCGGGCCCGACTCGATGACTCCGTCGACGCGGGCGAAGAGCCGCTCGGCGCGACTCTCGTGATAGAGGGACCACTCCCCGCGGTAGACGTGGAACGGATCGCTCGTCGGGCTGTCGTACGGACCATAGAGCGGGCGGTTCTCCGGCGTGACGTACGAGTCGTCGTGGGACCCGCCCGGAGCACGCCGTTCCTCCTGCCGCATCCATGCCAGCGCGCCCCCGAGGCGGCGGCCGGTGCCCGTGCGCGTCCACGACAGGATCGTCGCGATGCGGCGCGTGTCGTTGGTCGGCAGGTGATCCGCGGCATTCCAGGGGGTATACCCGGGCAACTCCGTCGGACTGAACCCCGGCCCGGTGAGGCAGCTCTCGGGCTCGACACAGGGCGTCGCCCAGCCGACCAGCGACCACGCGGGGTCGTAGGGCTTCTCGACTCGTCGGTCGAACACGATCTCGAGCATCGGCCCGCCCTTGCTGCGCACCGGCGCGAGCTTGACGTGGGCGAGCAGGCGATTGTCGCCGCGCCAGCCGATGGGCACGCCGATCACCTCTCGCTCGTCGGGCGTGCGCAGGGCCGGCAGGTGCGTGTCGTCGAGGGTCACCTCGCCGCTGGCCACGATGCCATAACGCGCGCCGATCGGCGTGCCCACGCGGGCCGAGTAGCGGTCGTAGCGCGGGGCCGCGCCGGCCGTGCTCTGCCAGGAGAACGTGGTCTCGAGCCGATCGGGCGGCGCAACGGTGCGCACATCGAGGACGCCGGCGATCGTCCCGCCATCGCGCCCGGCGAGTCCACCCGAGATCAGCTCGGCACGCTCGACGGCGAGCAGGGGCAGGTCGAACGGATGATCGCGCAGCGGATCCGCCAACGGCACGCCGCTGACCACCATGGAGACGTCACCGACCCGGCCGCCACGCACGTGCAGCTCGCCGCCCTGGGCGATGACGCCGGCCTGCAAGGCAATCGCGTCGCGCAGGCCGTCGACCGGCAGCCGGGCGAGCGTGCTGGCGGTCAGCGTGCGCAGGGTGCGGCTCGACTCGATGTCGTCGAGCTTCGCGCGCACGATGAACTCGTCGAAGACGCGGGAGATGCGGGGCGGTGCGGGCATGGGGGCGCTCGCCGCGGAATCGGCCCCGGCCGCGGGCGGGTTCGGCGACGGTGCGGCACGCGCAGCGGATCCGGTCGCCACCCCGAGGATAAGCAGGGCGAAGGCGATCGCAGGGGTCGCCGCCGCGCACGGCCGCGCAGCGGTTCGCGATGGGTTCGGGTTACTTCTCCGGATGGAGGGCACGAGCCCGGACGATAGCACGAGCAGATTCTAGGAACGCGGCGCCAGCCACTCCTGGCCGCGCATGTAGGGCACCAGCGCCTTGGGCAGGCGCACGCGGCCGTCGGCCTCCTGGTTCTGCTCGAGGATCGTGATGACGATCCGGGGCAGGGCGAGGCCCGAGGCGTTGAGCGTGTGCACGAACTCGGCCTTCGCCCCGGCCTCGCGGCGGAAACGGATGCCGGCGCAGCGGGCCTGGAACGCCTCGAAGTTCGAGCACGAGCTGACCTCGAGCCACGCCTCCTGGCCGGGTGCCCACGTCTCGAAGTCGTAGCACTTGGCGGCGGCGAACGACATGTCGCCGGCGCACAGCAGGAGCACGCGGAACGGCAGCTCGAGCAGGTTCAGCACGTCCTCGACGTCCTTGCGCAGCTCCTCGTGCGCGGCGTAGCTGGTCTCGGCGGGGACGAAGCGCACGATCTCGACCTTGTCGAACTGGTGCAGGCGCTGGATGCCGCGCGTGTCCTTGCCGTACGCGCCCGCCTCCTTGCGGAACGACGGGCAGTACGCGGTCAGCTTGGCAGGAATGACGCCGGGCTCGAGGATCTCGTCGCCGTAGATGTTCGTCACCGGAACCTCGGCCGTGGGATTGAGCCACAGGTCCTCGCCCTCGATCTTGTACATGTCGTCGGCCATCTTGGGCAGCTGGCCGGTGCCGCGGAGCGAGCGCGAGTTGATGACGATCGGCGTGTGCACCTCGGTGTAGCCGTGCTGCTCGATGTGCAGGTCGAGCATGAGGTCGATCAGCGCGCGCACCAGGCGCGCGCCGTCGCCGACGAACAGCGGGAAGCCGCCGCCAGCGAGCTTGGGTCCGCGCTCGAAGTCGATGATGCCCAGCGCGGCGGCGAGCTCCCAGTGCGGCTTCGGCGTGAAGTCGTAGGTGCGGAGCGTGCCGTTGCGCGCGACCTCGACGTTGGCACTCGATTCGCGGCCCTCGGGCACCGAGTCGTGCGGCAGGTTCGGGATCCACGCGGCCGCCTCTTCGCCCTCCTCCTCGACGACACGCAGGCGTTCATCGAGCTGCTTGATGCGGTCGCCCACCGACTTCTGCGCGGCGATGATCCCGGCGGCGTCGCCGCCGGCCTTCTTGATGCGCGCCACTTCTTCGCTCGCCTGGTTGCGCTTCTGCTTGAGCGCGTCGGCCTCCTGGAGCAGCGTCAGGCGCTCTTCCTCGAGCGCGTAGAACCGTTCGAGCTGCGCCGGGACGGCGCCGGCCTTCTTGAGGACGCCGACGCGGACGACGTCCTTCTGTTCGCGGAGGAAGCGAGGATCATGCATCGAATCGAATCTCCGGGTCAGGCGGCGACGAGGGCGGCGAGCGCTCCCCGTGCGGCGGCGATCACTTCGTCGATGACCGCGTCGTCGTGCGCGGTCGACAGGAACCAGGCTTCGAACTGCGACGGCGGCAGGTACACCCCGCGCTCGAGCATGGCGGCATGGAAACGGCCGAAGCGCGCGGTGTCGGCGCGCTTCACGGCCGCGAAATCGCCGGCCTCACCGGCGAGGAAGAACAGCGTGCCCATCGAGCCCACGCGCGTGACGGTCGCCTCGACGCCGACCTCGGCGCAGGCGACGGCCAGGCCCGCAGCGAGCCGCGCGCCCTTGGCCTCGAGCGCGGGCCACGGCTTCGTCTCGGCGAGCACCGCCAGCTGTGCGGCCCCCGCGGCCATCGCGACCGGGTTGCCCGACAGCGTGCCGGCCTGGTAGACGGGTCCGGCGGGCGCGATCAGCTGCATGAGCGCGCGCGATCCGCCGTAGGCGCCGCTGGGGAAGCCGCCGCCCAGGATCTTCGACAGCGTGGTGAGGTCGGGCCGCACGCCGTACAGTTCCTGCGCCCCACCGGCGGCGACGCGGAAGCCGGTCATCACCTCGTCGAAGATCAGGAGCACGCCGTGGCGATCGCACAGTGCGCGCAGGCCCTCGAGGAACCCGAGTCGCGGCGGCACGACCCCCATGTTGGCGGCGATCGGCTCGACCAGCAGGCAGGCGACCTCGCCCCCGCGTGCGGCGAAGAACTCCTGCGCGGCGGCGAGGTCGTTGTATGGCAGCACCGCGGTGAGCGCGGCGAGCGCCTTCGGCACGCCCGGGCTGTCGGGGATCCCCAGCGTCAGCGCGCCCGAGCCGGCGGCGACGAGCAGGCTGTCGGCGTGGCCGTGGTAGCAGCCCTCGAACTTCACGATCACGTCGCGCCCGGTCGCCGCACGGGCGAGACGGATGGCCGACATGACCGCCTCGGTGCCCGAGTTGACGAAGCGCACTTGTTCGAGGGACGGCACCATCGCGAGGACGCGCCGGGCCAGCTCGACCTCGCCCGGGCTCGGCGCACCGAATGACGAGCCGCGCTCGATCGCGCGCGTGGCGGCCGCGACGATGCGCGGGTGGGCGTGGCCCAGAATGAGTGGACCCCACGAACCCACGAGGTCAATGTAACGCCTGCCGTCGACGTCGAACAGGTACGGCCCCTCGCCACGGTCGAAGAAGATCGGGTTCCCGCCCACGGCGCGGAACGCGCGCACGGGCGAGTTGACGCCGCCGGGCAGCAGTTCCTGCGCCTCGCGCCACAGCGCTTCGCCCACCGGCCCGCGGGTGTGGCTCACGCGAGCTTCCCTTCGGCCAGCCAGCGCGCCGCGTCGGCCGCGTGGTAGGTGAGGATCCAGTCGGCACCCGCGCGGCGGATCCCGGTGAGGATCTCGAGCACGACCCGCGGCTCGTCGACCAGTCCCTGCGCGGCGGCGGCTTTCACCATCGAGTACTCGCCGCTGACGTTGTAGGCCGCGACCGGGGCGTCGGTGCGCTCGCGAGCGGCGCGGATCACGTCGAGGTACGCCAGCGCGGGCTTGACCATCACCGCGTCGGCGCCCTCGTTCAGGTCCTGCTCGATCTCGCGCATCGCCTCGCGCAGGTTCGACGGATCCATCTGGTAGGCGCGGCGGTCACCGAACTGCGGCGTCGAGCCGGCGGCCTCGCGGAACGGCCCGTAGAACGCCGAAGCGTACTTGGCGGCGTAAGCGAGGATTGCGGTGTCGGGCAGAGCGGCCTCGTCGAGCCCCTCGCGCACGGCGCCGATGCGCCCGTCCATCATGTCCGAGGGTGCGACGACGTCGGCGCCCGCCTGGGCGTAGGCGACCGCGGCGCGGGCGAGCAGCGGCAGCGTCGCGTCGTTGTTGACGTGGCCGCCCTCGATCACGCCGCAGTGGCCGTGGTCGGTGTACTCGCACAGGCAGACGTCGGCGAACAGCACGAGGCCGGTGTCGGCCTTCTTCAGCGCACGCAGTGCAGCGGGCACCGGCCCGTCCTCGGCCCACGCGCCCGAGCCGACGGCGTCCTTGGCCGCCGGCAAGCCGAACAGCAGCACACCGCCGATCCCGAGGCCGGCCAGCGCCTTCGCGTCCTCGACCAGGCGATCGACCGACACGCGAGCGACGCCGGGCATCATCTCGATCGGCTGGCGCACGCCGCTGCCGGGCACGACGAACGCCGGTGCGATGAACTGCGCCGGATGGAGGCGCGTCTCGCGCGCCATCGCCCGCAACGCGGGGGTGCGACGCAGGCGGCGCAGGCGCGACTCGGGAAACATCATGATGGCGAATCCTCCTCGCAGGCGATGACGACGGCGGCGGCGACCGCGGCGATGTCCGCGCCGGTCGCCTCGTGAACCCGCTCGAATCCCAGCCCCCGCACGACCGCGGCCGTGATGGGACCGATGGCGACGGCCTGAACGCCGGCGAAAGCCGGCGGGTCTTCCTCCGCCGACGAGGCAGCCGCCAGCGCCACGACGAAAGCACGCGCCGCACTCCCGCTCAGGAACGTGATCGCGGCGACCCGGCCCTCGCGCAGCGCGGCGGCCACGGGCGCGGCGTCGTAGGCCGTCGCGACGACACGATACACCGGAACGACGTCGACCGTGGCCCCCGCGCTGCGCAGTGCGTCGGGCAGCGTCTCGCGCGCCTCGAATGCGCGCGGGACCAGGACGCGGCGGCCCGGTCGCGCGGCGCCCAGGCGTTCGAGCGCGGTGAACAGGCCCTCGGCGCGGGCCGAGTCCGCGGTCAGCGCGGCGGAAATGCCCCGGGCGGACAGGCGGCGCGCCGTGGCGGCGCCGATCGCGGCGGCGCGGGGACCGGCCGACTGTCCCATGCGCACCGCGGCGAGCACGGCGGCGACGTCGCGGCCCGCGCGCGCAGCACGAGCCACGAAGCGATCGACCGCGTTACCGCTGGTGAAGGCGATCCAGTCATAGGTCGTGAGCGCGGCCACCGCGGCGTCGCACGGTGCCCAGTCGGGCGGATCGGCCAGCTCGACGACCGGTGCCTCGAGCACACGGGCACCGAGGCGGCGCAGCGCGTCGGTCAGCTCGCCGGCCTGCGCGAGCGTGCGCGTCACGACGACGGTGCGCCCGGCGAGCGGCCCGGGATCGGACATCGTCAGGCCTTCTGCGCGCGCGCCCGGGCGACGATGCGATCGCCGCCCTGATCGAGGAGGTCGATGGCGAGGCGCTTGCCGATCGCGGCGGCCGTGGCTTTCCGGCCCTGGTGATCGCCGCGATAGACGTGAATCCCGTCGGGGCTGGCGATGATCCCCTCGATGACGACCTGGCTGTCGACCACCTGGGCGAGCGCGCCGGCCGGCACCTGGCAGCCACCGCCCAGGGCCGCGAGGAAGCCGCGCTCGCAATCGGCCGCGATGCGGGCCTTCGGGTCCTCGTAGGCTTCGACGAGAGAGCGCGTCTTCGAGTCGTCCTCGCGCGTGACGATGGCGAGGAAGCCCTGTCCGACCGCGGGCACCATGATTTCCTGGGTGAAGATCTCGCTCACGCGATCTTGCCAGCCCAGGCGCTCGAGCCCGGCGGCGGCGAGGCACAGCGCGTCGACCTGCCCGGCCTGCAGCTTCTTCCATCGCGTCTCGAGGTTGCCGCGCACATCGACGATCTCGAGGTCGGGATTGTAGAGGAGGAGCTGGGCGCGACGGCGCAGGCTCGACGTGCCGATCTTCGCGCCCTCCTCGAGTTCGTCGAGGATGCGACCGTCGAGCGTGAGCAGCACGTCGAACGGATGCGCGCGGTGACCGACGGCCGCGAGCGCGAGGCCCTCGGGCAGCTCCGTCGGCACGTCCTTCAGCGAGTGGACGGCGAGATCGATGCGCCCCTCGAGAAGCGCGTCGTCGAGTTCCTTGGTGAACACGCCCTTGCCGCCCAGCTGGTGCAGCGGGCGGTCGAGGTCCCTATCGCCCTGCGTCGCGATCTTCTCGATCGTGACGTCGAGGCCCTTGTGCGCCGCCTTGAGGGCGGTCGCGACGACTTCGGCCTGCGCGACAGCCAGCGCGCTGCCGCGGGCGCCGAGCTTCAGGTGATGACGCGAAGCGCTCACGAACCCTCCAGGGCGAACGGCGTCCCTCGCGCGCGAGGAACGCCGGGGAAAGCGCGGCCGCCCCGCGCGGCGCGTGTAACGCTACTTCTTGGCGTCCTTCTTCGTCGCCTTCTTCGCGGCCTTCTTCGGCGCGGCGGCCTTGGCGGCGGCGCGCGCCTTCTTGGCGACGACGCGCTTGGGCGGACCCTTCTTCGCCTTCTTCGCATCCGCGGCGGGAGCCGCCTTCTTCACCTTCTTGGCGGTGGCACGAACGGGCAGCTTGACGCCCGCCTTCTTGAACAGCGACTTCACCTGGTCCGAAGGCGTCGCGCCGACCGACAGCCAGTACGTGGCGCGCTCGACGTCGACCTTGAGCTCGGCTTCCTTGGGCTGCGGATTGTAGTGACCGATCTCGTCGACGCAGCGCCCGTCACGGGGCGACTTCGACTCGGCGACGACGATGCGGAACTTGGGATCCTTCTTGGCGCCCATGCGGCGCAGACGAATGACGACGGCCATGACGGTGTTGCCTCCAGGGAAACGCGGGCGCGACACGGCCCGCAACGATAGGGGTTCGCGTGCGGCTCAGCCGCCGAAGCGGAACCCCCCCATGCCGCGCATTCCGGGCGGAGCGAAAGGCAGCTTCTTCTTCGGGCCTTTCATCCGCTTCGCAAGGGTGCGGACTTGATCGAAGTCGCGCAGCAGTTTGTTCACGTTCTGCACCTGTGTGCCGCTTCCCGCCGCGATGCGGCGCTTGCGGGACGCGTCGAGGACCTGCGGTTTCTTGCGCTCGTGCGGCGTCATGGCGAGGATGATCGCCTCGACGCGCTTGAGCTCGCGCTCCCCTTCCTCGGACATCTTGTGATCGACCTTGTGCCCGCCGGGCAGCAGCTTGAGAATCTCGGCGAGCGAGCCCAACTTCTTCATCTCGCGCATCTGGCCGAGGAAGTCCTCGAGCGTGAGGTCGTTCTTCAGCAGCTTGTTCTCGAGCTCCATCGCGCGGTCGAGGTCGACCTTCTCCTGCGCCTTCTCGACCAGCGTGAGCACGTCGCCCATGCCGAGCAAACGCGACGCCAGGCGGTCGGGATGGAAGGCCTCGAGCGCGTCGACCTTCTCACCGGTCGACATGAACACGATCGGCCGCCCCGTGACATGGCGCAGCGACAGCGCCGCGCCGCCGCGGGCGTCGCCGTCCATCTTGGTCAGCACGACGCCGTCGACGCCGAGTTGCGTGTGGAACGCCTCGCCGGTCTTGACCGCGTCCTGCCCCGTCATGCCGTCGACGACGAGCAGGACCTGGTGCGGCTTGAGCGCGGCCTTGACCGCCTTCGCCTCGTCCATCATCGCTTCGTCGATGGTCAGGCGGCCGGCGGTGTCGAAGATCAGGACGTCGAAGCCCCGGTCGATCGCCTCGCGCAATGCGCCCCTGGCGATGTCCGCTGGCGGCTGCGTGATGTCGGTCGGCCGGAACGACAGCCCGGTGCCCTCGGCGAGGACGCGCAACTGCTCGAGCGCGGCCGGGCGGTGGACGTCGGCGCTGGCCAGCAGCGCGCGCTTGCCCTTGTCCTTGAACCATCGCGCGAGCTTGGCGGCGAACGTGGTCTTGCCCGAGCCCTGGAGGCCGACCAGCAGGACGACGGTCGGCGACTTGGGCGACAGCGCGATCGGCGTCGCGGTGGTGCCGAGGATGGAGACCAGCTCTTCGTAGACGACCTGCGCCAGCATGGCTGCCGGATCGACGCCTTCGAGGACCTCGCGCCCGATCGCCCGCTCCTCGACCTTCGCCAGGAAGTCTTTCGCCACCGCGACGTGCACGTCGGCTTCGAGCAGCGCGCGACGGATCTCGCGCAACCCTTCCTTGATGTTCTCGGGGGTGAGCTTTCCCTGCCCGCGCAGCTTCTGGAAGATGCCTTCGAGGCGGCGGGTGAGCGAATCGAACACGCGGGGACGGCCTTTCGCGGAAACGACGATTCAGACGGATTCGGAGCGGAGAAACGAACGCCGACCGGGGCCGCGAAGGGCTCCGGACGGCGACCGGATGGACGGTGCGCAGACTATCACGGGGGGCGGGTCCGGACAAGGCGGCATCCGGCCGGGGCGGGCGCGGCAGCGGCCATGGTAGACTGCGCCCGAGTGATCCCGCCCCCGCAGAATCCGCCCCCGTGGAGCGGTCGAGCCCGATGCAGCTCAATCGACGAGCCCTGCAGAGACTCTCGCGACAACGCCTGCGTGAGTCCAAGTTGCTGTTCCGGTCCGGGCAGTGGTCGGGGGCGTACGACCTTGCGGGGTATGCGCTGGAGTGTGCGCTGAAGGCGAGGATCGCCGGGCGGACACGGCGTCACGACTTCCCATCGTCACCACGGGTCGCGGCGCGAATCCACGTGCATGATCTGGAGAGCCGTTTGATCGCCGCGGGCCTCCCGGCGATGCCCGAGCGCCTCCGCGAGACTCACTGGCGAACCGTGCTCAAGTGGTCGGTCGACTCCCGCTATCGAGCCCGTTGACTTGACGCCCCGTTGATGACTGGAGGAGGAACCATGCCGTCACCGTCCGCACTCGACTGGAAACGCCGTCCGCTGATCGGCGTCGTCCACCTGCCGCCCCTGCCCGGCTCCGCCCGCGCCCCCGAACGTGCCGCCGATGCGATGCGCGCCGCGCTCGAAGGCGCGCTGTTCGACGCCAGGGCGCTGGAGGCTGGCGGCATCGACGCGATCATCGTCGAGAACTTCGGCGACGCGCCGTTCCACGGCGATCACGTGCCGCCGGCAACGGTCGCGGCGATGGCCGCGATCGCGCGCGAGCTGCGCCGCGTGGTCAAGGTGCCGCTGGGCGTCAACGTGCTGCGCAACGACGCGCTCGCCGCGCTGTCGATCGCGGCGGCGGCCGACTGTGACTTCATCCGCGTCAACGTGCATGCCGGCGCGATGCTCACCGATCAGGGCGTGCTCACCGGCCGCGCCGCCGAGACGCTGGCCGAGCGCCGCCGCCTGGGCGCGACGCGCATCGCCATCCTCGCCGACGTGCTGGTCAAGCATGCGCAGCCGCTGGCGGGCGACCGCGAGACGCTCTTGCCGCAGATGGCCGAGGACACGTTCCGCCGCGGGCTTGCCGATGCCCTGATCGTCACCGGCGCGGGCACGGGCAAGGCCGCCGCGCTGGGCGACGTCGCCGCGGTGCGGCGCGCGGTCCCCGAGGCGCCGGTGCTGGTGGGCTCGGGCGTGAACGATGCGACCATCCGCGCCACGCTCGACGTGGCGCACGGCGCGATCGTCGGCACGTGGTTCAAGCGCGACGGGAAGCTCGATCAGCCGGTCGACGTCGAGCGTGTGCGCGCCTTCATGGCCGCCGCGCGGGCCGACGAGTCGGGCAGCAGGTCGCGCGCGCGGGCGAAGACGGCGTAGAGCATCGGCCGCGTCAGGCGGCCGGTTTGCGTGTTCTGCCGGCTCGGGTGGTAGGAGCCGAGCAGCGTGATCGCCCGCCCGCCGGCAAAGGTGTCCCCGGCGATTCCATCCAGAGCGATCTCGACGCCGTGCCCATGCTTCGGGCGCGGCGTTTTCACGTGTCCGCCACGCTCCTCATACGCGCGCAGCGCGTGCTCCCACGCCAGAGCGCCGAGCGCGACGACGACGCGAACTTCGCCCAGCAGCCCCAGTTCGGCCACGAGGAACGGGCGGCAGGCCGCGAACTCGTCGGGCGTCGGCTTGTTGTCGGGCGGCGCGCAGCGGGCGGCGGCGGTGATGAACGTGTCTGTGAGACTGAGGCCGTCGTCGCGACTGGTCGAGGTCGCCTGGCTGGCGAACCCGTGCGCATGCAGCGCGTCGTACAGCCAGTCTCCCGAGGAGTCGCCGGTGAACATGCGCCCGGTGCGGTTGCCGCCGTGCGCAGCGGGAGCGAGGCCCACGAGCAGCAGTTGCGCGTCGACGTCACCGAACGCGGGGACAGGCCGGCCCCAGTACGTCTCGTCTCGGTACGCGCGGCGCTTCACGCGCGCGGTTTCCTCGCGCCAGGCGACCAGGCGCGGACAGGCGCGGCAGGCGACGACGCGGGATTCGAGGCGGGCGAGTGGCGATGCAGTCACGTCGCGACTCAGCCCACGCGGCCGCTGATGAGGTATTGAAAGTACACGCTGGGAAGCCCGGTCACCACGTGGACCGCGCAGGCGATCGTGACCCCGAGCATGAGGGCGACGACGCTTCGCCTCGAGGAGAAGCGCTCGCCTTCGGCGAATGTGGGAACGGTCAACCCCGCCGCCGCCAGCGATGCCGCGACTGCAACACAGTCCAGGGCCGAGGCAAGCGGCCCCGGTAGCGAGGATTCGAAAAGCGCCCGCGCGATCGCGAACGGGAGGACCGCGACGAGCGGGATGAGGCCCCAGGCGATCGCGAGGATCGAGTCTTTCCCCCGCGCCGCCCCACCCAGGATCCGGCCGGCGAGCAACGTGCCACCGAGAAAGATCAGGAGGAGGAGCGCGCAGACGGGTACCACGCGAAAGACGAGTCCGGGTGCCATGAGATACAGGTGGTCCAGCGTGAGGCTCGACTCCATCGCGGCCGTGATCGTCGCGGTGAGGAATGCGAGCGTCCCGACGAGCAGGTACGCCCACAACCCCCCGTCTCCGTGATCGAGCAGCCAGCGCACCGTCGCGCGCGGGCTCGTGACGATCGTGCGCAGGGCGTCGGGCGGGCCGAAGTTCGCGGGCCGCGTGGCCGGGACACGGCCGGGCTCGACCGCGTCGTGCTCGGCGGATCCGGCTCCGGCGCTCATGCGGCGTCTCCCCCGTCGGCATCGCCGCCCGGCGCATACGCCCCCGCCTCGAGCGCGCGCAGGGCGCGCATCGCCGCGACCGGATCGACTTGCCGGTACACGCCGTGCCCGGCGACCACGACGTCGGCGCCGGCGGCGGCGACGCGCGGGCCCGTGTCCTCGATCGCGACGCCGCCATCGACCTCGATCAGGTACGACAGCCCGCGCGCGCGGCGCACGCCGACGGCGCGGCGAATGGTCTCGAGCGGCGCGGGCAGGAACGACTGCCCGCTGAATCCCGGGTACACGGTCATGACCAGCAGCACGTCGACGACGTCGAGCACGGACTCGATCTCGTCGATGCCGGTGTCGGGCCGGAGCGCGAGGCCGGGCTTCACGCCGAGCGCGCGCAGGGCCTCGAGAGTCGCGCGCAGCGTGCGCAGGTCGATCGGGTGTGCCCCTCCGGCCAGCGGCGCGGCGGCTGCAGCGGGTGGACCCGCCGCATCGTCCCCCGCCCCGCCCTCGCCATGCGAGCGCACGGGCGCGGGCCAGCCGGGGCCGGCGACGCCGGGCGCCTCGGCGTGCACGGTGAGCACGGCCGCGCCGGCGTCGGCGAACGCGCGCGCATAGCGCAGCGGCTGGTCGATCATCAGGTGGACGTCGAGCGGCAGCTTCGTCATGCGATGGAGGGCGGCCACCATCGGTGGACCGAACGTGAGGTTGGGCACGAAGTGTCCGTCCATCACGTCGCAGTGCAGCCAGTCGGCGCCCTCGTCGGCGAGACGCACGGCGTGGTCGAGGCGGGTCCAGTCGGCGGAGAGGATCGACGGCGAGACGAGCATGCGCGGCCCCCGGAGATCGGTCGAACTACTGGATGAGGCGTCCGGCGACGGTCAGGACGATCGTCTGCCCGCGCAGCACGCGGGCACCCGGCGGCGGGTTCTGCGACTCGATGCGCGCGAAGTTGGAACCCGGCCCGTTCACGTCGACGCGAAACCCGAGCGACTCGAGGTCACGCTCCGCGGCCTGTGCGTCACGGCCGACCAGGTCGGGCATGACGAACGCCTCGGGTTCGTTCGACACGCAGACGAGCAGGTTGACCGTCGTTCCACGCGGGACGACCGCGCCGAACGCCGGCTCGGCCGCGACGACGAGGCCCGGACCGGTTTCAGACGTGATCACGCGACCGATCGCACCGGCGCGCAGCCCCGCTCGACTGAGCAACAGGCGCGCGCCGCGCAGCGATTCGCCGAACAACTCGGGCACGTTGGCGAACTCCTCGCCCAGCGAGATCGTCACCGACACGCGACGGCCCGCCCGCACGGGGCGGCCGGGCTCGGGATCCTGCGCGATGACGAAGCCGCGCGGCGCCGCAGCGTCGAAGCGCTCGGCCGCGACCGAGAGCTGCAATCCGCCGCGCGCCAGCACCGACTCGGCCTGCTGCTTGTTCAGGTTCGACAGGTCGGGCACCATCACGTCGCCCGCCTGCCGGGTGAAGCGCGGCATGACGACGCGATCGAACAGCAGGAGCCCGGTGATGAAGGCGAGGCCCGCGACGACGATCGTGCCGACGAACGCGCGCAACGAGCGAGCGAAACGCCCCCGCCGTTTCGGCGGGACGACCGCCGGACCCGTTTCCGGTTCCGGCGGCGTCATCTCCCGCGGCTCGTCGCTCACGCGATCACTCCCCGTCCGGCCGCGACGAACGCACGAGTCGGGCGGCGAACGCACCGTCGATCCCGTGCACGTGCGGCAACACGCGCATCGAGCCACCCTCTTCCACAGTTTCCTTGGGCAGGAACGCCGCGGCGTGATCCTTGCGCCACTCGGGGTTGCCCGCGAGGAACGAGGCGATGATCTCGTCGGTCTCCTCGGGCTCGAACGAGCACACGCTGTAGACGATGACGCCGCCCGGCTTGACCACCTCGGCGGCGGCGCGCAGCAGCGCCGACTGCACTGCGGTCATCTCCTCGAACAGCGACGACTGCTTGCGCCAGCGCGCATCGGCCCGCCGGGCGAGCACGCCCAGGCCCGAGCACGGCGCGTCGACGACGGCGCGGTCGTACATCCCGCCCGCGCCGAGCAGCAGCAGGTTCGCCGACGTGCCGTCGGCCACCTCGACCTTCACCGACTTGAGGCCCAGCCGCAGGATCTGCTTGCTCATGGTGCGGGCCCGCGGAGCCATCTTCTCGACCGCCACGATCTCGCCCGTGTCGCCCATCAGCTCGGCCAGGTGGGTGCTCTTGCCGCCGGGCGCGGCGCACAGGTCGAGTATGCGCTCGCCGGACTTCGGCGCAGCGAGCAGGCTGACCAGCGTTTCGCTCTCGTCCTGCACGGTGCAGTCACCGCGCGCATAACTCGGGAAGTCGGCGAAGTCCGCGTCGGCCTCGACCCACACGGTGTGATCGCAGTACTTGCCCGGCGTGCCCTTGAGACCCGCTTCTTCCAGGCGCTTGAGCAGCTCCTTGCGGTCGAGCCGCAGGCGATTGGCGCGCAGGCCCAGGTGCGCGTGACGGTTGTTCGCTTCGCACAGCGCGATCGTCCCGTCGACGCCGTAGCGCGGCACCCAGCGCTCGAGCAACCAGCGCGGATGCGACGTGATCGCGACCAGCGCGTCGTAGTCCGGCGTCCCGTCGTCCTTGGTCGGCGCCGGAAGCGCGAGATCACCCACGCTCACCGCCTCGGCGATGCGCCGCAGCACGCTGTTGGCGAGACCCGCGGTGCCGGGGTGCCCGTACTTGAGCGCCAGCTTGACCGTCTCGTCGACCGCCGCGCGGGGCGGGATCCGATCGAGGTGGATCAGCTGGTAGGCGCCCAGACGAAGCGCGTTCTGGATCCACGCCGGCGTCGAGTTGAGGCCGACGTGCATGAAGCGATTGAGCTGCCAGTCGAGCGTCGCGCGCTGGCGCAGCGTGCCCTTGACCAGTTCGTTCATGAAGCCGCGGTCGCGCCGGTCGAGCTTCATCTGCTCCGCCAGGTCCTCGATGATGCGCTCGGCAAAGGCGCGCTTGACCTGCACCTGGAAGAGGACCTGCAACGCGAGGTCGCGGACGTTCGGGCCGCGCTTCGGCGTGGCCGCACTCGGCGCGCCGCCGGCCTGGCCCGGCTTCTCCCTCTTCGGACGCGGCGCGTCCTCGGCGATGGCGAGGCCGGTCTTCGCGTCGAAGCGCTGCGGACGGGCGAAGCGGCGCCCCTCGCGCGGGTTGTCGAACTCGTCCCGCGGACGATAGCCGCGGCCGGCAGCGGCACGAGGCGCGCCGGGACGCTCCGGACGGGCACCGGCGAACGAACGCGCGCCTCCCGGACGAGCTCCAGCTCCCGGACGGGCGCCAGCTCCCGGACGAGCTCCAGCTCCCGGACGAGCTCCAGCTCCCGGACGGGCGCCAGCTCCCGGACGGGCGCCAGCTCCAGGGCGGGCTCCAGCTCCCGGGCGGGCACTGGCGAACGGCCGGGCGCCGCCGGGACGCGCCGGGCGGTCTCCGGCATCACGCCGTGGCTTTGCCGTGTACGGACGATCACCCGCGCCACGCGGCTTTGCCGTGTACGGACGATCGCCTTCGCGACGCGGGCCGGCGGGACGGGCCGGACGGGCGGCATCGCGCGTGAACTTCGAGGCCGCACGGGCCGGGCGGGCGGCATCGCCGGTCGCGCGCGGGCGGTACGGCTTGTCGCCATCGGGGCGCGGCCGGGCTGGGCGCGCGTCGTCGCGCTGGTAACGCGAGGTCGGACGCGCCGGTGCGGCGTCATCGCGACGCGGGCGCGGCGAGTACGAACGCTCGCCTTCGCGGCGCGGGCCCGACGGACGTGCCGGACGTGCATCGTCGCGGCGCGGGGCGGACGGACGCGCCGGGCGCGCGGAATCGCGGGTGAACTTCGGCGCCGGACGGCCCGGGCGAACGTCATCGCGGGTGGTGCGCGGCGAGTACGAACGCTCGCCCTCGCGACGAGGGCCCGCGGGACGCGCCGGACGTGCATCGTCACGGCGCGGGCCGGACGGGCGGGCCGGGCGCGTGTCATCGCGGCGTGGCCCCGCGGGACGTGCCGGACGCGCGTCATCCCGCCGCGGGCCCGAAGGACGCGCCGGACGCGCACCGTCGCGCGTGAACTTCGACGCCGGACGCGCCGGGCGCGCGTCATCACGGCCCCCACCACTGCGCGGTGCCGGACCGCGCTTCGGGCGGCCTTCCTTGTCCTGTGCGGAGCGGGGCAACACGCTCGGTCCCTTGGGTCCACGCGACTTCTTCATCATCTCTGTTCCTCACGGCTCGGGGTGCTGAAGCGCGGGGCGGAGCCTGTCCCCGTGCGAAGTCCGCGCCACCAATCGAGCGCGTTCATCTCGTTCTTGCCCGCGGGCCGGACCCGCAGCACTTCGAGCCATCCTTCGCCGCATGCAACCACGAGCCCGCCTTCCGGGCCCGGCCCGAGGATCGTCCCCGGGGCGGCGTCCTTCTCACCCGTGCCGTCCGCGGCACCAGGCGCCACGCGCGTCCGCTCGAAGCGGAGCGACGTGCCTTCGTAGACTGCTTGGGCTCCCGGCCACGGTGTCATCGCCCGTGCCCGGTCGTGAACCCGGACGGCCGGCGCCATGAAGTCGAGCCCGCCGTCGTCCTTCCTGATCTTCTTCGTCAGAGTCACACCCGCCCCATCCTGCGGCGTGCGCGGCGCGGTCCCCGCTTCGATCTGCTCGACCGTCGCGACGAGGAGCGCGGCGCCGTCGACCGCCAGTCGCGTCGACAGTTCGCCTGCGGTCTCGTCGGGACCGATCGCGATCTCGCGCGACAGGATCACGTCACCGGTGTCCAGCCCCTCGGCCATCCACATCGTCGTGTTCCCTGTCGTCGTGCGCCCGTCGAGGATCGCCGCCTGGATGGGCGAGGCGCCACGGTAGGCTGGTAGCAACGACGCATGCAGGTTGATGCAACCAAGGCGCGGCGCCGCAAGGAGCACAGGCGAGAGGAGCGCGCCGTAGGCGACCACCACGAACAGGTCGGCATGCACGGCCGTGAGCGCAGCGACGACGCCGGGGCGGTTCGGTTTCTCGACTTGCAGCACCGGCAGCCCCAGCTCGAATGCGCGCGCCTTGACCGGCGGCGGGGCGATCTCGCGTCCGCGACCACGCGGACGATCCGGCTGCGCCACGACCAGCGCCACGTCGAAGCGCGCGGCGAGAGCCTCGAGCGACGGCACGGCGAACTCGGGTGTTCCGAGAAAGACGATACGCACGGCGGCGGGAGCGCGGCCCTACAGGGCCGGACCCTCGTGCTTGCCTCCGCCCTGCGGCGTACGCCCCTCTTCGAGCGCCTTGAGCTCGTTGCGATGCATCCGCTTCTGCAGCATCCCGAGGCGGTCGACGAACAGCACGCCGTTCAGGTGATCGAGTTCGTGCTGGATCGCCCGCGCCAGGAATCCATCGGCGTCGAACTCGACCGGCTTCCCGGATTCGTCGAGCGCCTTGACCGCGATCGAGGACGCGCGCTTCACCTCGTCGTACACCCCGGGGACGGAGAGACAGCCCTCTTCTCCGACCTCCCAGCCCTCGGCCCGCACGATCTCGGGATTGATCAACGTCATGTCGATCCGCTTGTGTCGCTTGACCGGCACGGCGAGCACGAGCAGGCGCTGCGACGCGCCGACCTGCGGCGCGGCGAGGCCGACACCATCCTCGGCGAGCATGGTGTCGAACATGTCGAGCACGAACGGCCTCGTCGCGTCGGTGACCTCGAGCAAGGGCTTGGCCTTGGCCCGGAGGACGGGATCGCCGTAGATGCGCAGCGGGAGGACAGGCATCGCGGCGGGCCTAGCTCTTGTCGCCGACGAGGCCGATGATCGCCGAGCGCTGGAACTCGATCTTCACGTCCTTGTCGACCAGCAGCGTCGTCGTCGTGTCGCCGACGCCGGCGATGGTGCCGATGATCCCGGACTGCGTGACCACCCGATCACCCTTCTTGAGCCCGCCCTGCAGCGCAGCCAGCGCCTGCTGGCGCTTCTGCTGCGGACGGATCAGGAGGAAGTACATGATCACGAAGATGAGCCCGATCTGCAGGAAGGGCAGGTAGGCGGCGATCGGCGAGCCGGCGCCGGGCGTCTGCGCCGCCGCGGGCGTCGCGACGAGCAGGGCGGCGAGAACGGAACGGAACATCGGGACTCCTCGGGGTGACGGGCTCAGGCGATGCCTTCGCCGCTCTTGTACTTGTCCTCGAACGCGCGTCGCCAGGCGACGAACGTGCCGCCCAGGATTGCGGCGCGCATGGAACGCATCATGCCCAGCAGGAACGCGAGGCTGTGCAGGCTCGCGAGCCGCATGCCGAGGATCTCTCCGGCGGCGAACAGGTGTCGGATGTAGGCGCGACTGAAGCCACGACAAGCCTCACAGTCGCAATCGGGGTCGAGCGGGCGCGGGTCCTTCGCATACTTGGCGTTCTTCACGACCAGGCGTCCGCGCGAGGTCAGGACCGTGCCCTTGCGGGCGTCTCGGGTCGGCAGGACACAGTCGAACATGTCCACGCCGCTGGCTACCGCCTCGATCAGGTCGAGCGGCGTGCCGACCCCCATAAGATAGCGGGGTTTGCCGGCCGGGAGAAGGGCCGTATCAGCCGCCACCAGCGCGTGTCCCTGCTCCTTCGGCTCCCCGACCCACAGGCCGCCCAGCGAATAGCCGTCGAATGGCTCGGCCACCAGGGCCTCGGCGCACTCGGCCCGGAGGGGGGCATCGGTGCCTCCCTGGACGATCCCGAACAGGGCCGGCACGAACTCCCCTGCCGCCGCGAGCTTTCCCCGGTGGACCAGGCCGCGTCGCGCCCAGCGCACGGTGCGCTCCATCGAGGCGCGCGTCTCGTCCTCGGTCGCGGGCCAGTGCAGGCACTCGTCGAAGGACATCATCACGTCGACGCCGAGCGTGGTCTGGATCTCGATCGCGCGCTCGGGCGAGAGTTCGTGCGACGAACCGTCGAGGTGCGAGCGGAAGGTGACGCCCTCCTCACGGATCTTGCGCAGCTTCGCCAGCGACAGCACCTGGAAACCGCCCGAGTCCGACAGCACAGAGCGATTCCAGCCCATGAACGCCTGCACGCCGCCCAGCTCGCGCACGCGCTCCGGACCGGGGCGCAGCATGAGGTGATAGGTGTTGGCGAGCAGGATGCGGCAGTCGAGCGCTTCGAGATCGCCGGGCGTCAGCGTCTTCACCGTCGCCTGCGTGCCGACCGGCATGAAGACGGGGGTGAGCACGGTGCCGTGTCGCGTGGTAAGCGTGCCGGCGCGGGCGCCACTCGCGGAATCGACGGCCTCGAGGCGAAACGGGGACAGGGTCACCCGTGCAGCATACAGATTCCGGCGGCCACAGGCCGCCAGGCTTTGCGGGTGCATCCTCCATGTCCCGCCTGCCCCCAGCAGTGCTAGAATCGTCGCCATGTTCGCTCCGCGATCGACTCCAATCCTGCCCGCACTCGCCATCCTCGCCGCCCTCGCCGCCGGCTGCGGCGACCTCGAGGCCACGCTCAAGGAGTTCGCGCGCCTCCACCAGCGCGACGCCGAGCGCCGCGAGGACCAGCGCGAGGTCCGCCTCGACGACCCGTTCCTCGAGTTTGCATTCCACGGCGACACGGTGATGGTGCGCCGCATGCTCGAAGCGTCGCCCGAGTCGGCAAGAGTTCACGTGCGCTCGCGGGACGCCACCGGCATGACCGCGCTGCACAAGGGCGTGTGGGGCGGCCATCCCGCGGTGGTCGGGCTCCTGCTCGCGCACGGCGCCGACGTCGAGGCGCCCGACGGCGGCGGCCAGACGGCGGCCTCGCTCGCTGCGCGCTGGGGGCGCGCCGACATCCTGGACCTGCTGCTGGCGCACGGGGCCGACGTGTCGGCGACCGACGACCAGGGACGAACGCTTCTGCACTACGCCGCGCAGTACGGTCACATCGACATCATGAAGCAGCTGCTCGCCTCCGGCATTGCTGTCGACGTGCAGGCGAAGACCGGGCCGCCGCTGCAGAGCGCCGTGTTCGGCGACCAGCTCGAGGCGATGCGCTTCCTGCTCGATCACGGGGCCGGGCTCGAGGTGCGCGGATTCCTCGACTGGACCGCGCTCCACCTCGCCGCCGGGGCGCGCACGAATCACCGCGAGAACCCCGCGCTCTCGCGGCTGCTCATCGACCGTGGGGCGGACGTCTCCGCGCGCGGGCACGACGGGATGACGCCGCTGGTGCTCGCGTCGAGCGCGAACGACAGCGCAGTCGTCGCCATGCTGCTCGCCGCCGGCGCGCGTCCCGAGAACGCCACCGTGAACGGCTTCTCGGCACTCCGCAGCGCCGTCGAATCGCACTCGCCCCGCGTGATGCGCATGCTCCTCGCGGCGGGCGCCGACCCGAACCAGCGCTACGCTCCGCCCGGCGAGGAACGCCTGCTGCACCGCGCCGCCGCCGACAAGGACCCGACGATCGCCCGCACGTTGCTCGGCGCCGGCGCCGACCCGAACGTGCGCGACGACAATCGGCGGACCCCGCTGCACCGCGCTGCGTACGGCGGCCACGTGACGGTGCTCCACCTGCTGCTCGACTCGCGAGCCCAGGTCGACGCACGGGACGAGTCGGACTACACGCCGTTGCACGTCGCCTCCGCACAGCGCCAGCTCGAGGCGGCGCGCGTGCTGCTCGCCGCGGGCGCCGATCCCAAAGCGCGCACCAAGGGCGGCGAGACGCCCGAGAAGATGGCCTGGGGACCCGACGGCGCGCCGATTCGTGCCCTGCTGGCCACGGCGATCGCGGGGCGCACCCGCCCCTGACGATTCCCGCGTGGGCCGCGATGCCGTATCGTGCGTCCCCATGAGCCTCCGTCGATCCGCCGGCCTCCTGCTCCATCCCACCGCGTTGCCCGGTCCGTACGGCATCGGCGACCTCGGTCCGGCCGCACATCGCTGGGTCGACTTCGTCGCCGCGGCCGGATGCGCGTGGTGGCAGGTGCTGCCGCTGGGGCCCACGGGGTATCGCGACTCGCCCTACCAGTCGTTCTCCTCGTTCGCCGGGAACCCGCTCCTGATCTCGCCTGAAGCGCTGGTCGCGGACGGGCTGCTCACCGCCGCCGACCTGGCGGATGCTCCCGCGTTCGGCGATGGCCCCATCGACTTCGCGCGTGTCTACGCGTGGAAGGAGCCGCTGCTCGTGCGCGCGGCCGATCGCCTGCTCGTCGCCTCGACGCCGGGCCCGACCACCGCGGTCGCCGCCGACTTCGTCGCCTTTCGCACGCGCGAGGCCGCGTGGCTCGACACCTACGCGCTGTTCATCGCGCTCAAGCGTGCGCACGGCGGCGGCCCGTGGGTCGACTGGCCGGTGGCGCTGCGCGACGCCCACCCCGCGGCGATCACCGCGGCGCGAGCCGAGCATCGCGTCGCGACCGGCCACGAAGCGTTCCGTCAGTGGGCGTTCGCGCGCCAGTGGTCCGCGCTGCGGGCACACGCGCGTGTTCGCGGCGTTTCGCTGATCGGCGACACGCCGATCTTCGTCGCCCACGACAGCGCCGACGTGTGGGCGCATCGTCGACTCTTCCAATTGGATGCGGAGGGCCGCCCCGCCGTCGTCGCGGGCGTGCCGCCGGACTACTTCGCGAAGACGGGGCAGCTTTGGGGGAACCCGCTCTACCGCTGGGAAGCGCACGCCGCCGAGGGCTACGCGTGGTGGATCGCGCGCATGAAGTCCGCGCTCAAGCTCGTCGACCTGGTGCGGCTCGACCACTTCCGCGGTTTCGCCGGCTACTGGGAGGTCCCCGCCGGCGCGGTCACCGCCGAGTCCGGGCGCTGGGTCCCCGGGCCGGGGGCCACCTTCCTCACCGCACTCGAGCGCGGGCTCGCCGGGCTGCCGCTGATCGCCGAGGACCTGGGCGAGATCACGCCCGACGTGTTCGCCTTGCGCGATCGCTTCGGCCTGCCGGGAATGCGCATCCTGCAGTTCGCGTTCACCGACCCGACGAACCCGTTCCTGCCTCATCATCACGTCCCGAACTGCGTCGTCTACACGGGCACGCACGACAACGCGACGTCGGCCGGCTGGCACGCGCACGCGCCGGCGGCGGAGCGGACGTACTTCGAGGCCTACCGCGGCCCTTCGTCGGGCAGCGTGCCATGGGACCTGATCCGGATGGCGTGGGGGTCGGTCGGGGGGCTCGCGATCACGACCCCGCAGGACCTGCTCGGGCTGGGCGACGAAGCGCGGATCAACTTCCCGGGGACGGTCGCGGACAACTGGACGTGGCGGTTGCCGGCGGCTTTCTTCGCGGATACGGCCGGCCTCGCCGAGCGGCTGCGCGGCCTCGGCGTCACCTACGGGCGAGTGGCGCCGGGACCTGCCGCGAAGGGCTGACCCCGGCGCGAAGCCCTCGACGCACGGGACTCAGAAGTAGGCGCTCAGCCCGAAGCGCACTCCGCCGCCCGATAGCTGCCAGCTCGTGTCCTCGTATCGCAGGACTGGAGGGACATCGAGTTCCGCGCGCAATTCCTCTGTCCGCGAGGTGTAGCTGAGGGCGTAGCGATATTCCGCGTGGATCCCGATCGCGGACGCGGCCCGGTACTCCGCGCCGAGCAGTCCGCCCACGCCAACGGACCACGAGTGCTGGTCGCGTTCCCGTGCCGAGTTGGATGACCCGCCGTGGCTCCAGGAGACGCGCGGACCGAACCCGAAGTAAGGGCGTACCGTCGTGCCGGCGCCGAAGTAGCGGAGCCAGTCGAGGTCGACTCCGGCGAACTCGGTGTCGAAATCCTCCTCCTCCAGGGTCGTCGAGTCCGCGAACTCGACCGAGGTATCCCGTCCGAGACTCGAAGCGGAGAGATTGACGCCGGCCCGCCAGGCACAGTTCGCCGATGAGTGGCGCTTGACCGACAACGCTCCACCCGAGAACGACTCCAGGTCGAAGTTGTCGCCGATGCCGAACTGAATTGCCCAGGCGCCGGGCTGCATCGGGCTCTCCGCCTCCTCCTCGGCGCCGCGAGCGACGGACGCGGAGGTCATCAGCATGAACATGAGAAGCACGGGGGCGAGCGGGTGCAACATCGAGCGTATGGTCATGGGGCACTCCCTTGCGAAGCAACATGGCGGGTTCCGCGGGCAGCGAGTGGACGGCGCACCAGAAACTCAATCCACGACGACGATCCTGCGCTCCGCGCTCGCCCCGGCCTGCGTGAGGCGCGCCCAGTACAGCCCCGGCGCGAACCGTCGTTCTCCTGCAAAGCTCACGACGTGATCCCCCGCGCCCTGCCCGTCGAGCGAACGCGAGGCGACCCGCCGACCGCGGGCATCGAACACTTCGAGCCGGGCGGGCCCACCATCGGCGAGCGAGAAGGCGATCCGCAGCGAGCCCGCGCGCGCGGGATGCGGGTGCGTGCCGGCGAGCGCGAGCCGCGACGTCGGCGCGACCTCGACGGATCCGGCATTGACGATCGCCGAGGGTGGACTGGAGTTGCGGGAGTGATCGAGGGCGACGACCCGGTAGGACGCGACCGACAGGTCCGTGTCGACATATTCCGTGTCGGGCTGCGTGGAGAGAACGACCACCTCGCCCGGGACGAATGCCGGCGAAGGCGCCCGCTCCAGGCGGTAGAACTCGACGTCCGGCTCGCGGTTCGCCGCCCAGCGAAGCGTGCGCCCGGCGGGACTCGAGGCGAGCAGGGCGAGGCCCGCGGGCGCCGACGGCGCGAGATTGTCGATGGACGCACCGCTGTCCACGTTCGAGGAGAAGAAGACATCGATGTTCGCGGTCGCCGCCGTGACGAAGAACGCGGTCGAGACAGGTCGCTCCGCGGTCGAGTCCTCGCTCGTCGTGGCCGTGTAGCCGTAGCCCTCCAGCCGCTGCGCCGCAATCGTGGCAACGTGTTCCCAGAAGGTGACGAGCAGCCGACCGTCAGGACCGGCCTCGACCCGCTCGAGCTTGCCGCCGGCTTCGCGCAACGCAGGGCCTTCCACCGAGGACGTCGCCGTCGCACCAGCAGGCAGCGCCAGTTCGTCGGGGATGCGCTGCCAGACGCGATACGAAGTCACCGCGCCCCCCGTCACGTCGAGCCCGCTGCGCAGCCAGGTAACGTAGACGTGACCGCCTTCGTCGGCAGGGACATCGCGCACGTCGGTGAGGTAGGGACTGCGCGGATCGGGTAGCGCGCCACCGCAGCCTCCGCGCAACAACTCGATCCGGTCGGACTGGTACTCCGTGACCGCGAGGTCGACGAACGTGTCGCCGTTGAGGTCCTCCGCGATCACCTGGTACGGGAAGGAAGGCAGGCCGATGACGGCTCCCGGAACGAATGTTCCACTCCCCACACCTCCCGCGCCCTGACCGAGCAACAGGTGGAGCCGACGCCCGAACGGCAGCAAGCTCTCGGCCGCTACGAGATCGAGGATGCCATCCACGTTGGCATCGAGCGCGGCAATGCCGGCCGTGGTGCCGGTGGCGAGCGTGGCCACAGTCGTGAATGTCCCGTTCGCCACGCCGCCGCTGCTTCCTCCGCGCAGGACGACGGTCCCGCCGAGGTTGCCATTCGCGACCGCCAGGTCGAGGATGCCGTCCTCGTTGAAGTCGATCACCTCGAGATCGAACGGCTCGACGCCCGCCGCAAACGCGACGGCCGGCGCAAACCCGCCGTTGACGGTCGCGTTCGTGCCCGTGCCTCGCAGGAGCGCGATGCGCCCGAAGTAGTTCTCGGTCGCGACGAGGTCGAGGACGCCGTCACCGGTGAAGTCGCCGGTGACGAGCCCCGTCGAGATGTTGCCGATCGTCGCGAGGAGCGGTGCGCCGATCGTGCCGTTGCCCGCGCCGCGGTAGATCGCGACGCGTGCGGCATCGTTGATGGATGCGGCCAGGTCGAGACTCCCGTCGCCGTTGAAGTCGCCCGTCACGAGCTGGAACGGCCCCCCCCCGGCCGGGTACGCGATAGCCGGGGCAAACGTTCCGTCGCCCAGGCCGCCGGCGCCCTGTCCGCGCAGGATGCAGATCTGCGACGCAGACCGGCATGCCACGGCGAGGTCGAGGATGCCGTCCTCGTTGAAGTCACCGGCCACGATACCGTAGGCGTTCGACGCGACGGGGTACGTCGCGTCGAGGGTGAATGCACCGAATCCGTTGTTGCGCAGGACCGCCACCGAGGCCTGCGACCCACCGCCGGCGTAGTCGCTGTTCGTCACGGCAAGGTCGAGATCGCCATCCTTGTCGAAGTCAGTGCAGGCCATGAAGATCGGATTCGGGCCCGTGATCACCGGTACCGGGGACCCCATGAGCTGCGGCGTCGGGCAATCGAGTTGGGCGCGGGCGGGCGACGAGGCGGCAAGGGCCGCGAGGGCGAGGAGCACGCCGAAGGAGCGCGCCAGGCGTGGCTGGAGTTCAGAGTCGAGCAAGGGAGCCTCCAGGAGAAGGGGTCGCACCGAGCGCAGCGATTCTACCACAGGGACCTACGCCCCTCCGGCTCCCGCCGCCGCCCCGCACCACGGACACGTCGCGACCGCCGCGTCGCGCAGCACGCGCCGGCAAGCGGCACAGCGGGCGATCGCGATCGCGTCCCCATGCGTCGCGCGCAACCGGGCGACGACGGCGCGCGCCTGCTCGGCGTGGGCCGGGTCGAGCGGCAGCGGCTCCCACGGCGGCGCGACCGTGGCCGCGCGGGCGTGCGCTCCCCACTCGTGCATGTGCTCGAGCAGGCGGTCCCACCAGCGCGCGAGGCCCGCGTCCAACGCGGTGCGCTCGGCATCGGTGAGCAGGTGGCGGTAGTGCCGCAGGACGTAGAACTCGACGGCCAGCGGCTCGTCGTAGTGCAGATGGGTACGGAGTTCGTCGATCATGGCACCGGCCCTCGCGTCGGCTCAGCCCTTCGGTTGGATGTTCTGATTGAGGCTGAACAGGTTCTGCGGGTCGTACTTCGACTTCAGCGAGACGAGGCGCGCGTAGTTCGGGCCGTAGGCTCCCACCGCGACGCGCTGCGTTTCGTCCTCGGGCATGAAATTGACGTACACGCCGCCGGTCGCGTGCGGGGTGAGCGCGTCGAACAGCCCGCGCGCCCAGGCGATGCAGCCCGCGTCCTCCGCCGCCTCGCGCCAGCGCGTATGCACGTTGACGACGAAGTCGATGTCGCGATGCGGATACGGCGTGTCGCCGATGGGCACGCGATTGACCGCAGCACCCAGGTGCCCGACGAACACCTCGCACTCGCCGGTGGGCAGGCGGCCGACGGCATCGAGCAGGATTCCCTCGACGTCGCCGGTCACCTTGTGAAGGTCGTGCGACTTCCAGTAATTGCGAGCGCCCGGCTCGAGCAGCGGATCGAACGCGGTCTGCCAGCCGGCGAAAGGCATGACGGCGAGCATCTCGCCGACGGGCTTGCCGAACTTGCGCAGCGGGGCGGCCATCGACTTGCCCCGGCGCGGCGCCCCGATCCAGCAGAACGCGACGACCACGACTTCCTTCCCGTGCACCTTCGCCGGCAGGAACGGCAGCGGCGGCGCCTTGCGTAGCACGAGCCACGCGGTCATGTCCTCGGACGCCTCGGCGGTGAACTTGCGGTAGCCCTCGAACACCGCGGGCGCCTGGTCGAACGGGTAGACGATGAGCCCGGCATACACCCCGGGCCCGTGCTTGTGCAGGCGATACTCGAACGAGGTGACGACGCCGAAGTTGCCGCCGCCGCCGCGCACGGCCCAGAACAGGTCGGGGTTCTGCTTCGCGTTCGCCTCGACCAGCTCACCCGAGGCGAGCACGATGTCGACGCCGATCAGGTTGTCGATGGTGAGGCCGCGCTTGCGACTCTGCCAGCCGAACCCGCCGCCCAGCGTCAGACCCGCCATCCCGGTTGTCGAGTTGATGCCCGTCGGGGTCGAGAGTCCGAACGCCTGGGTCTCGCGGTCGAAGTCGGAGAGCAGCGCGCCGGGCTCGACACGCGCCCGCTTCTTCTTCGGCTCGACCCGCACCGAGCGCATGAGGGACAGGTCGAGCATGAGGCCGCCGTCGCACGTCGCCTTGCCGGCGATGCTGTGCCCGCCGCCCTTGACCGCGAGCAGGACACCATGGGTGCGGGCGAAGTTCACTGCCTGGATGACGTCCCCGGCGCCGTGCGCGCGGAGGATCGCCGCGGGCCGGCGGTCAATCATGGCATTCCACACCGCACGCGCCGCGTCGTAGCCGTCATCGCCCGCGAGAAGGAGTGGACCGCGCAACGAGGCGCGCAGCGTGTCGAGTTGTTCGGTGGAGAGGGCGACCGTGCCCCCCGTGGTCCTGCGGAAATCGGTCATCGTCGAATCCTCCGTGGCCGTGGGTCGGCGAGGCCGCGAGGTTAACACCGGATGCGCCGCCTGTCAGGCCTCGAGATCGATGGTGCCTCGAGATCGATGGAAAGCAGGTGCAACCCGCCCCGGGATTGTGCGCCGAGCTGCCGCCAGAATGCGAGGCCGTCCCCGTTGACTCCGAGAAGGTAGAGCATGCAGCGTGATCTCCTCGCGGTGCGCAGTGCCGCGAGCGCCTTTTCAACCAGCGCGCGCCTCGAATGCGCACGGCGCGACCGGCGTCACGGCGTCCCGGTGACGCAGCGCACCGTGTCGCGCGCGATGATCAGTTCCTCGTTGGTGGGAATGACGAACACGCGCAGGTGCGATCCCGCGGCGCCGATCTCGCCCTCCTTGCCGTGCACGGTGGCGTCGTTCATCGCCGTGTCCAGCGCGACGCCGCACCACTCCATGCCGTCGAGGATGCGCGCCCGCACCGCTGCGGCGTTCTCGCCGATGCCACCGGTGAACAGGATCGCGTCGGCGCCGCCCATCCGCGCCAGCATGGCGCCGATCGCCTTGCGCGCCCGCAGGCAGAACAGGTCGATCGCCAGGCGGGCCCGGCGATCGCCGTGGGCCGCCTCCTCGGCGAGCAGGTCGCGCATGTCGCTGGTGAGCCCGGAGACACCGAGCAGGCCCGACTGCTTGTTGAGCATCGAATCGAGTTCGCCGAGCGAGAGGCCTTCCTTGTGGTGAAGGAACTCGAGGATACCCGGATCGAGGTCGCCCGAGCGCGTGCCCATGACCAGACCCTCGAGCGGCGTCATGCCCATCGTCGTGTCGAGCGACATGCCACCCTTGATCGCGCAGGCCGATGCGCCGTTGCCCAGGTGCAGGCTCACCACGTTCGTCGCCTCGCGCGCGACACCCGCGATCCGGCGATAGCGCCACGCCACGTAGCGGTGCGACGTGCCGTGGAAGCCGTAGCGCCGGACGCGGTGCCGCACGTACATCGGGTACGGGATCGCGTACAGGTAAGACGTCTCGGGCATCGTCGCGTGAAACGCCGTGTCGAACACGCCGACCTGCGGCACGCCCGGACCGAACGCGGTGCGCGCCGCGTCGATCCCCTTGAGGTTGGCCGGGTTGTGCAGGGGAGCCAGGTCGATGCACGCCTCGATGGTGCGGATCGTCGCCTCGTCGAGGAGGGTCGCGGCGGTCAGCGTCTCGCCCCCGTGGACGACGCGGTGGCCGACGGCGTGCACGTCGCCGGGCGAAGCGATCCCCGGCACGGCGCCCCCGACGAGCCAGCGCAGCACGGCCTCGAGCGCCGCACGGTGATCGCGCAGCGGCTCGGCGGTGCGCACGGCGGGCGCGTCGCCGGCGGTCAGCGTGAGCAGTGCCTCGCTGCCGATCCGCTCGACTACGCCACGTGCGAGCACGCGATCGGAGTCGGCCTCCATCGCCGCGGCGTCGGTGGCGACGACCTGGAACTTGAGCGACGAGCTGCCGCAGTTGAGGACGAGGACGTTCACGGGCGCGCTCCCTTCGGCCGGGCCGTCGCCTTGACCGGCGTGGTACCGGCCCAGCGCCAGTCACGGATCGTGGGCATGTCCTCGCCGTGGCGGCGGATGTACTCGGTGTGGGCGACCAGCGCGTCGGCCATCGCCTTCTTCGCATACGCCGCGTGGGAGCCGAGCCCGGGCACGCGATCGATCACGTCCATGACCAGGTGGAAGCGATCGAGGTCGTTGAGCACGACCATGTCGAACGGCGTCGTCGTCGTCCCCTCCTCCTTGAACCCGCGCACGTGCAGGTTGGCGTGGTTCGTCCGCCGGTAGGTGAGGCGATGAATCAGCCACGGGTACCCGTGGAAGGCGAAGATGACCGGCTTGTCGCGGGTGAACAGCGTGTCGAAGTCGCGATCCGACAGCCCGTGCGGGTGTTCGCTCTCGGGCTGGAGCGTCATCAGGTCGACGACGTTGACGACGCGCACCCTGAGCTCCGGCGCGTGCGTGCGCAACAGCTCGACCGCGGCCAGCGTCTCGAGCGTGGGCACGTCGCCCGCGCAGGCCATCACCACGTCGGGCTCGCCACCCCGGTCGTTCGACGCCCACTCCCACAGCGAGGCGCCGGCCGCCGCGTGGCGGACCGCGGCGTCCATGTCGAGCCACTGCGGCGCGTCCTGCTTGCCGGCGATGATGACGTTGACCAGGTGGCGGCTGCGCAGGCAGTGGTCGGTCACCGCGAGCAGCGTGTTCGCGTCGGGCGGCAGGTAGACGCGGATCACCTCGGCCTTCTTGTTCACCACGTGATCGATGAACCCCGGGTCCTGGTGGCTGAACCCGTTGTGGTCCTGTCGCCAGACGTGCGACGAGAGCAGGATGTTGAGCGAGGCGATCGGCCGCCGCCACGGGATGTGACGCGTGGACTTGAGCCACTTCGCGTGCTGGTTGAACATCGAGTCGACGATGTGGATGAACGCCTCGTAGCAGGAGAAGAACCCGTGCCGCCCGGTGAGGAGATAGCCCTCGAGCCAGCCCTCGCACAGGTGCTCGCTCAGCACCTCGAGCACGCGGCCGTCGGGCGACAGGTGGTCATCGTCCTTCGTGATCGGCTCGGTGGTCATGCGGTTCTCGACCTCGAACACCGGGTTCCAGCGATTCGACGCCGTCTCGTCCGGGCTGAACACGCGGAAGTTCCCGTGGTCGGCATTCTTCTTCATCACGTCGCGGATGTAGGCGCCCTGCACGCGCGTCGCCTCGGCGTCGACGGCGCCGGGCACGGGCACGGGAACGGCGTAGGCGCGGAAGTCGGGCAGGCGCAGGTCGCGCAGCAGCGCCCCGCCGTTGGCGTGCGGATTCGCACCCATGCGCCGCTCGCCTGCCGGCGCGAGGCCCAGGATCTCGGGGCGGGGCCGGCCGTCGGCGTCGAACAGCTCGCGCGGCTTGTAGCTCTTCAGCCAGCGTTCGAGCTGCGCGATCCTCTCGGGATGGTGGTGCACGTCGGCGAGCGGAACCTGGTGCGCGCGAAATGTACCCTCGACCTGCCTGCCGTCGACTTTCGCTGGCCCGGTCCACCCCTTCGGGCTGACCAGCACGATCATCGGCCAGCGCGGACGCACCGTGCGTCCGGCGCGCACGCCGGCGCGGCGAGCGGCCTTCTGCGCCTTTGCGATCGCGTCGAACGCGCGGTCCATGGCACGCGCCATCGCGCGATGCGCGGGCAGCGGATCGTCGGCGTCGACGAAGATCGGATCCCAGCCACAGCCCGTGAGATACGCGGCCAGTTCGGGCCGCGGGATGCGCGCGAGCACCGTCGGCCCGGCGATCTTCGCGCCGTTCAGGTGCAGGATGGGCAGCACCGCGCCGTCCCGCGCGGGATTCAGGAACTTGTTCGAGTGCCAGCTGGCGGCGAGCGGCCCGGTCTCGGCCTCGCCATCGCCGATCACGCAGGCGACGACGAGATCGGGATTGTCGAACGCCGCGCCGAAGGCGTGCACGAGCGCGTAGCCCAGCTCGCCGCCCTCGTGGATGGAGCCCGGCGTCTCGGGCGCGACGTGGCTCGGGATGCCGCCCGGGAACGAGAACTGGGTGAACAGCCGCTTCATCCCCTCCCCGTCCTGCGACACGTCCGGGTACACCTCGCTGTAGACGCCCTCGAGCCAGGTGTTGGCGACCATGCCCGGCCCGCCATGACCGGGACCGCAGACGTACAGCACGCCCAGGTCGCGCTCGACGATGATGCGATTGAGGTGCACGTAGATGAAGTTGAGGCCGGGCGTCGTGCCCCAGTGCCCGAGCAGGCGCGGCTTGATGTCCTCGACGGTCAGCGGTCGGCGCAGGAGCGGATTGTCGTAGAGGTAGATCTGTCCGACCGACAAGTAGTTCGCCGCGCGCCACCACGCGTCCATGCGGCGGAGGAGAGCGGGGCCGGGTGTGGTTCGTAGAGGGGTCATCGGGCTCGTTTCAGGGAAGGATGTCGTCGGGACGCATCGTGAGATCGACGCGTTTCATCCGCTCGAGGAGGCGTTGCGTTTCCTCGAGCCACTCGATCCTCAGCCACAGGGGCAGTGCTGCGATCCGACGCCGCTGCGCCTCGGCGTGGCCCTCGAATCCGCGATCCCAGCCCGCACTCTCGGGTCCGTTCGGGTCGGTCCCGCTCATGGTTCGTGCCCCGGCCCCGGGTCGTCCATCGACTCGAGAATACGCGCGTCGTCGAGGTCGACGGGACGACCGGCAAGCCGCTTCATCCCGATCAGGTCCGCACGCGACACAAACGTGGCGCTGACGGCGGGCGCGACTTCGAACCGAGCTGCACGTCGGTACACGACGTCGAAATCGAACGGGGCCGCGACGAACAGGTCGACCTCGGTCGCGGGGTGCGCCGGGCTGGAGAGCGAAAAGACGGTCAGTCCCTTCGTCGCGACCCAATCGTCCCGCCGGGCCGGGTCGGCGAACTCCCGGATCGGCACGGGGGCCCGGGGCCGGTAGTCGAGGGCGGCGAGAGCTTCGACCGCCCGCAATGCATTGTCCGGGTCGAGATCGAGGACCAGGTCGACATCACCGGTGAAGCGCGCGTGGCCGTGTGCGACGACCGCCAGGCCCCCGACGACGAGGTAGCGCACGTTCGCATCGTTGAGGGACCGGACGATGGCTTCGACACTGCGGCGTTCCATGCGCCGAGACTACCCGTCCGCCCGCGACGACGCCACGCTTCGTTGTATCGCAGCGGCCGCGCCCTCGTAGTCGGCGAGCGTTCCCGGCGCGAACGAGGCGCGCAGCGCGTTGAGCACCGCCAGGACGTCGATCGCTTCCTGCAGCAGCGCACCCGCGACCGGCGGCAGGTAGCCGAGCGCCGCGGCGAGCATGCCCAGCAGCGACAGCGCGATGCCGCCAACCGCGCTCTGCAGCGCGATGCCGCGCATGCGCCGCCCGATGTGGAGCAGCTCGTCGACGCGCCCGAGCGAGCTGTCGAGGATCACGGCCCCCGCCGCCTCGGCGGTCACGTCGCTGCCCTGCCCGAACGCGACGCCCACGGTTGCGGCGGCGAGCGCCGGCGCGTCGTTGATCCCGTCGCCCATGAACAGCGTGGGCGCGAGCGCGGTCTCGGCGCGCACGAGTGCCAGCTTCTGCTCCGGGCTCTGGCTGGCGTGCACCTCGGTGATGCCGACCTGGGCGGCGAGGTGGCGCACCTCGCTCTCACGGTCGCCCGAGACCAGAAGCACGCGGCTGAACCCGTGGCTGGGCTCGAGGTGCCGGACGAACGGCCCGCCGTCGGCGCGCACCTCGTCGCGAAAGCGCACCAGTGCCACCACGACGCCGTCGAACAGGACGACGCTCTCGAGCCCGCCGCCCGAGTCGGGGAGCGTGGCGAGCGCGACCGTGTCGCGCCCGGACAGCGCCTTTCGGCTCGTCACCTCGACGACGACGCCGTCGACGGTGCCGCGCAGTCCCTGGCCCGGCCGCTCGGAGACCTCCGTCGCTGGATCGATGGCGAGATTGGCCGCTTCGGCGGCGATCTGGATCGCCCCGGCGAGCGGATGACGCGAGTAGCGCTCGAGGCTCGCCACGCGCGCAAGCACGCGGTCACTCGCGTGGCCGGCGAGCGGCATCACCTCGCTCACGCGTGGCTCGCCGTAGGTGAGCGTGCCGGTCTTGTCGAAGATCGCCGTGCGGCAGGTGTCGATCTCCTCGAGGACGCTCGGATCCTTGACGATGATGCCGCGCCGCGCCGCCAGCGACACCGCGCCGATGATCGCCACCGGAATGGCGATGATGAGCGGGCACGGCGTGGCGATGACCAGCACCGCCAGGAAGCGCACGGGATCACCCGACGCGATCCCGGCCGCGATCGCGACGACCAGCGCCAGCGGCGTGTACCACGCGCCAAGGCGATCGGCGAGCCGCCGCATCCGCGGCCGGCGCTGCTCGGCGTCCTGCATGACGCGCATGATCTGCGTGTAGCGCGAGTCGACGGCGCGGCTCGTCGCGCGGATCACCAGCGCGCCCTCGCCGTTGATGGCGCCGGACAGCACGGCCGAGCCCGGGATCTTCTCCTGGAAGTAAGGCTCGCCGGTGAGGTACGCCTCGTTCATCGTGGTGCGGCCCTCGACGACGATGCCGTCGACGGGACACGTCTCGTGCGGCAGGACGACGAGCTCAGCGCCCACCTCGACCGCGTCGATCGCGACGTCGACGAGCCCGTCGTCGCCCCGGCGGTGCGCGACCGTCGGCATGCGCTTCGCCAGCGCATTGAGCGCGGACGAGGCCCGTCGCGCCGCGAAGGACTCGAGTGCCTGGCCTCCGGCGAGCATGAGCACGACGAGCACGCCGGCGAGGTGCTGCCCGAGCACGGCCGAGGCCACGATCGAGATCGCGGCCAGCACGTCGGCGCTGAACTCGCCGCGCAGGAGCCGCTGCACCACCCCGATCACCAGCGGCACGCCCCCGAACGCGAGCGCGACCCACAGCGGCAGCGTGGCGGCGGGAATGCCGACGAGCGCCGGCACGCCGGGCGCGAACGCGCCCAGAAGCAGCGACGCCGCGATCGCAAGCAACGCGACCACGGCGACGGCGACCTGGAACCGGAAGCGCGGCTCGTGCGCGGCAGCGTCCACGGTCAGGGCAGCGGCTTCGGGGTTTCCATCTGCCAGAGCAGGAACGCCCACTTGTCAGCCAGCGTCGCCTGCTGCTGGTTGCGCGTCGAACCGATCCCGTGGCCGGCCTGGTAATCGACGCGAAACAGCACGGGCTTCCCGCTGGCGGTCGCGGCCTGCAGGCGGGCGCACATCTTCGCAGACTCCCAGGGCTCGACGCGCGGGTCGTTGATCCCGTGCGAGAGCATGACGGCGGGGTACTTCACGCCGTCCTGCACGTGGTGATATGCGCTCATCGCGAGCAACCCGTGGAACTCGTCCTCCTTCTTCACGGTCCCGAACTCCATGATGTTCGGGATGCCGTTGGTCGTCGTCTCCATGCGCACGACGTCGAGCGAGCCCACGTCGAGCAGCGCGGCCGCGAACAGGTCGGGGCGCTCGGTGATCGCCCGGCCGATCGTGATGCCGCCGGCGCTGCCGCCCTGACCGGCGAGCTTCGCCGGGGACGTCCAGCCCTCGCGCACCAGGTACTCGCCGCAGGCGATGAAGTCCTTCCACGTGTTCGGCTTGTTCGCCTTCTGCCCGGCGCTGTGCCACTCCTGCCCCAACTCGCCGCCGCCGCGCACGTGGGCGACCGCGATGATGCCGCCTTTCTCGAGCCACGCGAGCTGCTTCGGATCGAAGTTCACGTTGCGATTGATGCCGTACGAGCCGTAGCCGGTGAGGTACGCGGGGTTCGAGCCGTCCCTCTTCAGGCCGACCTTGTGGAGGATCGACAGTGGCACCATCACGCCGTCGTGCGACGGCGCCTCGACCTCGATCGAAGCGTAGCCCGGCACCGCGTCGTAGCGGCCGACCGGGTTGAGCTTCGAGTCGGTGAACCGGTCGTTCGCAGGATCGAAGTAATAGGTCTTTCCGGCCCGCGTCCACGCCTTGGTCTCGACGAACGTGCCGGGGAGGCTCGGATGCGTGGCCACGAGGACGCCGGCCTGGAAGTCGTCGGGCAGCGCGAGCATCGCGACCGCCGGCGCTGCGCCATGCGGCACGCGCCCGATCGAGCCGGCACCGCCGCGCTGGAACTGCACGTAGAGCGCGTCCTTCGCGCTGCGGATGCCGTCGACGACCAGGTGCCCGGGCGGCACGACGAGCGTCGCGTGCTCGAAGTCGGGCGCGGCGAGATCGGTGCGCAGAACCTTGAAGCGCGGCGCATCGCGCGAGGTGACCAGATCGATCGTCGTCCCGTGCACGGCAAACCCGGTCACCGAGTCGGGCACGTCGCAGATCAGCTTCCAGCTCGCGTCCTTGCCGTGGGCAACCAGGTCGTCGAGGCGGGCGCTGTAGAGCGTGAGCTGGTTCGAGTCGCCGTGCGTGATCCGGCCCAGCGCAAAGGGCGAACCGTCGGGCAGCTCGATCGCGGGGAAGTCTTCCTCGGTCATCACGATCGCCGGGTTCGCCCCGTGACCGAACACCTGCGGATCGCTCGCGACCGGCGTGCCGAGGCGATGCAGGAAGGCGCGGGACAGGCGATAACCCTCGGTCTCGGGGGCGTCGGGCGGCAGGTCGCGCAAGCGGGAGTAGAAGAAGCCGCTGCCGTCGGGCAGCCACATCGGCTCGACGTAAGCGGCCTCCATGCGCGTGATCGAGTCGCCGAGCGCCGCGCCGCTCGTCACGTCAATGACGTAAAGGATGTCCTCCTCGGAGCCCGAGGGGGCCAGGCCGATCGCGACGCGCTTCCCGTCGGGTGAAGCCTGCGCCCAGCTGATCGAGTAGTGGCCGCCGTCGGCCGGCGTGCGCGTCGACGGATCGACCACCACGCGCTCGCTCGTGCCGCCGGCAGGTCGTACGTAGAGCTTCGCCAGGTTCTCGCCCGCCTTCTGCTTCAGGTAGAAGAGGCCTCCGTCGGCCTGCGGCTCGATGTCGAACACCTTCCACGGACGCCCGGCGTCGTACTCGGCGATGCGGGCGCGCAACTCGTCGCGGTGCGGCACGGCGGCCATCACGCCGGTCGTGAAATCGGCCTGCCCCTTGATCCAGGTGAGCACACGGGGGTCCTTCCGGTCTTCCAGGTACCGGTACGGATCGGCCACGGGGACGCCCCAGTAGACGTCGGTCACGTCCTCGATCGGTGCGACCGGCGGGGCTTTCGCAGGCGCGGCGGGGGCGACCGTTGGCGCGAGCAGGAGCGGCAAGGCGAGGAGCAGGGCGGCAGCGCTGCGCACAGGGGGCATGGGCGATCTCCGGGAGCCGGTTCGGGGCAGGGAATGCACCATTGATGCGGCCACGGCGGCGCGCTGTCAAGCGCGGGGGATTGGGACCTCGCCGGGCCGCCGGATCGCTTGCACGAACCGCCTGCCGGGGGCATCATGCGCGCAATCCGTCGCATCGACCCGTCCACCCACGATCGCGAAGCCCATGCCCCTGTTCGCCAAGAGCCTGCGATCCTTCGCCGCCTTCCGCGCCGGTGCCCCGGCGCTCTTCCGTGCCTGCGCGGCGAACGAGTGCCTCGATCGGCGCGCCCTCGGGGCGCTGCAGGTCGAGCGGCTCAAGTCCCTGCTCGCCCACGCCGGCGGCGCAACGGCGTTCTGGCGCCGACGCTTCGCCCGCTACGGAATCCACCCGGAACTGGTGCGCTCGATCCGCGACCTCGCCGCGTTGCCGCCGCTCGACGCGCGCGATCGCCGCGACTTCGCCCGCGACCTCGTCGCCGGCGACGCGCCGGGAACCGACTGGATCGAAGCGCCGCCGCTCCCCGGGCAGCCGGGCGACGCTCCCGCCGCGCCGATCTGGCTCGATCCGCTCACGCGCCGCGAACGCCAGGTCGACGAACTGCGCCACGTCGGCTGGATGGGCCTCGACTGGCGCCTTCCCCGCCTCGAGTTGACCGGCCGCGCCGACCACGGCACGCTCCTTCCGCACGCCGCAGGCACGCTGCGCGGCGCGCTGCGCGGCGGCGCGTGGCTGCACCCGGCACAGCTCGAGCCCGGCGCCGACGACGGCGCAGCCGCCGGGCTTGCCACCCGTGGTGCGAAGCTCGATGCCGGGCTGTTGTGCGGTGCGCCGAGCGCGCTCCTGCGCTACGCGGCCGCCGCGCCCGCCGACGGCTGGAAGCCGCGCGCGGTGCAGTCGAGCGGCGAGAGCCTGGGCGAGGAACGCCGCGCCCGCCTCGAGGCCCTGCTCGGCGCGCCGGTCTTCGATGCGTGGCGCACCCGCGAGCTGGGCGAGGCCGCGCACGAGTGCGATGCGCGCAACGGGCTGCACGTCTCGATGGAGCGCGTGTTGATCGAGGTGCTGCGCGACGGCGAGCCTGTCCCCGACGGCGAGGACGGCGAACTCGTGGCCACGGTTCTCGACAATCGATCCTACCCGATGTTTCGCGTGAAGACCGGCGACGTGGGCTGCCGCATTCCCGAGCCGACGTGCTCGTGCGGCCGCACCAGCGAGCGGCTCCTGTTGACGGACGGCCGCAGCGACGAACTGGTCACCTCCCCCGCCGGCCGCCGCATCCACGGCGACTGGTTCGAGTGGCTGCTCGACACGATCGTCGACGCTCCAGACGCCCCGGCGATCGCCGACTGGCGCGTGCTCCAGACCCGTCCGGATGCGCTGGTGTTCGAGATCCGGCCCGCCGCGGAGTGGAATGAAGCCGCGCAGGTGCGCACGCAGGCCGCGCTCGCCGCGGGCGTGCACGACGTCGATGCGGCGCTCTCCCTCGAGCTGCAGGCCGTCGACACGATCCCGCGGCGCGCCGACGGCCGCCGCCGCGCGGTCGTCTCGAACGTGCCCCTGGTGTGGGATGCGACGCCGGTCGCCACGCTCGAGCCCGCGTCCGCGCTGGCAGGACCGCGCGCGTGATCCTGGGACTCGGCATCGACCTCGTCGAGGTGGCGCGCATCGCGGGCGCCCTGGCGAAGGGCGAGCGCTTCACGCGCCGACTGTTCACCGCCGGCGAGACCGCGTACTGCACGCGGCACAAGGAGCCGGCGCGCCACTTCGCCGCGCGCTTCGCGGCGAAGGAAGCGGGCATGAAGGCGCTGGGCACCGGCTGGTCGAACGGCGTCGGCTGGAAGGACTTCGAGGTGCGCCATGACCCGCACGGTCGACCGCATCTCTACATCACCGGCCGCGCCGCGGAGGTCGCGCGCACCATCGGCGCGACGCACGCGACCATCTCGCTGGCGCATGACGGCGGAGTGGCCACCGCCGTGGTCGCGATCGAGGGCGACGGTCCGTCGCCGGAGGCACACTCGTTCACGACCGGCCGCACCGTGATCGGGATCGACGCGCCGGCGTTCGTGCCGTTCGACGCACCGCCGGCACGCGACTCCACGCCGCCCGCCGATGGAGATCCCGCGTGAAGCGCGTCCTCGTCGCCAACCGGGGCGAGATCGCCGTTCGCGTCATTCGCACGCTGCGCGACCTGGGCCTCACCTCGATCGCCGTCTACTCGGATCCGGATCGTGCCGCGCTGCACGTTCTGCTCGCCGACGAGGCGTACCGCCTGGGCCCCGGCCTGGCGCGTGAGAGTTACCTCAGCATCCCGCGCCTGATCGCTGTGGCACAGCAGGCGCACGTCGACGCGATCCACCCCGGCTACGGGTTCCTGTCGGAGAACGCCGAGTTCGCGCAGGCCGTCGTCGACGCGGGCATGACGTTCATCGGCCCGCCACCGCACGTGATCGCGAGTCTGGGCAACAAGCTCGCCGCGCGCGAGATCGCGCTCAAGGCCGGGGCACCCCTCGTGCCGGGCTCCAAGGGCGCGCTCGCCGACATGAAGGAAGCGCAAAAGGTCGCGGACGAACTCGGCTACCCGCTCATGCTCAAGGCCGCAGCCGGCGGCGGCGGCAAGGGCATGCGCGTGCTGCGCTCGGCGGCCGAACTCGACTCGGCGCTCGAGCTGGTGCGCGGCGAGGCGAAGGCCGCGTTCGGCGATGACAGCGTGTACCTCGAGCGCTTCGTCGAGCGCCCGCGGCACGTCGAGGCGCAGATCCTGGCCGACGCGCACGGGAACATCGTGTTCCTCGGCGAGCGCGACTGCTCGATCCAGCGCCGCCACCAGAAGGTGGTCGAGGAGACCCCGTCGACGCTGTTCACGCCCGAGATCCGCGCGCGCTTCGCCGAGGCCGCCTGCGCGATCGCGCGCACGGCGGGCTATGTCAACGCCGGCACGGTCGAGTTCATCGCCGACCCGGACGGCAACTTCTACTTCCTCGAGGTGAACACGCGCCTGCAGGTCGAGCATCCGGTCACGGAACTCGTCACCGGCCTCGACCTGGTCGCCGAGCAGGTGAAGATCGCCGACGGGCAGCGCCTTTCGCTTCCAGCGGCCGCGATGTCGCCGCGCGGCGCGGCGATCCAGTGCCGCATCTACGCCGAGGATCCGCTGCGCAACTTCATGCCCAGCGCCGGGGTGATCGAGCGGCTGCGCCTGCCGCAGGGTCCGGGCATCCGCACCGACGCCGGCGTGTACCACGGCTTCCGCGTGCCCATGGAATACGACCCGCTGATCGCCAAGGTGATCGCCTGGGGCGAGGATCGCGCGCAGGCGCTGGCGCGCATGCGTCGCGCGCTCGAGGAGACCGTCGTCGAGGGCGTCGCCTCGAACGTCGGCTTCCACCGCTGGCTCCTGGCGCTGCCCGAGTTCGACCGCGGCGACGTGCACACGGGCCTGCTGGGCGAGCTGTTCTCGGCCGCCTCGCTGGCGGCCACGCCCGAGACCGAGGAGATCGCGCTGCTGGCCGCCTCGCTGCACGCGCACGAGAAGGCACGCTCGGTGCGTCCGGTCGCCCCGGGCGGCGACGATGGCGGCGCGGCCATCGCGCGCTGGAAGTTTGCCGATCGCACCGGGGAGGGCCGATGAAGTTCTGGTCGCAGCTCGGCGAACGCGAACTCGACATCGACGTGCGGATCGAGGCGCGGCATCTCGAGGTCGACACCGGCGAGCGCCTGCTGGCCGCCGACTTCGTGCCCCTGCCCGACGGCGAGGTCTACTCGATGTTGATCGACGGCCGCGTCTACGAGGTTGCCATCGAGGAGGACGCGCAGGCGATCTGGGTCACCATCCACGGCCAGCGCCACAAGGTCATGGTGCGCCATCCGCTCGAGAAGACGCTACGCGAGGTGCGCCGCAGCGACGCCAAGGCCACCGGCGAAGTGGTCGAGTCACCGATCCCTGGATTGGTCGTGGCCCTCAAGGTCGAGGTGGGCGACGTCGTGCCCGCCGGGGCCGCGGTCGCGATCGTCGAGGCGATGAAGATGCAGAACGAGCTCACCGCGCAGCAACCGGGCATCGTCACGGCGATTCACGTGACCGAGCGGCAGACGGTCGAGGCCGGGCAGAAGCTGGTGACGCTGCGGCCGGCCACGGCTGGCTGACCGCCGGGAACTCACCGTCGTGGCTCTCCGTTCACCGCGGAAGAGTGGCTTCCAGTAGACTGGTCTACCCTCCCCCCGGCTCGTAAGCATCTCTCATGCAACCTGAGGTACGATTTCCCCATGGCCATGGTTCCCGGGACTCACCTCGGCCCGTACAAGGTCATCGCCCTACTCGGCGCGGGCGGCATGGGTGAGGTATGGAGAGCCCGGGACACGCGACTCGGCCGCGATGTCGCCATCAAGATCCTGCCGCAGCACGGTTCGATCTCATCCGAGGATCGAGCCCGCTTCCGCCGCGAGGCAAAGTCCATCTCCAGCCTCAATCACCCCAATATTTGCGTCCTTCACGACATCGGCACCGAGGGGGATACCGACTACCTCGTGATGGAGCTCGTCGAAGGGGAGACCCTCGCGCGACGTCTCAGCCGCGGTGCGATTCCTCGCGCCGAGGTGGTGGAGATCGGGGCGCAAATCGCCAGCGCGCTCGACCGGGCTCACCGTGCCGGCGTGATTCATCGGGATCTCAAACCCGCCAACGTGATGTTGACGAAGAGCGGGGCCAAGCTGATGGACTTCGGCCTCGCGCTCATGACGACGCGTCCCGACCGTGCGGGCGATCCCGAGGCGACGGCGAGGCTTGCACAGGAATCCGGAAGATCGAATGAGCCGATCACGGCGACCGGCACCGTGGTCGGGACCCTTCCCTACATGTCGCCGGAACAGCTTCAAGGCGGCACGGTGGACGCTCGAAGCGACCTCTGGGCGCTCGGGTGCGTCCTGCTCGAGATGACGACAGGACAGCGGGCATTTGCCGGAACCACGGATGCCATGACCATCGCCCAGATCATGCGCGACTCGCCGGCGGCCCTGGCCGCCTTGACTTCCGTGGCGCCACCCGAATTTTTACGGCTCGTTCGGCAGTGCCTGGAAAGAGACCCGGAAGATCGATGGCAGACCGCCGGGGACCTGCGGCGGGAGCTCCTGTGGCTGGCCGAGTCCGCGGGCCACCGCGCCGAGGTTGCACACGACGCGAAGCGCAGGCCAGCGGCGGGGCCACGGATTTCGCCATGGATTGTATCCGCTGCCCTCGTGGTGGTCGTCCTGGCAACCGCCTACGGATTGTTCCAGCGCTCGGCCGGACCGGACCCTGCCACTCACGATCCGGCGCTGGCGGTCCTCGATTTCCAGCCGCTCGGCCCGACGTCCGACTCCACGCTCTCCGAGAGCATCACGAGCCTGGTGTACACCGCTCTTGTCGAAGTGAGTCCCTGTCGGATCGTCAGCCCGGAACTGCTCCGAGACGTGCGCCGCCGCCGACTTGGCTCGGCGCGAGGTCGCATCGAAGCCGACGAGGCCCTGCAGGTCGCCCGGGAGGCAGGGGCAACGCTCATGCTCAACGGCGAGGTCGTCCAATCAACCGATGGAACAACACTCCTGTGGAGGCTCGTGGACGTTGCGAACGGGGAGAGCATCGCGGGTCGCCGAACAATTGCGCCGGACCTGGTTACCCTGGCGGACTCGGTCGTGGCGACGCTTGCAAGTGCGCTCCCCCGATCTTCGGATACGCGACCGGCGGAATACCGACCCTCAGTAGGAGAACTGACGTCGAACTCGCCGGATTCCTATCGCCACTACATCGCCGGTTCGCTCGCACTCGAAGGAGGGCGATCGCGGGATGCGGTGAACGAGTTCGAGACCGCCCTCGAGCTCGACTCCACCTCGGCGCTCGCCTACTTCGGCCTCGCCCGGGCGATCTACGGTGTCAGCTCTGTCTCGGAGACGAAGGCGCGGGCGACGGCGGACCTGGCGTGGAGGTTGCGATCTCGCCTCAACGTCAAGGATCGGATGAGACTCGAAGCCTGGCGACACTCTGCAAACTATCGGGTCGACGACGCAGTGAAAGCCTACCAGGACATTCTGGAGCGGTGGCCCGACGATCGCGAGGCTCTCGAATATGTGTCTTCAACCGGGACGGCAGCGGAGCGCCTCCCAATCGTCAAACGGGCATGCCGCCTCTACCCGGATCATGCCCCCTTCTGGTTCCAGCTCGCATCCAACCTCGACATACTCGACCGCCGCCAGGAGGCACTGGCCGTAGCGCGCGAGACCGCTGCCCGATTTCCGCTCAACCCGGACAGCTGGAGCATGCTCGGAGACGCCTATCTGAGAACCGCGAAGCCGGACAGTGCGGACCAGGCATTTCGCCATGCGCTGGCCGTTGATCCGAACAATCTGTATCCCAAAGCGTGTCTCGCAACCATGCCCTACTATCGCGGTGACGCAGCGGCGGCAACTATCGCGCTCGACTCCTTGCGGCTGGGCTCAGGGCTCTCTCCCGCTGAGAGTTATTCCCTGATCGCGACGATTCCGGGCTCGGGAGTCTGTGGTCTCCTCGCGGAACAGGGGCGATTCCGGGGTGCGTTCGAGCTCCTGGATCGCACCCGAAGCGAGGCACCGGATCCGATCTGGGAACGGAGATGCGTCATGTTCAAGTTCTTCATCGCGCACCAGTACGACCTCCCCTGGAGCGGTGAAGCCATGGGAGAGTGGCGCGCCTGGTCGCGACGAAGCGGTCTGTCGGCCCACGAAGAATGGGAAGTTCGGGCCTGGAGGTCCATGGCCCTCCTCCTCGCGGACTCATTGGATGCCGCCGACCGTGAACTCGCTGATCTTGCGAGGCGGACGGATCAGTCCAAGACTATTCACCGCGTACGATGTGTTCTGATGCGCGCCGATCTTGAACTCAAAAGAGGTCAGCCGCGTCGCGCCCTTGCCCAGCTTGCGCTGATCCGTCCCCTCGGCATCTATAGGACCGCATACTTCGATGAGTTCTACCGTCATCTCCTGGCACGCGCTCACGCTGACGCCGGCGAACGCGATCAGGCGGCGCGCGTCTTGCGCGATTGCCTCACTTTGTATCCGGGCGACGCGCTTGCGCATTACGAGCTGGCAAAGGTCTTCGAGGCTCAAAGCCACCGCGCTGACGCCGCGACCGAGTACCGCATCTTCCTTCGGGCGTGGGCCCACGCGGATCCCGAATCTCCCCAGATCGCCGACGCGACTCAGAGGCTTCGTCAGCTCGTTTCGGCTCGATAGCACGCCCGAATCCCACGCCGTACGCGGCGCGGAAGGATGACGGCTCAGATCTCGAGTTGACTGCGTTCCTGCCGGGTGGATCCGCTACAACCGCATCACCTTTCGCACGAACATCCCCACCGCCACGTTGAGTCGCGCCCAGTTCGCCGGGCGCGGGCTACGGCGTGGAATCGGATATGCCTTCGAGGATGGGGCCGGTCGCGTCCTCGGGCCGCGCGATCTCGTCCCGATCGCGGAGGCGCACGCGGAAGCGGAAGCACTGGCGGCCCGCTCCGTGCGCCCACTCCTTCTCGTGGTAGTAGCGCGAGTCCTCGTGGTCGGGTGTGGGGAACGTGAACGTGGCGCACAGGCGATACGATGTCGAATCGATCACCTCGTAGCCGTAGAGGCGTCCACCGTCGGGCTCCGTCATGCGCACGGGAAGCGGCGAGCGGCGGGCCAGTTCCTCGAGCGAATCCGGCAGCGCGGCATCGCGCCGAAAGTGGAGATCGACCGCGCTGCGCAGTTCCTGCAGCTCGCGCAGGCGTCGTTCGTCGATCCGGCGGGCCCGCTCGTCCACCGGCGAGCCGAGCACGAGCAGGCCGGCCACCATGGCCGCGACGACGACCGCGCCGATCACGATCAGGAGCGCGCGACCCCCGGGTGCACCGTTCATGCGTCGTCTTCCTTCTCGTCCTTGCGCAGGTCGTTCAGGTAGTAGCCAAAGATCGTCCCGGCAATCGCGGCAACGACCGCGACCTTGAGCCCGAAGCGCGTGGTCAGCTCTCCGGACAGCACGCCGTTGACCAGCGCGATCAGGTCGCCGATCAGGATGCCCGCCCCGAGGAAGAGCGTGAGGTAGGTGAGCCACTTGCGGATGCGCGACGCGCGACGCAGCGGGTCCCGGGCGACGGCGCGTTGCATGGTCACCGCGAGCCAGAGGAACAGCGGGAACGCGACGATCAAGTTCGAGATCGCCCAGCGCACGCCGTTGCGGAACGACTCGCCATCGCCGCGCTGCGCAGCATCGGGGAACGCCTGCTCGATGAACTTGAACGCCAGGTCGTTGAGGCTGAACGCCGTGATGTAGAGCGCGGTGAACAGCACGAGGTAGAGGAAGGCCTCGCGGGCCGAGAGATACGGCCGCGGGCGTGGCACCGGCACCGGAAACGGCACGTCGGCCCAGGCGGCCAGCGCGCGCCGCACTTCCTCGGGCCGCCAGCCGGCGCCCGCCAGGGTGGTTTCGATCGTCGCGCGTGAGGCCCCGTGTGCAAGGGCTTCGCGCACGAATCCGGCCAGGTCCTCTTGAGCCGCCATGTGGTCCCCCACTTTCCGCGCCTGCGCCGAACGCATCACGTCCGGCGGCCCGATCGCTCGACCGCGCCAACCGAGTATCCCGCCGGGTTCGCCGGGGTCAATCCACAAAACGAAGCGTCAGCGGGAAGTCGTGCGGACGAGGCGGGTCACCAGCGGTGCAGCGCCGCCGCTCAGGCGCACGAAATAGAGCCCGGCCGGCGCCGATTCGCCCCCGTCGGTGCGCCCGTCCCAGGCGACATCGTTGCGGCCCGCCGCGAACCGGCGATGTGCCAGCCGGCGAACGAGCTGCCCGCGGGCATCGAACACGTCGAGCCGCTGCAGCGCGTCGCCCGGGGAGTCGATGACCAGGCGCGTTGACGCCGCGAACGGATTCGGCTGCGCGGTGAGACGTCCTCCGTGGGCGTCGGCCGATGCGGGCACGTCCACGCCGGCGAGGATCGAGATCGTCGCATCCGTGGTGATGACCCCGGCGACCGCGATCCCGGCATCGAAGAACTGGGTGCCCGGCAGCAGCTGGACGGTCGTGGTCTGCGGCGTCGACGACGCCTGGAAGCGGAGGCGGTAGACCGTCCCGGGTCCGGCGACCGAGACACCGTTGCACAGCAGCACGACGGTCGCGGTGTCGCGCTCGGCGCCACGGCGGAAGCGATGGAACCGGCTACCGCATGCGGTGGTCATCAGCGCGCCCTCCTGCAGCGCAAGCGGGGCCATCTCGACGAGCGTGAGCGCGGCCGGATCGTGGCCGACGATCGCGTCAAACGCATTGAAGCTCGAGCCCGGCTCGGTGACTACGACATCGAGGTCGAACGTGGCGCCGGGGCTCACGGTGAGCGCCGCCGGCTGGAGTTCGACGACGATGCCGGCCTGCGCCACGCCGGCACCCGCGCCGATCAGGAGTGCCAGCACGGCGGCGACCGCGATCGCATGGAGGCGGCTCATCGCGCGAGCACCACGGACTGCCGGTAGACCCCGCCGCCGACAATCAGCCGCGCGTAGTAGACACCCGCGGGCAGGCGGCGTCCGCTCTCGTTCGTGCCATCCCACGTGACGAAATGGGTCCCGGCCTCGCAATCGCCGTGCGCCAGGCGCTTCACCATTCGTCCGTCGACGGAGTACAGGGCCAGGTCGACCGTTCCCGCCGCCGCAAGGCGAATCGCCAGCATCGTTGCGCCGGCGAACGGATTCGGCGTCGGCCGCGCGAGGCCCGACACCAGCGGCACGTCGGCCGCGGCGACGCGAGCGAACTGCAGCACCGCGACCTCCTGGTTCGCGGCGTCGCGCGCCGTGACGTGCTCGATCCGGATGCCCGGATCGCCCGCGGCAATCCGCTCGAAGTCGACGCGACCGATCGTGCCGCGGCCCAGCAGCCCCTGCGCCCGCACGCCGAGCAGCGCGACGTCGATCGTGCCGGGGCGCGGCGACAGGAGCACGCCACCTGCATCGCCGACCAGGTTTCCGAGCGAGTGCCCCAGCGGGCGCACGACGGCCGGATTCCAGCCCAGCCGCACCGACATTGCCTGGATCGCCCCGCCGCCGCGAACCTCCAGGCCCGCCGCCAGCGAGTCTCCGACCGACGCCGATGACGAGACATCGAGGTGCAACTCGTCCGGTTCGGCGACGGCCGCACCGTCGAGCGAGCGCGACGGAACCCTCGCCCAGCCACCGAGCAAATCGAAGTTCAGCGTGAACAGCACGAGATCCTCGAAGTCGAGCGCCTGGTCGGTCAGCGGCCTCCCGACAACGGTTCCGCTGGACGTCGGACCGACATCGAGGTACGCGAACGGCGCCACGTCGCCGCCGGTCAGCCCGTAGTGCGCACCGAGCAGCGAGAGGTCGGCGGTCGCGACGTGGTTGTCGCCCTGTCCCGGGACGTTCGCGTCGGACACATCGCCGAGCACATAGTTGAGCGTGCCCGCCGTCGGGTTCGATGCCGGCGACGTCGCCGGACCGGCCTTGTTCACGAACGCGACATAGTGATGGAAGTCGCGCGTCGGGGGCGCGTCGAGCTGATCGGGCGCCGTGACCGCGGTCAGGACCCACGGCGGACCCGGCGGATAAGTCGGGACTCCCGGCGCGACGCCTCCGTCGTCGTCGTAGCGCGGGTAGCCGCCGAACGCCGCACGGTAGACCTCGACAGTGGTGCCCCCCGGCGTCGGCGACCACGTCACGCGGATCGGCGCGGTCGCCGCGCCCGATGTGCCGGGCTCGCGCGCCGCGACGAGATCGGTGATCGGCAGGGGCGGTGTCACCTCGACCGTGAGCGCGATGTTCGCATCGGTCTGCGCCACGCCATCGGTGACCCGCACGACGAACGGGTAGGTGCCGGGTGCCTGCCCGAACGTCGGTGTCCACGTGAATGCGCCGGTTCCACTCCCGATGCCTGCCCCCGCCGGCGCACCGACCAGGGAAAACGTGAGGGCCTGCACCGGCGCATCTTCGTCGGTCGCCGAGGCGGAGAACGCGTAAGGAACGGTCGCCTCGAGCGTCGCCGCCGCCGGCACGCCCGACAACACGGGGGCCACGTTGACCTCGGCCACGGTGAGGAAGATGCCGGAGCCGCGGCTCGAGATCCCGTCGCTCACCTGGACGAGGATCGGGTACAAGCCAGGCCCCTGCGCCTCGGTCGGGGTCCATGTGAAGACGCCGGTCGTGGGGTGAATGGCCGCACCGGACGGCGCAGCGACGAGCGAGAACGTAAGCGCCTGCGTCGGGATGTCCGGATCGGCCGCCGTCGCCGTGAAGGTGTACGGCACGCGCTCGGGCGTGGTGGCCGAGAACGGCACACCTGCGATGGCTGGCGTGAAGTTGACCTCGGTCACGGTCAGCGTGATGGCGGCATCGGTCGTCGTCATGCCGTCGCCAGCCCGCACCGTGAATGCGTACACGCCCGGGCCCTGCGCCTCGTTGGGCGTCCAGGTGAAGGTCCCCGATCCCGGGTTGATGCTCGCGCCCGTCGGAGCTCCCGACAGCGAGAACGTGAGTGGTTGTGCCGGAAGATCACCGTCCGTCGCCTTCGCCGTGAACGTGTATACGGCCTGCTCGGCAGTCGTCGCTGTAGCCGGCACACCGGTGACCACCGGCGCGACGTTGGCTTCGGTCACGGTCAGGGTGACTGCGGAGACCGTCGTCGCAACCCCGTCGCTGACCTGCACGATGAAGGGGTACTCGCCGGGACCCTGAGCTTCGGTCGGCATCCAGGTGAACTCGCCGGTGCCGGCGTCGATGCCGGAGCCGGCGGGTCCACCGAGGAGAGAAAACGTGAGCGACTGCGCTGGCGTGTCGTCGTCGAATGCAGTCGCGGTAAAGGCATAGGCGGCCTGCTCGGGGATGGTCGCGGATGCCGGGACACTGGCGAGTGCGGGTGCGAGGTTCGCTTCCGTGACCGTGAGCGTGATCGCCACAACCGTCGTCGCAATACCGTCGCTGACCTGCACCGTGAACGGATACTCGCCCGGACCCTCGGCTTCGGTCGGAGTCCACGTGAACTCGCCGGTGCCGGCATCGATGGCGGCACCGGCAGGTACACCAACGAGTTCGAACGTGAGCGTCTGCACCGGCAGGTCGTCGTCGCTCGCCGTTGCTGTGAAGGTGTAGGCCGCCTGCTCGGGGATCGTCACGGCCGCCGGGACGTTTGCGAGTGCAGGTGCGGCGTTCGCTTCCGTGACCGTGAGCGTGATCGCAGCGTCGCTCGTCGCGACGCCATCGCTGACCTGCACCGTGAACGGATACTCGCCCGGGCCCTGGGCTTCGCTCGGCGTCCAGGTGAACTCTCCGGTGCCAGCGTCGATGGCGCCACCAGCCGGTGCACCAAGGAGCGAGAACGTGAGCGTCTGCACCGGCAGGTCGTCATCCGTCGCCGTTGCTGTGAACGTGTAGGCGACCTGCTCGGGGATCGTTGCGGCGAGCGTCACTCCAGCGAGCTCGTGAGCGAGGGTCGCTGCGGTGACGGTTATCGTTAGAGCAGCGTCCGTCGTCGCGACGCCGTCGGTCACCCGAACAGTGAACGGATACTCGCCCGGGCCCGGGGCTTCGCTCGGCGTCCAGGTGAACTCTCCGGTGCCAGCGTCGATGGCGGCACCAGCCGGTGCACCAAGGAGCGAGAACGTGAGCGTCTGCACCGGCAGGTCGTCATCCGTCGCCGTTGCCGTGAACGTGTAGGCAACCT